>CAVYGM010000001.1:0-214275 GCA_963768025.1 uncultured Cytophagales bacterium
CGGGAAAACACAAATCCTAGTCCTGTCATTAGAACTAATAATACCAAGGGGATGAATGGAGATATTCGGATCATTGAGGATGCTCTGATAGAAATGAATGCATATTCATCAAAAGTCGGTACAAGTTTGTTTAATTGAGGAACTAGTCCGAGCACCAAAAGACCGAGTTTGCTCATTAAAAGAATATCCAATTGGGATATCAGCACAAGCAAGGCCAGGAAAGCAATAAAGGCAAGAACAGGCAAAGTCAGGTAAGAAAACAATTTTGTGAATTTTCCAGAATCCTTGACTTTTGGTGGATCACCTTTCCCAACAGTCTTGCTGCCAAAATAAGCGGTCAGATATCCTGTAATTGCGCTAAATGATAGCGTGTATCCTATTCTGTTTTCCAAGTAATAGGGAGCATAGAGTATCAATGCGGAGACTATCAGCCACACTAGGGCAATAATTAGAAACCACCCACTGTACCGAGCCCGCCATTCTCGTTCTGGATCATCGGCGAAGTTGCTTTTAAAACCTTCATACAAAAACCCAACGAATAGTTGCAACAAGATCAGGATCGGAAATGCCAGACAGGCATATAGGATCAGATTCGTTTTTGATGAACCTGTAAAGGATATTTTGCTAAACAGTAGTACCAACAAAAGTCCATAAAATATTCCTCCAATGGTCAGAAAAAACAGGTCCGCTGCTCTTTTTCCTCCATTGATTTTATCTTTGAAACGTTTGGGAATTTTCCCGATTTTCTCCAAATAAAGAAAGTATCACCCATTCGATGATAACGAATAAGGACGTAAAGCCAGCAACTAAACCATATTGCCATGCGGTTGGATCATTCATTGACCTGTAGTAGTAGGCAACTCCTTTCTTTTCAGACCAGGATACTCCAACAGGAATTGATTTAAAATCTAGTTTATTGAACCAATACCAACTGATAGCCCAGAATAAAAACCCAGCGGCTCCGGGGAGGAGACATTTAAGCAAGAATTCGCCCTGATCGGGCCTCATACGATAGGTTATATCAGCCTTTGTGTCAGCACTTTTGAGTAAGGTGGGTGGATTTTGCTTGGTATACTTATCGCTATATGCCAATAGTAATCCTCCCAGCACTATTCCCAGAATGACCAATGGATAGGAACCGTTCAGATTAAGTACTGTAACAGCCAACCAGGGCAGCGTAACAAAGGCGGCCAGAAAAGGGATAATGATCAACCAGTTCAGGAGCATGTTCCGCAAATAAGGTAGCGAACAAGGTCCAGGTATCCGCCGAGAATAGACCTACCACCGGGGTCATAAAGTTGCTATACTGGCGTAGGTACCGCAAGGGGGGCAGGCTCTTGCAAGGTATCCGACTTGCCGGAAAGGGCGCTAAAAACCTGGTCGGCTTTCTCTTGATTCAGCCAGGCGCTGAGCCACCCGCCGATGTACCCACCCCCGGAAACGGTGGAGAGGTAGTGGATTTTCTCGAAAATCGAACCTGCATTCCCACTATCCTGTTACGATCTGATTGCTATTAGCCAGGCCCTGCAAAACGCCCAGGGCAAACGTCCCACTCCGAATGCCCCCACCCGATAGGCACAGGGCATTTGCTTGTTGTTCGAAAAGATCCGTATAATGGGTTCTCAGATCGACATCATCTTTTTTTGCCAGTACATCCCCATACACGTCTTCCAACACCAGACGGTTTATGATAGTCATAGGCTTTGTAGTATCGGATAATATCGGATGATTTATTGGTACTAGTTGACCTAGATGCATCCTGAACTTCCTCTTTCTTTATCAGTTTTTTATAGTTGATAAATAGTCCGCGGGTATATGGGCGCAGATCTGCTTCCTCCATCCAGGTTTCGTTCAGGAGCAGATTCCGGTTTTTCAATTGGGTATTCAGTGCTTTACTGATATGCCTGGTAGATAAGAGGCTCACCCATGACTCTTTGTTTGTTCTAGCCCAATACTTTAAGTTTTTCAAACGGTATCTTTCATAATCAGAAATTGAATAATTGCCCTGGTTTGGTTCATCCTTCTTATTCTTTTCTAGCGCATTTATCTGGGAAATGACTTTATTCAAATCTCCATAGGCCTTAAATAGCAGGGTACCCCCTTGTCCTACCGGCTGTTCTACACCATACAAATGCGCAAACTCTTCGCCGAGAACGGTAAGCAAGGGTAGCGATAAGCTGTAGTGGTTGAAGTTGCTGTAATTTTTCTCTTCTTTCTGTAAGGGATAAGGTTATGAGATGTTTGCGACTAGGGCCGTCTTCTCCTGTCAGATCAATAATATCAAAATGATCGGAAAACGGCATTTCCATAGTAGACATAGCTGTCGCCAGTTACCAAATCTACATTATCTTCGGGCGAGACAATATCATCCTTTAAACCAAGCAATTGAACCGTGAGTGTTTTATCGAACGCTGATTTCCCTTGACTACCCTGTTTGAAATCGGGCTTTTGATTCAAGGTCTTAATAAATTCTGCCCCCCTTCGGGTACGGAATACAAGTGGAGTAGAACCAAAAATTGACATAATTTTTCCTATGGCTATTCCTAACCAGAATTTTACCTTTGAGAGTCCAATGAAGGTGTCGGCTAAGTGTCCACCCCAGATTAATGCCCGCTAGGAGTATCACTCTATCTACCCGGGAAACCCATGGCTTTGGTTCATGCTCTATCTGTTCTGTCTGGGGTAGAGTATGGCCAATTGCCCCACACGCCACCAGAAAGGCTTTGCGGGCAAACAGGGCTCCCGTACTGTGGCCGACCAGGATAATTTTGGCATCCGATTTTTCCTCTTCCGTCAGGCTATCCCAAAACTCGTCAACCTCTGCCAGGGCGATAGTCGTTATTTCCGCAGGTTCGGCACAGGAAAATGTACTTAGGGGAAGCTTGGGAACACTTACTTTCGCGTTGGGAAAGGTTTTTTGTACTGAATCTATAAAGGATTTGTACTTCGATACTTTGATGGTATATCCATGTAAAATCAAGACAAAAACTTTTTGGGGAGGGTACGATGCCATAGGTAGTTCGGTTATCGAATTCCTACCCAAATTATTACAAAATTTTGCTTTTTGAATGCAATGTCGAAGGAAACTTATCAATCGGTAGCGAAAAGGGTTTAACCTGGAAGAGTTGCCAGTTATAGTCTGTGATTTAGTCTACTTTTCTTACCATATTGATGCATAGACCACATATAGCGATTACCCGAGAACTGGGCTGTTCGATTAATTTTATCCTTAACTTGCCAAGAGAATAAGATGATTCTATCAATTTCCACCCCACCGTCTGGCAGGAACTCAAAAGACAACGAGACCACTTACCAAAAACTAACGGCTACTTCCAGCGCGCCCCGAAGGCGTTAGAATGGTAAAAAATGCGCTGCCACCCAAATACCTTTGACCAATCACCATCAGGAACAAAGTAACCACGAACCAATAACAAAATGCTAGACTTCCGCCTGCACGTCTTCCATACCGTAGCCAAAAAACTAAGCTTCACCAAGGCGGCGGCGGAGTTGTACATCAGTCAGCCGGCGGTAACGAAGCATATCCACGAGCTGGAACAGCAGTTTGGGGCGGCGCTTTTTGAACGCAAGGGCCGGCAGATCAGCCTTACTCCCGCCGGAAAGATAGCTCTGCAACACGCCGAGACGATTCAGGCTACCTACCGGCAGTTGGAATTTGACCTCAACACCCTGAAAGGCCAACGCTCCGGCGTACTCCATATTGGAGCCAGCACCACCGTGGCGCAGTACGTGCTGCCGCCGGTACTGGCCCACTTTCACGAAAGGTACCCGGAGGTATCCGTTGCCCTCATCAGCGCCAATACCGAGCAAATAGAACAGGCGTTGCTCAACAAAGAAATTGAGGTAGGCATCGTGGAAGGCCGCACGCACTTGCACGAATTGCACTACGAGCCGCTGATGGAGGATGAGATCGTCCTCATCGCCAAAGCCGACCACCCCCTCGCCCAGCGCGACGAAGTTACGCTCGACGAACTCAAAACCTACCCCATGGTACTCCGCGAACGCGGCTCGGGTACCCTGGAAGTGATTGAATACGCCCTCAAAGAGCAGGACATCCGACTCAGTGACCTGACTATCGCCATGTATCTGGGCAGTACGGAGGGCATCAAGTCCTATCTTTTCAATTCTAATAGCCTGGCGTTTATATCGGTTTACGCCGTCAGTAATGAACTTCAAAACGGCACTTTCCGCATTCTGGACGTAAAAGGCCTCACTATTTCGCGCTATCTCTACACCATCCAACGCCAGGGCGACACCGAGTCCCTGGCCGATTCCTTCCTCCGCTTCGCCCGTAAGTACTATAACCAGGGGTTATGATTCATAACCAATCGTTATTGGTTTACAAGTAATCTGACCGCTACTTTTGAGGCAGAAAATATAATTTCCCTCCTAATAAGGAGGGACTAAGGGAGGTGTACTAGCAGAAGTATGCAAATTAAGCCCAAATGACACCTATCTTAATCAACTCACAGAAACATAAATATAAGTTATGATAACCACTGATATCTGCATCATCGGCGCGGGCCCCGTGGGCCTCTTCGCCGTCTTCGAAGCCGGACTCCTCAAAATGCGCTGCCACCTCATCGACGCCCTGCCGCAGGTAGGTGGACAGCTATCCGAAATATATCCCCAGAAACCCATCTACGACATTCCGGGCTATCCCGAAGTGAAGGCGCAGGAACTGGTGGATAATTTGATGAAGCAGATTGAATCCTTCAAACCCACGTTCAGCCTCGGCGAGCGGGTGGAAACCCTCGAACGGCAGGACGATGGTTCCTTTATCGTGGGTACCAACGACGGTACCCTGGTACACTGTCAGGTGGTGGTGATTGCGGGGGCTAGGCTGCTTCGAGCCCCGCAAACCTGACATAGCCAATCTGGAAAGGTTTGAAGGAAAAGGCGTAGGCTACATGGTGAAGAACCCCGAGCTACTCCGCGACCGCCGCGTGGTACTGGCCGGGGGCGGCGACTCGGCCCTGGATTGGACGCTGTACCTGGCTGACATTGCCAAAGAGGTAACCCTAATTCACCGCAGCGACTCGTTCCGCGGTGCGCCCGACTCCGCCGAGAAGGTGTTTGATCTGGCGAGTCAGGGAAAAATAAACCTGGTTCTGAACTCTAACATCAGCTCCATCAGCGGCAATGGGGTACTCAAAGAGGTGACCATCGTCCACAAAGACAAGCGAGAACATACCATCGAAGCCGATAATCTCATTGCCCTCTTCGGGCTCACCCCCAAGCTCGGCCCCATTGCCGACTGGAAGCTGGCCATCGAAAAATCGGCCATTAGCGTCAATACGGTGGATTACAGCACCAACGTGGAGCGTATCTACGCCATTGGCGACATCAACACCTACCCCGGCAAGCTCAAACTAATTCTCTGCGGCTTCCACGAAGCAGCCCTGATGTGCCAAAGCGCCTTCAAGTACGTATACCCCGAGCAGAAGCTGAGCTTTAAGTATACGACAGTGAATGGGGTACCGGCGTTTTAGTGAATTGGTTGATTGGTTAATTTGTTATCGGGATATTGGTTATTGGTCGCTGTTGCCGAGGTGATTGATTAAATTGTTTATGGTTATTTTGTAATTCTCTGGAATCAATTGACAAGATCTAAAATAATAAATTAATGTTCTAATAATCAAATAGTTAATGCCAATAATAAATTTCCCAATAACCACTCAATCAATTACAAATTTCCCAATAACCAATCAACCAATGATCAACTTCACCGTAGAAGACCGCACCGGCGAGCGCCGTCCCCTGGAAATTCCCGAAGGCATTGGGCTAAATTTGATGGAGGTACTCAAAGCCTCTGACTACGCCATTCAGGCTACCTGTGGCGGGATGGCCCTGTGCGCTACCTGCCACGTACGGGTACTGGAAGGCCACGACAACCTCCCCGGCGTAAGTGATGCCGAACTGGATATTCTGGACACCCTGCCCACCGCCCACGATGATAGCCGACTAGCCTGTCAGCTACGGGTAGAGGACTACATGGAAGGGGCCTTATTTCGCATTGCGAGTGAGGAAAGTTTTTAGTTTCTGGTTAATTGGTCTGTTGGTTAACTGGTTATTGGTTATTGGTTATTAGATATAATTCTTTGATTATCAAAAAATTAACAAATTTTATCTTAGTTTGCTACAATCACTCAATACCAGGCAATCACAAAGAGCCTGCCAACCAGTAACCAATTAACTAATTGACTAATAACCATTAGAACCAATACCCCTAGTCAAACAAAATCACCTTCTCTAAGCTGATTTTTTCCTGGTGGGCTTCGTTGCCGTTTCCTTCGTATCGATTGGCCTCTATCTTGCCATTTCGCAAGGCATATGACTCTACTCCGTACCCTTTATTGTACTGAATCCGATTGTCCCTAACTTCGATATTTTTTGACCCCCGGTCCAGAAATTCCAGCATCACACCGCTCCGGTCGTTGGCTTCGATGTGATTGCCCCGGATCACACAGTCCTCCGACTCGGAAATCAGAATCCCGTAATGACCGTTGCGGGCTATTTCGCAATTTTCTACGCGTACTGTACGGCAATGCCCCAGCGACAGGCCACTCCCGAACGGAGAGGTGTCAAGCCGGGAGTTTGTTACCACTACCTGAGTACAGTGCGTCAGGAGCAAATTATGCTGAAGCTTCGGGCCGGGTACCACACTCCCTCCGTTTTCGTCGAAGTTGCAGGAGGTGATGGTAACCCCCGTCGCCCCACTGACAAAGACCCCATTGTAGGTGCAGTTCCGGACGGTGAGATTGACAAAATTCAGATTCTTCATTGCGCCTTCCTTTGGAGAAAGAAACATGATTCCACCCCGGTTGGCCGTGCTTCTAAACGACCGGCGGCTGTTGGGATCGGTGCCGGTTTCGGGCCGAATGGCCCCTTCGAGAACAAAATCGCGGAGCGTAATATCATGCAGATCATCGGTCGCACTGACGATGGCGTCCCGAACCCCCGACGCCGGATCCAGAAATAGGATCGTGCTTAGCCCTTCGCCCGATAACGTCACGCCGCTTGGGATCTTCAGCGTAGTAGGTAGCGTATGCAGGCCCGCCAGGGCTACTACCCACTTCCCGGTTCCGGTTACCCGATCCAATGCCTCCTGAATGGACTGTCCGGGGGCTATCCGAAGGGCATCCGCCGGAGGCATCGCGGACGCTGCGGCAAGCGCCCCCTTAGCCTGTTCGGGCCGACTTACGTGCAGGCTGGCGTGCTTTTGGGCAAGGATACCTCCCGGTTTTCTGACGGAGGTAAGGATACTCCGGGAAGCCTTGGAACGAACCGAATCGGCAGCCAGCTTTGTGTAGGGCATGTCCACGCCCATGGCGGTATAGTGCCGATACACATACTCATAATCATCGCGCAACGTTTTGGCTCGTTCCGAAATTTCCCCGTAGCAGTAGGGTGTTTTTCCTGCCAAAAATTGGGCGGTGTATTCATAGCCCAGGGCCAGGCGGTTGTCCCCCATCGAAAACACATCCACTCCCTGCGTGAAGGCGATTTGAGCCGCCCCCGCAAATTCACCCAGGCCCAACTGCACATGGGCTTGGTCGCGGGTGCTTTCCTGGCACTGCCCATCGGGATAAATGTACTTAAACAAGCTCCCATTTACCGGCCCGTGCAGCAGGTGATCCATGGCCTGTTGGAACAGGGGGCGGTTGTCGGTAAAAACCGCAATCGCCAGAAGGGAATGAATTATAGCTCCGTCCCAGTTACCGTTAGCCTGTGGAAAATAGTACCGCATGAGGGGATAATATACCGTCATCATCAGGTGGCTGAACCTTTGGGTATCCTGAGGTTGCCATCCCGAACCGGGTGTATGCCGCAGCAGTTCGGCGGCATTACACAGGACATGCCCCGTCCAGGCGGCCAGCAGTTTGGCATCGTTGTAGTCAAAATCCCACAGCCGCTCCGACCACGCATTGAGGACATCTCTGGCCTTGGTTGCGTACGCTTTATCACCCGTTATGTACCAGATCAAGGCGCAGTTGTAAGCCAGGTTTGCTCCCTTGGACAGATCGTCACCACCGATATTGGGCCGGCCGTAGGATCCCCGCAGGACGTGAGTATGGGGTTTTACGGCAAAGGAAAGATCAGTAGCAGCCATCAGTCGTTCAAAAGCATCTTTGTAGGGTTGCTGCCCGGCCAATACCTGCTTTTTCATATAGGCCAGATCACCCGATGTCTGATTGATACCAGGATGAACAAAGCTTTGTCCCCGAACGCCCGAGAAGATGAGCATAACCAGAAGTAGAGGGATGTACCGGTTTTTCATATTTTTTTTATTTTTAGGACAAAAAAAGGGGAGATTCTGACATCAAAAGCCGAATCCCCCCACTCATCTTACTCTTCTTATTTCATTGTGTACCGCTTGATGCTAATCTTTGCGCTTTTGGCGGTGTTGTTTACCGAATTAATGTAGACATAAGCCCGGTACTTGCCATCTGCGGTCTCGACCCACGCTCCGGCTTCAGCCCGAAGGTTGATGGCGTAATCAGGAGAGGCCGAAATATCGAGTTTTTCAAAGTCCAGGTCGTCTATGTAGATTCCGAACTGCAAACGGGCCAGGTGGAAATCACGCAGGTTCCAGGCTTTGCTGATTTTGGCGCTTCGGTTTGCTCCGGTAGGTAGCACCACCCCCGGCAAGTACTGGGAATTAGCCGAAGGAGCCACCAGGGCGTGGTTGAAGGTGATGTTCGGGATAACGCGATACAAGTACACCAGGTCAATTTTGCCCGCGTTCTGGGCGGCTTCGGCGGCCGTGTACACCTTCAAATCTTCCAACGAAATGAAGGCCTTCGTAGCATCCACCACGTCCAGATCCAGCACCATATCCATTTTGGCAATGTCGTAAGGGCCCATGTTGTACGTTACGGTTTCGCCCGTGGAGCTAGTGGATGTAAACACGAAGGAGACTTTTTGTCCCTTAGCAGCCTCGGGTATGCGGTAGTAGTACCGGAAGGTACGCCGCTGACGTATCGCTGGTAAAATTCACCTTGGTGATTTTCCCTTCGTTCAGGAAAGGCTGACCCACGGTGACGCCGATATCATTACCACTACCATCGGTATAGTAGGACTTGTTCTCCAGGTAGGTGCCCGTTGCACCCGGAATTGACGCTTCCACCTGGGCGGAGACGATCTTACCCATTTTAGCGGGCATGGCCATCGCAAAGGCAAACTCAATGTCAATGCCGACCACATTGGGGCCCAGGCTTCTTTTGATTACGTCCGCCTGAAACCCTTCCTTAGCCAGGGGGGTGACAGTCGGGTGATCGGAAGGATCGCAGGCCATAATTCCCATCAGGAAAGACAGCAGCAGCAGGGTATATTTGAAATAACTACGTTGCATGGTTGATGGGTTTTATGGTTTCAGAACAGTGATGAACACGGTATAGGGCTTAATTACCTTGCGATTTCCAGAAATAACGGTGAATATTTTGGGAGCGTTCAGGTCAGAGAAATCAACTTTACCCGTTATTTTGGGGTCAAGCTTGGCATCGGTTACCAGCGAAAACTGGGGGTACACGATTTTTTAGATCAGTGCCGATAGAATACCTCTACGGTGATGGTCTGAGCCGTGGTATCAATCACCGCGTTTTTGGTGCGCACCGTTTGAAAGTCGCGACCCCAGCAATTCAAAGTTACTGACATAGCACTCCGTCCGGGTGGTAATGAGCAGTCCATCCTCGTCAATGGGGAACTCTTGCTTGCATCCTACCCAATAGGGCGAAGGGAAGAGCAGGATAAAAATAGTCTTGAAATAGCGATTTCATTTCGTATGATGCATGAGTGATGAGATTTTGAGAATGAATCAAATAAACTAGAAACTCATTTAAAGCCAGGGGGTGTTCTGGGTCAGATTCGGATTACGGTCGCGCTCTCCGGGCGGAATCCGGAAAATGTAAGCCTGCTGATATACCACGCTCGCGGTGTTCTGAAAATAACGCTGCTGGTTGGCACCGTAGGTATCAATGCGCCACACGCCGTCGGAATAGGGAGCTCCCCACACGCGTTCGATGGCTCGCCACCGGCGCAGGTCAAATCCCCGCTGGCCTTCGGCCACCAGTTCAATGATCCGTTCCTGTTCGATCGCACTGAAGAAAGCAGCTTGCTGGCGGTCTTGTCCGCTTTCAGAGCGGGCAGATTACCCCGTCGGCGAATCCTATTCACGAGCGCAATGGCATCGGCCTGTGGGCCGCTGATCTCATTGGTTGCCTCGGCATACATCAGGTACACATCGGCCAGGCGCATGACCGGGAAATCATAATCACCGTCGCTGCGGCCCTGACCGGCGTAGTTGCGTAGAAATTTGCGGAACACATAGCCGGAGTTGGTACCGTCGGTGTTATAAGTGGTCAGTTTTTCGCCGTTGATGGTGACGCGGCCTGGTTGTAGGTTCTATAAATAAAGGGTACCCAACCGGTTGATTTCAGCGAGTTCAGTCCGATGCTTTTTTCATAATCCCACATGATGGAGGCCTTCATGCGGTAGTCACGGTTGAGCGTAGCTTTGCGGGTTAACCGCTGAATTTGTCGCGGTGCGCGCTGCCGGCACTAGTAGGATTCATGGGATACCAGTGGGGCGCGAAATCGCCGGTAGTAAGCAACTGGTAGCGGTCGGCTATTTCGTAGCGGGGACGAAACCCAGCACTGTGAACCTTCGTGTGAACGACCCGACAAATCGCGCATCAGTTCTTCGCCCTGGTTGGTACCCGTGCCCCCATGGGTGAACGCCATGATCATTTCGGGATCGCCGTTGGCAATTGGCGTAAACAGGTAGTAATAGTTGGGCAGTATGTCGGCCTTACCCAGTTCATCGATCGGACCCGGGATCACCATTCGGAATAGATTCAGGCCGTAGTTAGTTGATCACTGCCTTGAAGTCAGCCGCGGCCGCAGTATAAGCCGCAGTAGCGGCGGTTGCACTTGGCTTAAAGGTTTCCAGTTCGGGCCATCCATTCTTGTTCCAGCTTGCCCAATATAGGTGCAGCTTTCCCCGGAACGCGAGTGCGGCTGGCTTGCCGGCCCGGCCTACGGCTGCTCCTTTTACGGGAAGTTTTTCGAATGCATACGTAAAATCGGCCATGATGGAATCCTTTACCTGCGTCATAGGCGTACGGGCAATGCTGGATACTTCGGAGTTGTTGGAATTGACGACCTGGCTGAAATAGGGTACATCACCCCACATGGAGATCAGACTGAAATACACCATACCCCGCATAACCGGGCTTCGCCTACGATGGCTTCCAGTCCGGGAATAGCCGAACTGGGTTGGCCGTTGCGATCAGCGGTTTACGTTCTCGATTACGTAGTTGGTACGGTTGACGCCGCCATAGAGGTAGCGGTAGTATTTGTCAAAGCTCGCACCGTAGCCCGAAGGGTTGTAGTTGCCACCGTGGTAGGCATCACCCACGCTGAAGGTTTCCGTCAGTAGCACTAGTACCCCTGTACGCGGGTGTATTCGCCGTGACCGTCAAAATAGTAGTCCCGGTCAAAAAGTGGCCTTACTGTCGACGTAAGCACCATACAGACCGATGAGGGCATCGTCTTCAGTTTTCCAGAAAGCTGGCGGCCGAGTTCGGTGGTAGGTTCCTGGATACAGCAGGTCTTCCTTGCAGGAACTGGCGATAAAAGCCAGTCCGGCAATGAAACATGTAGATAAATAGTTTTGATGTTATAATCTTCATAGTATTCGGATTATATACCAAGGTTAATACCTAGTGAGTACGACTTATTCAAGGGGTAGGCGTCGCTTCTGTTGCCCGCTTTTTCGGGATCCAATCCTCGGAACTTTGTAAGGGTGGCCAGGTTTTCGGAAGTGGCAAATACCCTAACGTTGCTTATGCCAACTTTATTCAGCACTCCCTTGGGCAGATTGTAGCCTACTTGCAGGTTTTTCAGACGCAGGTAGCTCAGGTCGTCCAGCCAGAAGTCGTTTCTTCCCGGTTGTCATTTCCACCGAGACGAGGCCAGGCACCATCCCGGTTTTCAACGGACCAGGGCTCACTGAGGTGGGCCCAGGTTGAGGCGTAGCGTTGGGTACCGAAGTTCACGTTGTTATAGATATTCAACCAGTAGTCCTTGCGACCGGCTGGCTCCCTGCACAAGTACGTTTAGGTCAAATCCCTGCCAGGATACGCTTCCATTAAAGCCAAAGAATGCCGTGGGGCGGTCGCGTTGGATTTTCGGGTAGGCGTTCAGGTCATTGCCGTCAATACGGCCATCCCCATTCAGGTCTTTGCGTAGAATATCGCCGGGCTGGGCACCCTGGGGGGTAGCATTGTATACATCCTGCCAGGTCTGGGCTATGCCCATATCCTCGTAGGTATACAGGAAGTGGTAGGGCATGTTCAGGAAGGTAAACCCTCTGCCCAGAAACTCATTCCATTTTTCCAACTTCGTAGAATTGTAGGAGCCATTCAGGTTGACACTATATCCAATATCCCCCACTCGGTCATTCCAGGTCAGGTTAACTTCCACCCCACGGTTACGCAGATTCACCAATGTTCTTGCGGGGGCGGTCGTAGGCTCCCGTCAGCAGGATGGACATTTCGGAAGGGCGGTTCATGCCGGTCGTCAGACGGTCGTAGTAGTCCAGTTCGGTGGAAAGGCGTCCTCTAAAAAAGCCCAGATCCAGACCCACGTTGAATACCGTGGTGGTTTCCCACGATAGGTCCCTGTTTACCAGTTTCTGATTTACAAAGCCTTTCACAATACTGCCGCCGATCATGTAGTTGCTTGAAGCGAGGGTTTCCTGCTGCTCATACCTCCCTACCCCGCTGTTGTTACCCAGCGCTCCGTAAGAAACGCGCAGCTTGCCGCTCGTCAAGAAGCGATCGGTGACAGCTTTAATAAAGTTTTCTTCCGTAAAGCGCCAGCCAAGGGCTGCCGAGGGGAAGAAACCGAACTGCTTTCCGTCAAGGAATCGGGAAGATCCGTCATACCTGAAATTCAATTCCATCAGGTATTTGTCAAAAGCTACGTAGTTGAGACGCCCGATGTACGATTGCAGGCCCTCGGTGCTTGAATTACCACCTGTAGTCTGGATGTCGGTGAGGGCGGCGTCTACTTCGTGCAAGGTTGGGTAGAGGCGGTCATTCCGTGAACTTGCCTGGTAGCGATCTTTCCAGTATTCTTCGCTGTACACAAACAGGGCCGTCAGGTCGTGGTTTTTGGCGATTGTTTTCTTGTAGGTAAGGCGTCCGTTCAAGAGTGTTTTGTAGCCCGTGTTGGTGAAGTTCCCCACCCCGGCATTGGGGCCTACGTATACGCGGCTCCCAAACGAATTGGTCTGGAAGTTATAGGAGCGGTTGGGCGTAGCGGCCGTCCAGCGAAACTGGTTGTAGTAGTTCAGGGCGTAGTCCAGGCGGGCCGTCAGCCCTTCAATGGGTGACCAGTCTATGTAGAAGTTGGTATTGGCTTCCTGACGATCCTGGCGGTTGAGGTTGTTGACGTACAGGGTGTACGGATTATAGGCCTGGGGATCTTCATTGTAGGCCATTACCCCCCCATAATTCCCCGAAACGGGATCATAGGGAACAATACCGGCGATAGCGTACTGCATGTCAAATCCGGCCGTATTGCCGGGGTCGTCGTCCGTAAACCCGTCTTCCAGGGCGTAGGTAAAGTTGGACCAGTTACCGGTAAAACGCACTCCCACGTTGATATTTTTCCGGATTTTATAGTCGTAGTTAAACCGGGCGTTGTAGCGGGTGTAGTCGTTATTGACCTGCAGACCTTTTTCGTCCATTACCCCTACGGAGATGAAGAAGTTCGACTTGTCGTTCCCCCCTGAGGCCGACAAGTTATGGTTCTGAACCGTTCCCTGGCGCAGGATCACGTCCCACCAGTCGGTGCTGGGGTAGGCCAACGGGTCTACCTTGCTGAGGGCCAGCCATTGGTCGATGGTACCATCCCGGAAGAGATAGTTGGAGCGCAGGGTATTGACCGCCGCCGATTGCTGGTGCAGCGTCAGGGCGCTGGCATAATCGGGCATGAAGTCATAGGCACGGGTGGGGTTGGTAACGGCGTAAGAGCCGGTATAATTGATGCTGGCCTTGGCCTGGCCTTTACCAGACTTGGTTGTGATCAGGATAACGCCATTGGCCGCCCGCGATCCGTAAACAGAGGCCGAGGTAGCGTCTTTCAAGACCGAGATAGACTCGATATCGTTCATGTTGAGGCGGTTAATGTCCACATCGGGCATCCCGTCCACTACCACCAGCGGGCTGGCGTTATTAACCGTACCCAACCCCCGGATGATCAGCGATGCGCCGTTGCGCCCGGCCATCCCCGTACTTTGAGTAACGGCCAGACCCGGTACGAGACCCGACAGACCCGATGACACGTTGGTCAGGGTGCGGCTGGTTATTTTGTCGTCAATCGTGACGGTCGCTACGGCCCCGGTCACGTTGGCTCGTTTCTGGGTACCATATCCTACCACCACTACTTCTTCCAGCGATTTCACGTCGGTTTTCAGTACCAGATTGAGCGTAGTGGCCGTTCCTACTTCCATTTCCTGCGATATGTAGCCAATGGAACTGAACACCAGCACCGCGCCGGGCCCACTCACGCTGATGGAATACCGTCCGTCGGCATCGGTATTGGTACCGTTTACGGTTCCTTTTTCCAGGATATTCACGCCCGGAATTCCCACCCCGTCATCGCCGGTGATCTGCCCCGTTACGGTCACGGCCATGGCCTTCAAAGCACTGGCAAGCATATTCGACACCGCCTCCGACTGGAAGGGATGAAGCATTCCCGCCTTGGGTTCCTTGGTGGTTGCCTGCATCAGGCTGCTTCCCGTCGCGCCTAGTAATTCCGAAACCGATACCTTTTTTGTCGGAATGGACGTCACATAGATCGTTTCTTTAATTCTTCGGAACCCCAGGCCGGTTTCCTTCGAAATGGATCGAAGTACCGTACCCAAACTTACGTTGGAAAAATTATGGTTAACCTTCTTCTTATCTACCATCTCTTTGGTATACTGAAAATTGAGATCCGTTTTTTCCACAATTTTTACGAAGGCGTCTTCCAGGCTTAGGTTCCGCATGTTGAGGGTGATATAAATCTCCTCAATGCTCTTTTCCTGCGCTGTAAGGTCGGCCGCACTCAGAAAACCGGCAAAGGCCACCTGAAAAAACACCCCAAGGAGTGCAAGTCTAGTCATGGCGATGATTTGCGGTAAAGGTTTGAATTTCATACATGTAAGGGTTTGTTAGTAATTATTTTCAAATACGTCGGCCTCCGTTTTATAAAAATTCCAGGCCGATTTGAGGTGAACAGGAATAAAAACCGACAAAACTTTTTTGCTGGTTTTTCTTATGTTTAGTGCGCTATTTTTTATTCATACTTCTCCTATAAATTATTTGGTGATAAATACCTTGTTTTCAGTCAATTCATACGTAAATCGGTTGGGATACTGGCACACGTCGAGGATGTAATCAATAGATTTGTTTTCAAATTTACCGCTGAACCGCCAGGCCGAATCCATGCGTACGTCATTGCTGACGCTGATTTGCACCCCGTACCATCGTTCGAGTCGGCCGACAAATTGGTTGAAATCTGCTTTTTCAAAGTAAAGTACGCCGTTCTTCCATCCCAATAAGTCGTTTACATCGTAGGCCGAAACCAGAGCTTCCCGTTTGCTTTTTTCGATTGTTACCATTTCGTTGCGAGTCAGCAAAATATCCGGCTGCGGTGCGCCCCCTTCACGCTGTCGGGTGGTGGAGGTATTCACGGCCACTTTTCCTTCCACTACGGCTACCTTGACCACCTTGTTTTCAGGATAGGCTTTGACAATAAATTTTGTCCCGATCACCTGAACACGTACGTCTTCGGTAAAAATCCGGAAAGGTGCTTTGGGATTTGGCGCTACCTCGAAGTAGGCTTCCCCGGTTAGCTGCACCTCCCGGCTATCGGGCGCGAAGTCCTCGGGATAGCGCAAAGTAGAACCTGCATTCAGGACGATGGTAGTTCCGTCCGTAAGCTTTACGGTGAGCTGTTGGCCATTGGAGGCTCGTTTTTCGGTCTGCCCGGAGGAAGCGACCGCTGATAAAGGGAGATAGGCTCTACCTAGCCAAACCGCCACCAACAGCACCACGGAGGCTGCGGCCAGCCGCCCCCATACCGGCAATCGCCACAGGGTACCTTTGCCTGTCCCCCCCGACGAAGCGGGCGTGGATTCCGCCATGGCTTCGCGGACCACCTGCCATTCCTGGTCCAGCGTTCTTTGCTCCACCGGTTCCGTTTTGAACGACATGGAAAGCAAAAGCCGTCGGGCGGCTTCGACTTCTACCTTTTTATCAGGATTCGTAAGAAGCCACTGTTTCCAGCTTTCATCGGATTGGGAGTTACTGCTTTTCACCCAGGCGACAAAATCGTCGTCCAGCACAAAATCAGCTGCCCTGTAATGGATGTACCGTTCCTTTTCCAATTCCGTGGTAATTGTTCTTTACCTCTATAAAGCAGTGTCATTACAAGAGTGACCCTACGGATTTGATTTTTTTTGAAAAAAAATAGAAACCCCATGTCGGAATGGTTGAAATCGGTTTCAAAAAGGGAGGAGTTTTACCTTACCAGCGAAGTAACATAGAATGGTGAAACAGCCAGGGAATTTGTAGCACGCTACCGGCCGCGGGTTTGGGTGATTTCTTCGTTGAGACTATCCAACGATTTGTAGATGAGCTTGTAGACGGCCCGGGTGGTGATGTTCATGACGAGGGCTATTTCGGCAAAGGATTGATTGCCGTAGAATTTGAGGTACAGCGCCTCTTTCTGGCGGAGGGGAAGTTTTTCAATGGAACGATGCAAAAGGTCCACTGTATCAAGATCCGACTGATCTAAGATCAACTTTGCCTCCACGGACAGCTCCATGTCCATCGTAAATGTCTCCGAATCTAGCTCCACCCGGCCCGATTGGGATTTCCGGCGTTTCAGGATAAGCCGCCGCAAGGAGGCCAGCAGGTAGTTGCGAATAGAAGTGGTTGGACCAAGAAACTCCCGGCGTTCCCAAATAGTAATGAAAAGGATCTGAATGCAGTCTTTTATTTCTTCTTCATCTTCGTCGAAGCGGAGGCAGTAGTTGTACAAAACCCCATAGTACGTTTTGAAGATTGATTCAAAAACCGACGTATTTCCTGATTTCAAAGAGTCCCATAAGCCTGCGTCTATCTCGGGTTCATCTTTCCTGGGTTCCATGGTTTATATCTACTCAAACGGTCAGCTGGGCCCTTCTACGGTTTCAGGTCAGCTTCTATGGCTAATTGGCACTAATAGGGCAAAAATAAATCGGATTTGCCTGATTAACAGACTCCTAATTGGATTTTATTAAAAGGTACACCGGGCCGTTTTATACTATATCTATATAGCATATCTGAACGAAATCCTCCACCTGCATCCTTTGGACAGCTACTGCCCCAAGATTTGGACGTTCATCAGGTGAGGAGCCCCCTACTTCCTCCGTCAGATTTGTTCAGTTTCACTCTATTCGGATTTTGTGTCATACTGATCAAGGAAGTCTCATGTAGTAAACTTTCACAAATAATCATATTTTATATAAATAACACAACTTCTGAGCATAAATTGAATTGGAAAAATACTATTTATTATGTGATACGAAATAAATAATGAGAGAGGTGCTGTTTAAAATAATTTAATAATTACCTTTAAAATGTTAATTATACCTAAACTAAACTTGTCGCAATGAAACAAAACTACCGACACTACGGCAGGGTGGTGCTTTTATGCCTGCTACTCTCCACACTTATCACTCCTGCTTTTTCGCAAGGGCGAACTATCACTGGTAAAGTGATTGATGCACAGGCCTCCACCGCACTACCGGGGGCCACCGTTACCCTGAAAGGTTCTACCAATGTTGGGGCTACTACCAATGGTGACGGCAATTATTCTTTGACTTTGCCATCCGGCAACGGCACCTTGGTATTTTCCTTTATTGGGTACGTTGGCAAAGAGGTAGAAGTTGGAAATCAATCGGTGATTGATGTACAGTTGGCTCCTGATATCAGTAATTTACAAGAGGTGATCGTAACCGGCTACGGCTCCCAGTCTAAGCGGGACATTACCGGAGCGGTAACGACCGTAAGTGCCCGCGACCTGCAGGCCGTGCCCGCCACTACCTTCGCCCAGCAGCTTCAGGGTCGGGCTTCGGGCCTGAACATTGTGAACGATGCTACCCCCGGCGGAAATGCCACGGTACGTATCCGGGGCTTTGGTACGATTGGGAACAACGATCCTCTGTTTGTAATAGATGGAGTACCCACCGAAAACCAGGGAAACCTAAACCCCAACGACATCGAAACGATCCAAATTCTGAAAGATGCCTCGTCGGCCTCTATCTACGGATCACGAGCAGCCAACGGGGTGGTGATTATCACCACCAAGCGGGGAAAAGTAGGCAAGCCCGTTATATCGTTCAATGCCTACTATGGCACTCAAAAAGTAGCCAACGATGTGGAAGCGCTGAACGCAAAAGAACTGGGAGAATACCTCTACCTGGCTGATAAGTACGCTGGCAAAACCCCTTCGCATGGGCAGTATACCTTTGGGCCCACCGGCGCTGTTACCTTACCGGATTATGTGTTCCCGAGCAACGGAAAGAACGGCTCAGCGGCCGTAGACCCTGCGCTGTATTCCTTGCAGCCCGGTAATATTTACGCCATCACCAAGGCTGCCGATACCAACTGGTGGAACGAGCTTACCCAAACGGCTCCAATTCAGAACTACCAGCTTGCGGCCAATGGCGGTACCGAGAACGGTCGCTACGCGATTTCGCTCGGCTATTTCAGCCAGGACGGGGTGGTCAAATTCATCGGCTATGATCGCTACACGATCCGGGCCAATACCGAATTTGCGGGTTTGAATAAGAAATTACGCATTGGTGAAAACCTTTCCGTATCCTTCGACAACCGGAAGGGTGGATTTGGAAACAATGAAGAGCAAAACGCGGTATCGGGTTCCTACAAGCACCACCCGCTACTTCCTATCTACGACATCGCCGGCAACTTTGCCGGTTCCAGAGGACTCAACCTGGGAAATAACTCTAACCCCTACGCTACCCTGGCTCGCCAGGTGGATAACCGGACCATGCGCTTACGCATATTTGGCAATGTGTACGGGGAATATGACATCATCCCAAACCTGACGGTAAAAACCAGCTTGGGTATTGACGGAGTGAGCCAGCGCGGACGGTACATTGGCCGGGCCAACCCCGAATACGTGGAAGGTAGCTTTAACAATGGAGCCACCGCCACGGACCAATATTCGTATCAGTGGGTGTGGACCAATACCCTCTCCTACTCGCACGCCTTTGGTGAGAAACACAAAGTGGATGCCTATGTGGGAACCGAGGCCATTCGCGAATTCCAGGAGGAGTTTGGAGCATCACGTAATGGCTACGCCTTCGAAATCCCCTCCATTATCAGCTACCTGAGCTTGGGAGATGCTACCAAGGCCTCCAACTACGGAGGAGTGAACCGCGACTATACCTTGTTCTCCACCTTTGGTAAAGCAAACTACGCCTACGATGGCAAGTACCTGGTACAGTTCATCCTACGGAATGATGCTTCTTCCCGTTTCTTAAGCGCCTCCCGCAACGCGGTATTCCCGGCAGTTAGTTTGGGATGGCGCTTGTCCGAAGAAAGTTTTCTGAAGGGAGTAAGTTGGATTAACGACTTGAAGATTCGCTACGGCTGGGGTAAAACTGGAAACCAGAAAATCGGAGACTACAACGCCTATACCACTTACCGGGCGGACATTTACCACGCAGGCTATGCCATCGACGGTTCTATTAGCTCACCTACCATCGGATACGATGCGGCTTCGTTTGGTAATCCCAATGCCAAGTGGGAAACTACCACCTCCAACAACCTGGGACTGGACGCCACTTTGTTCAACAGTGCCCTTACCTTCGAAGTGGATTTCTGGACCCGCCGTACTACTGACATGCTGTTCTCGATCCCTCTGACCTTCACCGTGGGTGATGCCAGTGCTCCTTCCTTTAACGTGGGTGAAATGAACAACAAAGGAATTGACATGGGGATCAGCTACCGCAATTCTGTCATGGGTGGCGATTTGAGATATTCCATCTCAGGTAATTACTCCATGTACCGCAACGAGGTCATCAACCTGACGGAAAGTGATCAGACCAAATACTTCGGGTATTCTTCGCGGGTACCATCCATCACCGTAACCCAGGCGGGACTTCCTATTTCTTCCTTCTTCGGCTACCAGGTATTGGGTATTTTCCAGTCGGATGAGGAAGCCAAAGCGTGGGCTCCCTACGAGAACTACAACAAGGCAGGTAAGTTCAAGATCGCCGACATCAACCAGGATGGTGTAATCACCGACGCCGACCGGACCATCATTGGCAGTCCGCACCCCGATTTCAACTACGGCATCAACCTGAACGTGGGTTACAAGGCGTTTGACCTGACGGTATTTGGCAACGGGGTAGTGGGGAATGATGTATTCAACTACGTTCGGTACTTCTCCGACTTCAATACCTTCCAGGGCAACCGCTCCAAGCGGGCACTCTACGATGCCTGGCAGCCCACCAATACCGGCGGTACGGTGCCCATTATGGATGCCAACGACCAGATCAGTAGCCGTCCTTCCACCTATTTCCTTGAAAAAGGCACGTATTTCCGGTTAAAGAATGTGCAGCTTACTTACACCCTGCCTCGGAACCTGACTTCCAAAATCGGGTTCTCCAACGCCCAGGTGTATTTGCAGGCCCAAAACCCATTCACCATTACCAAGTACACCGGTCTGAATCCTGAGATCCAAACGGGTGCTGATAATACCCTTGGGTTTGATGGTGGCTACATGCCCGTTTCCCGGAACCTGCTATTGGGTGTAAATATTTCGTTCTAAACCTTTCTGTTGTTGAACTTCTCAAATAATACCATATGAAAACGAATTTAATAAAATATGGCTTGACCCTAGGACTGGCAACGCTCCTTGTGACAGCCTGTAATGATGAATTTCTGACCCGTGACCCGCAGGGACAATACAGCCCAACGGCCCTGAAAACCGCCAATGGCGTAGAAGGAATCCTGCTGGGTGCCTATGCGATGATTGACGGAACCGGACTCGATGGCCAGGATCCCTGGATGAACGACATCCAGAGCTGGGTGTTCGGAGGAATTGCGTCCGACGATGCCTACAAGGGTACCGATGCCGGCGATCAACCCGAAGAATCCTTTATTGAGAAATACGATTTCCAGGCTACCAACACCCACATCAGAAACAAGTGGCGGGGATTGTACAAAGGAGTAGCACGTACCAACGACGTTCTGAACACCTTGAAGGAAGTAAAGGACATCTCGGATGCCCGCCGGAAGCAAGTTGAAGCTGAGGCTCGATTCATCCGGGGTCTGTTCCATTTCGAGGCTCAGAAAATGTGGAAATTCGTCCCTTACATTGACGACAATATCTTCAACATCAATGATCTTGAAAGTACCAAGGTGCCCAACGACAAGAAAATATGGGCCCAAATTGAGGCTGATTTCAGTGCAGCCATGGGGGTATTGCCCGAATCTCAGGCTCAGGTAGGACGCCCTACCAAGTGGGCCGCAATGGCTTTCCTGGCAAAGGCCTACATGTACCAGGGATGGGATGTAAGCACAGGTGCGGCCAATGTGGCCAAACTAACCGCCGCCAAAGCCCTTCTTGACCAGATCGTGAATTCCGGAAAATTCAGGCTAGTGCCAAAATACGAGGATAACTTCCTCATCGCGACCCGCAACAACGCCGAGTCAATATTCGAAGTTCAGTACGCGGTTTCGAGCGCGGCGGATGGGGCCGGATCGCAAGGTGTAGGCCTGGCCCACCCCTACATAGATCCCTGGGGATGCTGCGGATTCTACCAGCCTTCTCAGAACCTGGTGAATGCCTTCAAAACGGACGCCAACGGCTTGCCTTTGCTGGATACCTTCAATGATGTCGACGTAAAGAATGACCAGGGACTACGCTACGCCGATCCATTTGTACCGTTTACAGGCAATCTTGACCCCCGTCTGGATCATACCGTCGGTCGTCGGGGTATATTGTTCAAGGATTTCAAAATCCATGGCAGCGATTTTATTCGCGATCAAACCTACGCGGGCCCCTACTCACCCAAGAAACACATTGCGGAGAAGGCAGGATTTGGTGTGGCTGGCTGGGGTAACCTCTCGGCTAACAACTACCGGATCATGCGGTACAGCATGGTGCTGCTATGGTTGGCTGAGTGCGAAGTGGAGCTAGGTAACCTCGATAAGGCACGTACCCTCATTAACCAGGTTCGTACCCGGGCGGCCAACCCCGTTGGTTTTGTAAAGAAAGCCGTTCAGGGTCCCGCCTCCCGTGATGATTATACCGTATTGAACGAGCCCGCCGCTAATTACGTGATCAAAACCTACGATACTCCTTTTGCCTCACAGGCCATTGCCCGGAAGGCCGCTCGGTTTGAGAACCGGTTGGAATTCGGAATGGAAGGCCACCGTTTCTTTGACCTCCAGCGCTGGGGAGTTGCAGCCGATGTGCTGAACCAATACCTGGCCAAAGAATCGCTGAAAAGGGTGTACCTAAAAGGAGCCACCTTTACCAAAGGCAAAAACGAATTCTTCCCCGTACCACAGGAAGCCATTGACCGTTCGTATACGGGTGGCACGCCTACTTTGAAGCAGGATCCTTCGTATTGATCTGATACGTTTTGATTTGGAAAGGGGTGGGTGAGAAAAATTTCTCACCCACCCCTTTTTTTTCAGAACCTCCTCTCCCTCAGGCTCTCCGAATAGTATAGTAATTCGTAATTTTAGGCAAAGAAATAGTAAAATTGTATAGTAGAATCTAGCTCAGGCATCTGTTTTAATACTAAATTTCTAAACTCTTTTTTTTCCTATCATTTATGAAAAAATTCTATGCATTAGGTAGAAAAAATCTACTGTTGCTTAGCCTTGGCTGCGTGCTTACGCTAGCCGGACAGGCGCAGGATCGAAGGGTGACGGGTCGGGTAACTGATGGCTCTTCCAACGGAGTTCCGGGAGTAACAATCCTGGTAAAAGGTACGCAGATCGGATCAAATTCGGATGGGAACGGCAACTACACCGTTCCGGTCACGGGTTCTAGCGATGTACTGGTGTTTAGTTTTGTCGGATTTAAATCACGAGAGATCCAGGTTGGAAATCAATCGGTCATCAACGTGTCCCTGGAAGAGGACATCAACTCCCTGGAAGAGGTGGTGGTAACGGGCTATACCTCCGAGCGGAAGAAGGATATCATTGGTTCGGTATCGGTAGTGGATACCAAATCTACTCTCCAACAACCCAGTTCCAACCTGGGTAATATGCTCCAGGGACGCGCCTCAGGCGTAACCGTAAGTGGCACGGGAGCACCCGGTGCCGCCGCTAAGGTACGTATCCGGGGATTTACCTCCTTCGGTAATAATGACCCGCTTTATATCATAGATGGGGTACCCACCGACAACGCCAATGCCCTCAATCCGCAGGATGTGGCCTCTATTCAGGTACTGAAAGACCCGGTCTCGGCCTCCATTTACGGATCACGGGCCGCCAACGGGGTCATCGTGGTCACAACCAAGCAGGGAGGTTCGAAAACCGAAATTTCGTACGACGGCTACTACGGCATTCAGACCGTCCCCAACCGGTCGTATCCATCCATGATGAATACGCAGCAGTACTATGAGTACCTACAGCTAGCCGCCGAGGGCGCGGGTATCCCCTTCAAGAGTAATGTGTTTCAAAATGGAATTCCGAAGTACCTGGTCACTAATTCCAACTTCAACGCCAACCCCTCTGACGCTACCAGCCCTGATCTGAAGCGCTATAATTACGATCCGTATAGCTATGACCGTACCTACCAGATTGCGGAGACCAGCGCCGGTACTGACTGGTTTAGGGAAATTACCCGCAGCGCTCCGGTGCAAAGCCATCAAATTACGGCTACTGGGGGAGGCGACAAAGGTACCTACGCACTGGGAGTAAACTACTTTGGTTCGGATGGGATATTTAAGGAAACATCCTTTAACCGGGTAACGGTACGGGCCAACACGCGATTTAAACCCAAAACCTGGCTGACCATCGGGGAAAACGTGCAGGCTGCTTTTGCCCGCTCGCAGGGAAGTAGCGGCAATCCGTTCGATCTGGGCGGTGGCCTTGACTTCGCGGGGGAAGGTTCCCCCTGGTACAATGCCTACCGGGTACCTCCGTTCATTCCGGTGTATGATATCATGGGAAATTTTGCGGGTACCTCCCTCGGTGAAGCGGGTAGTAACAACACTGCCCCCGTGGTATTGTCGCGTAACCGGGATAACAATTTCTCAGGTCTCACCCTGCTGGGCAACTTGTTTGCGCAGATTGAGATCACCAAAGGATTGATGCTTTCCTCATCGTTCGGCATCGACCAACGCTATGGTAATGGCTACAACTTCACGTTTATTACCCCCGAAAAGGCGGAACCTACCCGGAACAACAACTATTCGGAATATTTTTTCCGGGGAGGCTCCTGGACCTGGACCAATAGCCTTCAGTACGCGTTTGATATCAATGAAAAGCACAGCATTAAGCTTTTTGCCGCTACTGAGTCTATTTTCGAACAGTTTAGGAGCATTAGCGGTGCCCGCACCGATTACGATTTCAATGATCCATTATTCCGGTCGCTGAATACCGGCAAAAACTTGCCCCAGAATAACGGCTCTCCATCCACACCCCGCACGCTTTACTCTATATTCGGGAAGGCCGAGTACCAGTTTAACGACCGGTACCTGTTCAGTGCCACGATCCGCCGCGATGCTTCGTCGGTATTTGGTCCTGACAACCGGGTGGGGGTATTCCCGGCCGTTGGGGTAGGCTGGCGTATTTCCGAAGAAAACTTCCTGAAAGGAGTAGCGGCCATCAGCGACCTCAAACTACGCGCCGGCTGGGGGCAGCTGGGTAGCCAACGCAACGTGGGCTCGGCCAATGCTTACTCGTTCTACGGCGCTTCCCTCACGGGTACCGCCTACGACCTCAATGGTACCAACGCCCTCCCCGTCATTGGGTACCGGCCATCGGTTATTGGCAACCCCAGCACCAAATGGGAAGCCGCCGAAATGGTCAACGTAGGGGTGGATGGTAGCCTATGGGGCGGGAAACTCGACTTCACGGTGGAATATTTCAACAACAAGACCAAAGATTTATTGGTAACCCGGCAACCCAACGGACTGGAACCTTCCGTAGGACAGCCCCAAATCAATGTGGGTACGATGATCAACAAGGGTATAGACGCCCAGCTGACAACCCGGGGACAAATCACCAAGGATCTCAGCTTCGACGTCGGAATGACCTTTACCCATTATGTCAATGAGGCCGTCAAGATCGACGCCGAGGGCTCTTCGGCCCTTCTGTTCGGAGCGGGGCGGCTGGGGAATATTCAGAAGGTAGAAGGCGGCAGACCCCTGGCCTCGTTCTGGGGATGGATCGTGGACGGAATTTTCCAGAGTCAGGCCGAAGTGGATGCCCACGCGGCTATGAGCTACAAGCGGATAGGCTCTTGGAAATTGAGGGATATCAACGGCGACGGGGTGATCAATGGCGACGACCAGACCTACATTGGAAATCCTATTCCCAAGTTCCAGATTGGCTACGGACATCTCGCTGAAATTCAAAGCCTTCGATTTCCAGACTTTCCTGTTCTGGAACTACGGCAACGACCTCTACAACTATACCAAATGGGCCACCCACTTGCGGGGGTTTGTGGGCGGATACAGCACCGACGTACTGGACCGATTCCTGGACTCCCCAGAACCCCGAATGCCGCCCTTCCCATCCTGAACGCCAATGACACCTATTCAGGGTCTATTTCAACGTCTTTTTACGTAGAAAGTGGCTCGTTCCTCCGGGCTCGCCAGATGCAGATCGGCTACACTGTACCCTGCGACCCTCCTGAGAAAAATTGGGCGTAAGCCGCGCCCGAGTATACCTGCAGGGACAGAACATGTTTACCGTCACCAAGTATTCCGGCCCCGATCCGGACATTGGGATTCTGGGAAATGAATTGCAAATGGGTGTTGATCAGTTCCGTACACCTTCGCCCCGAACGATCATTTTTGGTGTAAATCTGGGCCTTTGAGCGATATAAAAATTAACCCTTGACACTCATGAAAAAACATATCAAAACTATATGCCTCTCCGCGGTACTGCTGGTAGGTCTTACGGTATCCTGTAAGGACAGTTTTCTGGACCGTCCCCCGCTGGGATCCATTGCCGAGACATCCCTTACCAATCCAAACGGCGTAGAATGGCGCTCTGATCGTGGCCTACCGCGGGCTTACGGGCGTGACGATCGGAGCCTGGTACACGAGCGCCAACAACTGGCTGTGGGGCGGAATCCGTTCCGACGACTCCTACAAGGGATCAGAATCTCTGGATCAGGCCACGGAAATCAATCCCGTAGAGCGGTTTGAAGTACTGCCCAGTGGCCCGTCGGTACGCAACAAATGGCGTGCGATCTACGATGGAATCGGCATGGCTAACATTGTACTAAGACTGATCGAACAAACGCCGACGCTTTCCGCCGAAAACAAAACACAGGATCATTGCCGAAGCTCGGTTTTTACGCGGTTTCCAACATTTCGAAGCGAAGCGTAATTTCAACAACGTACCCTATGTAGACGAAACGCATCCAGACAACGGATGAGTACAAATCGCTGAAAAACGACCAGAGTATCTGGCCCCAGATAGAAGCTGATCTGAAATTTGCGTACGACAACCTACCCCCTACCCAGACGGCGGTAGGCCGGGTCAACAAGTGGGCGGCGGGAGCCTTTTATGGCAAAGCTCTCCTTTACCAAAGTAAGTTTGCCGAAGCCAAAGCGGTGTTTGATCAGGTCATTGCAAATGGTGTTACTAACAAAGGAGCAAAATACGGCCTGGTTTCCGATTTTAAGAATGTGTTCCGGGGGGAGGAAGAAAATGGGAAAGAGGTCATTTTTGGGATACAGTATACCGTAGGCGACGGAACCGGCGGGGCCAATAGCAACAAGGAAGGGGAGCTTACCTAACCCCCACAACGACGGTCCCGGTGGCTGCTGCGGATTTTACCAGCCTTCGCAGAGTCTGGTGAATGCCTATCAGACCCAAAATGGATTACCACTGCTGGATACCTACACCA
This sequence comes from uncultured Cytophagales bacterium, assembly GCA_963768025.1. GTDB lineage: Bacteria > Bacteroidota > Bacteroidia > Cytophagales > Spirosomataceae > CAVYGM01. The sequence continues at coordinate 27,195 of CAVYGM010000001.1, forward strand.
CTATCAACGTAAAAAGTCAGGAGTCGAACCCCAATGACTTCCCCGATCGGGGCGACGCTCGATCCCCGCCTGGATTATACGGTTGGACGAGTGGGGGTACCTTACAAGGATTTTGGCCTTGCCAAAAGTACCTGGATTCGCCAGCTTGGCCAATGGTGGCCCCTGGTTACCGAACAAGCACGTGCAATGGAAAGACGAAATCGGCACCTACTACATTCCGGGTGGCTGGGGACAGACTCAGCTCGGCAAGAACCAGATCCTGATGCGCTACGCGGATCTGCTGCTGATGGCAGCCGAGTGCGAGGTAGAAGTTGGGAGCCTGGCCAAAGCCCTTGAATACGTAAATTTGGTGCGGGCCAGGGCCAAAGGGTCAACCGTGGTGATGGAAGACGGGAAACCCGTGGCCAACTACAACATTGCGCTCTACCCAGGCCCCTGGACCGATAAGGCCGTGGCCCGCAAATCGGTGCGCTTTGAGCGGTACCTTGAACTGGCTATGGAAGGCCACCGGTTCTACGACCTGGTTCGATGGGGAATTGCGGATACTCAGATCAACGAATTCATTCAGAGGGAATCCAAGCTCCGAACCCACCTATCCGGATCGAAATTCACCAAAGGCAAAGACGAGTACCTGCCCATACCGGAGTTTGTGGTGATTCAGAGCCGCGTGGATGGCCAGCCAAACATCAAACAAAATCCGGGGTATTGATACGCCATTCTGTTAGAAAGCAAAAAGGGAGGGCTCAGGTACCCTCCCTTTTTTTTGTAAGCGCTTCACGGACAACAGTAGTATCACGCCAAAAGCCAAACAGCCCCGCCTACTCACTCCGCTTCTCTTTGAACTCCTCCGTGAAATGCTCGGTATGTTTGGGTTGGGAAAACTTCTCCTGGTTGTAGGTTTCAGACTGTCCCCGCAGAATGGATAGCGATTGCCAGGCATTACCGGTCAGCATTTTGCCAATGCATACGATCTGCCCGACGTGGTAGGGATAGTGACCCAGCTGCCGGTTGATGGCTTCCAGGATTGTGTGGCCCTGGTTCCTAATGTACACGATGGTTTGCAGGTCGTTGTCCGAGAGCGGCCGCAAGGCATCGAACAAACAGGCCCAGCCCTCTTCCCACTTTTTCATTAGCTCGGCCCTATCTTGCACTTCCAGCTCAAACTCAGCGTCGCGGTGGCGCCAGTCCTTTTCCCCATCGGTCGTCAGGAAATCTGTCCAGCGCGACATCATGTTGCCCCACATGTGCTTGATGATGATGGCAACGCTGTTAGTTTCATCGCCATTGCGCCAGAATAATTGCTCATCGGTAAGTTGCACAAATGTTTTTTCGCCCAGCATTTTGTAGTATTCAAATTGCCGGATGACACTCTCCATATAGCCGTTGTTCATAGTAAGTTTTGGGTTAAAGAATGAAAAATAGGTAGTTGAAATCTTCCGGATTTTACTGGAATAGAAACTAAAAAAGCTTCGCAAACCCAAAGGGATCTACGAAGCTTAAAAGCAAATTCCTTTGCCTTATTTACTTAAAATACCGGTAATCCTCGTCGCCTTTCAGGCTCAGGAGGGTTTCGTACATGAGCTTAATTACATTTTGCACATCTTCCTTGGACACCGTTTCAATGGTGGTATGCATATACTTCAAGGGCAGCGAAATCAGGGCGGACGCTACTCCCTCGGCGGAATAGGCAAAGGAATCGGTATCCGTTCCCGTAGAGCGGCTCACGGCCTGCCGCTGAAAAGGAATTTGTTTCTCGTTGGCCACGCTGATGATGTGATCCCGGAAGTTGTTTTGCACCGCCGGTCCGTAGCATAGTACCGGCCCTGCACCGCATTTGAGGTCGCCCTGCTCCTTTTTATTGTACATCGGCGACTGCGTATCGTGGGTAACGTCGGTGATGATGGCCAGGTCGGGCTTGAGGCGGCGGGAAATCATTTCCGCCCCCCGCAGGCCAATTTCTTCCTGCACGGCATTGACCACGTATAGGGTATACGGTAGGCTGATGTTGTTTTCATGGAGCATACGAGCTACCTCGGCAATCATGTAGCCACCTACGCGGTTGTCGAGCGCGCGGCCTACGTAGTAGCGGCCGTTCATTTCGGTGAGTCCGTCGGCAAAGGTAACCACCGTGCCCACGTGAATACCCATGCTATGTACTTCGTCTTTCTTGTTGGCCCCTACGTCAATAAACAGCTCGTGTACTTTGGGTACCTGATCTTTGGCCACGTCGCGCACGTGGATGGCCGGCCAGCCAAAAACTCCTGGTACCGGGCCAGTAGCCGTGTGCAGGTTTACGCGCATGGACGGGGCAATGGCAGCGTCGGAACCGCCGTTGCGCCGCACGTGGATATAGCCTTCTTCGGTGATATAATTCACAAACCAGGCGATTTCATCCGAATGGGCTTCGATCACCACCTTGTACTCCTTGCCGGGGCCAATTACTCCCACGGCGGTTCCGTACACGTCAATAATTTGATCTTCAATGTAGGGTTTGATATAATCAAGCCAAATTTTTTGTCCCGACGCCTCAAATCCGGTCGGGGAGGCATTATTTAGGTACTTGTACAGGAATTCAGTGCTTTTTTCTGTCATAATAGGGTTCAATTGGGCCGTAAATAAACTCAACCTGCAAGGTACGATAGGTTAAGATTCTAATCTTAAAAGTAAAAATATTTTTAAATTGAAAATTCCGGATAGGGTCGTACGAGCCTTCGGATGTCACAATTTATATTTTTGAGAAACCATCTATTCACGAAAATCGTTTGAAAAAGTATAAATTGCACCCGTAAATCATACCTTTGTCGCGCCTATTACCATTGTACTTTACTAAGATTAAAAAAGAAACTGATTGCCTGTATGAAACTGTCTCCCATAGAAAAAAGAACTGGCCTGACCCGAGAAGAATTCATCGAAAATTACCTGAAGCCTCGGCGACCGGTCGTATTTACGGACTTGATCAAAGATTGGCCCGCAACTCAGAAATGGACTTTTGATTGGTTTCGCGAAAACCACGGAGATTTGGAAGTACCCCTGGTAGACAAGCACATCCATGACCCCGATAAGTATTTCCAGAATGCCAAAACCATGCCTTTTGGTGAATATCTGTCCCTGATTCAGGCTGGCCCTACGGATCTACGGATTTTTCTTTTTGATATTTTCAAGAAAATCCCCGAGCTCAACAGCGACGTGCAGTTCCCTACCATCATGGATGGTTTTGTCAAGAATTACAAGTTCATGTTTTTCGGGGGTCAAAATTCGGAAGTGAATTTGCACTACGACATGGACTGCTCCCACGTGTTTTTGTCGCAGTTTCAAACCCGGAAGAAAATTATCCTTTTTCCACCTTCCGAAAGCGTGAAACTATACCAGCATCCTTTTACGGTGATGAGTCACGTACATCCGCTGCACCCGGATCTGAAACGCTTCCCGGCGCTGGACAAGGCGCATGGCTACGAAACGATCCTCGAACACGGCGAAACGGTGTTTATCCCAAGCCTTTGGTGGCACTACATCAAGTACATTGACGGTGGTTTTGGACTTTCGCTTCGCGCCAATGACTCGGTGTTTACGCTCCTGAAAGGCGGATACAACCTGGCCCGCCACGCCGTGGTAGATAAGGGAATGAATTCCCTGCTCGGCCCTAAGTGGAAAGAATGGAAAGAGAACAAAGCCATCGAACGCGCCAAGGCTGTAATGGCCTGACATAATGGATTACTACCTACAAAAGCCTTCGCTATTCACTGGCGAGGGCTTTTTTTACACCCACTGGTCTATTTATTATATATCTTTTCGGTCATATCTCTGGCTAGTTTTTCCAGATCGATCCCTAACTGAGTTTTACATACCTCCGTTACCAGCTTTGACTGTACCTCCGGCAGGGCATCGGCTCCCCAATAGGCCCCCAGAATGGCCCCGGCTACGGCACCCGCGGTATCATTATCACGACCATAATTGATGATGAAGGCCATACTTTTCTCAAAATCAAACGCATGGCATAACAGGGCCGTCTGAGCTATCAATAGGATTTCGGCGGAATGGAAAGGCAAGTCTTCATTCAGTTCATCCAGCCGGGCGTAAGCCTGGGTAAGTCGGTAATAATCCAGAGCTGAAAGCCCCCTCCACGTAGCAGGCACCACAAATCCCGCGGGTAGGGAGGCCTCCGTGGCATTCTGGAAATCGTAGGCAATGGACGCGGCGGCCTGGTAAAAGGAAAAGGCTCGTCGCCCGACCAGACGGCTTTTAAAATAGCCCTTCGGGTCCACGTACCGCACCACGTTCATCACGGATTCGGGTGTAGCCTCTGGGTCGAAACCGGCCGAGGTCATGGCTGCCACCAACGCGGTGAGATCGCGGGCGTACCCTATGTCAAAAAAAGCCAGGTTGTAGGCTTGTTCGTAGGCCAGTACCGGCTTACCGGGTACGCAGGCACCTACCACGGGCGAGTACAACATGCCGGCGCAGGTCATTTCACCCCCATAAAACTTACTGAGGGCATCCGCGTACCCTACCATGTCTTTGTCGCGGTACGGCTTCGCCACCTTGGCCCACTCCTGCAGCCAGGCCATGCGCATGAGGCCTTCTTCGTACGGTTCGGGGTCAAAGCCTTCGGTGTTTTTTAGGGCTTTTATTTCGGCCTGGTACTGTCCGATTAAGTGGTCGGCAAACGCATTTGGCACCAATTGGGGTAGCTTCTGGGTCAGTGCGTACTCCACGGTTACCTTTTTCCAGCGGGTATCATCGGTAGTACCACCGGCGGGCAGGTTGTGCTTCCAGGTACCTTCGGGCGAGGGTGCCCTCACCATCGAATCTAGCTCTAAGTACCTGCCCGTACCCTATCTCAATGTCGCGGCGTTGCCACATTTCGGTGGGTGCACCCATGGCATCCCCGATCGCTGACCCCACGAGTAAACCCAGCACTTTGTTGTAATATTCACTTTTAGAAAGCGTACGCTGCGCCTGCACACTCAGGCTCATTCCCCAAGCAACCAGAGCCAGGAAAACTCTTAGAGGGATTGAGCTCCCAACCAGTTTAATGCCTTTATACTTCATATCCGCTTGGTTACCAGATTCTCCGTTTCTCTCTTCCCTTGGGTACGCAAATAGGAATTGGTAGTCGGATTCACCACCGAAGCGGCCGCCCAGGCGAGGAGCTGTCCTTTTTCTTCCAGGGTCAGGTCCAGCGGCAGTTGGGCCAGGCCAATGATCCGCCGCATAATTTCAACTCCGCAGAAACCCGCGAATAGGTCTTGATCGAAGCCTTTGGGTTGCCGATAGGCGTTCAAGGCCGCCATAAGCACGGCTTCGCCGGTCTGGGCCATTTTGAGGTGAGCCACCAACACGGCCAAATCAAACTCGGGGCGTCCCAGGTAGGCAAACTCCGGATCAATGACCCGGGTACCTTCCGGAGTACGGAGCCAGCTGCCCGGATAATAATCGCCATGAATGAGGACATCGCCTTCGGCCAGGTACACCTCTCCCAGTTTTTCGATCTGTATTTTTAACGCAGCGTTTTGTTTATAAGGTAAGGATAAATCCTGCAAACCTACCTGCACGGTTTCCAGGTCGAAGCCATTTTGTAGCTGAAATGGGTAAGTAAAAAGGTGTTCGGCGTTCAGTTTTTTGAGGGATTGGTTGTCCGGAAATACATCCCGAAGCTGGCTGGGGGTTATCTGGTGCAGCTCGGAAAGAAACCTGATGAGATCTGCCAGTTCTTCGGGCGCAAGGGATTCGGACTTTTGGTAAATACTGGTAAAGTCCGATGCTTTGCCCAAATCTTCCAGCGCCATGAGGTAGTGTTCCGCCTTGAAACCTTTCAGTGCCGGAATATACCCCGCCAGGGGTGCCACTTCCGACAGTGCATCATAAAACTGAGCCTCCACGATGATGCGCTCAATGGGGGCATCCAGTTGGGGGTACTTTTCCACCCACGGCCTTGACTGCTTGACGATGAACGACTGACGATCGGTCTTCACCCGGAGCACGTAGTTCATGTTGCCTTCGCCGGGTTTTTCTATCTGGGCTACTACCTCATCGACTTCCATCCAGCCGATGCTCCTCAGAAATACCACCAGCTGTTCGGGCTGGTCGCTGGTTAGAAAAAACACCTCGGGAAAACGCTCCTGAAACCGGGTTTGCTTGTCGTTCATATACATAGGTAGGTATCTGGTTTAGTCTTCAAAACCGAAACTACAAGGGAATGTTGCCGTGTTTTTTCTTTGGCAGACTAGCTACTTTATTTTCCAGCATGGCAAAAGCCCGGATTAGTTTTTCGCGGGTTTTGTCCGGGCATATCACCTCGTCGATGTAGCCCCGGTGGGCAGCCCGGTAGGGATTGGCAAACTTGTCGGTATAGTCCTCTACTTTCTCCTGCAACTTGGCCTGCGGATCGTCGGCTTCGGCAATTTCGCGTTTGAAGATAATCTCGGCGGCTCCACTAGCTCCCATGACGGCAATTTCGGCCGTTGGCCAGGCGTAGTTCATATCGGCTCCGATGTGCTTGGAGTTCATCACGTCGTACGCACCACCGTAGGCTTTGCGCGTAATGACCGTAATGCGCGGCACGGTGGCTTCGCAGAACGCATACAGTAGTTTGGCCCCGTTGGTAATGATGGCGTTCCATTCCTGATCGGTGCCGGGCAGAAAACCGGGTACATCTTCCAGTACCAGCAGGGGTATGTTGAAACAGTCGCAGAAGCGCACAAACCGGGCGGCTTTCTGACTGGAAGTAATATCCAGTACCCCCGCCAACACAGCCGGCTGATTGCCCACAATTCCGATGCTCCTGCCGGCCAGCCGGGCGAAACCTACCACGATGTTCTCGGCGAAAAACTTGTGTACTTCGAAAAAACTATCGGCATCGACCAGTTCCTCGATTACTTCCCGCATGTCGTAGGGCTGATTGGGATTTTCGGGAATGATGGAGTTGAGTACCGGACGGCTTTCGTTGCCTGCTTCGTACGGCATGCGCGGGGCGTCGTCCTCACAGTTTTGCGGAATATAGCTCAGCAGTTGTTTGAGGTACTCAATACATTGAACTTCGTTGCGCAGCCACGAAGTGCGTTACGCCCGATTTGCTGGCGTGGGTCATGGCTCCGCCGAGTTCTTCGGACGTTACATTCTCGTGCGTCACGGTTTTCACCACGTTGGGGCCCGTCACGAACATATAACTGGTGTGTTCGACCATCAGAATAAAATCCGTAATGGCCGGCGAATACACCGCCCCACCGGCACAGGGGCCCATGACGGCCGATAACTGTGGAATTACGCCCGAGGCCAGGGTGTTTCGGTAAAAAATATCGGCGTAACCGGCCAAAGAAAGAACCCCTTCCTGAATCCGGGCCCCACCGGAGTCGTTCAGGCCAACGATGGGAGCCCCGTTTTTCATGGCCAGATCCATGATCCTGACTATCTTTTCGGCGTGGGTTTCGGACAGCGACCCGCCGAATACCGTAAAATCCTGGGCAAAGACGTACATCAGGCGACCCGCCACCGTACCATAGCCCGTCACGACGCCATCGCCCAGGTAATGCTCTTTGTCCAGGCCGAAATCCTTACTGCGGTGCATCACAAACTTGCCAATTTCCTCAAAAGACCCTTCGTCCATCAGCAGATCGATGCGTTCGCGGGCCGTTAGTTTGCCTTTTTTATGCTGAGCCTCAATGCGCTTTTCTCCTCCTCCGAGCAGCGCCTCGGCATTTTTTTTATCCAATATATCGGTTCTTGCCGACGTTAGGCTTACTGATTCCATGCTTTAAAATTACTTGTGAGTAGGATAAGGGTTGAGTGAGGTGATTTTCATTTTTCCTAGTACATTTACCATCCATCGCCCGATAAATCAGGGGCAATTTACGGAATCAATGCATTATTGCAACACGGGCATGGGGTGGCCACTAGCATTCAAGGCGGTTTTGGGGGTTCTATTTGTAGTAGTCGGCGTCTCCCTCAGAGCCCAACCAACCGGCGGGCGCGCGGGCCTTTCCTTTCTGCAACTACCGGCCAATGCCCGGACGGCAGCGGTAGGGTCGCGGCACCTGACGCTACCAGGGGGGGAGTCCTCCCAGTTTCTGAATAACCCGTCCCTGCTCGATACCTCCAAAATCCAGAATGCGTCTCTGACCCTGATCCCCTACCTGGCCGATACCCGTTTATTGACCACGACCTATGCCTTCCAACTAAAAAAAATGAAAGGGGTGTGGGCGGGTGGAATCCAGTACTTCGACTACGGCACCCTCGTCGAAACCGATGATCTTGGGAATCAAATCGGGGAATTCAGAGCCGCTGACTACGCCTTATCGGTGGGGTACGGCCACACAATCCAGAATATTACCATTGGGGGCTCCGCAAAGCTGGTAGGTTCCATGATCGAAAACTACCAGCTTTGGGGATTGGCTATGGATTGGGGCGCTACGTTCCGGCATCCCAGCCAGGACCTTACGGCTGGATTTGTGGTGAAGAACCTGGGCTTTATTCGGCAAAATTACGCGGGCGGGGAAGCCCCTCCCCTCCCCTTTGACGTCAGGATCGGGGTTACTTTCAAGCCGGAGTACATGCCCCTGCGGTTTTCGGTAACGGCCCATCACCTCAATGCCTTCGATATGGTGTACAATGACCCGGCTCTTTTTTTTAGTTTTGATTCCAACGGCAACCGCACGGCTCGGAAGGTACCTTTGCCCGAAAAAATCTTCCGACACCTAACCCTCGGCGCCGAACTTCTCCTTCATCCGAAGTTCAGGCTCATGGTCGGGTATGATCACCTGCTGAGGCAGGAATTGCGGTTACAGGATCGGCCGGGGCTGGCTGGGATCACCGGGGGAGCCTGGTTGCGAATCAAACGGTTTGAGTTTAGCTACGGACACGCGCGGTTCAATGCCGGGATCGCCGCGCACACGGCCAGTATCCACGCCCGATTCTCAAAATGAAGGGGGTAGTTAAACGGATACCCCAATTTTTATGTTAGAAATAAAACCAAATTTTACCAATAGACGAACCTCCTGATGACAGACCACTTAGACAGACTGACTCCCCGGCAAATTGTAGCCGAACTGGATCAATACATCATAGGCCAACACGATGCCAAGCGAAACGTAGCGATTGCCCTCAGAAACCGCTGGCGACGGATGAATAGTCCTCAGGACATTCAAAATGATATTATCCCCAATAATATTCTCATGATTGGGGCTACGGGTGTAGGAAAAACCGAGATTGCCCGCCGATTGGCCAAAATCGCCGACGCCCCTTTTGTGAAAGTAGAAGCCTCCAAATTTACCGAGGTAGGCTACGTAGGGCGCGATGTGGAAAGCATGGTTCGCGATCTGGTGGAGCAGTCGGTAGGAATGGTAAAGGCCCAGAAAAAAGAAGAGGTCAAGATCAAAGCCGAGCAACTAGTGGAGGACCTTATTCTGGACATTCTGATTCCCCCCATGCATTCCCTGGGATCGGGCAGTGCGGGGTTTGATACCGGCAACGGTGCTTCGGACAGAATCCCCGACAACGACCAGGAGCTTAACCAACGGACCAGGGAGCGGTTTCGGGAAAAAATTCGGAACGGCGAATTGGATAGCCGAAAAATCGAAATCGAAGTCCATCAGAATGCCTCGCCTAATGTAGGTATGATCGGTGGGGCACTCGACGATGTGTCAATGATGAATATTCAGGAGATGATCGGAAATATGATGCCTAAGCGGGGCAAAAAACGGAAAGTTACCGTGGAGGAAGCCCGTCACATCCTGTTGGAAGAAGAGGCCTCCAAGCTTATTGATATGGATGAGGTAAAATCGGAAGCCATTCAAAAAGCGGAGAACCTGGGCATTATTTTCATTGATGAGATTGATAAAGTTGCGTCCAGCCGGTCGTCGGGCGGAGGTGGCCCGGATGTAAGCCGCGAAGGTGTGCAGCGCGACCTACTGCCGATCGTGGAAGGCAGTGCGGTTAACACCAAGCACGGGATCGTGAATACCGACCACATCCTGTTTATTGCGGCGGGGGCCTTTCATGTAGCGAAGCCTTCCGACCTTATTCCTGAGTTGCAGGGACGTTTTCCGATTCGGGTAGAGTTAAAGAGCTTGACTCAGGACGACTTCTATCAGATCCTAATTGAGCCCAAAAACGCCCTTACCAAACAATACATCGCCATGCTAAACTCCGAGTCCGTGGAACTCCAATTCCAGGATGATGCCATTCGGGAAATAGCCAAAATCGCCTTTGAAGTAAATGGCGAAGTAGAGAATATCGGAGCCCGCCGGTTGCAGACCGTCATGAGTACCCTGCTAAACGACTTCATGTTTGACATTCCGGATGTCATCGGCCCCAATGCCCACGTGATCGTCACCAAGGAACTCGTGGATGAAAAGCTATCCAAGCTAGTCCAAAACCGCGACCTCAGCCAGTTTATTCTTTAATTTTGAATGAGTGAATTAGAATGTTCGTAGTTCGAAGTTGTTTTTTACTGACAAGTGATAGGGCACACGGCTGAGTATTCAAAAGACGAATCAAGAACTACGAACATAGCACTTATTCACTCATTCTATCATTCAAAATTAATAATACAGCCATTCCAGGGCTTTGGGGAATTCTTCGCCCCAGCGTTCTTCCCGGTGCTGGCCCTCCGGATCGATCTGGAGATTGAGCTTGACCCGATCGTACCCAAATCCCTGGGTTTCCAGGGTTTTGTATAATTTTTCCAGGTTATTGACCATGTTCGCGCCTTCGCGGTTGCCACCGTAGAGGTACATCCGGCTTTCGAAGGGTTCGAAAAAATGCGTGGCATCAAAGAATATCTTGGGCGATAGCCATAGCGAAGGGGAAAAAATCATCAGCTTGCTAAATACATCCGGATGCATCAGACCGGCGTAGGCTGCCAGCAAACCTCCCAGCGAGCTACCGCCGATTCCCGTATGGAGGCGACTCGGAAGCGTTCGGTAGGTCTCGTCCACTTTCTTTTTGAGGGTATCCGTCACAAACCGCAGAAAATCCTTGCCTTTTCCTTTGCCATGCTTTTCGCTATCATACGGCGAAAACTCCCGAATCCGCTCCTTATCGCCATGGTCAATGGCCACTACGATGACATTTCCCCGATCCCGGGCGGCTAGTACCGCCAGCTTCCGGTCAATACCCCAGTTTCCGTACTGCGACCCGCGGCCAAATAGATTCTGCGCGTCAGTCAGGTACAGCACCGGATACCGTCGTTTGGGGTGTTCGTAGTAATCAAAAGGAAGCAGGACATAAATTTTGCGCTTCTTTTTCAACTGCGGTATTTCAAAGTTCTCCGCCAGCAGCTCCGTAATAGGCATGTAGTCGGTGTTCAGCGAAACACCGTTTCTACGCCAATGTGGTACGAAGTCCTGCACCAGTGTTTTCGTGGGTTTGAGGGTCCGGTTGAGCGGAGCGTCGCCATCGCTGTTGAGCTCCACCTGATCCCAGCCCCCCCGGGTATACTTGTACTCTATTACATCGGGCAATTCCAGATCTTGCGGAAATACAAACTGGTACTGCCCAGGGCCGGTTTCTTCCATTTGGAAATGCTCTATATCGGGCAACCATTTGCAGAAATTTCCGGAAACATAGACCGGGCGGGTATCTATAACGGGGGTTTTTAGTTCTAGTCGTATTGTTTTTGTCAAGGAAAGTGTTGGCAATTCCATTCTTTACGTAGGGTTAAATTAGCCTAAAAGGCGAAAAAAGGTATTAATCAGTCTGCTTTATGAGATCTATAAAATCGAATGCAAATGCGTGGCGCTCGTCGGACGGATGAGCAACCTGACCTTCTACTTTCCACTGCGTGCCGTCCGGAATCTCAAAATACGTATCACCTTCTACCACCGCATGAACCCTGGTCAGATAGATGCAATCCACAATTCCCCGTTCCAGTGCCTGCCGGTACACCTCCCCTCCCCCTATAATAAACCCCTCCGAAGCATCCTGAGCTGCGGCTAGGCTCAGGGCCTTTTCCAAAGAAGTAGTGGGTAGTACCCCAGGAACCTCAAAATTTTCTGATCGGGTGATCACAATGCAAGTTCGGCCCGGCAAGGCGCGACCGATAGAATCGAACGTTTTTCGACCCATCAGAATCGGGTGCCCCATCGTCAACGCCTTGAAACGCTTAAGGTCATCGGGTAAGTGCCACAAAAGTTGATTATCTCTACCAATTACTCCATTCTCCGAAACTGCAACTATTAATGATACACGCATTTTAAAAAATCGTACTAGTTCGTTTACCTTTTTTACAATAGTATTTGGTATAAAATCAAATAACTAGGCCAGTTGTTTAACTTTTTGAGTTAAACAACTACCGAAGGTTCCACAAAGCTTGGTTGAGTAAGCAAAAATAAGGCTAGCCAATAGCACTTCTACTCTCCTTATAACCGCAGCCCGCGGAGAAGTTCCTCCACCGAAAGGCGGCGTTTTCCTTCCAGCTGAATGTCGAGCGCCGACACCCACCCATCCTGGGCTCTGAATCTCAGGTAGTTCTTATGATCCGTTTGAAAATCACCCGGTTTCGCCGGTTCGTCCGGCGTGGTAACTGCCTCCGAATCTTTGGTTACAGTTACTTCAAAAAGTTTGCATACCAAGCCATTGAGGGTTGTCCAGGCCGCTGGATAGGGAGACAACCCCCGGACAAAATTCCGGATCGAAGCCACGGATTGGTTCCAGTCTATTTGGCAGTTTTCGCGGAAAAGCTTCGGAGCTTCCTTCGGGAGGGCTACTTCGGCCTGGGGGAGTTGTGGGTAGTCGCCCTGCTGAATAGCCCGGACGGTTCGAAGTACCAGGCCCGCCCCCTTATGCATGAGGCGTTCATAAAGCGTACCCGCGGTATCCTGCTCGTGAATGGCTTCTTTTTCCTGGAAAATAATTTTTCCGGTGTCAATTTCTTTTTCAATAAAAAAAGTAGTGAGTCCGGTTTCGGTTTCTCCGTTCATGATGGCCCAGTTGATCGGGGCCGCCCCCCGGTAGTCGGGCAAAAGTGACGCGTGCAGATTGAAGGTGCCAAAGCGAGGCATGTTCCATACCACTTCGGGCAGCATCCGAAAAGCAACCACCACCTGCACATCGGCCTGATACGAGCGAAGGGTATCCAGGAATTCGGGATTTTTTAATTTTTCGGGTTGCAATACGGGTATATTCTGCGAAACAGCGTACTGTTTTACGGGCGATTCGGTTAGTTTTAAGCCCCGCCCCGAGGGCCGGTCCGGGGCCGTAATGACAGCCACCACCGTCAGGTTATTTTCTACTAATAGTTGTAAGGAAGGAACGGCAAATTCGGGAGTTCCCATAAAAATAATTCGAAGCGAATCCGGCATTTTTTTCAGTTGTTTTTCAAGTGTAATCTTGTTAGGCTTTACAAATATTGTTATTTTTGTGATCCAAGATTGGACTATGAGACAATTTTTCCGATACGGCTTCCCAACCGAAGAGACCTGACGATCACTCACTGCGAGTGATTTTTTATTCTCCCATGAACGGTCGGCACGCCGTTCTTTTTTGTTTTAGTGACCTTACTAATTTCCTATTTCTATTAAAATAAAACGAATATCTGACCCATGGCAAAGATTTCATATTACACTGAAGAGGGTTTAAACAGGCTTAAGGCTGAGTTGAATGAGATGAAAACGAAAGGCCGTACCCACATAGCCCACCAAATAGCAGAAGCACGCGACAAGGGAGATCTGAGCGAAAATGCAGAATACGATGCGGCCAAAGATGCCCAAGGCCTGCACGAAATGAAAATTGCCAAATTAGAAGAAATACTTTCGAATGCCCGGATACTGGACGAATCGTCCATTGATACCTCCATGGTAGCGGTGCTGTCAAAGGTACAGATCAAAAACAAGAAAAACGGCGCTGTGATGACCTATATGCTGGTGTCGGAGGAAGAAGCCGACCTCAAGACCGGCAAGATTTCGGTTAGTTCGCCCATTGGCAAAGGGTTATTAGGAAAGAAAAAAGGAGAAATGGCCGAAATAAAAATTCCGGCCGGAGTCGTAGAGTTTGAAATATTGGAGATTAGCCGGGGATAGCGTTCGTTGCCCACTGGAACCCACAAAAAATTGCCGCATGGATAGGAACCATGCGGCAATTTTTTTGGGAATTCATCTTTTATTTCACTTTGAAAAGCTTATCGTCAAGGCCCTTATTGAGTTTGATGGAACTGGTTTCCATGCTCATTTCAAACTGCCCGGATTTTTGACTACGGGTGTACGGAAACATAATCCCGCTTACTGCCTTATAATCCCCAAAATTGACCTGTACTTCTGATTTTCCTCTGGGGGATTCCATCACGGCGGTACGCCGTATTTTGAGGCCGGTGGTTTTGTCAAAGTAGTCGTGCCAGGTATTCCAGGGAGCAGTATATTCAATGTTGTAGGCTTCGGTGTCTCCTATTTTCTCCACTCCCACCAGCTTTTTCGCGATGCCCAGGGTATCGTAGTACAACTCAGGAAACGGGTGGTTCTGCAAAAACTCCTGAAAAGCCTCCTTCCCTTCCTTGGTGGTCTGCTGTCCCCGCATCGAACGGGACATCGTTTTACCATCATACACCGACCCGCCGGCTTCGTTACCCATCATGTACGAGACCTGTTTGAATTTATCCGGCATTTTGAGCTTTGTTTCCATTTCCAGAGCGCGGCCCTGAATGTCGGCGGTCATGTTGAGGGTCATATCCTTGATCCCTCTAAGCTTGTCGAGTCCTCCTACGGCAGTCAGGTATTTGTCTACTACCGCCTGGGCGTCAGTTAACTCCTGGGCCTGGGCACCGAAGCCACCAAGCAACAGCAAGGCAAGGAGTGGAAATAAGTTGCGATACATCATGGGAAGGTGAGTTTATGGTTAGGTAGAGGAAAAAGCTATCACGCATGAATCATATTAATTCTCTGATTAATAAAAAACCGGTACCCTCCAAAAATACTCTACTTCCTGGCACAAGTTGTTAAAACATCAGCAGATAGGTACCCGCACCGGCCAGGTACCCGATCAACGCCAAAAAGGCGATCCGTTTGAGGTACCAAATAAAATCCAGCTTCTCGATACCCATTACCGCTACCCCGGCAGCGGAGCCGATCACCAGCATACTGCCCCCGGTACCGGCACAGTAAGCCATAAATTCCCATAGCTTGTGGTCGGTAGGATATACCGCCATATCATACATCCCCATGGCCGCGGCCACGATGGGCACGTTGTCCACAATGGCCGAAACCACCCCAATGATGATGACGATGACATCCAGATTCCCCACCCATCCGTCCAGGCTACCCGCCAGGTCACTGAGTACATTAGTTGCTTCCAACACTCCCACTGCCGCCAGAATACCCAGGAAGAAGAGGATGCTCGGAACATCAATCTTGCTCAGGGCGTAGGCAGGCGTATAAGGCATGCGATCCTCTTCGTCCTTGTCCTTGTGAATAATCTCCGAAAGCACCCACAAGGCCCCCAGCGACAGGAGCATCCCCATGTAGGGAGGAAGGTGCGTCACTGTTTTGAAAAATGGCACAAACAGCAGACCAATGATCCCGGCCACCAGCATGAGGCGGCCCTGACCCCTCGAAACGCCATTTTCGGCATCAAAGCTAGGGGCTGTCTCTTCACTGGACAGCACAGGTACTGCCTGCAAGCTGCCCTTCATGGCAAAGGTCATATACAGCAACGGAACCGCCAGCGAAACGATGCTGGGTACTATAAGGCGAACGATGATGTTCATGGTGGTAACCTGCCCGCCGATCCAGAGCATGGTGGTGGATACGTCGCCAATGGGCGACCACGCTCCCCCGGAGTTGGCCGCAATGATGATCATACCAGCCATGAGTTTTCGTTGCTCGGATTCGGGCATTATTTTGCGCAGCAGCGATACCATCACGATGGAAGTGGTGAGGTTGTCGAGCAGAGCCGAAAGGAAAAAGGTAAGAATGCAAATGATCCACAGCAACGAGATGGGATTGCGGGTTTTGATGCGTTCGGTGATGATGGCAAATCCTTCGTGGGCATCAATCAATTCTACGATCGTCATCGCTCCCAGCAGAAAGAACAGGATTTCGGAAATAGAGCCCAGGTGGTGCGACAATTCTTCTACCACCAGCTCAGTTTCGGAGCTATACAGCGCGTAGGCGGTCCAACATAGGACTCCGGTAATGAGAGCCGAGGCAGTTTTGTTTACTTTAAGGGGTTCTTCAAGAGCAATTGCAAGGTATCCGACAACAAAAATGGCAATAATAGTAGTAAGCATATTATAAAAATTGGGTTGAACTATACTAGTAAGGAGAGCTGATAGCGTGTAATTTTGTGCTGTGCAACCTGGCAACCTTAGCTAGTCTGATAGAAAAAATGTTTAAAGGTATACTCGTTTATGTTTCATTTTTATGGGTCGAAGGGATGGCTATCTTTCCTTTCGTTCTGTTGAAAAACCGATTGCCAAAGCAGGTGCTGCTCAATCACGAATGCATCCACCTGCGCCAGCAACTCGAAACCGGCTTCCTGTTATTTTACATCTGGTACCTGGCCGAGTATCTCATGGGGCTGATGCGCTACCGAAACCACTACCTGGCCTACCGCAACATATCGTTTGAGCGGGAGGCCTTCGCCAACGAGAGCGCACTTACCTACCTGAATACCCGTCCGCTGTGGGCATTTCTACGATACATCTAGTTTTTCGTGCTCTTTCTCCTCTACCGGCGGTTTGTGGGTCATCACAGCCACCATCATCGTGAGGGCCGTCAGGATCACCGTTATCATCAATATCCCATCCCGGAAGCCTTTCACCATCGACTGCGGGGGGATGGTCAGAAACAATAGCACCGTAATCAGCCCACGCGGGGCGATATACAAAAGTGGGCTAAGGTTACCTCTAAAGGAAGTTTTGAGCGATATGTACCGGGTTCCGAGGATGGCCAGAAGTATGAGTCCACTCACGATCCACGCGTCCAGATCCGCCAATTCACTGATGTTGGTGGAGTAGCCAAAAATCAGGAAGAAGAACGTGCGAATGACAAAAGCACTCTCGGCGGTAAGTTTTTTGAATTGTTCGAGTTCTTTTTCAAAAAGATCATTCTTAAAAAAATCATTGAGCTTTCCCCGAACAAACAACTCTGTATTGTTCAGGAACAAGCCAAACACCAGGATCGCCAAGAGGGACGACAAGTGGTAGATTTTGCCAACGGCGTACACAATGAACAGAGCCGAAATAATGGGCAGGTACTTGACGTGGTGGTTGATACGGCTGATCAAATAGAGCAGGACGAAGCAACAAATGACCGAGATGATGACTATCAGGATGGTGCTCTTGAAAAACTGCAGGGCCGATTCCCAGCCCGATCCGCTCGGAATAACCAGAATATTGAATAACATCAGGCCCAAAATATCCGAAAGCGACGATTCGTACACCATGTACTCCCGCCGTCGGTTGTCGAGTCCCCGCACGCTGGGAATAGCTACCGCACTGCTAATGATGGCAAAGGGGGTAGCGGTTACCACGGCGTTGTAAAAATTCTCGCCCAAGAGCAGGTACAGGATGCCGGCAATGGCAAACATACTCAACACGAGCCCTAGCAGGGCCGATACAAAGGTACGGGCGATTAGTTTCTTTTTGTCCCCACTTAATTCAAGATCAAGGCCTCCTTCCAGCACGATCAGAATAAGCCCGATGGTACCCAACGTAGGAAGAATTACATCCACGTAGGGAATGGTAATATTGAAATACTGGGTAACCTGTTTTATGATCATCCCCGTGGCCAGCAACAACACCACGGAGGGCAGCTTAGTCCGGGTGCTGATCAGGTCAAAGCCGTAGGACAGTAGAACTGAGCAGCTTAGAATGATAATTAATATGGATATATCCATGTAAAGGATAGTAGTTTACTTATAAACTACAAGTATACGAAAATTGCCCTTCAAAAGGGGTCAAAAATCGGGGGAGAGTTCCAGCTACCATCCCATGGGGGGGCTATACATGGCGCGTCGGTTGTTGAATCGGAACCCCAGGAGAATTTCGTGGCTGCCCACCGAAGTAGACTGAATGGAAGAAAGTGGATACTCATACGCGTAGCTAAGTGACAGCGTGGGGGTAAGGGTAAGGCCCAATATTCCGCCAAAACTATCGCCCAGGCGGTATTGGATGCCCCCCCATACGCGGTCTTCGTAGTGTACGCGCAGCTGGGCATCTACCGAGGAGGGTGCTTTGGCGGTACTTTTCAGCCAAACCTGCGGAATCGCCGCCCATTCTTCCGAGAGTTTGATCCGGTAGGCGGCTGTTAGGTAATAATGCGGGAGCAGCCGGCTTTGGACATCGCCCGCCGGGGCATCGTACGACAAGGACAAGGCGGTGGGAGAAAGCACGGAGGCCCCGGCCCAAAAATTTTCATGCCGGACCAGCATCCCCAGCGAGAGGAAGGGCCTGGCCAGGGACACCCGGCCACCGGGCAGAATGGGATCCGAGGGTGTGGCCGTTTGGATGCGGTCAAACCGTAGGACATAGTGGAGCAGCCCTACCCCCATCCCAACCGAAAGCCGCCACTTGTTCGGTAAGCTCACGTGCCCCGCTCCCGTCGCCTGAACAATGTTCCGTTCGATAATTCCGGTGCGATCGGCGACCACCAGCCCCCCGGCGCCCCAGCGCCACGTACCATCCGGGGGCGTTGGAACCGAAAACTGACGGGTGGAGTAGCGGGGTGTACTGGCATTGGGGAGTTCTTTGGTGCCGTAGCCGACGGGGGAATGAAAGGTAAGGAAGGTGGTGTTGGGAGCATCATCCAGCCCCTGCCACTGCCGCCGGTACCCAAATCGCAGGTCGGCAAAATCGAAAGCGCCCGATACCGCGGGATTAACCACAAAAGGATTCAGGGTAGTCAAGCTCCCTTGCGGCAGCTGCTGCGCTTCGGTATGGGCCCAGCCAAGCAATAAAAACCCAAAAAAAAGTAAACTCTTCCCGCTCATTCCGCTGTATTTTTCGGATCAAAAAGGTAATTGATTCAGGCAGACTACCAACAAATATCAGGCCGGAAATTAGCTTAGTGAAATTTTGTATGTTGTCTGTCGTTTAAATTTTACTTTTTTGCAGTACCTTTTTTTCAAAACCCTAATCCGCCTACCCCATGCACTATATCCTGATGTCGTTTTTTATAGCCAGTTGGGGGACTGCTTCCTGCGTTTCCTCGGCGGAGGAGGTCAGGAGTATCCTGCTCACGGAGTTTACAAGGGGTACCAATAGAAGTATCGAGGCCACCCCTACTACCCTTACGGTGGTGGTGAATGGAAAAACGACCTCCTCTGCCATGAAGCCGGAGAGTTGGAAAACCCTTCTCCATCAAGCCAGTCAACTCCCGCTGAGTGACCTGGAATCCGTTCCGATCCTGAGTAAGAAACACCAGGTGGATGCGGCCCTGCACGCGACGCTAAAATTTGATACCGGCAAGGACACGTTTACCTCGCCCACCTTCGACCACAACGCGCCACCGGATGCGTTCAAACCGCTGGTGAACACGCTATACCAACAGGTACCTTCCGCCATGAAGGCTAGTTTTGGCCAATGAATCTTATCGGACTGGCGCGCTGATGACGCCCAGGTACCGCCCCATCCAGTAGGGCAGCAGCCATATATCCCCGGCGCTGTGCTCGGAAGTACCGTTGCCCCCTTTCCGATCCAGCGTGAAAGTATTGCCATTGTGCCGCTGAATGGGCCTCTCGTCGGGGGGAAGTACCTGCGGGGTGGTTTGGTTTCGGAAATTGGGCGGTAAAAGTTCAATATCTTTCCGGTGGCTATTCTGAACGGCCCAGTCTATCAGGTCCAGCGGATACTCCCTTAGGTACCAGGCGGCTTCGTTGAGGTCAAAAGTGGGCGTTCCCGTCAGCGCCGTGAAAATATTCCAGGCCCCTTCTTTCTCCGGGCGTTCGGCTTGCCAGTGATCCAGGATAGCCTTTTTGTATTTTGCTTTCAGGGTATCGTTCAGGGCGTAGCGATACAGCCCCCAGTAGCCCACAAAGTACATTTCATCATCCGAATGGTTCCAGCCTTCCGAAAGCATCTTGCTGTAATCGTCGGAGCCTTCCGGGGCCTTGCCGATTTCGGCCATGGGCCGCATGAGGTTTTCGAGGTACCCGTGCTTTTGCATCAGTTCGAGCGCCTTCTGTTTGTATTTTTCTTTTTTGGTAAAATGGTAAGCCGTCTGCAACATGGCCACAATATTGGAAGAGTTCAACTTCCGGTCGCCCACATTAGTGGGAAATCCATTGACGTAGGTAGGGTTCCATTTCCCCCACAGGGTAGGCTTGCCGTCGTAGTCAATCAGGTAGAGGTCGTGATCTACGATATGCCCCATCAGGGTGTCAATGAGCGCAATGGCGCGCTTTTTCAAATCCGGATCATCCACCAGTTCGGCCATGGCTCCAAACGCGAATATATGCCCAATGGCCTCGTCGCTGCTCGTGGTGGCTTTCCAATCCCACTCCGGATTCGGGGAATGTTGCCAGCGGTCGGGGTCGGACAGCTGATTGATGTAGCCCCGGCGCTCAAAGGAACGGGACGGAAAGCCGGGAATAGGGTTGATGGTGTAAAGGCGCTCCATGGCATCCAATGACTCACGGCAGTTTAGCAGGGCTTCGGGGTCACGGGTCACTTTGTAGCGGAATATTTCCCCGCCCAGGTACATGGAGGTCCACAGGCCGTCGTTGTCCGAATCGGACAGGTACCCCGTAGCGAGGCTACCCTTTTCCATGCGGGACAGGGAAGCATTGAACCCATTGCGGATATGCCGCGACCGCACCTGCTGATCGTAGAATTGGGCTTTGTCGTGCAGGGTCATGGGTTTGAACACCAGTTGGGCGAGCCCTGCGCTGGTCAGAATCAGGACGGAGGCATCGGGTCCTGGCGCTATATCCACCACGGAGTTGCCGGGTAGCCAGCGTTCGCTGGCGTAGTAGTCTATTTTGCCGTCGGCATTGACCGCAAAAGCGCCGTTTTTGGTTCCGAACCACACCTTCGTGCCTAGCGGCCTTTACGGCCGTGATTTCCGTAACCGGTATTTTTGAATGGACGATTGACTTCTTCGTGCTGGCGTTCCAGTCCAGGTACCCCTCGGTGGTCCCTACCACTACTCTTGACTCATTGACCAGATCAAAGCTGGTGAAGTTTTTCCCTTCCAGTACTTTGTCAAGTTGTTTCGTGGCCGAGAGGGTATATAGTCCTGATTTACCCAAAATCCAGAAAAGCTTTTTGCCGGGCTGGTACCGTATAGTCAGGATCTCTTCGTTTTTCAATTCCCCCTCCCACTCCTTTTTTTCTTTTGAAACCAGCACCAACCGGCTGCCGTCCGCAACCAGAAACCTAAAATCGTCCCCGGCGGCCACGGATCGAGCCTTACCAAGGCCGTGTTCAGAGTACAGTGACCCCGCCCAGGCATCGCTCAACACGGCCTTGTCACTCAGCATCACAAACTGGCCGCTGAGTACGTCCAAATCCGTTAGCTTTTTATCCTTTATAAACCGGTACCGGCCATCGGACACCAGATTCCCTGGGTACAGGAATTCGCCGTGGTGGGGCATCATCAACCCCTCCGAGGACAATACTTTGATGACCCCGTTCCGATCCGCGCGCACTTTTTGTAGTTCACTGCCGGGGGAATTGAGGTAGTACTTGACACTGTATTCCTGCAAAAAGGGCTTGTCCTGGTACACGCGCTGAGCCAGGCCCTGATGGGCAAGAAGGCCAGCACTGGCCATGAAAACGATAGTCAGGAATCGATACAGTTTTTGAATGGGTTGGATGAGCATATTTTATTTGATTGGAAGGAACTGATTAGTTTTTTAGAGCAGCGGGATCTACCACTACATATTTAATGGATTTGCGGAATTTTTCGGAGTGGTAGGAGTACGTTATGTGCAAGCAGCCCATCTTGCGCCTGAATCAGGCACGGGTACGAATACCCTCCTTCCTGGGGCGATTTGTTTTCAAGGTAGGTTTTCCATTTCCAGGTTTTGGCTTCATCATCCGACAGAAACAGCGCCAGCCGGTAGCGGCCGTCGGCCATGTCATTGCCCACAAAGGCCCAGCGGCCATCTTGCAATACCAGCAGCTCCACACTGGCGGTGTTTGGGATATCGGTTTTGGTGGCGGGGGTCCAGGTTTGGCCCAGGTCAGTGGACTCGCTGCGCTGAATCCGAGGGGGGTAGTCGCCACTGTCGCGAAGGTAAGCCACCAGCGTCCCGTCTTTTTTCCGGACCACGGCGGGCTGGATCGGCCCCCTCCCCACGAGCGGCAGGCTGGGTTTCCAGGTGGTCCCATCATCGTCCGATATAGCCATCAGGGACAGGTTGAAGCCATCCGAATACAGGGGCAATATGATCCGGCGGTTGGGAAGCAGCAGGGGTTTGATCCGGGTCATCCAGCCAATGCTCCGTTTGACCGGATCGGTGGCTGCCTGCGCGATCTGCTTGTCGTACTCGGGGGCATAGCCCGCCCAGCCGGTGCCGTGCTCGGGGAGCGCGGCCAGTTTGTTTTTTACCTCCGCCCCAAACGCCTCATCCGGCTTCAACAGAATGTTATCCTGCCAGTTCCAGGTGGGAGCATCCTTGCCCGCGTAGTCCGTGGAGGTGCGTACCCGCAGGATGGACTGCTCCCACAGGTTGGCCTGAACGGCTATCCACACCAGGAAAAGCTTTTGATCGTGGTTCAGGAACAGGACGGGATTGCAGTCGGGCAGATGCGGCGTATCGGCCATCAGGAAAGGGGTACCCCATTGCCGGGCTCCTTTGGGAAGCCGGGCCCCCATGATGCGGACGTCGTCAGCGGTACGCTCGCCACTGCCCTGAAACCAGGCCGCCAGCATATCGCCGTTGGGTAGCCTGACTATGCTGCTTCCGTGGGCGTGTTCCTTTTGCTCAGGAAAAATAAGCACTTCAAGTTTTTTGGGGGTAGCGGCCAGCTCCGGGCTCTGCCCGTACAGGTGGCCTGATACCATCAGGCCAATCAGCAACCAAACTATTTTTTGCATGAGAAATGCAGAATGTAGGTAGTATAAGGTGTCGAATCGTCCAAGAGATTATTTTCCTGGTTTTCCCTAATACATACTCACGGATTGGCAAATTGGGCTATCGGTCAGCCGCTACCTTCCTGCATTTTTATCACGGCCAGGAGCAGGCTACCGATCCATTTTGTATTTTCTTACGATGAAGCCCTTTCCTCCAAAATAAAGAGAAAGTTACTATTTATAAAATTTGCGCAAATTGAAGATAGATTAACGCAAAATGCGACGCATTAGTAAGTAAAAGCTTGTAAATTTAGGTCAGCAAAAAACAGGTAGTTCGTTTTTTCGATTGGAGGCCCTGTCATTTGCAAAACCACCTACCCTACTTTTCTAACCCCTTATTCCTATGAATCAGCCCGACCGACACATCCTCCAAAATGTAAGTAAGGGAGATCAAAAAGCATTTGCCGATCTCTACAGCTACTACCGGACGCCCGCCCTGCGATTTTGTGTAAATATGCTGAAAGATCAGGAAGAGGCCGAGAACGTCCTACACGAGGTATTTATCCGGATCTGGGATCGTCGGGCGCACATCAACCCCGAATTAAACTTCAATTCGTATCTTTTTACCTGCCTCCGCAACTTCACCTTCGATTATTTCAAGCGGATGGAAAAAAACAACCTGCTGCGGGAGGTATACTATGAACGTATGTACACCACCGATCATCAGGAAATAGAAGATACCGAAGACCGCATCCAGTTTGTGAGCAAAGTCGTAAACGGCCTTTCGGAGAAGCGGAAGAAAATCCTGATTCTGAATGTATACGAAGGAAAATCCTACGAGGAGATTGCCAATCTAATGAAAATCTCCAAAAACACCGTCAAAAACCAGTTGGTCAAGGCCAAGCAAATCCTGCGGGAGCAGCTCACTACGGTGTATACCTGAGCCTTTCCCAAATCATTCCTTTCTCCTACTGCTCCAGGCCAGCAGTCACCCCGGATTGTACTTTCCGAATATCCCCCCATTTCTCCAAAAGACGTGGTGGCTGGTCTCTTCAATTAATAGGACTTAGAAAACTCCAATTTTGGATAATAGGCTATGAATCATACGATTAAAATTAACACAAATAATATAGGCTTGGAATAGCCCGATGATCCGCTCCCCGAGTATCATAGGTAAGTCAACCTAGACCCTGGGAGGAATGGCCACGTCGAGAGCACGATACTTACTGGATCAACTCATCCAAAATTCATTGACGTACAATGAACTGGATGAATTGATTGCTTCCATGGGCACCGACACCATGACCACGGAATATTCCGACCTGCTCGAAGTGTACTTCAACCAGCTTTTGGAAAACAAAGACCCGTTTCAAGAAAAGAAAAACAAATGACCGAATGAGAATACCGGAGGATGCACCCAGCGCATCAGCACATACGTTCCAGCCAGCTACATACCTAAAACGAAACGCCGTGAAAACACCATTCAACTCAACTTAACCAGAACAAGGTACTGCTAATCAGAATTTTAAAAATCCAAACACTAAACTATCCAGTACATGAATCCATTACTTTTACTTCAAAAACAGCTCAGGAGCGTCTTATACGCGTTCCTGTTGATTACGCTGGGCACCTCGGTGGCCCTGGCGCACGCCCCCTCACTCGACCGCACCGTAACCGGTAAAGTACTCTCCCAGGCGGATGGTTCTTCCTTCGCCGGGGTTAATATCATCCTGAAAGGTACCCAAACGGGTACGTCATCGGATGCTTCGGGTAACTTTTCCCTTTCGGTGCCGGGGAACAATTCCGTACTCGTATTCTCCTTCATCGGCTACGTATCGCAGGAAATTACCGTTGGCAATCAAAATGTAATCAATGTATCACTAGCTGAAAGTGCCGAAAACCTCAACGAGGTGGTGGTTACGGCTCTGGGTATCAAGCGCGAGGAACGCTCGCTGGGCTACTCGGTAGGTAAGGTGGACGGCAAGGACCTGAGCCGGGTGGCGCAGGAAAACGTGCTGAACGGCCTGGCCGGTAAGGTACCCGGCGTAACCATCAGCTCCACGGGCGGCACGGGCTCTTCGGTGAGCATGGTGATCCGGGGTGCTACCTCGCTGAGTAACGACAACCAGCCGCTGTTTGTAGTAGACGGGGTACCCATCAATAACACCCTGAACAACGTCAGCCAGGTCGGGCGCGATAACCGGGTAGACTACGGCAATGCCATCTCGGACCTCAACCCTGACGACATCGAGAGCGTTTCGATCCTGAAAGGCCCCAGCGCGGCGGCTCTCTACGGCTCGCGGGCGGGCAACGGCGTGGTACTGATTACGACCAAGAACGGCTCAAAAGTCAAAGAAAATGACCGTCAATATCTCGTCCAATACGGTTTTTGATCAAGCCCTACAAGTTCCTGGACTTTCACTCCAAATTTGCCACGGGTATTCTGCCCTTCACGCCCGACCAACAACCCCTATCCAGGTGGGGTGCTGGTCATTGAGGAAGGTTCAGCTGGCGGGCGTAGGCCCCGAACTGGACAAAGGCTATAAGGCCATTCAGTGGAACAGCCCGCTGGATGCCAGCGGGAAACCTATCCCTACCGAGCTGGTCTCGCACCCCAACAACGTACGGAATTTTGTGCAGACGGGTATCACGACCACCAACGGGGTGTCTATTTCGAACAATACCGACAAGATGACCTACCGTCTGTCGTACTCCAACATGCAAAACCGGGGCATTATTCCCAATTCGGATCTGATGCGAAACTCGCTGTCGCTCAACTCGTCGCTGCGGCTCACCGAAAAAGCTGACGCTGAGCACCATGGTGGATATTAGCCGCAACGGCTCCAACAACCGGCCCGCCGGTAACCGGGGCGCTAACCCCATGCAGTGGGCCTACGCCGTATCGCCCCACATCGACATGCTGGAACTGAAAGACTACTGGCTACCCGGTCAGGAAGGCATTCAGCAGAAGTCGCAGTCGCGCAACAACTACAACAACCCCTATTTCCTGGCCAATGAGATCAACAACAGCTTTCAGCGCGACCGGGTGTTTGGCAACATGAAGGCCGACTGGCAGATTACGCCGGAGTTCAGTCTGATGGGTCGCGTAGCTCTGGATACCTACAACGAACAGCGGGAAATCAAAATCGGCAATAGCTATACGCTCGAACCCAAGGGTGCTTACGGGATCATTGACCTGGCTCGTTTCGAGCGTAATGCCGACTTCCTGGCTACCTATGCCAAAACACTGGGCGATTTCAGCCTGTCGGTATCCGGCGGGGGGAACACCCGCTACCAAAAGACCGGCGATGTTAGCACGGCTACCAAGGAAAGGGCAGGTCTGACGATTCCCGGACTTTTTACTTTGCAAAATATCGCTCAGGCCAACGTCCAGTACAGCAGCTACAATACCCAGCGGGCTATTTACAGCGTGTACGGGTTGGCTAATTTCGGCTATAAGGACATGGTGTACCTGGATGTGACAGCCCGCAACGACTGGTCGAGTACGCTGCCCAAAGCCAACCGTTCGTATTTCTACCCATCGGCTTCGCTGAGTGTGCTGCTCAACGAGATGATACCGTTCTCCAACTCCATCAATCTGCTGAAAGTACGGGGTGGCGTGGCGCAGGTAGGTAACGACACCAATCCTTACGCCTGCTCAATACCCTGGGCAATGCCGAAGCCTGGGGCGACCTGACCCGGTTGTCCAAACCCGGCAACATTCTGCTGCCGGACCTGAAACCCGAGATTGCTACTTCGTACGAAGCTGGAGTCGACCTGGCGCTGTTCCGCAACCGGCTGCGCTTCTCGGGTACCTACTACGTAGTCGAAAACCGCAACCAGATCATCCCAACCAAACTGCCTCCTTCTACCGGTTTTACCTCCAAGAACATCAACGCCGGTCTGTTGGTAAGCAAGGGAATCGAATTGGCCCTGGGGGGTACTCCCATTGATAAAGAACGGCTGGCGTCTGGACGTCAACACCAACATAACCCGCAACCGAACCACCATCAAGGAGTCTATCAGACGGACTGCAATTCTATACGCTCTGGACCGACGCCAAAGGTGGTGCCTGGACCTACGTAGGGCGAAACCATCGGCGATATTTACGATTCGGAACTGGTAACGGTTGACCAGACAAAAACTCCCCCTACTTCGGCTACCCCATTCTGGACGACAACGGTTCCTGGCAGAGCGTCAGCGCCAGTAATACCCGCAACAAAATTGGCAATTTCAACCCCAAATTCATCTTGGGCGGACAGGCTTCGCTTTCCTACAAGGCATTCAGCCTCAATCTGTCGTTTGACTGGCGCAACGGCGGTGACTTTGTTTCGCAGACCTACCGCTACGGCGAGTCGGACCTGAAAACAAGTCGTTTTCTGGACAACCTGATCAATCCCAACGGTCTGACCGGCGATGCCCTGGTCAACTACCTGAAGTCGAACGGCCGAAGACAATATTAAGGTCAACGGCAATGGTTTCAACATTGTGGGTGGTCCAACTGCCGAGTACGGCGGCTATCCGTTTGAGTACGGTGGCAATACCTACCCTTACGCGGTGTTTAACCCTGGGGTGATTGCCCAGTACAACGCCGAAGGCCAAATAACGGGCTACACCGAAAACCTGGGCGGGGCCGGTACCAAGTACATTCCCTACGGCGACAACTATCCCTGGGACTTTACCCGAGCTGCTACCTTCGATGCTTCGTTCGTGAAGCTTCGCGAAATATCGCTGGCCTATGACCTACCCAGCAAACTCGTCAACAAACTGCACATGCAGAATGCCAGTGTGTCGCTGTACAGCCGGAACATCATTCTCTGGACCAAAGCCAAAATCGGCATCGATCCCGAAATGGCTTTCCAGCAGGAATCCGGTGCGCAGGCCGGTACGCAGTTCAAGCAGGGTATCGAGCGCTACAACGTAATTCCCTGGGTTATGCCCGTGGGTTTAAGACTCAATTTGACATTCTAAAATGGTAAGTGGTGGATTGGTGAATTTGTTGATTGATTACTGGTTGCTTTGTGGTCAACCAATTCAGGACAAGACAACCAGTAACTAATACCAGATAACCAATCCACCAATAACCAGCAACCAATAACTAATTCCAAGCTAAGAAACTATGAAAATCATACATAAAAAGAATCTCATTTTTCTGGTTCTGC
Organism: uncultured Cytophagales bacterium; assembly: GCA_963768025.1. GTDB lineage: Bacteria > Bacteroidota > Bacteroidia > Cytophagales > Spirosomataceae > CAVYGM01. Next base: position 55,297 of record CAVYGM010000001.1, read on the forward strand.
TTCTGTCCTTCTTTTCCTGCAAGGACCTGACCGAGCTGAATGAAAACCCCAACGGCGTACAGTCAGATATGGTGAACCCGAACCTGATTATGCCCACGGTTCTGACCGAAGCCGCCAAGCTCTACACCAACCTGGGCTATCAGGATATTGCCGGGGTAGTGCAACATACCCAAAAGGATGCCTGGTCGAGTGGACACAACGACTACGACTGGAACAACCAAAGCTGGAGCGGGTATTACGACATCCTGCGCAACAACGAACTGCTGTATCAGCGGGCGGTAGAACAGGATTTCGAGTTTCATCAGGGGGTATCTCTGGTCATGAAATCGTTTGTGTTTGGCCTCATCGCCGACCTGTGGGGCGATGCCCCCTACACCAACGCTCTGAAAGGAGAACTGGGCGGGACTGAAAACATCACGCCGACGTTTGATTCGCAGGAAGTCATTTATGCGGGAATTCTGGCCGATCTGGAAAAAGCCAACACGCTGCTTTCAAAACCCAAGGGCGAGTATTCGGGTATCGTGGAGAACGTGGATGTGTACTATGCGGGCAACCCAGCCGCCTGGCAGAAATTTGCCAACTCGCTGGCCCTGCGCTACTTCATGCGTATTTCAGCCAAGAAAGCCGATGTGGCCAAAGCTGGAATTGAGAAAATCATTTCCGATCCTACCAAGTACCCCATCATTACCAAAAATACCGAGGACGCCACCATGGCCTATCCCGGTACCAGTGATGGTACCTCCTGGCCCGCCAACACGGTGTTTGACGCCAGCGGCAGCAATTACCGCCGCATCAAGATGGGCGCCACGCTGGTAGAAGCCCTGCAGGCTCTGAAAGACCCCCGCCTGGCGATCTGGGCCAATAAGGTGGAGGTACCCCTCGTGGTAGATGCTACCCTGCCCGCCGGTACCGACAAGATTGTGAACGGCAAGCGGATGCTCTCACCCGACAAAGTGGGCAAAACGGTGGTAGATACCGACCCTGAATACGTGGGACTACCCGCCAGTTTCTCGGCTCTTCCGTCGGCCTACAACCTCAATCCTACCCCCGGCCAAACCTCCTTCAATCCGCACGCGTCGTTCCTGAATGATATTTACAAGCAGGCGAAGGGGCCGTTGTTGAAAGCGCGTCTGATTTCCGCAGCCGAAGTGAACTTTATCCTGGCCGAAGCAGCACTCAAAGGCTGGAACGCCGGAACAGCCAAGGCTCGGTACGAAGCCGCAGTGCAGGCATCGCTCACTACCTGGGGCGTCGGAGCAAAATACGCCGAGTACATAGCCCAGCCCGACGTAGCCTATAAGGGTACCCTTCAGCAAATCATGGAACAGAAGTGGATCGCCAGCTGGACCGCTGCCACCGAAGCCTGGTTCGATTTCCGGCGTACCGGTTTCCCGGCTCTCAAAGCCGGACCGGCTGCCAAGCGGGCTGTACTTCCCGTACGCTTCTATTATATGCAGGATGAACTGAACATAAACAAAGCAAACGCGACCGCGGCTCTTGAAAAACTGGAAGTCACGAACTATTCGCAGGCTGACAACAAGAATAGCGCCTGGTCCAAACCCTGGCTTATACAAGGCACCGGAAAACCCTGGTAATTCGATTAGTTGATTGGAAAAATGGGTGGAGTTTGTTCCACCCATTTTTTTTAGTTTTGAAAGCATTTCATTACCCTTCCCCTCAGGATCCCTAAACCCTGACTTATTGCCATGATGAATTTTTTTAAAATCATTTTTTTGCTCCTGGCCGGTTTCCTCGCTTCAGGTACTGCCTATTCCCAAATCTTTAAAGCCGGGGCTGCCCTCAGGAATATCACGCCCGATCCCCTCCTACCCGTATCGGGGGGCATAGGTACCCCCAAGAAATCAGTAGAAAAAAAGGGTGATTTGTACATCCGGGCGTTTGTGGTGGAAAAAGGAGAAACCCGCCTGGCCTTCGTGAGCGTGGACAACCTGGGTTGGCCCTCGGTCCTGGGTGACAAATCCCGCGCGCTGATCAAAGGCGTCAAGCCCGAAAACGTGCTCATTTCGGCCACCCACACCCACAGTGGTCCCGATGCCTACGGGTTTCCGAACGAAAAGGGGGAATCCTTCGCCGATATGGCCTACCTGGATCGTTGCGTACGCCTCATGGCCGAAGCCGTAGATGAGGCAGTAAAGAACTTGCAACCTGCCACCTTGAAAGTAGCGATGGGTGAAGCCAAAGGCAAAATCGCCTACAACTACTACGCTCCCGAGCTGTACGACCCGCGCTGCGGGGTGATTCAGGCCCTGGCTACCTCCGGGCCTACCCCTGGAAAAGCCATCGCCACGCTGGTCAACTACGCCGTGCATCCGGAGGTACTTGGATCGGGACAAGGAATTTTGAGCCCCGACTTATGCGGTCCCCTCTACGACCGCATCGAAGCCAAAGCGGGTGGCATGGCGATGTTTGTCAACGGAGCGCAAGGCGGTATGGTGACCGCGGATGTGCGTCGCGAAAACGGACAAGAGGCCAATACCTGGGAAGAGTGCATCCGCATTGGGGAACTGCTAGCCGACGAAGCACTGCGGTTGGTTTCTACCGCCCCTACCCTGACCAACCCTGCGTTATATAGCACCGCCCGCCGCCTGGAATTCCCCATTGACTCGGATATTATGAAGTACATTCTGGCCAAGTCGCCCTTGAATTACCAGATGTCCAAACCAAACACCGTCACTACCCAGCTCAACCTCATCAACATCGGCCCAGCCCAAATCCTGACCATTCCGGGGGAAGCCCTGCCCAACATTGGCTACTACGTAAAACGCCACATGCCTACGGCTTACCCCTTTCTGTTTGGCCTAACCAACGACGCCTTTGGGTATATGCTCACCAAAGTTGACTTCACTAGTTTCAAAAGGTACGACTACGTAAGCCGAACCAGTCTGGGCGAAATGACCGGGGAGATTTATATGGAAAATGCCCTGAAACTCGTTGCAGATAGTCCAAAGCCGGAGAAGTAGATGGCTTTCGGCGGTCGGCTGTCGGCTTTCTCTTTTAATAGAAATTGACATGAATTATGGACGATATCTCCCATAGAAAGTCCCTCGCCTTTAAGGATCGGACTGCCGAAGCAGAGGGATTTAGGACGGTCGGCCGTTGCCGAGAGGTAAACAAAAGCAGAAACGCCATATTTGACACACAATCATTAATTCACTTAAATCAATAATTTAACATTAACTTATCCTCAAATAGTTTTGAAATAAAAACACAGACATACCCTATGAAATCAGTTCGCTCTCTTGGCATCCTTCTTATTTTCCTAATCCAAAACGCCCTCCACGCGCAGGAGACAATTACCCCAACCACCGCCCTGGATGCGTACCTTACCAATGGCGACAAAACCTACCAATGGGCCGTACGTGACTCGTTTCAACTGGAAGGCGTCAAAGGCTATAACCTCAACCTGACCTCCCAAAAGTGGCGGAACATCACCTGGCGGCATCAGCTCACCATCCTGGTTCCGGCCCAAATCCAGCACGACGGGGCTTTACTCTTTATCACCGGCGGCTCCAATACCAACGAGCAACCCAACTGGAAAAAAGACGATGGGCTTCTGGGCCCCCTAACCAGGATGGCTACGACAAACAAAGCCATTGTCACCATACTGCGCCAAACCCCCAATCAACCCCTTTACGGCGACAAGACCGAAGACGAGTTGATTTCGTACACGCTGCACCAGTTCAAAAACGATGGGGATCACTCCTGGCCGCTGCTGTTCCCGATGGTGAAAAGCGCCGTGCGGGGCATGGATGCCGTGCAGGCCTTTGCCAAAGAAAAGCTCAACCATCCCATCGGCCGCTTTGTGGTAGCGGGTGCCTCCAAGCGTGGCTGGACCACCTGGCTCACGGGTGCAAAGGACAAGCGCGTAGCGGCCATCGGCCCCATGGTGATCGACGTGCTCAACATGCCGGTTAACCTGAATTACCAGATTGAGGCCTGGGGTGATTACAGCGTGCAGATTCAGGATTACGTGGACCTGGGCATTCCGCAGAGCGAAGGTACCGAGAGCGGACGGGCCATTACCGCCATGGTAGACCCCTACTCGTACCGCCGCGCGCTCACCATGCCCAAGATGATTTTTATTGGTACCAACGACGAGTACTGGCCCGTGGATGCCATCAAGAACTACTACGATAGCATCCCCGGCAAAAACCTGATTCACTACGTGCCCAACGCCGGCCACGACCTGGGCGACGGCAAGCAGGCCCTCAATGCGCTGAGTGCTTTTCTGGGAAATACCCTGCAAAAGAAATCGTACCCCGAATGTGCCTGGAAATTTTCCAAAAAGAACAACGAAATCAACCTGAGCGTGCAGGCTACGGACGACAAGCTACTGGATGCCATCGTATGGTCCGCCGACTCACCGGACCGGGATTTTAGAAATGAGACCTTTTCTTCCCGAAGCCTGGGCGTAAAAAATGCCAACCAGGTCAAGACCCAGCAACCCTTACCTACCAGCGGCTACCGGGCTTTCTACCTAGACCTCAAATACCAGTCGGTCAATGGGCAACCCTATACCGTCAGTACCCGCATGTTTGTGGCTAATCCCTCGGGAATTTTGTAAGCCTAGTCAAAGCATTGACAACAACCCAAAAAGCCGTAGGCTTGGACGATAGGGTAGCGCCGGATTTTATCCGGTGGGCTTGAAACCGACCGACCTTTACCAGAAATTAACCCATTTAAAAATGAATGTAGTCAAAACGGCCTTTATCCTTTTTTTTAGCATTTGCCCCTACCTCTTTTCCCACGCCCAAACCCTCTCGCCCCGGGCTCAGGAATTGCAAAAGCGGCTGGCGCTGGCTCCGGCCCTCGATCAGCGCATTCTCTTTCCTACGGCCTTTCCCGACCGGGTGATCCTGAACGTGACCGAAACTCCCGAAACTGCGGTGGCCGTCAACTGGCGCACCGAGACCTCCGTGGATCACGGGCAGGTGCAGTGGGCGGTAGCCACATCAGGGCCGGAGTTTATAAAAGTAGTGCATACCTTGTCGGCGCGCACGGAATCTCTGTCCGTTCAGAACGGGGAGATTACCATTGAGGCCAACTACCACTCGGCCCGGCTCGACTCCCTGGCACCCGGCAATACCTACGTGTATCGCGTCGGCTTCGGGGATCAGTGGAGCGAGTGGTTTCAGTTCAAAACTCCGGATTCGGGCCAAACCTTAGCGTTTTTGTACTTTGGCGATGCCCAGAACTCGGTTAAGTCTATGTGGTCGCGGGTGATACGGGAGGCGTACAAAAAAATGCCACAGGTAGATTTTATGCTCCACGCCGGAGACCTCATCAACCGCTCCAACGAGGACATCGAGTGGGGAGAGTGGTTTCACGCCGGGTCGTTTCTGCACGCCACCGTGCCGGGCCTCATGACCCCCGGCAACCACGAGTATGCCAAGGGGGTGATTCTGGCTCCGCAGTGGAAAAAGCAATTTAACCTACCCACCAACGGCCCCAAAGGACTGGACGAAACCTGCTACCAGATCAACTACAAAAATCTGAAAATGATATCGCTGGATGCCGAGCAGATTGACGAGTCCGAAACCTTCGCAGCGCAGCAAGCCGCCTGGCTCGACTCTATCCTGACGCACGATCCGCGTCCCTGGAACATCGTGACCCTGCACTACCCCTTCTATTCTACTAGCCCTACCCGCAACAACCCTAAGCTTCGTGAGCGCTTCAAGCCCATTATTGACAAGCATAAAGTGGATATGGTACTACAAGGCCACGATCACGCCTACGGGCGCGGCAGCGTATCCAACGCCCCCGCCTCTGCCTCTACCCGCGAAAAATCCTCCGAGACCGTCTATGTGGTATCCGTCTCGGGACCCAAGATGTACGAGGTATCCGATGATCCCTGGATGGATCGCCGGGGCATGAATACCCAGTTGTTTCAGTTGATTACGATTGAAGGGGACTTGTTGAAGTACAACTCCTTTACCGCTACGGGGGAATTGTATGATTCATTTGAGTTGAAGAAAGGCAAAAGCGGGATTAATAAGCTTTCAGAGAAGACCCCTGCCATGGCCGAGCGGCTGGATTGATACCAACATCAACATCCCGAACGTCAACATCCCGAAAGTTTTGAACTTTCGGGATGTTATACAACGAGCAATTACTGCTTTACCTCGTGTATGTAGTTCCTAACCCCTTTCCATGAAACCCAACAGTCGCCGAAAATTTTTCCAGAAAGCCGGAGCCGGCTTTGCCACACTCACCATCGGAAAATTAACCCTTCAAAAGTACCCTTTTCGTTCCTCCCTGGCTCCTGCCCTCTACTTCACCAATGGCTTCAAAATCGCCGAAGTGAGCAACCGTTCGGCTCTGATCTGGACCCGGCTGTGCGGACAGGAAAAACCCAATCCGGTCCGGCATCAGCGGATTAAACCGGTGTTCAGGCATCCGATTGCCTTTGATGAAAATGGGACCGTTGACCAAATGGACGGCGCCGTAAAGGGTACCTCCGGCTGGGTACGGGCGCTGGTATCTACGGGTAAAACCACGCTAAAATCCGATTGGATGCCCGCGGTGCCCGAGAATGACTACACGGTGCAGCTCTCCTTTAACTCCCTGAAAGCCGCCACAAAGTACCAGCTTACCCTGGAAGCGAAGGCCACTGAAAAAGGGGAGGTAGTGGCAACCGTAGGGACGTTCACAACCGCCCCCGATGCCCAATCCGTGGTACCCGTACAGCTCACTACCTCTACCTGCCAGTACTTCTGGAGCTTCGACGATGAGCAGCGGGGCTTCAAAACCTACGACAGCATGGGCCGCATGAAACCCGATTTCTTCATCCATACCGGCGACTACATTTACTACGACAAGCCCGGCCCCCTGGCGACAAATTCTGAGAAAGCCCGGCACAAGTGGCACGCCATGAACGGCTGGCCCTCCCTGCGTGACTTTCTTTCAGAATACTCCCATTTATATGCTCAAAGATGACCACGATCTGCTGAGCGACGACGTAAACCCCGATACCCCCGCCTACGGCGAGCTGACCGTCGGGGAAGGGCTGAAAATCTGGCGGGAGAATGTACCCCTGCTCGACAAACCCTACCGGACGTTGCGCTGGGGAAAAGACGTACAAATATGGATGGTAGAAGGCCGGGAGTACCGCTCGGCCAATAAGATCCCCGACAGCAAAGACAAAACGATCTGGGGGCAGGAGCAGAAGGAATGGTTTCAGAAATCAGTCGAGGCTTCGGACGCCACCTTCAAACTCCTGTTTTCGCCCACGCCGGTGGTTGGTCCGGATCGGGATAAAAAAACGGACAACCACGCCAACAAAGCTTTCGAAACCGAGGGCAGCTGGCTGCGTAGTTTTATCTCCAAACAAAAAAACATGTACGTCGTCAACGGCGACCGGCACTGGCAGTACGTATCGGTGGACGCCGAAACCGGCGTGACGGAGTTTGGCTCCGGCCCGGTGAGCGACTTTCACGTTCAGGGCTGGCCCGAAGATGACGTCCGGCCCGAGCACAGATTCTTACGCCTTAAGGGCGGCTATCTGGGAATCAAAGTAGCCCGGCCCAACGGCAAGCCCGAAATTACCTTTACGCATTACGACGTGGATGGAAAACCGGTACACACTGAAATAAAGTCTACCCCATAGTAAAGGGGTGTATAAGTATTTCTGTCCGCGAAACTTCCCTCCTAACAAGGAGGGTCAGGGAGGTGTATCACCCAAACGCCAATCATCCAGAAAGAAAACCCGGTAGCTTAATTCGCTCAATGACAACTACCAAACAATACACTATTCCAAACCTAAACCCCTACCAAGAAGATGCAGTCCAACGTACTCACCGAAGTATTTCTTCCCCTCGCCCTGGCCATCATCATGCTGGGCATGGGGCTGTCGCTCACCCTGGCCGATTTCAAACGCATCCTGGTGTACCCCAAAGCCATCTTCGTCGGTATCGTCAATCAGATCATCCTGCTGCCTCTGCTCGCCTTTGCCATCATCTTCGTCCTGGGCCTGCAAACCGAACTCGCCGTGGGGCTCATCATTCTGGCGGCTTGTCCGGGTGGCCCTACCTCCAACCTCATCTCCCACCTATCGCGGGGTGACGTGGCGCTGTCCATCACTCTTACGGTCGTTTCCAGTCTGATTACGGTGGTTACGATCCCTTTCCTGGTCAACTACGCCATCGTGCAGTATCATTCCCGACGGACAGCAGCAGGCGCTGCCGATTTTCACTACCATTGTGTCGGTGCTGGTCATTACCCTCATTCCGGTAGCCATCGGCATGGCCATCAACAAAGCCAAACCCGCCCTCGCCACCCGCCTCGACCGCCCGGTGAAGCTGCTGTCGGCCATTTTCCTGTTCCTGATCATCGCCGGTGCCCTGGCCAAAGAGAAAGAAAACCTCGTCAACTTTTTTCTGCTGGTAGGCCCGGCCGCCCTGCTCCTCAATCTGCTCAGCATGAGTATCGGCTACGGTACCTCCCGCGTGACCGGCCACGATACCCGGCAGAGCATCACCATTGCCATCGAGTCGGGCATTCAGAACGGTACCCTGGGCATCGCCATCGCGGCCACGCTGCTGCAAAACCCCGCCATGTCGATCCCCTCGGCGATCTACGGCTTGCTGATGTTTGTTACTTCCTTTGGGGTGATTTTGTGGGGGAATCGGGTGATTCCGCAGGTGAAGGGGGTGGTGTAGGATGTATTACCTTTCATCCTCATTCCGTTTTCAGACAAATTCAGGGGCAGGGGTCTTACATCCCGTCTTAGTGATACCTCGTATCATGTGTACTGAACTGAAAGTCTTCCTGATGAACCTCATAGCTGTATTCTTCCTTGGCCTTTTTATCAAACTTGCCCCAACACCCCCAAAAACATTAGTCCTTGATGGAGTCACACTGGCTCAAAACGCCCAGGCGCTGAAAACCGGTGGTGCTCCCGACAAGGTGAAGGCGTTGGAACAACTGGTGGAAAAGGCCAATGCGGTGCTGAAAGCGGGTACGGTATACTCGGTGATGCAAAAGACGCAGCTTCCGCCCAGCGGCAACAAGCACGACTACATGAGTCAGGGACCGTACTGGTGGCCCGACCCCAGCAAGCCCGATGGCAAGCCCTACATCCGGAAAGACGGTCAGCGCAATCCCGAGATCAACGGCATTACGGATCATGACCAGTTGCACGACTATGATCGTGGATAGCGAATTGATGGCGTTGGCGTACTACTTTACCCAGGAAGAAAAATACGCCCAACACGCGCACCGACTGCTCGGTACCTGGTTTTTGGATGAGGGTACCAAAATGAATCCCCACCTCAACTACGGACAGGGGATTCCGGGCATTACCGAAGGGCGTGGCATCGGCATCATCGACTCGCGGGATCTGTACCGGGTGATCGACGCGGCCATTCTGCTGCAAACGTCCAAAAGCTGGACGGCAGGCGATCACGCGGCGCTCAAAAACTGGTTTTCGGACTACCTGACCTGGTTGACCGAAAGCCCGATTGGACTCGATGAAGCCGATGAGCACAATAACCACGGTACCTACTACGATGTGCAGGTAGTGGCCAGTGCCCTGTTCTGCGGGCGGGACGATCTGGCCAAAAAACAACTCGAAACCACCAAGGCGCGACTGGCGAGTCAATTGCAACCCGACGGTAGCCAACCCCACGAACTGGCCCGGACGCTTTCCTGGAATTACACCAACATGAATCTGTACGGATTCATGCTACTGGCGCGATTGGCTGAACACGTGTCGGTCGATTTGTGGAACTACCAGACTGCCGACGGAAAGGGCATTCGGCCCGCCATTGACTGGCTGGTACCGTATGCGAAGAATGAAAAGGAATGGACGCACCAGCAAATCAAAGCGCGAACCTTCGAGAATACAGCGTTAATTTTTGGTACCGCATCAAAAAAATACCGCGAGCCGACCTATGGCAGCGTAGCAGCGGGTACGGGACTGGATTTTATTCAGGAATTGACTAATTGATGGTTGGCTAATAGGGTGCTTATCCCTGTTTTTTATGACAAATCCAGGAGGCCGGGGAGTAGGCATCGCCCTTGCGGCTACGATGCTGCAAAACCCCGTCATGTCTATCCCCACGGCGATTTACGGCTTGTTGATGTCGTTACCGCCTTTGGGGTGATTTTGTGTGGGGGAACCGGGTGATTCCGGCGTAGGTATCTGAATTTTTTGAGTAAAAAAGGACGTGACTCCTCTATCACTTTTTGGATCAATAGTGTATATTTACTTCTTGACAGAATAAAACCGATCACTTCAAGGATTCCTTGCTCAAAATATATGAGTTCTACGACGCTCCATTTGGTCAAAGGTGCAGTCTATGCTAGCCGACGACCCGGATCATTATCCAGGATAAAGCCCGAAGAGAAAAAATCATCAGTTTGCTTTTAGGTAGTTTTTGGCTACTCTATGGCGTTACCGCCGTGTGGTCGTTTCAAACCTCCGGTAGTTTTTTCTGAGCAAATCCAACTCTGGATTGGAGCCTTCATTGCCTCGCTGTCCGCTGTGGGTATAGTCCGGGCAGTAAGGCAATCAACCGTCCGTGAAGTCCCGCTCAATACGATAAAGCATTTCCGATTCAGATCCAATATGATGGAAAAAAAACGCTTGTTTTGACATTGAGCAATGGATATCGACGAACCATTGTTATTAGTGCTCCCGTCACCAATGACCTACTGACGTATTTTTATGAGAAAGGTTTGTAGAAATCGAGTCAACTAATTGATTGCTTCTACAAAAAATATTTACGGGGATACAGACCAGGGATTAGGATTTGTCAGTTTATACTTACCCTTCTATTTTCTTAATCAATGGCCGCAAAGCGACCAGACTATAAAACTGTCCGTGAAGATAGTAGCCTTGGGTGTATCCTACCAGACAGCGTTTTAAAATTCGGAACGTTCGGGCATTGTAAAGGTTCTTATCACTTCCAAAAAAATAAGTGGGGAAACCTACAATTTCCCATTTTCGCTCCACGTGATACCGCTTGATAAATATTTTCATGAATTTTTGGTAAATTACTTGGCAAATAAACACAAAATCATTATTGTTACCAAACGTTAATTGCCTGATAAACAATCAATAGTCGTTGGGTAACATTGCGTACTTTACCTTGTTGGGTGAATCGGTTCATCAATGCTTGTTTGCCAGCGTTCGGGCGACAAGGAGCATGTCCTAATGGGTGGGCTTAATCTTCATTTCCGAGTCACTCGCTACAATGCGAACGCCACGACTGGAGAAGGAAAAATTATTCAAAATATTTAACTTTAAGACATTGATGTAATTTAAAGCCAAGGTTGCTATGGAAGGTGAATGGTTAAGAAAACCACAAGGAACTACTTCATTTGTGTTCGTTCATGGAATATTATCAAGTGGAGACACATGCTGGCTTAACAGTAATGGAACCTACTGGCCTGAATTGCTTACAGAAACGAAGCAGAATTTAACGATCTTGGTATATATGTATACTCCTATGAAACAGGGTATTTTTCTGGTAATTATAATTTGAACGATGTTGTAGATGATTTAAAAGAACGATTAATAAACTTGGATGGTGTACTAGACAGTAAACAAGTTGTATTTATCTGCCACAGTATGGGAGGTATTATCGTTAGGAAATTTATTGTTGAAAGAGTAGGTGATCTACTTGAAAGAAAAACAGGAATTGGGCTTTTTCTTGTGGCATCACCCTCGCTTGGTTCTTCTTATGCTAATTTGCTGAAACCTTTAGCTAAAATAACAGGTAATACACAGGCTGACGTTTTACGATTTGAGCAAAATAACATTTGGTTAAATGGCTTAGACAAGGAGTTTCAGAATTTAAAAAGCTCAGGTAAAGTGCATATCCTTGGAAAGGAATTAATTGAAGATAAGTTTTTTATTTTTAAAGGCTTTTTTTTAAAACAAGTAGTTGAACCATTTTCAGGAGCAAAATATTTCGGCGAATCCTATAAAGTCCCTAACTCTGATCATTTTTCAATAGCAAAACCTAAAAATAAAAAAGCAATCCAACATCGTTTACTATGCCAATTTTTAAAAGATTTCTTAACAATACACTCAAAATCATTAATTAAAACAAAAATAAAACTGGTGTTACAGAATCAAAATCTCCACGTATACAAGAAACTCATATTATAGAAAATAAACCATCAAGTGAAAATAAAATTTCTTCAATAACTTTCTCTGACTATTACACCACGAATCAGATTACCATCAGGAAATTTTTAGATTCAGAAGAACGAGATAATATCAAGTTTTTATGGCCAACAGAGCTCTTAGAATCATTAGACAATTTAAAATTTTTAATCACAGAAGTTGATAACTATGAATTGCCAAACTCAGTTTTCTATGGATTCAAATTCGAAAGAATTACATCGTTTTATCGGTAAAGCTAACTCTGCAATAAGTAAATGTTGAATCAATTATGTCGAATTGTAAAAAAGATGCATACTACTTATTAAAGGTGTTCAAAATTACTGGGGTATACATCATAAAACATATGAACAGGAATCTTCTGTGGAACTTGCTTTATATAATTTTATAAAACTAATAATACATAATTTAATGGCAAATATTTCTGACCCACTTACATTTCACCGTTTGAAAAATACTAAATATTATTCAATTATTGAAGATGAGTGGATAAGCGGAACAGAGTTAGTTAACCAGAAAGCATTGGGGTTTTTATCTCCTATATGGTCAGTACGATTTGAGTTAAGAAGTGTACAAGAGAATGAAGAATATAAGTCGGAGTTCACGGTGAATACATCTGAGAGAGGATCTACAAAAATTTATTTATAAATATAAAGAGCTTTGGAAAAAATGGTATCTTACAATATTAACACCGCAAGTTGAACTTCACTCGTTATATAGAGATAATATCATAGTATATAAAGAAAATATTGTTTATTACAAGTTTTACGATTATCAGAATAATAAAAATTACTATGTAAAGTCAGCTTTACCAAGTGGATTTCAAGAATTCTGAAGAGGTATTTTTTAAATGGTTCAAAAGCCAAACGCCTTAATCCGTGGTCTGTGTCCCCACAGACCTAACCCAAACGTTACTATACCCCATTCAAAACCGATCCAGATAATGGGTCAAAAAGCCGAACTCGTCAACACCTGTTTCATAATAGGCAGCCGATGACCAGCGCGGTAGTTTTCTGGCCGGTCTGCCAGATTCCAACGTTCGTGTAGTGGGTTGTTGTGCATGTAGGCGCATTTTCTGCTCCACCTTTTGTTTTGAGTCCATCCATACCGCCAGAGGATCGCGCTGCCAAATACGGTGCTTTCGCTCCGGATCGTCCACCTTGAAAAAAGGCAATACATCAGGATGACTAGTTCTTAGGTCTTTCAAGATCATGTGGCTCGTGTATTTATTGAAGCTGGCGTGGGGCCGGGCGGCGTTCCGCGCCTCCTTCCTAATCCTTGGTCTGTGTCCCCACAGGACCATAGCGCAACGCTGCCAAATATATTAAAATCTGTCCATATAATGGGTTAGAATGCCAAACTTAACAACGCCCGTTTCGTAAAAACGCGCCAAAGCCCAACAGTAGTTCTTAGGGCGGGCGGCGTTCCGCTCTCTTTACCGTTCGGCTCTTTCATTTCCCAAACTACGTGCAGGTGGTTCGGCATGATTACCAACCCGTACACCATGATTATTTTCCTTTTAGTCAACTCTTGCCAGGAAGAAATGATGATCTCCTTGCACTTGTCCGGTTCTAGTAATTGCTTCCAATCCTTGATCGTCCCCTACTAGGCGTCCCCGACCAAAAATAAACATTGTCGAACTCCATCCTAGAATTTCGGTATTTGCTTTCCTGGTGTTCCATATTTCAGCTAGGTACCAAAAGGGCTGTGGGGACACAGTCCATGGTGAAACGACAACCAAAGTAATAAAAACAATTTATTACTTTGGAGGAAATCGTTCTCGTTTAATAAGCCTTGTAGAAATTCCTGACAAAATTATTATTATCAATACGATTAATGTAGTTTTCAATTTTACAATTGCTAGTGAATGTATTTATTAAAAATTCTATTTGAGACTTGATAAAAGTTAAAGAATTATATATGCTTCTTTAATCATAAAATAGGACTATCATAATTTAACTTCATTAGAAAGGTCTGTGGGGACACTGGCCACGGATTAGAGTATCGTATATTTTTCCGATTTGAAAATCATAAGAAAGTGATATTTTCGAGTGGTCTGTGGGAAAACAGGCCAAGGATTAGCTTAACTAATATCTGTCAACTCAATAATTTTGTCGCCTGAAAATTTAAAGATTGATTTGCCTTGAAGATTTAAATTATCGCCTTTTTTAAGTCCATTAGGAAGGTCTATCGCTAAAACAGCATGATACTCTATGTCGATTTCAGTTGAGTTGTCTTGGTGTGTCCAAGATTTAATTGTCTGCCTTCTGGTTATGAATAAATCTTTTGCTTGCTCTGCCTGTTTCCTAAATGAATTCAAATCGGTTAAGGTCATAGTAGTAATGCCATTGGAAATATTTTCAAACTTTATCTGCTCATCAAGATGTGTCAACATTTTTTCAATGTCAAAATTATTATAAGCATTTACGTAATCTATAATTAGTTTCTCTCTCTCCATAACTAACTGGATGTTTTAAGTCTTACTTATTTTGTATCGACCTTAGGATGTCACTCTACAATGAGCTCTGACGTTTAGGACTTGCTGCTGGGCTGGAATTTTATATCGTCTAGCCCGGAACTGAAGCCCAATAATATTACTGATGATGAAGATACGAACTAAAACCAAATAAAATTACGTCTGCGGTAACCGCTGCTGATAGCCGAAAAGAAAGATAAGGATTTATTGGTCAGCTAGCACAGCAGCAAGCCACATGTTAGCAGCTGTTTATTTCAAAGGGCAGATATCGGCTTTTTTATCAATTGTATCCTGTGTCCAGGTATATAAAGCAATAATGGAAAATAAAAACCCACAAAACTCCACCGCTAATCTTATTCTGTTTCCCATCATCCACTCTTTGGCATCTGAAATTATTTGATTTGCAGGAACATTGCCTTGAATGGCGTGTTGATAGGTGGCATGAATGAGCGGAGCTAAATAAAAAATCAAAACCAATGAAACAATAAGACCAATCAATGTTGTCAGTAACAGCCAAGTCCGTGATTTAACCGCCAACTTCCATCCGAATACGGTTGCCAACAAGGAAAAAATGAAAAAAAAGGGATTTATCATAAAAAAGGGGAAACCTCCGCTAACTGGTATGGCGTCGTATGCCTTCATGGATTGCGGTGGTGCTGACAGCGATTTGGGTATTACAAGTGCCTCATTGAATAATTGTCCGCCAAACCATGTGCCCCAAAGAATAACAGAAACAATTAGAAGAAAAGTTGTAATTTTTTTTCGCATTTGATTTTTTTATTTTGAGGTGTTTCAAAATAGCTGCTAACACCAAGCCACATGTTATTTGTACGCTCTACTCTTTCTTACAAAGCTATAATGTGTGATGTCCGCATCAACAATTATCAGCAGTCGTTGCCTCATAATAGCTGTTAGTTTACTTACCCTTTCGTTTTAATGTCTTAAACTTTTATTGTCAATGCTTTGAGATAAAGGAAAAATGACGGCAATGCAAACAAAAAAAATCTTACATAGTCAACCAGTATCCAGTTGTTTATTGTGTTGGAAAGCAGTGTAGTGTCAGTAGATGGATTGCCATCTATAAGTCCCATTATTTTTAGTTGAGGAAAAACAAAGATGAGTGTCAACACTTCTGCAAATACAGAAATTGAGATAGATGAAAGTAACCACTTCTTCCTCGCAGTTTGCCAATTTAGAACAAGAGCAATAATAGTAATTACAAATCCAATCGGTATAATTGGTGACGACCAAAATGTTTTTGTTTGAATATTTCCTTTGGCGAACTCAATCATTCCATTAGGCATGTCTCGGCTGAACTCAGGAACAATTACAATCATCTGATAAATAGTAGCTCCAATCAAAATTGACATGAAAAACATTCCAAGCCATAAGGTTGTCTCTCTGATTTTACTTTTCATTGCGTTTGTTAGTTTGGTTCTAAAAGCTAATTTTGAATTGGAACCATCGCCTAAATAGCTCCTAACGTTGAAGCATTGGCGATGTGGCGTAATAGGTGTTGCTTATTGTTAAAGGTTATAAAGCTTAGGCAATTGAAAAACTTCTGTTCAACTCACTGCCTTACAGCAGCCAAATTGCAATTTTAAGTTAAATGCTTAACCGCCCACAGCCACAATTTTAAAAACACAGTGTTAAGCGAAGGTTATTATTGCTCTACTTACAAATTCTTTCAATTGGCGAATACTAAATGGAGCAAAATTTATAGTGTTCAAGATGAGCGACGGTTGCGAAAGTATACCACAAAAGAAACGATTGCACCTCCAAAGCACATCCCTGTCCCAAACAGGTGAACAATATCTACCCCTCGCATGTCTGCCAATGCCGAGCGACTTAACATTGCTATTAGGCTTATGACTCCACAGGTAGTAAGTGCAAAAAAAATCCGAAAATACCTTCGTTTATCGTTCATTCGTTATGCTTTTAAGTGCTCATCCGATTAAATATTTAGTAAAAAAACCTTGCTTGCGCCCAACATTCAGGTATGGCTGCAGGTGGGATATTCATTGCTTGTCCTGCCCGGAACTGCTGACCAATAAAGTTATAAAAGTCGAAGAAAAAAACTGAATGCCAGACAGGGTTCTGCCTGCCGAAACCGCTGAAACTTAAATTTTATTAATCATGTGCAGTCCATCGAGAAAATTTTGTGATAATAACGTTTAATTTTTCGATTTAAAAATCACAAAAAAGCAACATTTTCTAAAGGTCAGTGAGCATACAGACCAAGGATCAAGCGGTTACTTGAAAGCATTATCCTTGTATATGGCAAGCCGAGTGAGGGAGTTCAGCAGGGTCAGTACCACGGGAAAGGGTATCAGTTTTTTCATAAAAGGTGTGAAGAGGATCTTTTGAGTAAAAGTAGCCATCTAAGCAAGCTATGCAAGGCTTCTACCCAATTTTTCCTGACCGTTCACGAAAAAGTCTCTACGGGCAAAACTCACTTCTTCGGGTCATCCGATTAAAAGCAGTCCAACCGCTGCTTTTAGTGTTGAAAAACCAACTCACAACCCCGCATGTCTGCTTCTCCAAACAGCTTTTTCCTGAATTTCCTACTAGCGGCATTGATCACCATGCAGGCCAACCTAAGTACCCTGGCAGGGTCACCGAAGCTGTCACCTCTTGACATTCGAAAAGCAGAAAACGCTCCTATTCCCCTCCTCCTCTCCCGCCTGAACCTGGACGCCCCCGGCCTGGAAAAAGTAAAGGCCAATGCCCAAAACCCCGAGCGGGCGGCGCGCGAACTGCTGGCGTACTACCGCAAAAGAACGACCGTGAAACATCCGGTAGAGCGTCAACAAAAAGCAAAAGCCAAGGGGTACCCTGGCTACGGAGAAAGACCTCCAGCTAGCCAACGACGCCCTGAAACACATTCTGGTCGGGCAGCCGGCCTACCCTGCCCAGTTTTGCGGCGAAGACATCAACTGGGCCACCAATCCGTTTCCCGACAAGGAGTGGATCTGGCAGCTCAACCGCATGACGTTCTGGGATGCGATGGGCAAAGCCTACTGGCATACCGGCGACGAAAAATACGCCCGCGAGTGGGCCGCCCAACTGCTGGACTGGACGAAAGACAACCCCCGCGATGCCGATCATGCCTACGCCTGGCGCTCCATCGAGGCCGGCATCCGCGGCCACCGCTGGACGGCCCACTTCCAGTACTTTATCGACTCCCCGGCTTTCACGCCCGAGGTACTGGTGGCTTTTCTGAATAGCTGCTACGACCACTCGGCCTTCCTGATGACCAAATACAGCAAGGGCAGCAACTGGGCCCTGATGGAGGCGGAGGGCATGGCCCACATCGCGCTGACATTCCCGGAATTTAAGGAGGCAAAAGCATGGAGCGACGAGGCTATCCTGCGGCTCAACAAGGAAATTACCAATCAGGTGTACGCCGACGGGCATCAGCGCGAACTGGCCTTTGGCTACCACATGGGCTGCATCGGCTGGTTTATGCGCACCTACGAGCTGGCCCAACTGAACGGTCTGTCCAATGCTTTTCCGGCCAGCTACACGCAGCGCATCGAAAAAATGTGCGAGGTACCCCTGAAACTCGCTTTCCCGGACGGAAGTACCCCCCAGTTTGGCGACTCGTGGTCGGGGGCACCGGGGCAGTACTACGGCCAGCTAGGCGAATGGGCGGAGCTTTTCGACCGACCGGATTTTCGGTACATTGCCACCGAAGGCCGGGAAGGTACCCGGCCCGATTCTACGGCCTTTGCCCTGCCCATCAGCGGACTCTATTCGATGCGGAGTAGCTGGGACAAAGACGCCATCAGTCTGGTGCTGAAATGCGGCCCCGACGGCGGCGGCCACTGCCAGCCCGACAACGGTACCTTTGAGCTCTACGCCGGAGGCCGGCACCTGATGCCCGACGCGGGTAGCTACATTTACAGCGGCGACCCCGAAAACCGGGCGTGGTTCCGGCAAACCAAAGTACATCAGACCCTGACGCTGAACGGGGCCAACTCGGCCTACGCACCTAAATTGATTCGCTGGGAGCCCGGCGACAAGCAGGATGTACTGGTGGTAGAAAACCAGAGCTACCCAAACCTCCGGCACCGCCGGACGGTGCAGTTTGTGGATAAAAAATACTTTGTGATCGTGGACGAAGCCGAAGGTACGGCTACGGGCGAGGTAGATATTCATTTTCAGCTAGCACCGGGCGAGGCAATGCTGGACTCGCTGGGGTATACCGCACGGTCCGGTTTCAAAGAGGGCTGGAACGTACTGGTGCAAACGTTGGCCCAACCCGGCCTGAGTATGGCCGAAGAGGAAGGGCAGGTTTCTTTTGTGTACACGAAGAAAGAGCCCCGTCCCGCGTTTCGATATCGGGTTTTGAAGACAAGAGCGGAGCAGAAGGTACGGTTTGTGACGGTGGTGGTGCCGTATGCAGCGGCAGTGCCTATGCCGAAGATTGAGGTTTTTGGTGAGGAGAAAGGAAAACTACTTGTAGAGGTTTTTGGGAAGAAAACCTCGATTACACTCTACTAGTATTTGTGTTTCAATAGAGATGAATGGGTTTATTTATCAGAGTACTAATTCAACGCTTTTTGTTCTACGCTATTGCTGGTACCAACGCTTGCCCTCCTGGGCCGGGCAGGTACTTGATAAGTAAGTCCAGCCGATTGAAAGCCTCCCAACCTATTTTTGCATCTCTTTCAATGCCCTGGGTAATGCTGGCTTTTGCCGGCCCTCCGCGGCCGCTTTCTCAACGCCTCTGGCTATTGTTGGCCTGCTCTAGGCCCACGCACAAAGGCCAACAATAGCAGGTCGGCTTATGAGAAGCTGAGATTAAGGGACATCGTGCCTCAATGGGTCGGTTGATTTTCAAAATGGAAATGCTGTGCAGATGTTCTTTTTCAAGAAATCTGGATAGAGAAGTGATCAATGCTAAACCTTGCCACTTTTTGAAAACAACCAAATCATTATAGCACAATGCCCCAATCTCAGCCTTCTCATAAGCCGGGACAGGCCCTGCTATTGTTAGTGGGCCTTTGTGCGTTCGCCCAGCGCAGGCAAATAATACCAGAGGCGTTGAGAGAGCGGGGGCCGCCCGCCCAGGAGGGCAAAAGCCGGCATTACCTAAAGCGTAGAACAAAAAGCAAAAGCGTTTGGCACCTCCTAGCGGAGCGCCGCCCGCCCCAGGAGGGCAAAAGTCAGCATAGCCTAGGGCGTAGAACAAAAAGCAAAAGCGTTTAGGTTGCAACCTTTCTAATCTCCACCCGGGTTTCGTGAAAGGCCGCCCCGCGCCCCATGTCGGTGAGCCGGTCGGTGGTGAGGGCGTTGGCCGAGGAACCACCTTCCACCAGCGATTTCCAGAACCCGTGCGGGATACTAACGACCCCCGGCCGCACTTTTTCGCTGAGGAAGGCCGTAATAAGTACTTCCCCGTTTTGATTGAACACCCGCACCTGATCCCCCTCAGCGATTCCCCTCGATTGGGCATCCTGCGCGTGGATATCCAGGCGAAACTTACCCTCCGCCTTGCGCAGGTGGTCCACATTGGCATGACTGCTGTTCAGAAAGTATTTGGTGGATTTCACGGAGAGCAATTGCAGGGGATAGGCCTTTCGCTCCTCTTCGGAGTACGCCACCGGGATGTATTCCGGCAGAAGGGTACCTCCGGCTTCTTTTTGGGACGTGCTGTAAAACTCGCATTTGCCCGAGGGGGTACCAAAATTCCCCTGAGCATGGGGCATCCATTTTTCGGGTACATTGAGTTTGGCCCAGCCCGTTTTCCGCAACGATTCAAAGGTCACTCCTTTCAGGTACTCGTGGGAGGTATCCAGGGTTTTTCGGATGATGTCCTCGTCGGATTCGTACAAATACTCTTCCTGGTACCCCATTTCTTTGGCCAACCCTCTAAAAAATTCGGAGTTTGGGCGGGATTGGCCCAGTGGTTCAATGGCTGGCTCGTTGAGGGTCAGGTAGGGTTGTCCCCACGAATCGTGTATGTCCCAATGCTCCAGCTGGCTGGTAGCCGGAAAAACATAGTCGGCGTACCGGGCCGTATCGGTCATGAAATGTTCCAGAACCACGGTCAGCAGATCTTCTCGTTCCAGACCTTTGATGACCCGGTTCTGATTGGGCGCAATGACGGCCGGATTGGTATTGTACACCACCAGGGCGTGGATACCCGGCTGCATGTCGGGATCAGTAAGTACGCGCCCGATCTGGATCATATTGACGGTCCGGGGGTTTTGGCGCGGGATGGTTGTATGAAAATTGAGACGTTCCCAGTTGAGTGCATCGCCAAACAACTCGTAGGTATAGTGCATCAACCCGCCACCAAACTGCTTCCAGGCACCCGTCAGGGCCGGCAACATGGCAATGGCCCGGAACCCACTGCCCCCGTTTGCCTGATGTTCCAGCCCGATCAGCACTCTGATCAGGGAAGGGGAACCCGCCGCGTATTCTCGGGCTAGTTTCTTAATGAGGTCGGGTTCCAATCCGGTGAGGGTAGCTACCTTTTCCGGACTATATTGAACTACATGCTTTCTCAGCTCCTCAACCCCCAGCGTATGCATCGCTACATACTCCTGATCGTGCAGGTTTTCGGTCAGAATGACGTGCATCATGGCCAGGGCCAGCGCAGTGTCGGTTCCCGGCATGGGTTGTACGTGCCAGTCGGCCCGCCGGGCGGTCTCGGATTGCAGGGGATCTATGACCACCAGCTTGGCACCTTTTTGCCGGGCGCTCTCTATCAAGGGCCAAAGGTGCTGATTGGTATAGACCGTATTGGTACCCCAGCAAATAATGTAGCGGCTATGGATAATATCCTCGGGCAACACGCCGGTGGTCTTGCCGTTGGCGGCCAGTACCCCCTCGGAGGCGGTTTCGCCACAAATGGTCCGTTCCAGAATGGTAGCACCCAGCCGGGCAAAAAAACGGTTACTGATGGCATTGCCCTGGATCTTCCCCTGGGTACCAGCAAAATTATAGGGCAACACCGCCTGTGACCCCTTTTCCTCTATGACCCCTTTCAGTTTTTCGGCCACCTCTTTCAAGGCCTGCTCCCAGCTAATTTGCTCAAACTCTCCCTTCCCTTTGGCGCCCACCCTTTTCAAAGGATACAGGAGGCGGTCGGGATGAAAGGTCACGTTATTCGGAAAATCATCCATTTTATTGCACAACTTCCCGGCGGTATAGGGATTGTCGGTACTCGCCTCAAACTTCGTCACTTTCCCTTTATCTACCGTCACCTTCCAGCTGCACGTATCCGGGCAGTCGTGGTAGCAGGCACCGTGCACGGTTTTGGCGGTAGCCTCTTCGCAGCCCAGCGTCGTAAGTAGCGGCAAGCGCCACCCCCAGCGCGGCGGTTCCCTGCACACTCAGATGGATGAATTTTCGACGAGTGAGGTTATTTTCAGAGTCAGGGAATTCCATGGGAGAAAGAGGGTGTACGGGGTAAGCAGAAAAATAATAAATATACAGATTATCAAACAGCCACCAACCCACAAGGCCTTTTTTACTCCAAAATCAGTGAGTATTCAGCGGTACCCTTGCTACCTCGGCCGTCCCCGGCTTTCTGACCGCAAAAAGGGTAATAATAGCCGACAAGCAGCAGCGACCCCGCCATAAAAAGGTAGGAAGCGCCAAAGCCCCCGGTAGTACCATTGAGGTACCCTACGATGTAGGCCCCCACAAACGATCCCAGCGCCCCACAACTATTGATGAGCGCCATGGCTCCACCGGCTACGTTTTTGGGTAATAGGTCGGGGATGATGGCAAAGAAAGGCCCGTAGGGCGCGTACATGGCCCCTCCGGCTAGGACTAACAGAAGCAAAAGATAGCCCAGAAATGATCGGATCCGAGCAGGTAGGAACCGTAGAAGGCAATGGCTCCCAGCAACAAAAACGGCCACACAAAGGCTTTGCGGTTGAGGGTTTTGTCCGAAAAGTAGGAAGCCCCCAGCATGCCCACAATGGCCAGCAGGTAGGGTACCGCCGACAGCCAGCCGGTTTTGACGATGTCCATGTTCGGGGCGGCATTGAGGATGGAAGGAAGCCACATCACAAAGCCATACACCCCGATGCTCCACAGGGCGTATTGCAGGCATAGCCACAGCACCACGGGGGATTGAAAGGCGGCCGCGTAATTCTTGACGGGCTTGATGCCCTGCTGTTCGCGCTGCAACTGGGCTTCCAGATCCTGCGATGTCCGATGCACTCAGCCAGCGGGCATCCTGGGCTTGTCGTCCACCAGCCGCCACCAGAAAAACGCCCAGATAATGGCCGGAACTCCTTCCAGAATAAACATCCACCGCCAGCCTACGGCATCAATGAGGTAGCCCGACAGCACCGACATCCACAGGATGGTAACGGGATTGCCCAGAATCAGAAAGGTATTGGCCCGCGAGCGCTCCGACTTTGGTAAACCACCGGCTCAGAAAAAGCAGCATGGCCGGCATGACCGCGCTTTCTACAACGCCCAGCATAAAACCGAATGACGATCAGGGCGCTGACGTTGCCGGTCATGCCCGTAGCCATGGCCAGCCCGCCCCACAGAATCAGCGACCAGAAAATCAGCTTTTTGGCACTCTTCCGTTCGGCGTAGATAGCGCCCGGTACCTGAAAAAAGAAGTACCCCAGAAAAAACAGCGACCCCAGCAGCGACGACATGCCCGGCGTAATGCCCAGGTCCTCGGCCATGCCGCCGGCGGCCCCAAAGCCGTAGTTGGCGCGGTCGAGGTAGGCCAGGCTGTAGGTGATAAAGGCAATCGGGATGAGGCGATACCAGCGTTTGGGGGCGAGGAGCTGTTGCATATTCTAAATTGTTAGGGGATTTACAAACTTGTATTCAACGCCCCCCCTACCACGAAACCTGGATCAACGACACCCCCTGCCGGGGCAAATCAAAGGGCAGTTCCAGTTTACCATCTTTCACATTCATCCATTCGGGGGAGGTAAGTAGTTGCAATTGTCCGGCGGCTTCCAGGGCTGCGATTTGCTCGGGGGAAGGTTTCTGAGGCGAACCCATTTTTTTCCAGGCTTCGTACGAATTACTGTGCGCCTGATCGATGCGGTAATGATGGACCAGTACCCTGGAAACGGTGAGACCTTTGATTTGTACAGAAACTGGCGCATCCGGGGCCGGAACATTGTCGTCGTGGTAGTTCCAAACCATGACAGCCGCCTCGCGGGTACCTTTGGCCGCATAACCGTTGATGTCGGCTTCACCACGGACACTTTCCTTGGTCACCTTCTGAAACGAGTACGCCAGCCCCTTCTGATTGACCTCCACGCGCCGCTCCGGCATCATGCCAAACATCCGGAAAGTATTCAGCACCGGCTTGTCCACGCCGTTGGTGGCCAGGTCGCGAAAGCCCCGGAACCAGGGTTGATCCTCAAACTCGAAGGCCCAGGTGACGGCCCCCAGCAGGTTCACGCCCCGCGCCTCGGCCATGTCCTGCTTACGGGCGTAGGAAGCCGCCGTGTAGCTGCTGTACATGGTGCCGTTGCGGTAGGCATTGGAAGGGTGAAAATCTTCCGAACAAGCCGCGCACCCTTCGGGGTCAGACTCGCCGATGACAATCGGGAGGTTTTTTAGGCTGGGATAGGAGGCCACAATCTCGAAACCCTTATCGATGCTCCGAAGCTGGGCACCCATGTTCATCTGTACGTGCCCATCCACTACCTTGGGCGCTCCTTTGGCGTGGAAAGTGATGAAATCAATTGGGGAACCGGTCTTGCCCGTCACGTAATTTTTGCCGTTGACGACATGCTCCATAAAGGCCCGGAAAAAGGCCGAGGCTTTTTCCGAACTCGGGCCCGTCACCTCGGGTCCTCCGATCCGGGCGGTCGGCAGGGCGCGCTTGACCGCGTCGGCGGAATAGTCATAGAGCTTGATGTACTCTTCGGTGGTACCTTTCCAGTAGGCTATATCGGGTTCGTTCCAAAGTTCCCAGTACCAGCTTTCCACTTCTTCCTTTCCGTAGCGGGCCACCGAGTGCTTCACCCACTGGTACACCAGCTCGGCAAATTTTTTGTAATCCGTGGGCGGATAAGCCCAGCCGGTAAAAATATCGCCGTAGCTATTATCGGGTTTCCAGTAGTGGCGGTAGGGTTGCGGTTTGGTAGAAAGGGCTTCGGGCATGAACCCAATCTGTGCCATGGGTTTCATGCCCCGTTCGAGGTAGGTATCAAAAATCTTGTCTACGATGGTCCAGTTGTACACCGGGTTTCCGCTTTTGTCTTCGGTATAGGCATTGGTGGAGCCCCATTTCAGGGCCGCTTCGCCGTCGCCCGTTACCAGCAGGCTGTGGGCCCGCACGTACACCGGCACCCGGTTAGCCTGTGCCAGTTCGGTCAGCAGCTTCTTCCCGTCCTTCATGTAGGTGTAATTGGGCTCGTCGTAACCGAACCAGGCCCAAATGGGTTTGGCTACCCCTTTTTCTTTGGTTAGATCTACTTCAATGGGGATGGGTGCCAGAACGGTGTTC
This sequence comes from uncultured Cytophagales bacterium, assembly GCA_963768025.1. Taxonomy (GTDB): domain Bacteria; phylum Bacteroidota; class Bacteroidia; order Cytophagales; family Spirosomataceae; genus CAVYGM01. The sequence continues at coordinate 80,380 of CAVYGM010000001.1, forward strand.
TGCAGACCCTGGGCGGGGCAAATGGCGTTTGCCAGCCCAAGGCTGACCAGGATACAAGTGGCTCGTAGGAATGAAATCATGCAACTGGATAGGGTTTCTAAGTGAATGGCCAGGTAGTCCTTGTTAAAAATGCAGGCGGGCGGTATTTTACTAATCAGGTGGCAAAGAAAATCTTTCGCCCGAACTCATAAATAGAGAATTTTTTTATAAAATAGTTAGTTCAGTATTTGGTGAACTAACAGAACTTTCGTATCTTTGTCCCATCAAAGCCTGAAAATTATGACTGAAAATAAAATAGACCTCCGAAAAGAACAGATCCAGTTGCTGGAAAAAGCGGCGGTTCTCTTCGAAAAAGGAAACATGCAGCCAGCTGTGGCTAAAATCCTGGCCTTACTGCTGGTGAGCGATAATCCCGAGCTATCATTTGATGAAATCAGGGAGACGCTGGAAATCAGCAAAAGTGCCGCCAGTGTGGCCATCAACCAGCTGCTCAACTCCAATAGAATCGAGTATATTACCCGGCTGGGAGATCGTAAGCGATATTTCAGAAGCCGGATCAAGAGCTGGCAGGACGATATGGAAGAGCAGAATCAGGGATTGAAGATCGCCGCTGACATTCTGCAACAGATTCGTAACCAGCGCCCCGCCGAAACCGTGGAGTTCAATGAGAACCTGGAAAGAATCATCGCCTTCCTGAATTTTATGCAGGAAGAGATGCCGGGTCTGTACCGGAAGTTTGAGAAGCAATACGTCTAAAAAAATTTATCTAAAATGGTTCATTAAAGACAGAACTAACTAATTAATATAAAACAAAATAAATATGAAAATCAAGAATGTAGGGTTCGTCGGGTTCTTTTTGCTCCTCGCCTCCGCTGCCTTTGCTCAACAGACCGATACCCTACGGCTTTCGCTGGTAGAGGCGGTAAACCTGGCCATCCAGCAGAACCCCCAACTACAAAGCACCCAACTGGATGAGGAAATAAACCGCGCCAAAGTACAGGAAGTAAAGGCCTCGGCCCTGCCGCAGGTCAATGGCGATGCTTCGTTTACGGACAATTTTCTCCGGGCCTCACAGATTTTACCGGGTGAAGTTTTTGGCCGTCCGGGCGAGTCTATTGCCGTAAAGTTTGGGACGCGCTACCAAATGGGCGCTAACGCGCAGGTATCCCAAACACTTTATAATCCGTCCTTGAATATTGGTCTGAAAGCCGCAAAAACCAGCCAGGGGCTCTATGAATTGCAGACGTTTAAAAGTAAGGAGGATTTGATCTACAACGTGATCAACCTGTACATGCAGCTGCAAATGATCGAGAAACAGACGGAATTGGTGGAAAACAATCTGGAACGTACGCAGCGCCTGATCGACATCACCAGTGCCCAGTTTAAGGAAGGAATTATCAAGAAAGTGGATGTAGATCAGTTGAAGGTCAATTACACCAACCTGACCACCCAGCTGTCCAATTCGGCTAATACCCGCGTGCAGCTGCTCAACAACCTCAAAACCTTGATGAATGTGGACAGTGAGCAGCCTATCGCCATTACGGTGGTAGGGGTTGAGCCGATCCCTGTATCGCAGCAGCTTGACCTGAGCGCCAATACCGACCTGGCCCTGATTGACTACCAGCGCAAATTACAGGATCTAAATACCGCCAGCATCCAGGCGGGGTACCTGCCTTCGCTGTCGCTGATCGCCAACCTGGGGTACCAGGCCCAGACCAACGAGCTCTTCGACAACGCGGCTACCAAGGGCTTTGCCTCCGGACTCTACGGGCTAAAGCTTAATATTCCGATTTTCGATGGGTTTTCCCGAAAAAGCAAAATCACCCAAAGCCAGTACCAGTCGCGCCAGTTGGAACTCAACCGTAAGTACCTGATGCGGAACGTAGAGAACCAGTTTGTGAATGCCCGCAACAATGTGCAACAAAACCGGAAAGTGCTATCGGCGCAGGAGGAAAACATGAAGCTGGCCGAAGAACTCTATAATGTGGCCAAACTGTCCTACACGGAGGGTATTTCTCCCCTTTCGGAACTAATAAACGCCGAAAATGGCCTGAAAGAAGCCCAAACCCAGTACCTCACCGCCATGCTGCAAATCAATTTATCCGAGTTGGACCTGATGCAAAGCAGTGGCCAGCTTACCCAGATTATTAAACAGGCCACGCCCCTGCAAAACTGAATTTCCTTTTGAACTCCCTATTAAAATTGATATGAAAACGACATCGAATAAAACCAAAACAAGAAATGTGATTGCCATCGGGGTACTCGTGGTACTTTCAGGCCTGATCGGCTTTCAATTGTTTGCCAATAAAAAAGAAATCAACGAACGCTCGGAAGCCGTGCCGCAGGGCGTGACGGCCATGCCCGTAAAGGTAGCTAGTGCCCAACTCAGAACGCTGGACAGAAGCCTCCGTTTCACCGGCTCATTCGAGGCCCGCAAAACGCTACCCCTGATCGCCGAGGCGCAAGGGTCCATTACCTCACTCAATATCAGCGAGGGTCAGACGGTAGGTCGCGGCCAGGTAGTAGCCCGCCTCGACCCCACGGCCATTCAGTCCAATCTGGCTACGGCCACGGCTTCGTACAACAACGCCGTCAAGAACAAGGAGCGCTACGAGCGTCTGGTTCAGGCCGGGGCTATCAGCCAGAAACAGTACGAAGATGTAGCCCTGAACGTGGATAACGCCAAGGCCAACCTGACCGGCATTCAGCAGCAAATGAAGTACACGGTGGTGAACTCGCCCATGTCGGGCATTATCGGCGAAGTGAAGGTAGAGCAGGGAAGCTTTGCTACGATGGGCATGCAGCTGGGTACCGTAGTCGATATTTCGAGCTTGAAAATGGTCCTGAAAGTACCCGAGGAAGACGTGATCAAATTAAAAAAAGGACAGCCCGTCAGCATCCAAACCGATGTGTACCCCGACCATACCTTCAACGGCACCATCACCCTCATCAGCGTGCAGGCCGACGCTGGCCGGAAGTACGATGTGGAAGTGGAAGTAAAAAACAACGGCACCTTCCCGCTCAAAGCGGGGATGTTTGGTACCGCCTCACTGGACGCCCAAACCGGCGATCAGGGCGAGAAACTATTCATCCCGCGGAAGGCCATTGTCGGCAGCATAAAGGATGCTCAGGTATTTGTGCTCGGCCCCAACAACAAGGTAGCCTTACGTAAGGTAGAAGTACAGAATACTTCGGGAGAAGACGTGATTGTACTGAACGGCCTGACACCCAACGAGAAAGTCATCACCACCGGACAGATCAACTTGCAGCAAGGCCAGGAAGTACGGGTGGTGGAGTGAGTTAAAAGTTGAAAGTGAAAAGTTTAAAGCGCTTAATAGCGAGGTAAACTTTTCACTTTCCGAATCCAGCAAAGCCACCCTAACCCCAATTCCTTACTCCTATCAATTGTAGTTGCTTGTTGAGGTCAATGCTAAAAAAACTCTCAACTTTCAACTCTTCACTTTCAACTAAATAATCATGAGTATTACCAAAGTATCCGTCAATAGGCCCACCCTGGTGGTTGTGCTGTTCAGTGCCCTTGTACTGCTGGGGTTGCTGGGATACAGCCTGCTGACCTACGAATTATTGCCCAAAATCAGTTCACCGGTGCTTACCATCACCACGGTGTACCCCGGTGCCGCCCCCTCGGAAGTGGAGACGGCGGTATCCAAAAAAGTGGAGAGCGCCATCTCTACCCTCGAAAACCTGGAAAGTACCCAGGCGATTTCGCAGGAAGGCGTATCCATCGTGATCGCTACCCTGGTGTATGGCACCGATGTGGATCTGGCTTTGCAGGATGCTCAGCGGAAAGTAAACAGCATCAAGGCTACCCTGCCCGACGACGTAAAGGATCCGAGCTTGGGGAAATTCTCGATCGACGAACTGCCCATCATGCGCATGGGAGCCTCGTCGGACATGGACGAAACCCAGTTTACCAATCTTTTTGAGAAAACCATTCAGCCCGAACTAGCCCGCATCGAAGGCGTGGCCCAGGTCAATGTAGTCGGTGGCGAAAACCGGGAGATTAAGATAAACGTCAACAACGACAAGCTTCGCTACTACAACATCTCGATCCTGCAAATTTCGAATGCCATCTCCCGATCCAACCTAAACTTCCCCACGGGTAGCCTTAAAAACACCGAGCAGGATGTACTGGTGCGGCTTAGCGGAAAGTTCAGCAGCATGGATGAGCTTGCCAATCTGGTAGTATCGTCCAACCCTGACGGCAGTCAGGTGTACCTCAAAGACGTGGCCGAACTGTTCGATTCCAAGGAGGAAGCCAGCAGTCTGACCCGCATCAACGGCAAAACCTCCCTGGGGGTACTGATCACCAAAACCAGTGATGGCAACACCGTGGGTATCAGTGAGGAGGTCAAAAAAACCATGACGGATCTGGAAAAGCGTTACGAGGCCGAAAACCTGAAATTCACCATCGCCAGCGATAGCGCTGATTTTACGCTGGAAGCCGCCAACTCGGTGATCCACGACCTCGTGATTGCCATTGTACTGGTGGCGTTCATCATGCTGTTCTTCCTGCACAACATCCGGAATGCCGTGATCGTGATGGTGGCCATCCCGGTCTCGATCGTAGCCACCTTTGCCGTAATGGCCCTGCTAGGTTTCTCGCTGAACCTGATGACCCTGCTGGCACTTTCGCTGGTGGTGGGTATTCTGGTGGATGACAGCATTGTGGTGCTCGAAAACATCCACATGTACATGGAGCAGGGCAAAACCGCCCGGCAGGCCGCCATCGACACCTGGAAAGAAATTGGTATTTCGGTTACGTCCATTACGCTGGTAATTGTGGCGGTGTTCCTGCCCATTACGTTCGTAACGGGTATCGTGTCCGACCTTTTATTCCAATTTTCCATCACCGTGGTAGCGGCTACCATTGATTAGCTGGCTGGTATCCTTTACGCTGACGCCCTGGTTGTCGAGCCGGTTTACGAAGCTCTCCCACCTGAGCGAAAAGAACGTACTGGATCAGTCCGCTGATCTGGTTTGAGAATATGATTCAGGGATTCCAGGATTTCTACCAGGGTATCCTCAACTGGTCGTTGGACCACAAGCGCATTACCTTTACGGCCATCATGGCACTGGTAATTGCCTCCTTCGGTCTCATTGGTGGCGGGTTCATCGGTGTTGAATTCGTTGCGAATGGCGATAATGGCGAATTTCAGATCAAAGTGGAGCTACCCAAGGAAAGCCCCTTGGAACAAACCAACTTCCTGACCCAGCAGGTGGAGCAAAAACTGCTCAACGACCCAATGGTCACCAACGTGTTCACGACGGTAGGAGCCTCCGACGGCGGCAATATCGCCACGGGTGGCAATCCCTACCTGTCTACGTTGAACGTAAAATTGGTACCCGCCGACCAGCGAACCCTGACGAGCAACGAATACGCCGCCAAAGTAAAGCTTGACTTGCAGGAAACACTACCAGGGGCCAAGTTTACCGCCGCTCCCGTGAGCATGGTGGGTGGTGCGGGCGCAGCCCCCATTCAGTTCCAGATTCAGGGAGCCGACCTCGATACCATTCTGGCCTATCAGCGACCAGATTCAGGAACTGATCAAAACGGTACCGGGAACCGCCGAGGTGAAAGCCTCCGTAGAGGGAGGAAATCCCGAAATCGCCGTGCAGATCGACCGCCAGAAACTGGCCGAGCTGGGCCTGTCGCTGGACGTGGTCGGTAACACCATGCAGAACGCCTTTACCGGTAACGACCAGAGCAAGTTGCTGCAAGGCGACGACGAGTACCCCATCAAGGTGCAGCTTGACGAGTTTGACCGCCAGAATATCGACGACATCCGTAACCTGACCTTTCAGAATACGCGGGGCGAGCTGATCAAGCTCAACCAGTTTGCCAATATCGTGTCCTCCTCGGGTCCTTCCAAGCTGGAACGCAAAGACAAGATACCTACTGTGACGGTGCAGTCGCAGGTGGTAGGCCGTCCGGTGGGTACCGTGGGCCAGGAGATCCAGGCCCTGATTGATCAGGAAACCCTGCCTCGTGGGGTGTACATCTCGGCCGCCGGCGATGTTAAGAATCAGGCTGAGGCCTTCAGCAGCCTATTGACTGGCCCTGCTGGCCTCCATTGTGCTGGTGTACCTGATCATGGTGGCCCTCTACGACAACTACATCTACCCGCTGGTGGTGATGCTGTCGGTACCCGTGGCCATGACCGGTGCCTTTCTGGCCCTGGCCCTAACCATGACCAACCTGAGTATCTTCGGTATGCTGGGACTGATCATGCTGGTGGGACTGGTAATTAAAAACGCCATCCTGATCGTGGACTTTGTGAATCAGCTGAAAGCCGAGGGTAAGAGTTCCTACGATGCGCTGATCGAAGGTACCATGGCCCGTTTCCGGCCCATCCTGATGACCACTATCGCCATGGTGATCGCCATGATCCCCATCGCCATTGCCACCGGGGCCGGCTCTGAATGGAAAAACGGACTGGCCTGGGTGCTGATCGGCGGCTTGACCAGCTCCATGCTGCTCACCCTGATGATTGTTCCGGTAGGGTACCTGGCCGTGGATACCATCAAGGAGCGAAGAGCCGCTCGCAAGGAACGGAAGTCCGAAAAGAGGATACTGGAAGAGGCCATGGCCTGAGTAGTATCAATAAAATTTTCTTAACCTGAACAAAACAATAAGCAGAGGGGCTCCGGCTCCTTTGCTTATTTTTATTTTGACCAAATCCATTTGTTTTGATTGGAAAAAGACCAAACAAACGGCCTATTTCCACGTAGTAACTAGTACCCATAATCAGCCAAAATAGTGTAAAAAATGACTAAAAGCTTAGTTACAAGATATTATTCAAACATTGGAAGGCTAGTGCTGATGCTTGGATTGGCCCAGGCTGGACTGTGGTCTTGTGCCAGCTACTCCACCAAATACGCCCGCCAAAGTCGCAACTGGCAGGTTACTTCTCCCGATCCATCCCTAAAAGTAGCGCATACGGCATTTTTGGTAGGCGATGCGGGCTACGACTCCCCGGAAAATCGCGCCCACGTGCTGCAATACCTGAACCAAAAACTGGATAGTGCAGATCGGAACAGTTCGGTGATTTTTCTGGGGGATAATATTTATCAACTTGGGATGCCGCCTAAGGAAGATTCTGTCATGCGGGAAACGGCTGAATTCCGGATCAATTCCCAACTCGAAACGCTGGAACAGTTCAAGGGTCGACCCATTTTTTTACCGGGCAACCACGACTGGTGGGGCTGGGGGGTAGATGGGGTACGGAGGCAGGAGCTCCACGTGCAGGAAAAAATAAGTGGCTACCGCAAAATTCAGAAGTCGAACCCCGAACGGTACTTTCTGCCCCAGGCGGGTTGTCCCGGCCCCGAGGTGGTACCACTCACGGATAAGGTGGTGGTGCTGGTGGTTGATTCCCAGTGGTGGCTGGCCAACTGGGTGAAGAATGAACAAGAAAAGGATTCTTGCTCCGTCCATACCCGGGAGCAGTTTGCCACGTATTTTAGGGAGGTAGCTCAGAAGTACCGAAACAAACAACTGGTCGTAGCCCTGCACCATCCGCCCTACACCCATGGGCCACACGGCGGCAATTTTACGTTCAAAGAGCACCTGTTTCCCCTGACAGAACTGAATCCCAAACTGTATATTCCGCTGCCGGGTATCGGCAGCCTATCAGCCCTTTTTCGGCTGGCCATCGGCTCGCGGCAGGATATGAACAACGGTCGCTACCGGAAGCTCCGCAAGGCGTTGCTGGCGGGCGTAGGCGACCAGCCCGGCAGCATTTTTGTCAGTGGGCATGAGCATACCTTACAGTACATTCAGCGCAGAAGGCAGCATTTTATTGTCAGTGGCAGTGCATCCAAGCAGAGTCCGGTAGGGCTGGGGCGAGGTTCTCATTTTGCTACCAGCTCCATGGGGTACAGTACCCTGGTGTTCTACGAAAATGGACAAACCTGGGTCCAGTTCTGGGATGTTGGTCCGGAAGGCAACAAAGCCACCCTCCTTTTTCAGGAAAAAGTGAAGGGCTAATTCGTTATCAGTACATGGTGTTCCCATTGGCGCTGGACAACGGTATCTGCTGGATCGCGTCCCAGTGCTCCACGATTTTACCGTTTTCATCGAACCGAAAAAAATCCATCGTCACATACTGGTCGTTTCCGGGCCATACCTGATGGGTATGCAGAGCCACCAAATCGCCCTCAGCAATGGCTCGAACGAACGTGATGCTTTTGTCGGCATATTCACTGAGCCATGCGTTCGAAGTAGTCAATGAAGGCGTCAGGGCCATTCCCAACTGCTGGGTTGTGTTGAATATATTCTCCACCTACATACATTTCGACCGCCTTCCGGGGATTTCCTTCATAGGCTGTTTTGTAAAAAGCGATGGCGTTTTGTTTGTTTTGCTCTGGATTCATAGCTTGCTCTACGTGTGAGATCGTGAAATGATAAAGGTAGAAAATGCAACTATAGCTTAGAAATTTTCTCCACCAGAAAGGTAGCCTTTCCAAACTCATTCAGTATATTTACTAGACTAAAACCAGATAAACTATGAAAAAAGACGCATATAGCCCCCTACTTCGCCATCAGAAAATGAATGTCGGTACTACCGAGCGGATGATCTCAGCCTTCGGAGGCGGTTTCCTCTTAATAGATGCCCTGGTCAAACGGACCATCAATCCATTGGAAGCCCTCGTGGGGGGCTACATGCTCTTCCGGGGGGCTACCGGCTACTGTCCACTCCACAGTGCCATTGAGGACAACGCGGCGCACGAGCACAGCGACAACATCAATATCAAAGTAGATTTGTGCGTAAAACGTCCGCGCAGTCAGGTATACGCCTTTTGGCGGAAGCTGGACAATCTGCCCCTATTTATGAGCCACATTCGTACGGTAACCCAGCTGGATAGTAAAATCTCCGATTGGAAAGCCGTGGGCCCCGGTGGATTGGGAAGCCTGAGCTGGAAAGCTGAAATAGTGAAGGACGACCCCGGCTACCACCTGGGGTGGCGTTCGCTACCGGGTGCCCCTATCGTCAACGCCGGTAAGGTGGAATTCAGCGACATGGGCGACGGCTTCACGCAATTGCACGTGGTCATCAGCTACAAAGCTCCCCTCGGGATACCCGGTAAAGAACTTTCCCGACTCCTGAATCCCATGTTCAAGGATATGGTTATGAAGGATATTTTGAACTTTAAGGAGTACGTTGAGCGTAACGAAATCATCACCGCCTAACCCTTGGTCCCCGGATCCCCTATCCTTTTCTTGATCGTTTCTTTTTCCTTAACCAAAAAAAAGTGCTGATGGAGTCAATCCATCAGCACTTTTTTGATGCTCTTACTTATTTCTGTTTGACCTCCTTAAAGACCGAGGTTATTTTTCTGTTCCGAACCGTGGCCGAGTAGTTGGTGATGGTCACGCCTTGTGGAACGTCGCACTCGCCCAGTACCGTGGTTTGTACTTTCACATAGATCGTCCTAACCCACGCTGGCAGTATGATATTCCCTTTTTCTATTTCATCTTTCAGGTTCAGATTCTTAATGTCGCAGTTATCGCGTTGGATGGTTCCCAATGGTCGGTAAACCGAGATATAGCGAGGAATGGTATCCACCGGACAGATGCAATTTTCGCAAGATTCGGGTGATTTACCGTACTTGATCTGATTCCCTTTTCTTACTCTTTCGTAGGCATAAATTTCCAGGTCGCACTGCTTGTAGCACGGTGGCGGTGGTGGCGGCGTCACAACACTATCCCTAACCGTAAAACCCGTCGCACTGGCTTCGCTCACGCAAGAAGCACAGGAAGAGATGCGATTGCTCTGTACCGTCACGAAGTACTGACCCATCACCGGGCGACCGTTAGGCCCCAGATACGCAGCGGGCCACAGTAATTTATTCTCTTTTACACAGATTGCCTGGGCGATAATGATATCCTGCCCATTGTTTAATTGGTGGATACTAGCCGTGAAGGTTTCGGTCGTGGCGGTATCGGGCGCTGACCGGGTCCGCCAGGTAAGCATCACCGAATCTACCCTAGACGTGTCCCTTTTTAGGTTATAGCTGTATGCCTTCATGGTTTTTCCATCCATCAAGATATCAATCTCAGGGGCTACACAACTGATGGGGGGTGTTGGTTCCTTGGCCACCGGCACATCCTTTTCGAAGTTCCTCCGCACGGCCAGTCCGGCGCTAAACCCGCCGTGATTGCGGTTAAAAGGATAGATCGTTTCCCCTGGAAAGATATAATCCACTTTCGTACGAAAGCCAATGGCTTCAATCCCCCACGCCCACAAGTTGTTTTTGCTGGGGACAAAAAAGCCTAATGTGGCCAACAGCCCCGGATAGTACCGGTTATTGGAAGCCGTTACCGAATAAATATTTCGTCCGGTAGTGCCGTCGTAGGCAAAAATGGCCGCCGGGGTAGTGCGGAACACGCCACCCCTAACCGATGCTTCCAGATAAGGTGACCGGGCTTTGCGGGTAAAGGCAGCCGTCAGAACTGGGCCAAAAACCAGGTACAGGTCCTCCGAAGGAGCCTTCTGAACCACCCCATTGCGGGTACCTGCTTCTGCAAACCGTTGGTTTAGAAAGGTATCCAGATCTTTTCGGAGAAAGAAATTCTGAATGCCAGCCACGGCTCCTAATCCGAATTTCACCCGCCCAGGCTTCGACCGGTTGAAATAGTAATCCGCGTTGAAGGCGGCATTGAATCCAACCCCGTTGAAAAGGGATTTGTCCCGCAGCTTGTCCGAGACAAAGGTATTCTCCCAACTCCCGCAAAACGCCACCGCCGGGCCCACAAAAAGACCTAACCGCCAGGGGCTTATTTTGTGTTGAATGCCAATGGTATCACACCCACCCGCCGGGTCGTTGCAATTGGAAGTATACGTGGTTTGACTATACGTTGTTTGGCTATACCCAGTTAGAAAAGACGCAGAGAGCATACACACTGCGATAAAGCGAAGAAAATGTGTTTTCATAAATCAAGTGTAAGGATGGAATTGTGTAGTGAACTAGTATTTTTTGGGCAATACGATCGCCCAAAATTTATTGGTATTATGCATTTCCTTTATAAAAAAATTAATTGAAAAATACACTGGAAAGGCACATCCACTTACACTATTCATTCGAGGAAAAGGAATGAAATCTATTAATCCAGCCTCTGCAAGCAACTTCTTACTTAACCGAGAACCTGCATAAAAACTGTACCAATATAGCGGTCAATAGTGTAAAAACTGGGATTTTAATTGAAAAACGTATGTTCGATTATTGCTTTGTCCGATCTTCTTCCTTCAAGTCGGTGGATATTACCAAAATCCTCCCGGAGATGTGAAGATTTGCCTACGCAAATCGTGCGGAGTAATTACCTCTATATCAACCTACTGCCCTATCTTCTTTGGGTTAAAGAAAAGATCAGCACTGAACGAGGATGTTTTAACCGGTTCGGTGCTGACCTTTAAATTTGTGAACTACCAAGGGTCACTTAGTGATGGGTGAAATAAATTTTAAAGCCTATTCAAGCTGATGATCATGACGCCAAAGGGCTTACCGCTTAGATTATACACTGTTGCTACAAACAGATTGACCCGCCGGGGCAGGTACACGATCAGAAATAAACCAGGTCTTTATCTAATTATCAATAATACCCCACTAGTAGCTGCTTGACCTTGTATACTGCAAAAGCGCTGCCAGATACCAGAAGAACATCTACCGGTAAAAGGGAAAGGCCTTCGCCACTCGATAGATTGGCGAGCAGGGCACCCAAAAAGCCGAGACAAACCCACACCACACGCGGTTTGGTTGGACCCGGCTGACCGGGCATAGCCGCCCCGATCAGGCTTCCGAAAAGCAGGGGAAGTACTTCTATAAGAACGTTCATACGAATAAAGTTAGAAGTTAAATACTGGGAGCCGGGCCGGCTGATTCGCCAGAGGTGGAATCATTGCTATTTGTCATAGCTGTCTCCGTACTACTTTGGGACGAATCCCCGTTGGGAGCCGCGCCCGCATCGATCGCCTCCTCCGACGATTTCGCCTGCGCCTTTGGGGAACTTTGCTCACCTTCGGTAGGCGATACCTTCAACGTGACCGGTTCGACGTTGTCCAATTCAATGATGATACGCATGATAATGTTCGGTTTTAGTTTAGGATCGCATACCGCCCCTCGAAGGTAACCGGAAATGCAGTCAGATTTTTTACGGTAATCCAGTAGGTACAACGGGTGGCATCCGCCCGTTCTACGGCCACGTCCCATTCCAGTTGGGGGGCGCCGTTGCGGGGAGAGGTAGGCACCATGTACCACACAATATGGGACGAAGCCGCCCAGTTGAAGGTGAAGTACCGCATGGTGGCATTGGGGGCAAGATTCCCCGTAAATTGAACTCCTGTGCTCATAATTTTGCTGGTTTAGGAATGGGATTAATAGTAGCTGAGGATAGCGTACCGACCCTCAAACGTGAGGGGGATGTTCTTCAAATTGGTCACTTCGATCCAATAGGTTACGTATTCGGAGTCGGCTCGTTCTACCTGCACCTTCCACGACACCTGAGGGGCTCCGGGCGATACGTTGGTGGGCATAACCGTCCAGACCACGTGCCAGGTAGCGGGCCACCGGAAGGTGAACCATTTTCGGGTTTGGTTGGGTGTCAGGCTTCCGGTAAACTGGGTGGCACAGTAGGGGCCAGTTGGCCAGCCATCTACCGGTATTTCCCATACGCCCCGGTTTCGCATCCCGGCGCGTAATACGCGGGCGTGGGGGTGGTACAGCAGGTCCACCGCCAGGGAGTTGGGGAGTCCATTGGAAAAAGCACTCCACGTGCCGCCTAAGTTGAGGGATTGGTACACCCCCACGTCGGCGGATACCCACACCCGGTTGGTGTTGCCCGGATGTACTTCAATGGCACTGATGGGCAAATTCGGCAAGCCCGCCGAACGATCCGTCCAGGAGGTACCCCCATTGTCCGAGCGGAATACGCGCCCGCCCCCGAGGCTGGTGAACGTAACCCAGATCCGGTTCAGGTTGGTAGGATCTACGTGGATGTCGCTCATGTAGGCATTGAGGCGCGGACTCGTGAGTTCCACGGCCGCCGCCCAGGCCGCACCCGACCAACTGATCCGGTAAAGCCTGCCCCGGTTGGTTCCTACAAAGATCTGCTCCGGGTTGGGAATATACATGGCCGAAGCGACTTGTCCCGCACCAAGGGCTACCTCGGTCCAACTAGTACCGCGGTTTCGGGAAGCAAACACACTTTGTCCGGCCTGAGCTACGGTATCGTTGTTGGTTTCCATCGGCGGGTAAAACAGCGCGTTGTAGCCAGCGGGAGTATTGGGGCCGATCCAGCTAAACGAACCAAAATTAGCCTTGGTGGTAGAACGCTCCATACCCATCCTGAAATAGGAGTGGTACACCACATTGGGATCGGTGCGGTTGACACCACAGTCGCCCCCGTCCCCGTCGGCCACGTGGTCCCACACCTGACTCCCCGTGTAGCGGATACTACCGTTATCCTGAGTACCGGCAATGAGCCAGCGCGACGAGCCGTAATCCTGCGCCATGTACTCTATTTCCATGGTTCCTAGCCCACTGTTGAGAGGCGTCCAGTTCATACCCCGGTTGGGGGACATAAACACCCCGCCATCGTTACCGACGTATATAATATCGGGATTGACCGGATCAAAAGCCAGGGCGTGCTGGTCGGGGTGGATGTCGTCCCCCACCTTGTTGGATATTTTCACCCAGGCCCAACTGCTCCCGCTTTGGGTACCCCGGTACACCTCGATTCCACCCAAATACACCTGATTGGGGTTGTCGGGAGAGATGCCCAAAAACCAGTCGTACCAGGCTTGCCCGGTGGCAAAATCAGCCGGAACGGATGTTACCCTCGCCCAGGTACCCGTCGCCGACCGCATGTACAGGTAGGCCGTAGCCCCCGATGCCCCAAAGGCATACGCAATGGCCGGGTTGCTTTTGGAAATACTAACGGCCAATCGGTTGTAAGAAGCGGGAGCACCGGGCAACGTTTCGGCCGTCCAGGTAGTACCCCCATTTACTGATCTAAAGATCCCATTGCCAAAGGCCGCGAGTATCTCGGCGGTAGCTCCCCCGGCCGGATTCATGGCTATGTCCCAGCAGGTACCACTGCGTCGCTGGGCCCAGGTGGTACCTCCATTGGTGGATTCATAAAAACCACCCGTGGTAGCCGCAAGGAGATGGTTGGCATTGGCCCGATCTATTTTCAGGTCGTAGAATCCCTGACCCACAAAGGGAGCCGTAGCATGCATGACCCAGGTAGTACCGCCATTGGTAGACTTCATCAGACCAGCCCCCAGGCCGGCGTAAAAGTTTCCTTCGCCCGTACCGCAATACACGATACTAGGGGAGGTCGGGACAAAGGCCAGCGCTCCCGTAGTCAGGGTGGGCATGTAGTCCGTGCGGGGGCTCCACGAGGTGCCCCGATTGAAGCTTTCCCACACACCTCCACCCGCCGATCCGCACAGAATGTGATTGGAGTTGGAGGGATCTATAGCCAGGGCGGCCACCCGGCCCGAAACCACCGGGCGGGTTTCGCCGTAGGTTTGCCCGTTTGGGGTAGAACTGGGACCGATGAATCGCCAGTTGGGCCCCGCGGCGGTGGGAGGCGACATATCCCCCAAATCCCGGGCGGCCGTTTCGTCTTCCCCAGAGGCTTGTCCAAGGGATTCGGCCGCCTCTACCAGCGCCTGTGCGTACTCCTGGAAATCCATTTCTACCTCCTCGGGTTCGGGAGCGAGCGATTTCTTGGATTTTTTCTTTGGCTTTTCTTCTTCGGCAACCATCGCTTCCGGCAGTACCATCGGAAGTCCGCGTTCTTCTTCAAACAGTAGTAATCGTTGCAGCACTTTCCCCCCCGGAGGGCGGGTAGTAGGAGGACCATTCTCAATACCGACATCGGTCTCAGCTTTTTTTCCTTCTGGGATTTCCATTGGCTTCAGGTGGTTTAGGTGATTTTTTTACAGCTTTTTTGGAGGGTGTGGATTCCTGTTTTTCGTTTTCCTCTTCGCAGGGCTCTGCGGCGGACGGGCCGGTGGGTTTCCGGGCTTCTTCAAACTGTTCCAAGCGTTTGGAAGCCTTGTCTTCTGACGGATCTTCGTTTGGTTTTTTCATTGGAGTTGTCTTGTAGCGGTGAAACAAACTCTTTCTTAAAATTACCTAATTGATTAATACCAAATCAACTAAACTTAGTAAACGGTTGCTAATCGTATAACGAGGCCCACATGGCCCCTACCTGAACCGTATTGGGCTCGGTATGATCTGTTTACGCAAGGACGGATTCGGTAAAAGGGGCCTAAGATGGCCAGGGAAGCTGGCCAGCAAACCACTAGCTTAGGGAAGAATTTTTTTACACTACCAGTAACCCGTTCGCCCGGAGTTCCTGCCATACATAGGTGGCGGTAAAAGCATCAAAGCTCCCGAGCGCATTTGAGTCATAGTTGGCTCTCAGGTACTGTATAGGGAGGGGCTCCACCCGGTTATGACCGATTTCCGGGAGGATCTTCATCAGCCATTCCGCCAGGGGCACATGGGTCGTGAGCGTCCACTGGTTCTTTTTACTATAAAATTCAAGTTCGGCGATTTCAATCGTATGAGTACCCTGTTTTTCCTCAAAAACCTGCATGGAAGGCACACCACCCAACCACACCGCCAGCGCATTGGTGCGGATGTCCAGCTCCGGCAGTTCAGCTACACTTTCCTCTATATACGTAGGGGGGATGGTGGTGGCGGGTACTTTGAAATCAAACCATTTTTTGAGGGGCAATTCAAACCCTACCCCGTGCATGTAATTGAAGAGCGACTTGCGCAGGCCTTCGCTATACAAATCATGGTCAGCCCCCAGGGGATCCTCGTGGTAGAGGTCGTTGTCGGCAAAGCCCCCGAAGTCGGGCCCGATGCGTTGTACGTCGAACTCCGCCGGATGCAGACCAACCGGGCTGTGGGCTGTCATGGCGAAGCGGTGCCAGAAGCCCGACTGGACCACCCCCGCTTGGAAAAGTTGCCGAACCATTTCCAGGGAATCGATGGTTTCCTGCGCGGTTTGGGTCGGAAAACCGTACATCAGGTACGCATGCACCATGATACCCGCCTGGGTGAAGGCATCGGCCACGCGGGCTACCTGCGCCACCGTAACGCCCTTCTTCATACGTTCCAGCAGGCGATCTGAGGCTACTTCCAGGCCACCGGATACGGCTATGCAGCCGGAGGCTTTGAGGAGCAGGCACAGGTCGGGGGTGAAGCTTTTTTCAAAGCGGATATTGGTCCACCATACCACCGTCAGCTTGCGGCGAATGATTTCGAGCGCCAGGTCCCGCATGAGGGCGGGTGGCGCGGCCTCATCCACAAAGTGAAAGCCATTCTGTTGGGTTTGGGCGATGATCTCCTCGATCCGGTCGCAGAGTAAGCTTGCGGTAACGGGCTCGTATCGTTTGATGTAGTCGAGTGAAATATCACAAAAAGAGCATTTGCCCCAGTAGCAGCCGTGGGCCAGCGTGAGTTTGTTCCAGCGCCCATCGCTCCACAGCCGGTGCATGGGGTTTACTACTTCAATCACCGAGAGGTACTCCATCAAGGGTAGCTCCGCGTAGTCGGGGGTGCCCGTATCGCGTTGGGCTACGTCCCTTTCTTTTGCTCCATTATAGTACATCACCTTTCCCTCCGTCCGGGCAAAAACCCGTTTGAGCAGGCTTCGATCCCGTTTCCCATCCAGGTACTCCAGCAGGTTTTGCAGGGGAGCCTCGCCGTCGTCCAGACTAATGTAATCGAGGTAGTCAAACACCCGGGGTTCGCGAAGCGTACGAAGCTCGGTATTGGCGTAGCCCCCTCCCATCACTACAACTAGGTGGGGGTAGTTTTTTTTGAGGTACTGTCCACATTTCAAGGCGCCGTACAGATTGCCGGGAAACGGAACCGTCAGGCACACCACCGTGGGCTGCCAACGCTGAATTTTCTGTTCCAGCAGCTCCACCAGGAAAGTCGTCACGAGGGTATCCGGGGCCAGGAGAGTGGCTTCTATTTCGTCAAAATGCGTGGCCGTGCGCCCCAGCCGCTCGGCGTAGCGGCTAAACCCAAAGTGAGGATCAACGGCTTCCTGAATCAGGTCGCCCAGGTCTTCGAGGTAGAGCGTGGCCAGGTGCCGGGCCTTGTCCTGAATACCCATGGTACCGAAGGCCCAATCCAGCTCATCCACCGCTTCAAAACGGCTGGCTTCGGGCAGATAGCTGCGGTCACAGATACTGTGGGCCAGGGTGGGGTTTTTGTTTTGTAAAAACCGAATCACCGGATCAATGGTCGCCAGGTACTCTTCCCGCAGGGCATAGATACGGTAGCTATTGTCCGAAAGTTCAACATCCGACGCCTCCAACCCCCCGAACAACGTTCGTAGCCCCCCGGCTGAAAACAGCTTTAGAATGACCTCAATCCCCAGGTCCGCCTGATGCGACTGCACTCCCACCGTGTTCAGAAAACCTTTCAGGTACGCCGTGGCCGGATAGGGGGTATTGAGCTGAGTAAAGGGGGGAGTGAGTAGTAAAACCGTCTGTCGGGAAGCACTTGCCATGGGGTTATCATTTATTCCACAAAGGTAACGCTAGTTTGGCCGGGAACGTTTACCAGCTGGCCATATCAACAAAAAACCCGCTCCGGAAAACCAGAGCGGGTTTTTGCGTAAATAAATTTACTTATAAAGGATTTTGCACAATGGCTTTGTTGGCGTCCAGCTCACGGCGGGGAATCAGGAACTCCCACTGTACATCACCGGCGGGAGCATCAAACAATACTGCTACGGCGGGGTTATGATTGGCACCATTCCGGTTCAAGGGCAGGTTCAAACGCTTAAGATCCGTAAAACGGAAGCCTTCGCCCCACAACTCAATTCGACGGTTGAAGAGAATCTCTTCTACTAAGGCTGCACCCGTTTTGGTGGACTGTACATAAGCAGCATTGCGCTTAATGACCAGATCAAAAAGTACTTTGGACGCTTCGGTATCTTTACCCTGGCGGGCCAGTGCTTCGGCTTCGATCAGGAACATCTCAGCTGCCCGCATGTAGGGCACATCGCCCATGGTACTGGTAGAGGGGGTACCGGGCAAACGGAACTTCTGGTTCATAAAAGGTACACGTACACCACCGGGAGGGGTGATGGCAGTAGCCGCAGTAGGCGCTTTTACCCACATTTTGGCACGCACATCCGTAGTCGGTATCTGGTTGTAGAGGAGACTATTGATTGCCTTTGGCGTCAGACGAATGTTCGAAGAGTTAAAGTTACTCGAAATATAGGAATGGTACCCGCCAAAAAACTCCGATTGATCTTCCAGGTGGTCAAAACCCCACATCCACTCGGGATTGTTAATTTCAGCAAAGCCTTCCAGATACTGGGCTTCCGACATCAGGGTAAATCCTTTGCGGGCTTCGGAAGCAAATTTGGCCGCATCGGCCCAGCGCCCCTGCACCAGGGCCACCCGTGCCTGCATACCTTTCACTACTTCCAGGTTGAAGTGAGCTTTGGTGTTACGGGCGGAAGTAAGCATAGCCGCTGCATCCGACAGGTCCTTGTTGATCTGGGTATAAACCTCTTCAACCGAAGCCCGCGGTAGCCCTTCTGTGGTAGGCTCCAACACCAACGGTACACCCGGCTGGGCGTTGGGCTTGGCGTTGGCGTCGTAACGCTTGCCATACAACTGCACCAGGTTGAAATACCCGAATGCCCGAAGCGCCAGCGATTCACCCATCAGCCGATTCCGATCCGCTTCGGGCCCCTCGGCTCCGCCCAGGTTGGCAATGGCCAGGTTGGCGTTACCAATTACCCGGTAATACAATTCGTAAGGAAAACGCGCCATAGTTCCCTGGTCGGAGCGGTGGCTGGTCCAGCGCTGCTCACCAAAGTGCCAGTTGTTGGAGGCATTTCCAAAAACCAGGTCTTCGCCCATCACGTCCATGATGATCATCATAGCCGGATGGCCCGAGTGCCCTTGTGAGCCAAGGTACCGGTAGATCATGGCGCGGTAGATGCCGTTAACAGCCGCGCTGGCGTTCTTGGTGGTGGCAAAGGCCGCTGCTGCGTCCACACTAGCGGTGGGGGCAGTTTCAAGGTACTCTTCGTTGCACGATACAGCAAATAGGCTCATGAATGCAAGCGATGCTACTATAATTTTCTTTTTCATTTTCGTTTATTCGTTACAATTAAAGCGTAAGTGAAATACCCGTTACAATGCTCTTGGCTGAGCTGAATACGTTGCTCGTAGTACCGGAAAAATTCTGCTGAACGTTCATCCCTTTTCTACGCGACAGGATAAAGAAATTCTCGCCACTAACGTAGATCTGAGCATTTCCAAGGAAAAGCTTGTTGGCAATCGTCTTGGGCAACTCATAGGAAAGCGTTACCGAGCGGATGTTCAGGTAGCTGGCATCAATCAACCAACGATCCGAAGCGGCGTCAAAATCAGCCGTGCGGCCTACGTCCATGCGGGGCACATCGGTGATGTCACCTGGTTTCTGCCATCTTCTCAGAATATCCACGTGCTTGGCGCTACCGTAGCCTCCTGAACTCATCAGAGCAGCATAAGCTCCGTCATACACTTTCCCGCCCAGCTGATACACCAGGATACCGGAAAGCGAAAGACCTTTGTAACGGAAGGTATTCGAAATACCACCCGTCAGTTTGGGAATAGACGTACCATTGTAGTGGTAACGGGCATTGTTGATGCTTGTGGTCAGGGTATCGCCGGTTTCGCTTACGAACGAGTTGGCAGGCACCAGGCTTACCGCCTGGTATAAGGCAGCTCCCGTAGCTGGATCCACTCCTTTGTAATCACGCAACCAGAAGTCGTAGATGGAGCTACCTACTTTGAGTTTTTTGGTACCATCAATGATTTCGGGGTTTTCGTCGGGCATTTTAGTGATCCGGTTTTTCAACTGCGTCGCGTTTACATCAATCCGCCAGGAAAAGTCCCCCACCCGGATTGGCTCAAAGCCCAGCTCTACCTCAATACCTTTGTTGTACATGGTACCGATGTTACGGGTTTCGGTCAGGATACCGGCTGAGATCGGTAGGGGTACGTCAAAAATCAGGTTAGACGAACGACGGTCGAAGTACTCCACCGTACCGGAAATCCGGCTCTTAAACAAGCTAAATTCCAACGCTACGTCAAATGCATCGCTTGATTCCCATTCGAGGTTCCGGTTACCGAGGCTCGATTGCAGGATACCGGCTTCTAGGGCGTTGTTATTTCCCAGTTCGTATAAAGGCTGCCAGGCATAGTTGCTGATACCGCCGTCGTTACCCGTCTGACCATATGAAGCTCTCAGTTTCATCAGGCTGATAGCCGGAATAGCCTGGATGAATGCTTCCTGATCCAAACGCCAGGCACCACTTACTGAATAAAAAGTACCCCAGCGTGAATCTTTAAAGAATTTGCTGGAACCATCCCGACGCACGGAGAAGGAAGCAAAATACTTCTCGTTGAAGTCGTAGTTCAAGCGGGAAAAATACCCCTCCACCCGACGGGTGTCATACTGTGAGTTCAGGTTGGTGGTCGTGGTGAAGTTTACCAATTCGTAGTTACCATCCAGAATCTGCTGCGAACGTGAGCCCGTCAGGTTATTGTTGGTTACCTGGAAATTCTCATGTCCAACCAGTACATTGAAGTTATGAACGCCAATGGATTTATCGTACGTCAGAAGCTGGTTCAGGTTGTACCCTGCGATATTTTCAAATTCGTGCGTAGAACGGCCAGCAGGAGCGCCATCCCCAATGATGGGGTTACCGAAGGTCACGTTGTTGATGTTGGTCAAATCCACACCCAGATTGGTCGTGAATTTAAAATCCCTGAGGAATGAAATCTCGGCGTATCCACGGGCACCTACCACATTGCGGCGGAAGAAATTCTGATTCAATTCGGTTTCGGCCACGGAATGACGGCCACCGAATTGCGGACGGCTGGGCAAACCAAGGGCACTCAGGTTACCGAAGTCGTACCGGCGATCACCGTTCGGCAGCGTCAAGAACTGGCCGGGGTTAGCCGGATCGTAGGCGTACACGGGATAGATGGGTCCCATGTTACGAGCGAAAAAGAAGGGGTTCACAAAAGCCGTATTGGTACCGGCATCCGCCTGGTTAGACTTGGTGATGGTGGCCGACAGGTTAGCGCCCGTCTTCAACCAGGAGTTCACCTGCGTGTTGACGTTCACACGGCCCGTAAAGCGGTCGTAGTCCGACCGGATCAGGAAGCCTTTGTCCCGCAAATAGGAAAGTGAAATAAAGTAATCCGTTTTGTCCTGAGCACCTGAGAAGTTCAGGTTTACTTCGTCGCGGTTGCCCTGACGCATCATGGGCTTGGCCCAGTCCAGGTCGTCGGTGTTGTAAATCAGTTGCGCGTTGGGATTCAGCACACCATCCGTACTTACCAGTTCGTTGCCCGGTACATTGTACACATTGTAAGCCAACAAGGTACCGATTTGAGCCGAAGCCATGGTATTGGCCGTAGCCAGGGCCACGGGGTTAGCGGCACGGTAGGCAAGGCTATTGCGATAGGCCTCCCACATTACTGGGTAGTAGTTTGCGGGACCAATGCGCTCGTATTCCTGCAAGCCACGGGTGTTCAACCCCTTGGTGTAGCGTACATTCACCGTGTTTTTGCCTTTCTGACCTTTTTTGGTTGTTACCATTACTACTCCGTTGGCGGCACGCGCTCCATACAGGGCGGTTGAGGCGGCATCCTTCAGGATCGTGATATTCTCGATGTCATTGGGATTCAGGTTAGCGATGCTGGCGGTGTAGGGGATACCATCCACTACGTACAGAGGATCGTTTGAAGAGGAGATCGATCCAAACCCACGAATCCGGATTTCGGGAGCCGAACCCGGCTGACCACTACCCGCCGTAGTTTGTACACCCGCCGTAGTACCCGAAATTGCCTGCGCAATGTTTGTAATGGGGCGAACGGCAATCTGGTCAGCGCCAATCGTCCCGGCCGAGCCCGTAAAGGAAGCCTTCTTGGCACTACCAAATGACGTCACGATTACCTCTTCCAGGTTGGCGACATCCGGGGTGAGGGAAATAGTGAGGCTGGATTGGGCACCCACAGTAACTTCCTGAGCCAGAAAACCCACAAAGCTAAATAGTAATTGAGAACCATTAGCGGCATTGATCCGAAAGGTACCTTCGGTATCGGTAGTCGTACCCCGGGTGGTACCTTTAACTACTACACTTACTCCGGGAAGCGGACTTCCACCTTCATCAGTAACAGTTCCTGTGACGAGCTTGTCCTGTGCCCATACCGATCCACCGGTTAGCACTGCGCAAACAATGAACATTAAAAGGAGAGTTTTTCTCATCTGTTTTTTTTGAGATTGTTGATTGTTGAACTTTATTAATAAACTGGTTTAAAAAATTCTGAATTTTGAGTAAACGGTTATAATAAGTTGACCTAACAATAATTAGGGCGCAAATATAATTCGGTAATCTTTACTTTTTAACAGTTATTTAATTTTATTTTAATATTAAAATATTTTATTTAAGGAATAAGATTGCCGCACCTAATAAAAGCCTATCAACCAATAACTTGAATTAAATTAAGCAATTTTCGGTTGCTTTTGTACTTTACATAGATTTTTGGCAGAAAATTGTACTTTTACCTTAGGGATTGGCACAAAAAAACAGAGCCCATATCGGCCCTGTTTGGGGCAAGGGCTTTCACCCTTTACCCACTTCCTAAAAAAACTGTCTCCCTATGGCTCCTCCACCTCAATCGTGTAAGCTGTGGTGTAGGTGTCCAAGGCGCCCAGACTGATAATGCCTTCTTTATCCTTCAACCTTTGGTTGGACTTTACACTATCCGCTATGCCAAGCCAAGGCTCAATGCAGACATAGTTCCCCTGGGGCTTGGCCCAGATTCCCAGATACGGAAACCCGGCAAAGTGTAGGGTAATGGCCGCTCCGGACTTGGTGCTTTTCAGGCTTACGTGGTTGGATTGTATGTCCTTAAAAACCAAAGCGTCGTCCTCAAATAGCTCGTGGGTAAGGGGCAGGATGGCAGAGTCCGTAAACACCGGCTGAGTTTCTCCACTCAGCAGTCCGGTGCTTGCTAGTACCCACCGGGAGGAGGTTTCCTTTTCGGCAAATTCAAGGTAGTAGTCAGTATAATCTTCTTGTTCCTGCCGGGGACAACAGAAGGCCGGATGCCCGCCCACCGAAAAATAGAGGGTGGTATTCCCCAAATTCTCCACCTTGAACTGATTGATAATTCTGTTGTTGTCCAGGGCGTAGGTTACCGTCAGCCTAAATCTGAATGGATAAACCAGCAGGGTATCTTCGTCGTATTGCAGGACGAAGGAAAGGCTGCTTTCCGTTTTTTCTGACAGCTGTACTTTGGGATTATTTCGTACTATACCGTGTCGGGGCAGTTGGTACCGGATTCCGTTGTGGAAATAAGCGCCGTCTTTTAATTCTCCAATTATCGGAAAAAGGACCGGAGCATAATTGGCCCATACGGCAGGGTCGGCCTCCCACATGTAGGTTGTACCGGTGGTAGTGGAGGTAATTTCACAAAGCTCCGCTCCTACCTCCTTCACCGAAATCCGCAGGAAGTTATTTTGAAGAGAATGAATGGTACTCATACGTTATCGTGTGCTCGTTAAAGGGTTTGACTACCTATTCTTTCTCTCGGATTTGTTTCTGCCCGGGCCATCGTCCTTTTTTTTGCCGACGTAGTTCCGAGGACCCGTCTCGCTGCTACTTCGGGTGGCCGGAGGTCCGCTCTTTTTGGCGGGACTTGGCGGCCTGTCTTCCCCTTTTTTGAACTTCGATTCATTTACTACGAGAATTTTTCCCTCAATTTCCTTCCCATTTAGGGCCGAAATTGCGGAAAGCGCCTGATTTCGGTCTGGCATTTTCACAAACCCAAAACCCTTATTCAGGCGGGTAAGGTGGTCCATGATGATATTTACGGAAGTCACCTCCCCATATTTTTCAAAGATTTCCATCAGCTCCCTTTGTCTGAGGGTGGATGGAAGGCCTCCTATAAAAATGTCCATTGATACAACTAGTTTAGTTTTTGAAGGTAAGGTTAAAAATTAGCCTTTTTTTGTTTTCGGGAATTAGTGTTCACAAAATTGGCGATATTTGCTTATCACGCCAAATTTTATTTGCTTGTTATGAACGCATTCCTGTATCCCTGCTTCTTTGTTCTCCTGCTTTTTGGGCCTACATCTTCCTGGTTGGGTCAGAAAGAGCACTCCTCGGCTAGCGAAAAAAAACGGGCCGGCGATATGGCTGAATTCTGGCTCACCAGCCCCAGCCAGAACATCCTATTCCAAAAACAGGCATCCATCGGCATCCAGGATGGGGGTACCCTTCTCCCCATCTCCATCAAGGTAGACGAAAACGAAGTTTTTCAATTAATTGACGGCTTTGGGTACACCCTTACGGGCGGGAGCGCCATTCTGCTCAACCGGATGACCCCCGCAGCCCGGGACAAGCTCCTCCGGGAATTGTTCGGGCGGGCGGGCATCGGCATTAGCTACCTGCGCATCAGCATTGGGGCTTCGGATTTGAGCGATCACGTGTTTAGCTACAACGACCTGCCCGCTGGCCAAACCGACCCCGAAATGGCCCAGTTTAGTCTGGAACCCGAGCGGCAGGATTTATTACCCGTATTGAAGCAAATCTTGAAAATAAACCCTGACCTCCGAATAATGGGATCCCCCTGGTCGCCACCCGTCTGGATGAAAACCAATGAGAACTCCAAGGGAGGTAGCCTGAAACCCGATTGGTACGATGCCTATGCGCTCTACTTTGTGAAGTACATTCAGCAAATGCAGCAGGAAGGCATCCGGATTGATGCCATCACCATCCAGAATGAGCCTTTGCACCCCGGCAATAACCCCAGCCTGCTGATGGAGCCCAAAGAGCAGGCAACTTTTATCAAGAAGAGCCTTGGCCCCGCCTTTACCAAAGCGGGGATCTTGACCAAAATTGTTATTTACGATCACAACGCCGACCGGCCAGACTATCCCATTACGGTTCTGAAAGACCCCGATGCCCGTAAGTATATACATGGGTCGGCCTTTCATCTCTACGGGGGCAATATTGAGGCATTATCCGAAGTCCACAAAGCATTCCCCAGCAAGGCCATTTATTTTACGGAGCAGTGGATCGGTGCGCCGGGTAACCTGGCGGGCGATTTGGCGTGGCACGTCAAAAATCTAGTAATAGGTGCCACCCGCAACTGGGCGAGCACGGTCCTGGAATGGAACCTGGCTTCCGATCCCAAACAAGAGCCTCATACCGAGGGCGGATGTACCCAATGCCTGGGGGCGGTCACCATCGGTCCTCAGGACAAAGTAGTGCGCAACCCCGCCTACTACATCCTGGCCCATGCTTCCAAATTCGTGAGGCCTGGTGCCATCCGCTTAGACTCCAGACTCGTGGAAGGGCTTCCGAACGTGGCTTTTATGACCCAAACCGGCCTGATCGTTCTCATCGTTCTGAACGAGAGTACCGAAGTGAAGAAGTTCACGGTGCAGTTTGGAGATCAAGTTTTTACGTCCTCGCTGGCAGCGGGGGCCGTAGGTACGTATAGCTGGCAATAGCCCGACGGACACATTTATAGGACCAGGCGCTCCATCAGGAACCGAAGGAATTCGTCGGGATCGGCGCAAAATCCCGGATGCACTTTTGAGGCCTGGACTACGCTACTACGGGTGGCCGTGAGCCAGCGAAAGCGCGAGGCCAGCGGCAGCATCCCTATGGTACCCCCTGCCTTACCGCCCGCACAGATTTTCACCATAGCCACCAGGTATTCTTCCAGTTCTTCGGTATCCAGCGCTGGGCATAGGGCGTGTAAGCGCTGGTGATGTATTGCATAGTCGGCTTTGAGAAAACGATGACCAGGACAATAGAGGATAACGCCAATGTTGAGAAATTCCTCCCGCTCTACCCTGGGTACCACCCGCACTACGGCATACTCAACTAAGTGCTTGTCTGACATCTTGGGCGTGGTTTACGAAATTTTCGGAATTTTCAATCCGGCAAAGCAGGAATTGGGCGTACACTTTCCGGCGCTCCTCTACCGATACGTCGGACGAGGGGTCAGAAAGCCAGTCTTCGGGGATGCGAGCTACCAGAGCCTTAATAATTTCCTGGGTCAGGATGGCTTTACACTCGGCATCTACCCGTTCAAGTTCAGAAGCATAGGGCAACAGCACGTGCTCCTTCACCAAGGTAAAAGGTCTTTCGGCTTGCTCCTGCCAATTTTCCCAGGAATGATGGAAATACAGCGAGGCCCCGTGGTCAATCAACCATAGTTCTTTGTGCCACATAAGCATATTGGTATTTCGGGCCGTGCGGTCCACATTCGTCAGCAGGCAATCCAGCCACACGATCCGGGAAGCCAGCAGCGGCTCCACGCTGGTCACCAGGGGGTCGAAGGTAAACGCCCCGGAGAGGTAATGCAGGGCGAGGTTGAGGCCGGTACTGGCTCGCAGGAGATCCTGAATTTCTTCGTCGGGCTCCGTGCGGCCAAAGGCCTCATCAATGGTGGCAAATACCAGCTCTGGCACCCTAAGCCCAAGCAAGCGGGCTAGTTCGCCGCCGATCAACTCGGCAATGAGGGCCTTCACCCCCTGCCCGGCTCCGCGAAATTTGAGAACATAGAGAAATTCATCATCGGCCTCGGCAATGGCCGGTAGGGAGCCTCCTTCCCGAAGGGGCGTTACGTAGCGGGTTACCTGCACAGTTCGGAGCTCGGGTAGTAAATACGCCATACAAATGGTTTTCAGGTGGGTTTGGCAGAGAATAAAAAACAGGACCGAAGCCCTGTTTCTCACAAAAGTACACTTTCCTGATATTGAAATCTAGGAACGATTGCCGAGCGTTAAGGATTTAAAACTGCGGGTGAGGTTGGTCAATGACTCCTCCACCCCCATTCGTTCCAGGGACGACGCTCCCACGAAGCCATGGACACTGGTTTTGTCCAGAATGATGCGGACATCCTCAGGCGTGTTGACGGGGCCGCCGTGCGCCAGAAAAAATATATCGGGGTTCACTTCTTTGCCGGCGTCCATGATCCGTTGGGTGCGCTCGATGGCCTCATCCATACTGCACGACGCATCCACCACCCCGATGGAGCCCCCTACCGTGGTACCTACGTGCGCAATAATGGCATCCGCACCCGCCTCGGCCATTTGCCGGGCTTCTTCGGGCTGGGCTACGTACACGATCGAAAAAAGATCCATTTGGGTAGCCAGCCGAACCATTTCCACTTCCTTGGCAAACCCCATTCCCGTTTCTTCCAGTACCTGCCGCAGGTGCCCATCCACAATACAGTGGGTGGGAAAATTATTGACCCCGGAGAAACCCATTTCTTTTACCTTCAGCAAATGGTGCCACATCCGGCGGCGGGGGTCTGACCCGTGTACTCCGCAAATGACGGGTATTTCGTCCACGACGGGTAGTACCTCAAACTCCCCGATTTCGAGCGCAACGGCGTTGGCATCTCCGTACGCCATGAGGCCCGCCGATGAGCCGTGACCAGCCATTCTGAAGCGTCCGGAATTGTAGATGATGATCAGATCGGCACCGCCTTTTTCTATAAACTTAGCGCTGATTCCGGTACCGGCCCCGGCCGCAATTATGGCTTTGTTTTGTTGGAGGGTTTTGTCCAACCGGTCTCTTACTTCTTGTTTGGTATAGGGGTTTCCTTTACCGGTCCACGGATTTGGCATAATGATTTTTCAGCTTTATGGAAAGATTAACTATTGGAATTCTTCGGTTAGTGGGCAAAAGTAGACTGGGTTCCGGATGCGGCGACTGACCGTTGTGGGAGCATGGCCAGTAGGGTATCCACCAGCTTTTGCGCAAACAAGCGATCGTTGATGTGCGCATCCACCTCCACCACCTCCGCACCAGCCGGAGCATGTTCCTTGATGGTTTCGAACAACACCCGATTGGTTTCCGGACGGCAAAACACATTCCCGGCCGAATCTATTTGAGAAACTCCCTTCAAAGGTAACAGCAAGGCGACCGGAGCCCTAGCACCGGTCAGCTTTTGGGCCACTAGTCTGCCTAATTCACGGTTCTCGGCCTCATTGGTTCGCATCAGGGTTACGTTGGGTGCCCAGCTGTACAAGTCACGGTTCTGGTAGTGAGCCGGGACGGTATCGGGCTGCGCAAAATTCACCATATCCAAGCAGCCCGGCACCACTACCTGCGGTATTCCCATTTCGGTGGCAGCCGTCAGCCGGCCCGGCCCGGCACTACAAATACCCCCACACAGTTCGTCGGCCAGCTCGGTGGTGGTAACATCAAGCACCGCATCAAAGCACCCCTCCCGGATCAAGGCCTCCATGGTAGCACCTCCTACGCCGTTGGCATGGAAAGCCAGCACTTCCAGCCCCTCCTTTTTCAAAAGCTCCGTACACTGATCCACGCAGGCCGTGGTGTTGCCAAACATGCTGATGGCGATTCGTCCCCGGTCCCCGGCCAAGGGTTGGGGCCGTACATTCGCCATGGCGCAGATCGCCGCCGCCGCTTGTTCAATCAGCGGGCCGATCACACTATTAAGTCCGGCCACATCCACTACCGAAGGCATTAACACGCAATCCTTGTGGCCTATCTGCCGGGACAAGTCCTTCGCAGCCAACGTAGTAAGGCATAATTTGGGGATTCCCATGGGCACTTCCCGCATGGCCGTAAGGGCAATGTAGGTACCTCCGCCCCCCCCCATGCTGATCACGGCTTTCACCCGGCCTGCCGCCGACAGTTCACCCAGGATACGGGCCGCCCCGGCACCCATTACGTCTACGGCATGGCCCCTATCCTGTTCCAAACGCAAGGCATCCAGGGAACATGCGCCTGCATCGGCCACGGTATTTGATTCAATGTCGACCGGAAAAAGGGTCGTGGAACCGAGGATACCCGTATTCATAGTAAGGACTTCCTCGCCCCGCGCCAACATACATTCCCGCAGGAATGCAAATACTTCACCCTTGGTATCAAAACAGCCCAAAAGTATAATACTGGGGGTTTTCATATGTTTATACCACCATTTTTAGTTAAAATTACCTCATAAATACCTGCCCCCCTACCCGGAATATCATCCAGTTTTTTCCAAAAAGGTAAGGCAGGTACCCTGGTGTTTTTACTTTTTTGGGAATGATATTCACAAAATTGGTTGATCCTATCCTACGAATAGAGTTGTTTTTTCTGAATTTGACCCCTTTCCAATGGATGAACTTTCTGCCTTACGCACCCTGATGCTAAACTTCCACCCTCTGCAAGAGGAAGAAATGAAGGCGTTTCTGGGCATCTGGGTACCGCTGGTTGTCAAAAGAAAAGTGCAACTCAGCTTGCAGGGGGAGGTTGAGAAAAACCTCTACTTTGTTCAGGAGGGCTTGCAACGGGTATACTACCTGGATAGTCAGGGACGGGAGGCTACCCTGGTTTTCACGTACGCTCCTTCGTTTGGCGGGGTGATTGACTCCTTTCTTTCACAAACACCCTCCCGCTACCATTATGAAACCCTCACGGCCTCTACCCTCCTGAAAGCCTCTTTTGCCGATCTGGATGCGCTCATGCTTCGCTATCCGTCCATTGAGCGCATGGTACGCCTCGGCCTGACGAGCGTGCTGGGGGGGATAATGGAGCGGCTGGTGGAGATCCAGATTTTTTCCTCGGAGGAGAAATTCCGCTCCTTGCTCAGGCGAAGTCCGCATATTCTGCAGCGGGTCCCGCATAAGTACCTGGCGAATTATTTGGGCATTGATTCGACGAATTTTAGCAAGTTGATCAACAAACACCGGATTTGAAATGATGGTAAATACCAACATTTGTTGGGGGTACCCTTCCGACCTTTGTTTGGTAGATTGAGACTGAACGAAAAGAAAATGAAAGACTATTCCATAAGCGCCTGGATCGAGCCCCTGATGGATCAGGTGGAGGATCATATTACCATCGCCACCCGCGAGTACCAGAATCTGACGGAAGCAGTTTTGCTAGCTCCCCCCGCCAGCGGAGGCTGGTCGGTGGCACAATGTCTCGAGCACCTGAATAGCTACGGGAAATATTACCTGCCTGCGGTGGAAAACGCCCTTACAAAAGTACCCCTCACTCCCACTACTACTGACCAGTATCGAAGTGGTTGGTTTGGGAATTATTTCATATCCATGATGAGACCGGAAAGTAACAAGAAATACAAAGCTTTCAAAGGCCATATACCCACCTCTGATCTTGATGGCAGGGCCGTGGTGGCGGAGTTTATTCGGCAACAGGAAAGCTGGCTAAGCATTTTGAGAAGCGTAACCCATCTGGCTCAACTAAACGCCAGGGTGCCTATTTCCATTTCCCCGCTCATCCGGTTGAAGCTTGGTGATGTACTGGGTTTTGTAAAAGCCCACGAAGAGAGGCACCTACAACAGGCCAACCGGGTACTTGCCGGACTGCCTCACTCCCATAAAAATTTGACCTAGAACCGGCGGAGTACGGGTACCCTCCCACACATTTAGTACTAACACCAATCCTAGTCGCAAGCCCCTGGAAATGGCTATTGGGCACCGGGAATAGGTACATTTGTGGCACTATTTGTTGAGAACTCCCACGCCGACAGACAAGCTATTGAAGGTATCAAGAACAGAAAACAGTGCCTAGGTATGCTAAAACCGCACCTGCATACCTTTCAGTTCTCCGTGGGAAGACACCGCCACCAGCGCCAACAGGGCAATCGTTACCAACACACCCACTACCATCACGCCCCATCGCCAGTTGTACGCACGCTTCGGAAAAAGAGCAACCTGCGTTTTATTTATAAAAACTCCGATGAGTACTAGATTAACCAGATACAGGTATTGCTCGATCCGATAGGTACTCAGCAAAGCCCCTGTGATCAGATAACTGCAAAGAATATACAAGCCAAAATGAGCCAGAAAAAAAGACCGCAATTGAGGGTAGCCAGGTTGGATCGTCGATTTGGTGAAACAAAAGGAATTCAGCCAGTAGATTCCACCTCCCAGAATGGCGAGGATGGCCGCTAGTTGGGTAAAGCGCGTAACCGAAACGGCATCCAGGTCGGTGAGCGGGTCGAGGATTTTAAGTATGCGCTCGGTACCAAAGGATTGCTCCCACACCACTAGTGGTATAAAAAGTGCCAGCATGGCAATACCAAACCACGATCGCCGGGAACTAGCCCTAGCTTCTCCCACCCGCCATTGGGCGGTAAAGGTACCATACACCATCCCCACCCCCCCAAAGAATCCCAGGCTGTATTCCATGACGTTCCAGAAGTTGAACTCTATTTCGGAAACATGCCCCATGACCTGTAAAAAATTGCCGAAAGCAAACCCAAAACCGGCTCCTAGTCCGGCGTAAAGCGCTACCCTAAGCGCGGAATGATACCCGTGGCGAACCTGGAACCAAGCCAGGGCCAGGGCCATCCCCAGGCAGGCGGCCCACATTTCGGAGCGGGGCGGGGTCATGTTCCAGCCCCATTCTTCGATCATGAAAAAATAGGTGACGATAGCCAGCACCACCATCTCGATTAGAAGCAAATGCCAGGCAATCGGTTTTTCCTCTGATTCTTCCAAAACGAGACCAAAAAGGCCTCCTCCCAGGAATCCATACAGGCCACCGATGACAAAAAGCATCGCGAAGCCGTAAAATACATTTGGAAAATCACTACCCCGGCCGTACCCAACCACCAGTCCGTAGCTCATCAGTCCGCCCAGCCCCCAGCCAATGGCCCCGGCCAGGGTAGCCCTGATCGCTTTGGGGTACCAGTTGGTCTGCCTGGCTAAGAGGATTACCGCCATACAGCCAATGGCACCCGCCCAGGCCGCTCCTTGTTCATGACCGAATTGCCCACGGATGGCCCAGGCCGTGCCGAGTGACATGCCGCCGAGGAGAAGTGCTCCCAAAAATGAATACGAACGCTGATTCATTATAGTAAGGTAGGTAGAAGAGATTCTTTGTTTATACAGCGAAAAGAGGAATTAGGGCTATTTCGCCCACAAATTTTTCTGTTCCAATAGCCTAATCCAAAGC
Source organism: uncultured Cytophagales bacterium (assembly GCA_963768025.1). Classification (GTDB taxonomy): domain Bacteria; phylum Bacteroidota; class Bacteroidia; order Cytophagales; family Spirosomataceae; genus CAVYGM01. Next base: position 112,418 of record CAVYGM010000001.1, read on the forward strand.
CCATCGGGTACTACTCTAAACAAGGAAATCTATGAAGGAACATTTGGCCTACTATGGTGGAGAAAAAACAGTGAAGCGCGCTTTCCCCTGGCCCATATTCGATGAGGGCGAGGTGGAGGCAGTGGCCCAGGTAATACGTAGTGGTCAATGGGGAAATCCGGATTGCCTGGGGGCCGTAGAGGTTTTTGAGAAAGAATTTGCGGAGTATTGCGGGGCCAAATATGCCGTCAGTTGTGTCAATGGATCGGTGTCGCTACGGTTGGCTTTGATAGCCTGCGGCGTTCAGCCCGGCGATGAGGTTATCGTGCCCCCGTACACGTTTATTGCTACGGCCTCCACCGTGATCGAGGCCAACGGGGTGCCGGTATTTGTGGATATTGACCCTGAAACCTACAACCTCGATCCCACCAAAATTGAAGCAGCCATCACGCCCCGGACCAAGGCCATTGTGCCCGTCCACTTTGCCGGACAAGCCTGCGCCATGGACGAGATCACGGCCATCGCCAAACGTCATGGTCTGCGGGTAATAGAAGACGCTGCCCACGCTCACGGGGCGGAGTACAAAGGACGCAAGCTGGGTACCATCGGCGACGCCGGAAGTTTTAGTTTTCAATCGTCCAAAAACCTGACGAGCGGTGAAGGCGGGATGGTGATCACGAATGATCCCGACTTATACCGCACCATGGCTTCCCTACGCAACGTAGGCCGGCTCCCCGAAGGCCAATGGTACGATCATTTCTTGCCCGGATGCAACTACCGCCTCACCCCCATGCAGGCCGTCCTTTTGTCAAGTCAACTCAAACGACTGGACGAACAAACCCACCTGAGGCATCACAACGGCCTGCTATTAAACGAGCTCCTCCTACCCTACGAAGGCATCACGCCCCTGACCCGTGGTCACGGCGAGACCATCCATTGCCACCATTTGTATATTTTCAAATACGACGCCTCGCACTTCAACGGCCTGCCCAAAAATACGTTTGTAGATCTGCTGGCCGCCGAAGGTGTTCCGTGTTTCAAAGGGTATCCGCATCCGTTGTACCGGCAGCCGCTTTTTCAGCATACTAACTTTATGGGCTACGCCCTACCCGAGTCCGTGACGTATACCGAGGTGTTTTGTCCCGAAGCCGAAAAAGCCTGTGAGGAAGGTGTGTGGATCTTGCAGCACGCGATGCTGGGTACGGCGGACGATATGGCTGGTTTTGGGGAGGCTATTCAGAAGATCAAACGATACGCAGCTAATGGATTGCCCGTTGAAAGTTGACTTACTTCTCCCTTTCACAGGAAGTCACCAACGGCTAAAAATTTGGCCAAAATGTTGTTAGACTCGTAGTAGAGAGGTACTTTTCAAAATTGAAAAAATAAGTAGGGATGAGCGTGTTGTCCTACCTATTCTGAAAGCAAATTTTCCCCTATGCCCCTCCGTTTATTCCTTTTCGCCAGTAGTCTTTGTTTTATTCTGTCGGGCTGCCAATCCAACAAGCCCATTTACGAGCAGGTACTAGCCGACAACTGGCTAGTAGCCTCTACCGCCGAGGTACCCCTACCTGGTACTCAATTATCCGAAAGTAAAATCGATACCTCCGGCTGGATAAAAGCCAAGGTACCCACCACCGTGCTGGGGGCTTTGGTGGAGGCTGGGGTATACAAGGACCCGTTTTTTGGTAAAAATCTGGAAGAGATTCCCCGCGCTCCGTTTGAAAAACCGTGGTGGTTTCGAAATACGTTTGAACTTGCCGATTTTGAATCGGAGTCGGAGGTACTACGATTGCTCCTAGATGGTCTGAATTATAGGGCTACTATTTGGCTCAATGGCCGGCAAATTGCTTCTCAGGATACCTTATTCGGAGCTTTTAGGCAATTTGACCTGGATATTTCAAAGGTCGCCCGCAGCGGAGAGAACATCTTATTGGTGGAGATATTCCCCCCGCAGGTACGCGACTTCTACATGGGCTTTGTGGACTGGGCCCCTACCCCACCCGATCACTACATGGGTATTTTTCGGGAAATCCGCCTACGTCGCTCGGGAAAAGTCACTATGGAAAGGCCTTTCGTGGCACCGGACGTCCAAGCTGGCGCTCCTCCGCAGAAAGCCAGCCTAACTATCAGCACGGAATTGACTAACCATAGCGATAGAACCCAAAACCGTGCAGGTAAAGGGCTACATCGAATCTATTCGTTTTGAGAAAGAAGTTTCCCTAAAACCGGGGGAACATAAAACGGTCCGCTTTACCCCGGAGGAGTTTTCTCAATTAACCATCAAGAATCCCCGCTTATGGTGGCCAAACGGGCTGGGTTCCCCGGAAATGTACGACCTGCGGCTGGAACTTCACGAAAAGCAAAATCAACAGGATGTCCAAAACGTTTCGTTCGGTATCCGAAAAATAGAAACCTTCGTCGACAACCGGGGTGTTCGGGCGTATAGGATCAACAGCAGGCAGTTGACCATTAAAGGAGCTGGTTGGGTAGATGATTTGTTTTTGCGCTACCAGCCAGAAAAAGATTCGGCGCAGATTCGGTACGTCAAAGAAATGAACCTCAATGCCCTGCGTTTTGAGGGAGTCTGGGGTAACAATCAGCACATTTACGATCTCTGCGACCGCAACGGCATCCTGCTGATGGTGGGATGGAGCTGTCAGTGGGAATGGCCCGACTACCTCGGCCTGCCCCTGAATATGAAGCCCGGCGACGAGAACCTGCCCATCAATGAGGGCGTAGACCTCTACGCCGTGAAGCTCACACCCAACGAAGAAACGCTGCTTTCGGATTACTTTCGGGATCAGGTGAAGTGGCTACGCAACCACCCGAGTATCTTTACCTGGGCCGGAGGCAGCGACGCCATGCCTACCCCTTCGCTCGAAAAAAGGTACCGCCAAACCCTGGCCGACCACGACCCTACCCGTCCGTTCCTGATATCCACCGGGGATTTTGAAAGTACCATTTCGGGTAAGTCGGGAATGAAAATGAACGGGCCTTACGAGTACGTCCCACCGGTGTACTGGTACGAGGACAAGAAGCTAGGCGGGGCCTTTGGGTTCAACTCGGAAGTAGGGCCGGGGCCGCAGATTCCACCAATGAGCAGCATCAAAAAGATGATCCCCGAGGCAAAGCTCTGGCCCGCCGACAACGACGTGTGGAACTACCATTCCGGACGAAAAGACTTTAATACCCTGGGTGTGTACCTCAACGCCCTCAACAAACGCTACGGTACCCCCAAAAACCTGGATGACCTCACGCTCAAAGCCCAGCTGATGAACTACGAGGCCATCCGGCCGATGTTTGAGGCCCATACCGTCAACCGCACCAAGGGTACCGGGGTGATCCAATGGATGCTCAATTCCCCCTGGCCGGAGTTTTACTGGCAGCTGTTTGACTACTACCTGATGCCCACCGGCGCCTACTACGGCACCAAAAAGGCCTGCGCCACCGTCAATGCCATCTATAACTACCACGAAAAAATGATCTACTACGCCAACGACACCCGGGAGGATATCAAGGGGGCCACGGCCACAGTAAAATTACTGGACATGGATTCAAAGCTAATCTGGGAGCACACCACTATCAAGAACATACCTAACAATAGCACTTTGGGGGTAATAACCGATAAAATCCCTACCGACAGCCCGGTGTATTTTCTGGATATGAAAGTGAAGGATAAAAACGGGAAACTTTTGGCCGATAACTTTTACTGGATAGCCAGCAAGCCCGACCAACTGGACTGGGACCGGTACTTCTGGTACTATACTCCCCAAAAGCAATTTGCGGACTTCACTTCCCTAGACCGCCTGTCGCCCGTCAAAGTAGTTGCCAAAATGACCACGAAAGAGCTAAACGGAGAAAATGAGATTTCGGTAAACCTTACGAATCCGACCGACAAAGTGGCGTTTTTCATGGAACTGGAACTCCAAAACGGGACTACCCAGGAAGCCATCTCGCCCGTTTTCTGGTCGGACAATTACGTATCCTTATTGCCCGGCGAGCAAAAAATACTGACGGTTCGGTGCCGAAAAGGAAAAGGATTCACGCCGAAAATCATGCTGCGGGGCGTGAATGTGGACAGAGTCATTTTGTAAAATAACACTTTACCCATCGGCTTCAAAGTTGGCGAATGAACCCCTACTTTAGCTTTTGCCTAAAACCCGATCTTGTCAGTCCTCCGACACAGAAGAAGCCGGAATTCGACTGATGATGGTATTGGCATCGGATACGATTTTCCAAATCTGCGACCAGTGGTTGTTGGAAAGGGTACCGTTCGAGCCAAAGTTGGGTTCTATTTTGGCATGGCTACCCGACACGTTCCTGGGGTATTTGCCGACGGGATTGTTTGGCGACCAGAAATCAATAGCCTGAATGTAGTTGATCCAGATGCTGTTGTTTTCCCGGAAATAGTATGGATTGTTGTTGGCGAGGTAGCCGTCCTTACCGCATCTTTCAACACGTCAATGGAGGCAATGTCATCGGGATTGATGGAAGAAAGAGAACCCGTATACTGGATACCATCCAAGATGAATAACACGCTTTGACTTCCGTTGAGCGTTACCCGTCCGCGGATCGAAATAGGAGGCGTAGCCCTGCGCTGGTGGAGAGTCCTACGTTGAGGCCCGGCACTGTTCCCTGCAGGTACTGACCGACGTTGGTATTGGGAGAATTGCGAAGCGTTTCCAGATTCACGCTGGCTACGGCCCCGGTAACGTCCACTTTTTTCTGGGTACCATAAACCACCACAACTTCACTCAGCGTGGATTGATCTTCTTTCAAAACTACATTCAGAACGGAGTTATTTCCCACGACGATCTTATGCCTAGGAAGATTCTGGCCACTAACCTAGGCGGAGGTGATAGCGATAACCTTTCTATTTCCTCACAACCGCCTTGGTAATAAGCTCCTGACGAGGGGGCCAAATCAGTAATTCTGCCCATCTACGGCTGGGAGAATCTGCTACAAATTGGTATTCTTGAGCAAGCATATTGAAAAAAAGTAGAAATGAAACCGATTACATAAATTTTTTAAGAAAAAGTAGGCCACTTGGAAGTTTTTAGCTCCTAGAAAAGAGAGAATTAGGGTAGCCGGTTATTTATATAAAATTGTTAGTTCAAAGCACAGCTACTAACATACTGATAATCAATGCTTAATTGTTTATCTATTTCCCCGATCTGAATATTTATTTACATTCCCCAGAAAAAACTATTGGAGATAATGACATTTTTTTGGGTAATTTTAGCAACCGATTGCAGAAGATTTTACAATAAGAGCTTGCTAATTGCCCAACCGGATAGAAAATGAAAGATTTAGATTAAAATTTAGCTAGATTATCCACAAGTCAAAACTCCTATTGCGTAATTTCGACTGCCCGAAATACTTGTGATGAAAGGCTGGAAAAAGGGAAGCTCCCAATGGACGCAAACCCGTTTCCCTGACCACTCAGCCCTACTCTATACCTATTAATGGAAAAAGAAACTACTATTTATGATATAGCGAAGTCTCTGAAATTATCCGCGGCTACGGTGAGCCGGGCTTTGAATGACCATCCGGCGGTGAATAGTACCACCAAGCAGTTGATCAACAGCAAAGCGCGGGAAATGGGATATCGGTCCAACACCTTTGCGAGTAACCTTAGGCGTCAGCAAACCAGAACGATCGGCGTGATTGTGCCCCGGCTCGACAGCTCCTTTATGTCCACCGTCCTGGCGGGCATGGAGAAAGTAGCCAATGAGTCCAATTATAACCTGATCATCAGCCAATCGCTGGAACTGGCAAAAAAAGAAATGGCCAATGCAAAAACCATGTACAACAGCCGGGTGGATGGGCTGGTGGTATCGCTGGCATCCGATACCGACAACCTCGATCACTTCAATACCTTCTTTCGCAAAGGCATTCCAATCATTCTTTTCGACCGCGTATTACCGCAGAAAGATTGTACCAACATCGTCATTGACAATATGAAGGCGGGATTCGAGGCCACTACCCACTTGATTGAACAGGGATGCCGCCGGATCATGCACATAGCAGGCAGCATGAAACGAAATGTGTACGAGGATCGGCTCAGAGGCTACCGAATGGCCTTGTTCGAGCACGGGCTTCCCGTTGAGGAAGAGCTCGTCAGGCTCACTAACCTCACCCGGCAGGACGGACTCGACGTTGCAAATCATATTATGAAGATGCCCCTCCCACCCGATGGACTCTTCGTTTCCAATGATTTGTGCGCAGCCAGCTGCATTGGAGAATTGAGAAAAAAAGGAGTGTCGGTTCCGAATGAGTTAGCGGTGGTTGGTTTCAACGATGACCCCATAGCGCTGGTGGTAGAACCTAACCTGACGACGATCCATTATCCTGGTCAGGAGATGGGGGAGATTGCCGCCCAAAGCCTCATCAACCACCTGAATGGACTCCTACGGATTGACACCACCAACACCATCCTTTTGAACCACGAACTGATTGTCCGGGAATCTTCCCGGCGAAACCCGTAGTACCCCTGGTGGGATGGGAAGCCAAGTCTTGACTTAATAAAATCGCTATTTCAACTAAACAATCTCTTATGCATCCTTTAAGTAAAATCAACCTTACGGCGCTGGCGCTGGTGAGCGTGGGCGTCACGACAGGCGTTTGTCAGGACAAAAAGGCTCAGGCCGGGTCGGGGAATCCAAAGCCACTCGTGACCCACCTCTATACCGCCGACCCGTCGGCACACGTCTTCAACGGAAAAATTTACATTTATCCCTCCCACGACATCGAAGCCAATGTGCCGCAGGATGACGAAGGAGGGCATTTCAACATGCGGGATTACCACGTGTTTTCGATGGACAAAATAGACGGCAAGGTCACCGACCACGGGGTAGCGTTGGACATAAAAGATGTACCCTGGGCTGGTAGGCAAATGTGGGCACCCGATGCCGCCTACAAAAATGGCACGTACTACCTCTACTTTCCCGTCAAGGACAAGCAGGATGTATTCCGGATTGGGGTGGCCACCAGCAAATCACCAACGGGACCTTTCAAAGCTGAGCCCGCCCCTATTGAGGGTAGCTACAGCATAGATCCGGCGGTGTTTACGGATACCGATGGAAAGACCTACATGTACTTTGGGGGGATCTGGGGTGGACAGTTGCAGCGGTGGCACACAGGTACCTATGACCCTGCGCTGAAAACGGACTTAATGAAAGACAACGCGCCCGCGCTGCCTGCCAAAGTGGTACGGATGAGCAACGACATGCTGCAATTTGATGAGCCCGTTAAAGATGTCATGATCCTGGACAAAAACGGCAAGCCGCTGCTGGGCGGGGATCACGACCGGCGCTTTTTTGAGGGGGCCTGGATGCACACCTACAAAGGGAAATATTATTTTACGTATTCCACCGGCGACACCCATTTTCTGGCTTATGCCACCAGTGATTCTCCGTATGGGCCGTTTACTTACCAGGGTACCTTCATGCAGCCCGTTTCCGGCTGGACTACCCACCATTCTATTGTCGAATTTAAAGGGAAGTGGTACCTCTTCTACCACGATGTGGAGCTAACCGGGCAAACGCATTTGCGGAACATCAAGGTACGGGAGTTGAAAAGAAACGCCGATGGGTCTATCGAAACTATAACCCCGTAATCGTTTCCTGAAAAGCAGGGCGGGTGGCTCGCGTTGGGGGCCACTCGTTTTTGCTCGCTCTCACTCAGTACTAGTTTTGCCGGGCATCAATCCAGGTTTATCCCACCATATTCCATCCACTTCTTCAACAACCCAACGTAGTGTTTCAGGTAGTTTTCGGTTAAAAAGATATTGGACCAGTTGTCAAATCGCTGGGACTGCACCCCCAGGTAAAAAATCCAGATGGCCATTCCAGCGTAGGGAATGAGCTGTTTTTCGGCACGCGAAAGCGGAACCTCCCGCTCATAGCCCCGGTAAAACGCCTCTGCTTTCCCGCTAAAATCTTCTTTATCGGGCGTAGTATGGAAGAGCTGCATCACAAAGTAGGCCACATCCAGCACCAGCCAACCGTTGCCGCAAAAGTCGAAATCAAATAGCGTAAGCGTATTTTCGTCCTGAATACTCATGTTGTCGTACCAGATATCCATATGGACGGTTCCCCGGCGCAGGGGAGCATCGTCCGCGTCGGCAAAGACCTTTTCCAGGTATTCCCCTGCTTTTTTCACAAAGCGCATTTCGTCCAGACCTTCGGCAAAATACCTGCGGGCATACGTGTAGGGTAGTTGGGTAAGGGTATGCGCGTTGTAGGTGGTTCTTGCCAGCTCCCGCTGGTTGGTGATCCGATGCATCCGGCCCATCATCGTGCCAATGGAAGCACACATCGTCTCGTTCAGGTTCCTGACTTTTTCGCCTTCGGCAAAGGTGAAAAGCACCACAAAACGCACTCCTTCGGGCGCAGACAGGCGTTGCACGAACTCCCCTTTTAGGTCAGGAAGCGGATGCGACACCGATACGCCATACGCAGCCAAGGGCAGTAGTAGCCGGATTTCTTCCCGAATTTCGGCTTCGGTACGCCAGTTGTGGCTGTATACCCGGCATACGCACCTGATTTCCTGGTCCTGCACCATATAGGTATGGTTGATGCCGGTTCGGAAGAGTGAGCAGGTGGCTGCTTCGCTGAGTCCGTAGGTATCTTTCAAAAAATCAGCCAGGTGGGTAGCCGAAAGCGTTGAGGCAATGACGGGGAAAGGGTTCATGAGGATGGGTATGAGGGAAACCAACATAGCAAAGGTATGCCTACTTTCCCGCCAAATACCGCTGCCGATATTCGATGGGGGTACAGCCCTTCACCTGCCTGAACTGCCGGGCGATGTTCTTGCTGTCCACCAGTCCCATATCGAGGGCTATTTCAAAAATTGACATGTCGGTATCGAGAAGTTTCTGGGTGAATTTCTCGATGCGCAGATTGAATATGTACTTATAGATCGGGTAGCCCGTAATATCCTGAAAGCGTTTTTCCAAAGCCCGCCGCGAAAGGGGTACCTGTTTTACTACCTCATCTACCTGTAAGTTTTTATCCACATTCTGATGAATATACTTCAACGAAGTAGCAATGCAGGTATCGTTGGTGGCGTAGATGTCGGTTGAGTGGCGGGTAACCACCTGGGTGGGCTTCACGATAATATCATAGCTTTCCTTGATTCCGTTCCGGATCATGTGGTCGAGCAACCGGGCCGAATCGTAGCCGCCTTTTTCGACGTCGAGGGCGATGCTGGACAGCGGCGGATCGGACAGCTCACAGAGCATCACATCATTATCCACCCCCAGCACGGCTACTTCTTCGGGTATCCTCAGACCCGACAAGCGGCAAGCCTCGGTAATGTGCTGCCCCTGATTGTCGTCGCAGGCCATCAGGGCCACGGGCTTGGGCAGGGATTTCAGCCAGCTGCTCAGCGAACTGGGTTTGTAATACCACAGCTCGCTCGACCGGGCCTTGCGGTGCTCGAAGTAATGTACCTCATAGCCGGCCCGGTTAATCCGGTCTTCAAAGCCCTCTGCCCGCTCTCTGGACCACACAATATCCCCAAAGCCGTAGAAAGCGAAGTGTTTGAAGCCTTTTTTCAGGAAATAATCGGCCGCCATGTGGCCGGTTTCGCGGTAGGCTCCGGTGATGTTGGGTATTTCCCGAAAGCGTTCCTTGAAGTCCTGCGCGATGACGGGTATGCCCGCTTCCACAATCCTCACCACATCATCGTCATTGTATAGCTGCCCCACGATGCCGTCAGCCTCCCATTCCAGCGCCCATTTCAGGATGCCGTCTATTCCCATCGTTTCGCGGTGGTACAGGGGCATCCGGCAAAATATCCACGGCCCGTGGTCATGGGAGTACTTGCTGATTCCCTTTAGAAGCGATTTGCTGTACTCCTCCGCGAAGTCAATGAGGAGAATGATTTTGTACATCAGGATACCTTCGGCTGGCTAAATAGATCTTTAAAGCGTACGGTGGCGTTGGTCACCAGGGGACGAGCCCACAGTCCGATGCTGAAAATATAGCCTAAGGTAAGGAATAAAAATAGCATGGCGAAGCGCAAACCTACCCCTTCGGCCAGTCCACCTACGATGAGGGGTACCACGGCCCCGCCCGCAATGCCGCTACACAGGATTCCCGAAAAGGTACCGTGGTGGTGAGGAACTGAATTAAGCGCCAGGGATACGATAATGGACCACATGACGGAGGCGAAAAACCCTGTGAGGGGGAAGGCAATGACCGCCACTTCCATGCTACCAAAAAGGGCAGCAAGTAACGAAAAAATGGCCCCGGTGGTAAAAAGTAGCAACACGCGGCGGCTATCGAAAAACTTTAACAGCAACAGGCCCAACAAACAACCGATAGTCAATAATCCCCAGAAATTGGAAATAACCGAAGCCCCCGTCGTGGCCGGATCAACGCCGTGGTAGGTCTGCAAAAACTTGGAGGTCCAGTTGGCGATGCCCTGCTCCGTTCCCACATAGGCGAAGATACCCAGGAAAAAGAGCCAAACTTTTCGATTGGCGAGCAAGTCCCGAAGTACCCCGCCGGCCTCCATTTTCTCATCTTCTTTGAGCTCTACCTGCGGAAAACGAACCAGTTGGACAACCAGTACCATCGCCAGCGCAATGGCCGCAAACACCCAATAGAGCGACACCCATTTGAGATCCTCGGGAACGAGCGAGTTGAGGAGCTGAATAAAAGCAGTGGTATTGCCAGAATGGACATTCAGGACCAGATAACTGTACAATAACGGACTCAGGAACGAGGCCGCCCCGAAGAAAAGCTGCGCCATGACGGAGTTAAAGGCAAAGTGCGACTCCCCCCCCGCCACCCGCAGCAGGGGATTAATCACCACCTGCAACATGGCCATGCCGATGCCGATGAGAAACAACGACAACAGGGCGACCCAGAATCCGGGAAGAAATGCAAACAACAGCGCCCCGGCGAAAGCCATCAGGAATGCCCACAGCAACACTTTTTTCTCCCGGTATTTTTCTACCAGCAATCCCGACGGAATGGACATGACCCCGTAGGCCACAAAAAACGCAAACGGCATAAAGCCCGCAAGCCCGAGACTTAGATCAAAGCTATCGACGATATCCGGGATGATGGGCCCCAGGATATTGCTGAGAAAGGAAATAACAAAAAAGATCAGGAAAATAAGAAAAACAATGAGGCGATTGGAATTCATGTAGTAAGGGATTTTGAACAAATAGTGGTATTGGAAGGGAAGATACAGAACTATTTTAAACTTTACACACCACCTCGTGTACCAGCGCCGCGGCCCCCAACAGGGCGATGTTTTCGTTTTGGGAGGGAAGTATCTTCAATTTTTTCAATGACTCGGGAAAAGCAAAATCTTCCAGACCTTCCAGCAGGGTGGGGTAAAAGTAGCGATACCCCTTGGCAATTGATCCCCCCAGGATGATCGCTTCCGGGTCGTACGTATAGAGGATGGCTTTGATCACAAACCCCAGGTGTACCCCAAATTCCGCCCAGATTCGCTTGGCGCGATACTCTCCCTTTTTGGCCAGTTGTTCGGCCTGGTGCGCACTCATTCCGTGCATTCTTTCAAAAAAACTACTGCTAGAATAAAATTCAAGGTTTCGGTCTAGGTAGGGTAAGAGTCCGATTTCGCCCGCGCCGCAATTGCTCCCCGCGTAGAGCTGGTTGTTGATGATAATCCCCGAACCAAGTCCCGTCCCCAGCGACAACCCAATTACCGACGAATGGGACTTGGCTAGACCAAACCGGTGCTCCCCCAACGTGAAGCAATTCACATCGTTATTGATATATACCGGAATCCCAAACTCATCTTCCAGGATCGCTTTCAACTCCACCCGCTCCCAGGACGGGATGTTCAGGGTATTGTACACGATGCCATTGGGCACATCCACCACCGAGGGAACGCCGATCCCGATCCCGTCTACGGGGTAGGCGGTAAGCGGCCGGAGCAAGTCCTTTACCTGGGACAAGGTAGCCGAAAGGGAATGCTTTTCCCGCAGAGGAACCACTTTTTTCTGGACAATCTCTCCATTCAGTTCCATACCCGCCCGCAGGTTGGTCCCCCCTATGTCAACGCCTATATTCATGGTCATCAGATGTGGTTTGGTACACTTATTCGGCCCTAAGCTCGGTCGTTCGACTCGAACGCCCCGATGCATCATAGGCTTTCAGTTTTACTAATCCGGTTACGGGCAGCGGCCCCTTGTAGGTAACCGACGCGGCGGAAGGCTCCGTGCCATCCAGGGTATAGCGCAGCACCAGGCCCGGATATTCCACGTTCGCTTTCAGGACTCCCTGCTCCACCACGGCTCCCGGCATCGGGATACGGTAATTGTAGCCTCCCCCAAACTTCGACAGTTTTGGCAATTCTCTTACCGCCAGGGTATTGGCAAATGCATTCCATTCTTTGGCAACTACCTTTTTCCGATCCGCCGAGGGGGGCATGACCTCCCAAGAGCGCTCTTTGCTCCACGCGCTTTCGGCAAATCCCAGCAGCTTGGGCAGTATGTAGTACTCCATCATGTCACGGCCTTTGACCGTTTCGCTCCATAGCTGCGCTTCCAGTCCTATGATATTTTTTCGGGCATCGGGACGGAGTTTCTGCATTCCTGCAAAGTCCTTTTGCAGATCCAACGGGCGTCCCATGTTTGTTTCCTGCGTGGTGCTGAACATGTTATAGGGAGCAAAAAACCAGTTGTCGCGGGTATCCACGAAGCCCGCCCAGTAGAGCCCCGGTTCTTTGGGGTCGTTGGAATAGGCCAGGTCGAAATAGAAGTTGGAAACATCGCACAGAATCACCGGATAGCCGGCATTGGCCAACCGGTAGCCCATGTCGCGGTAGTCAAAAAGGTTGTTCCAGATGTAGGGTACCACGTTTTTGCCGGCAAAGGCCGGATTAGGACCGTAGCTACCATCTTCACCTTTTAATAGTGCTACCTCCTCCCAGCCGTGGATGGTCAGGTTGCGTTTTCGGAGGCGATCCACCAGTTTGCCGAAAAAGTAGGCCTGCAGGTTTTTGGGATCTTTGACCTGAGGATTTTCTTTCATCAGTTGAATAGCCAGGGGCGATTTGGCCCAGGCGCCTTCGGGTACTTCGTCACCGCCCGCGTGGATCACGTCCATTTTGAGGCCCGCCTGCTGGTACATTTTGGCCATTTCGTCCACTACTTTTTCGTAAAAACGGTAGGTAGACTCCCGCGCTACGCTCACCACATTGTTCTTGTAGCCCTGAGCGGACAGGTACACCGACTTGTCGTCGGGATCAATGAGCCGGTATTCGTTCGCTTCCTTTTCTTTCCCCTCTTTCATCAGGCGCTGGTAGCGGGCTTCCATGGACTTGATCGCCGCCATGGCGTGGCCGGGAAAGTTTAGCTCGGGTATCACCCGGATGTGGCGCTCGGCGGCATATTTTAGTATTTCCACAAAATCGGCTTTGGTGTAGTAGCCGCTGCCATGGGTACCTTTTTCGTAGGCCACCGGCCCCGAACCATAGGCCGGATGCATGGCCGGAGCGTCGGGCCCGGCGGTATGCTGCCGTTGGGCCCCTACCTGAGTAAGTTCGGGCAGGCCCTCGATTTCCAGCCGCCAGCCTTCGTCCTCGGTGGTGTACAGCAGGAAATGGTTCATCTTGTAGCGGGCCATCAGGTCCAGCGTCCGCAGGATGGTTTCCTTGGTCTGGAAGTTCCGGCTTACGTCCAAGTGCAGCCCCCGGGTGTGAAAACGCGGGGCATCCTCCACCTTCACAACCGGCAGAGACACTTTTTTCTGGTCGTAGGCTTCGTAGGGCAGCAGGGCCAGCAGGCTCTGAATCCCGTAGAATACCCCGGCGGCATCGGAGCCCCGGATGGTTATCGCCCTGCTCGTTAATAGATGAGGTGGTAGGCCTCTTTATTGATCCCATTAACGGCTAAGGGGGCGATCGAAAGTCCGATTCCTTTGCCCGGAGAAGCATCCGTTTTGAACTCGGACGAAAGGATCGCTTTGAGCTGCTTGCTCAAGAAAGCCCGCTTCTTTTTCAAGGCCTTTGGCAAAATGAATCACCTGCGTGCCGTCCAGAGTAAATGTACCTTTCCCGGCTTTCAACAGTACGGGCGAGGGAATGATGGGCAAAAGTTCGGTTTCGGGTACGGCGTACAGACCCAGGTTGGCCAGGTACCGTTGCTGGGCATCCGGCAGGGGAAGTTGGTCGGCGGTTCCCCTTAGCAACTGTTCCCGTTGGGTAAAGGGCTCGATGGTATAGTCTTCTATTTGTTCAATCCGCTCTTCCTTACCCGCCTTGTCGTAATGTACCATATACAGTCCGAGCGGGGCGTCGGTTTCTTTTATTACGCCTTCGGTGCCGGAATACTGCACCACCACGGAGTCGCCTGGGGCCAGTGAGAACCCCGCCTCGGGTACCATTTTGTACCAGTCGCCATTGATGTGGACGACCCGGGCGGGCTGGGGCTGCGGGTTGGCCAGGATCGGCCGGGGGGCCATGTTAAAAAACAGGGCCCAATTGGACGCGTCCAGGGTACCTTGCCCGTGGTTGGTCAGCACAAAACGGGCATCGAATTCGTCGGAGGTACCCACAAAATTACTGATGAGTTTCCAGGATACTTTTACCTTGCTTTTCCCGGGCAGGGCGGTTTCCTTCTCCGAACCACACCCCCAATACAGAAGCATGAAAAAGGATAAGCTGAGGTAAGAGAGGTATTTGTTCATAAATATCCGGGATAAGTAGCCTTAATAGTACGCGGTGAAGTATTAAAAATACTATTGGCTTCGAACGACATTTACCAATTATTTTACAAAAATCGAATGGCTATACCCTCCGGTCGGCTTATTTCCCTCGACGCCCTGCGGGGTTTCACGATCGCGGCCATGATCACCGTCAATTTCCCCGGCAATGACCAGCAGGTGTACCACCCGTTGCAGCATACCCACTGGAACGGCCTTTCCTTTACCGATCTTATCGCCCCGTTCTTTTTGTTTGTGGTGGGGGTGTCCATTGCGTTTGCCTACTCCCGACGATTGGCGGACGGGACTCCCCCCTCCGTCCTGTATTCAAAAATTATCATCCGCTCGGTCAAGATTTTTGCCGTGGGGATGTTCCTCAACCTGCTGCCCGACTTTGACATCTCAGACGTCCGCTGGACAGGTACCCTGCACCGGATTGCCATCGTATTTCTGGTGTGCGCGCTGCTGTATCTGCATACCACCTGGAAGCAACAGGCCTGGATCGGCCTGGGTATCCTGGTAGCGTACTGGCTGGCCATGACGCTGATCCCAACCCCCGGCTATGGTACCCCGATGCTGGAACCGGGCATGAACCTCGCCGCCTGGGTTGATCAGCAGTGGTTGCCCGGCAAGATGTGGCAGGGTACCTGGGACCCCGGAGGGTATCCTGAGCACGTTCCCGCTATCGCGACGGGCATCACCGGCATGCTGGCAGGTAGGTTGCTGCTCGGTAAGAGTACTCCCAACGAAAAGGTAAACTACCTGATGGCCCTGGGATTGGTCGTGCAGCAGCTAGGGTACCTGTGGGGCTTGACTTTTCCGGTTAACGAAGGACTTATGGACGAGTTCGTTCGTGCTGCTTACCTCGGGTTTTGCGGCGCTGCTGCTGGGGGCTTTGTATTTTGTGGTGGATATTCTGGGGCGCCGGAGCGGGACACGGCGTCGGGGTAATATTCGGGGCCAATGCCATTACGGTCTACGTACTGGCGGATATTTTCGCGCTGGTGTTTTACGGGACTCTTTTTGGAGAGGTACCCCTGAATGAAGTAGCCGTGAACGCCATGGTCGGCGTGGGGTGGCCCCTAAATTCGCGAGTATGCTGTACGCCCTGTTTTTTACGGCGGTCAATTTTATTCCGGCCTATATGCTGTATCGGAAAAAGATTTTTATAAAACTGTGAATCATCGCCAGTAGGGTTCCATTTCGCCGCGACGCAAGGCAAAGCCGGTAGGCAGGGGCAACAAGAGTCAAAAGTCTCAGAAGCACGTTCTAATCTCTCATTCACTCACCGCCCGTACCTCACTCATTCAAAGTTCATAATGCCGACCCAACCAAACTACCGTCAGGGCCTATGGCCCGTGATGATTACCCCCTTCACCGACTCCAACGAAATCGACTAGCGGGGCTGGAAACCCTGACGCAATTCTACATCGAAGCCGGCGTCAACGGACTGTTTGCCAATTGCCTGTCGAGCGAGATGTACCAGCTTACGGAAACCGAGCGGCTGGCTCTGATCAAAGGGGTACTGCGGTCCAGCGACGGTAAGGTACCCGTGGCGGCCACCGGTACCCTGAGCCGGGACCTGGATGAGAATATTGAGTTTATCAAAAAAGTACACGATACGGGCGTGCAGGCGGTCGTGCTTATTTCGAGCCTGTTGGTACTGCCCGATGAAGACGAGGATGTCTAAAAAGTCGTCTGGAACAAATTCTGGACCAGACAGGCGCCATTCCGCTGGGCCTCTACGAATGTCCGGTACCCTATAAACGTTTGCTGAGTCCGGCGCTGATGGAATGGCTGGTCGAGCAGTGGGCGGTTTGTGTACCACAAGGATACATCCTGCCATTCGGCTTCCATCGAAAAGAAGAGGGCCGCCACCACGGGCTCCAACCTACTTTTCATGAACGCCGATACGGCTACCGCGCTGGATTCCCTGGAAGCCGGCGCGGACGGCCTCTCCCCCATCTCGGCCAACTTCTACCCCGAGCTGTACACCTACCTGATGAACGAATACCGAAATAACGGCAAGACCGAAGCTGTAAACCGCAGTTCCACGCCTGGCTCACGCTGATGGACCGCACCACGCATACCTTCTACCCCTACTCGGCCAAGTGGTTTCTGCAGCAGCGCGGCCTCGCCATCACCACCAACACGCGCATCCCTACCGAGACGATGCCGCAAGTAGATCAGCTCCGGTTTAAGGCTTTGATGGAATGGTTTGGCGTGCTGGCGGAGCAGTGTGGAGTATTTAATTTTGAATGATAGAATGATAGAATGATAGAATATTTTGTCGCCCCCGATATTCTATCATTCTATCATTGGACATTCACTCATTCTATCATTCACTCATTCTACATTGTTCTCCCCTTGCAAACTCCTCGACCTGACCGTATTCATCGTGTACATGGGTGGTATTTCCCTGTTTGGTGCTTCTTTTTATTCCAAAAATAAATCTCCTCGGCCTTTACGCTGGGCAATAGCAACTTCCCGGTATGGGTAGTCACGATGTCGATTTTTGCTACGTTCGTGAGCAGCATTAGCTTTCTGGGCCTGCCGGGCAATGCCTACCAAACCAACTGGAACGCCTTTGTGTTCAGCCTGTCGCTGCCCGTATCGGCCTACATGGCCGTGCGGTTTTTTGTGCCGATTTACCGCAAATTGAACAGTCCGTCGGCGTACGCTTTCTGGAAACAAAGTTTGGCTTGTGGGCGCGGGTGTACGTGTCGGCCTGCTACCTACTCACGCAGATGATGCGCATCGGTACCATCCTGTACCTGCTGGCGCTGCCGGTCAATGCGCTGTTTGGCTGGGATATCCTGACGATCATCGCCGTCACGGGGCTGGTGGTGATGGGCTACTCGCTGCTGGGCGGGATTCAGGCCGTGATGTGGACGGACGCCATTCAGGGCATTGTGCTCATTGGCGGGGCCATCGTGTGTTTGGGGTACATCTTCTTTTCCATGCCCGAAGGGCCAGGGCAGGTGTTCACCATCGCGGTCGAAAACGACAAATTCAGCCTCGGGAGTTTCGGGAGCAGCCTGAGCGAGTCGACCTTCTGGGTAGTGCTGATCTACGGCATTTTTATCAATCTGCAAAACTACGGCATCGACCAGAACTACGTGCAGCGCTACATGGCCTCGAGCTCCGAAGCCGAAGCCAAGCGGTCGGCGTTCTGGGGCGGGATGCTCTACGTACCCGTTTCGATGCTGTTTTTCCTGATCGGCACGGCGCTGTTTTCCTACTACCGGTATTCCCCGATACCCTACCCGCCGAATTGCACGACCTCGCCAAAAGCGACCGGGTTTTTCCCTTCTTCATCGTGGAGGTACTCCCCGCCGGCCTCACAGGCCTGATGATTGCTTCCATTTTTGCGGCGGGCATGAGTACCATTTCCACGGGCATCAACAGTTCTTCCACGGTAGTGCTGGTGGATTATTTCCAGCGATTCTCCAAACAGGAACTCTCCGAAAAGCACTCCATGCGGATCTTGTACCTCACTACCTTCCTCATCAGCGTTATCGGCATCGGCATTGGCTTCGCCATGATCAACGTCAAGAGCGCCCTGGATGCGTGGTGGAAGCTGGCCTCGGTGTTCAGCGGCGGGATGCTGGGGTTATTCCTGCTGGGAGCTTTTGTGGAGAAAGTAAGCCGGAAGGGAGCTATTCTTGGAGTGATTTTTGGGGTAATCATGATTCTCTGGATGAGTGTTTCGCCGCTGATCTGGACCGAAGGTACTATGCAAGCCTACGCCAGTTCGTTCCATTCGTACCTGGCGATTGTGTTTGGGACTTCGGTTTTGTTTGTTACGGGTTTTTTGGTGACGGTGGTGGTGAGGAAGTAAGCTTTTTGAATTTTGGGGAGGTGGGTTGGAATGTTCGGGGTTATTTTGGAGCTTTATAGGTCTTATGGACAGGATTTGAGGTACAAGCACAAAGAGTTACGTTAATACAGTTGTAGGCATCCATGCAGTCTAAGAAAAAAGGCAATCAAAGCGCGAAACTATGATACCTCAAAAAATACAAGCACTATTTGATTTTATAGATTACTTGGACTACAATAAAAATGATTACATTGAGAAGTATGTTCCATTGTGCGACAAACTTAAAGAACTCGATATTCAAAGAAACCAATTGCGGCCTTACGACAATTACAAGGACAGACAAAAGTATGACGAACTTCAAAATCTTATAGAAGAAGAATTTAAGCCAATTACTTCAAACATATACATTCCTAATTCAAACAAACTTAGAGAATTAAAAATTTGGTCAGGAGATGATACCTATGCGAGTATTTGGAATAATAATTATTCCACAATATCTGACTTTAAAGAAAAATTTACCTCAGAAGATGTTGATAAAGTATTATATTTTAAACATAAATATTTGAGATTCAGAAACGAAACAAATACTGATTTTCTATGTTTAACACTTGTTTTTAATAGTTTGGATGATATTCTAAAGCAATTATTTGACTTCTTCAAAGATACGCAAGAAAACGAATTTGAAGGTTTTGAAGTTAAGACAATCAAAGTAAGTAGTTTTGAGGAGATTGCGAAAAACTTGACGGAAAATCCTATTAGAAATATAAAATTTTCTATTCCGTCTATAAGACAAGGATAGTCCTCTTGAAACACAATTGAGATTTAATTCAATCAATATAATAAATGAAATAATAATGAGAGACAAAATACAAATTAGTAATATTTCTAACAAAAATGGACAAATAAATATCGGCAAGGGAAAGATTAACCCAAACAGCAACAGTGATGAGCGTGCGAAAAATAAATTTAATTGGGATAAATGGGGAGTGATAATTGGGGAAATACGAGCTATAATTTCAATAGTTATTACAGTCCTGGAAGACTAATAAATCGATTACTACCGTTGTTATGTTTCCTCTTTATACCTTGATATGAGTCCCCAGCTGTTCGAAGTATCGGCTAAAAAGTAGTTGTTTTTGATGCCGTTGTTGGAGTTTTCTACAACAACCAGCCAGGCTATAACTCCGCCAGGCATGAATACTCAACAGTACCTTCTGGAATAGTGCTTTTACAGAGAGTGGTTACTGTTTAGGATATAATTGGATTAATGTCATCTCCTACAATGCTTTCCAAAGTGTGGATACTGTAAAAGATAATCGTTGGAGCAACTCCAAGAGAGGCAGCAAAGTCAGTCTTACGGGTGAAAAGCTACTCGACAGAAAACACCCTTGGAAAGTGTCAATGCTATCAATCAGTGTAATTCCCTCTTGCCGACAGGGAGTAATAAAATCGGAGTCGTAGGAGGCAATAAAGTTGATATCTGAATTTATACAGTGTGCCAGAATCATGGCATCGTTTGGGAGCAGGTTGTATTGCTGCATCAATCGCAAGGATTCATCTTGCAAATTATCGGCAGAGTTATCAAATCTAAAATATTTCAAAATTTTCCTGGGATCATGCTCGCCAAGTATTTTCCCAATAGCATTTCCCTTTTTGAGGGCAAGCCCGGATTTTTCGCCGTGTATCGTGAGGAACTTGAATATAACTTCACTGAAAACCAATGAATTGATGGTTAAGTCGAAATCAAATGATAGGAGATAACCAGTAAATCTTCATTCTCTCTATTGCCTTTGATATGCTCTATCGCGAGCGAGGAGTCTACAAAGAGGGTCACTGCTCGTACCATTCAGCCTTAGAAGAGTCGTACAGCTTATCGCCTTTAAATTGCACCGACTTTATGTCTTCCAGTCGTTGACGGTACTCTTCCTGAGAAACCTTCTTGGCAATGGGCTTCTCTTGGATGGTAATAAAAAGCTCTTTACCGCGTAATTTTTCCGGTATCTGAATTACCAGCTGATCTGAATCAGCCTTTTTAATAAATTGTAATTCGCTCATTTCATTCGTGCTGATGGATTATCAATAAAGTTACGGCTATTTTCACAAGTCTCCAATTTTGGGTCGCTACTTTGATTTTGAATGGTGATGATGTACCCTACCGCTTCCTCACCGTCCCTACCCCATACCGCTTCACCTGCCGTATTTTGAGTTGGTTGCCTACCACCTCTACTATTTTCAGATCCATGAAGGTACCCTCGGCGTCGTAGAAGCCGATCATGCAGGAGAGGTCATCTTGCTGCTTCTGCACATCCACTTTGGGCTGATAGCCAAAGTTGGGGATATCAATGCTGTCCTTAACATCCAGCGTTTTGTAGGTAACGGCCACCCGGTAGCGGAACCGGAGCGGGGTTTCGTACAGCTTCACCGCGAATTTGAACTCGTTGTACGGATCGGGAACGGTGGTGGAGTAAGTAGCTACTGGCTCAGGGTTGACGTTGGTTCGTTCAAGGGAAATCGTGTCGTTCACGACAACTTGCTTTTCGGAAGTATCCGTTTTCTTTTGGGTTTGGTTGCAACCGGCGATGAAAGCCAGTAGGAAAAAAGAAACGAGTATTCGCATATGCTGGAAGGGATGATGGAAAGTAGGATAAGGCTAGTCAGCGGGTAAGATAATTACTAAATTCTTCCAGATAGCGAAGTACGGCCCGTTCTTTGGCTTTGGCTTCCAGCATCACGTCGGCCCTGCGGCCGTGCAGATCAATGTGCTGGTAAATGTAGTCCGCGTGGGCTACCTCGGCCACCTGGGCATCCTCAAACCGCTTCCGGGAGCTGGAATAATGGACGATGGGCGGTATCCCATCGGGCCAGGTATCGGCGGCGGACGTCATGGCTTCGGCTTCGGACCAGCCCCCCGTGCACAACTGGTGGTGGAGGTAGTCGAACACCAGCGGCACGCCCGTCCGGGCATAGACTTCCAGTAGATCACGGATTGAGAACATATTCCCCTTGTCGTCGTTTTCCAACGTCAGGCGGGACCGGACGGTATCGGGCAGTAGGGTGTAGTTCTGACAGAAGCGGTCCAGGGCGGAAGGTTTATCGCCGTAGGCACCGCCCACGTGCAGGTTGATTTTGGCAAACGGACTGCGAGGTAGTCCGATCAGGTCCATGATTTCGCCGTGCTGACGCAGTTCCTTGATGGTCTTGCGGAGTACGTCGTCGCTTTTGGTAGCCAGTACATTGAACGGTCCCGGATGGAACGTCAGGCGGAGGTCGTGCCGCCGCGCCTTTTCGCCCGTCCGCTGGAGTACCTCCCGAATGGCGGTACTATCCGGTAGATCGGGTAGCTCGTATTCACTCATCCACGGAAACATGTTACTGCTCATGCGGTACAGCAGCAGGCCGTGGCTGATGTTCCAGTCTATGATCCTTTCCAGATCCATCACGTTTTTCAGGGCCAGTTCCGAGGCATAGGGTACCCCCTTCTCCTCGAAGGTCTTCTTGATCATCTGCCGGTTGACCATGATTTTTTGTTCCGCCAGGGACATATTGATACAAGCATAACCGATGCGCATACGAAGGGGAGTATAATGGATAGAAATTTGAAACGAACACTAAAAACGGCGTGCCGCCTTTGCAAAAAAGCGGTGTCAAATTAGATTGTTTTAATATGAATAAACGCCAGGCGCAATTTTCCTGCTGTATTACCAGAATATGGATTGCCAAAAGTGATGGTCTTGCCGTACTTTTGATACACAAAACCTATACCTACTGCGTATGAACAAAATCAAAATTGCCACTGCCCAATTCGAGAACCGCAGCGGCGACAAGGCCTATAACCTGTCGGTCATAGAAAAACTGGCTGGTCAGGCTGCCGCAGCTGGCGCGCAGGCTATTGCTTTTCACGAATGCTCCATCACGGGCTATACCTTTGCCCGGCATCTCTCCAAAGAGCAGTTGCTCGATCTGGCAGAATTCGTGCCGGAAGGAGAGAGCGTTCAGAAGCTCCGTGAAATAGCCGAGAGATACAACATCACCGTACTGGCCGGGCTGTTTGAAAAAGACCAAAATGATAAAATCTACAAAGCTTACGTGTGCGTAGATAAAAATGGACTGGTGGCAAAGTACCACAAGCTGCACCCCTTCATCAACCCGCACCTGACGCCCGGCAGTGGGTACTGCGTGTTTGAACTTCACGGGTGGACATGCGGCATCCTGATCTGCTACGACAACAATATCATTGAGAATGTGCGCGCCACCAAACTACTGGGGGCCGACATCATCTTCATGCCGCATGTGACCATGTGTACGCCTTCTACCCGTCCGGGAGCGGGCTT
This sequence comes from uncultured Cytophagales bacterium, assembly GCA_963768025.1. Lineage (GTDB taxonomy): Bacteria > Bacteroidota > Bacteroidia > Cytophagales > Spirosomataceae > CAVYGM01. The sequence continues at coordinate 135,241 of CAVYGM010000001.1, forward strand.
TGTGGACCCAAAACTGTGGGAAACCCGCGAGAGCGATCCTACCTCGCTGCGCCTGGAATTTGACGGCATGAAGGGCCGTGACTGGCTGATGAAGTGGCTACCGGCCCGCGCTTACGACAACGCCGTGTATGTGGTATTCTCCAACCCTATCGGCATGGACGACGACCAGTTGAAAAACGGTTGCTCCATGATTCTGGACCCCTTTGGCGACGTGCTGTCCGAGTGCCGCACCTTTGACGATAGCTTTGTGACGGCTACCCTCACCCCCGAAAAACTCACGCAGGCCGGAGGCCACCGCTACCTCAAGGCCCGTCGCCCCGACCTGTACCGGGACATTATCGGGCAGGAACATCGCCCGGAGCAAAAAGTGGTATGGCTCACTGAGGAGTCAGAGCCCCGGTAGTACCTTACCGGATATTCTTGATATTGAACGTTACCGAAAAAATAGGGGCGTTAAACACCGTGAGTTCATAGGGCCGAAACCCGGTACCTACCTGCTTGAAGAAAATGGAATACTGGTTGTCGATGCCGTATACATTGTAGAGTGTGAATACCCAGTGGCCCTGCCAGCGTCGGTCTTTTTCGGTCAGGTTGTTGAGCTGAAGCGAGAAATCGAGCCGGTGGTAGTCCCGGATACGGTCCTGATTGCGAAGGGTAAAGTAGGGAATGCTTCGATTTTGGTAGCGCAAAATACCCGAGGGAGCTGTAAACGGCCGTCCCGAGGCAAAGGTAAACGTAGCCGAAAAGGTGGTGATTTTGTTGGGAATCGTGGTGAGGGATAGATTGAACGAATGCGGCCGGTCAAAGTTGGCCGGAAACCAGGCACCCTGATTTATTCGCTCCTGAAAGGTGGGTCCTTCGTCTACCCGGTTGAGCACGCGGGCGTAGGTGTAGCTTATCCAGCCCGTGGTAGTACCCTTTTTCTTGGTAGCCATCGCTTCTACACCATACGCCCGGCTTTGGCCCTGCAGAAGCTGGGTTTCGATGTTTTGCCTCAACAAAAAATCAGCCCCCGGCTTGTACTCCACGATATTGTCGGTTTCGCGCCAGTACCCTTCCAGGGAATACTCAAAAATCGTATTCTTGGAGGATTGAAAATAGCCCAAAGTGGCCAGGCGGCTCACCTGGGGCTTGATGTAGGCATCGCTGGTCTTCCAGCGGGAAGTAGGCAGGGGGGTGGTCGTATTTGAAATCACCTGCATATACTGCCGCATCAGGGAGTACCCCCCTTTGAGTGAAGCCCGTTCCGAAAGTTTCATGCTGAACCCGAGGCGGGGTTCAAATCCTCCGTAGGTGGCCATCGGCTCACCGCGTGCGTAGGTCGTAATACCGGTCACCGACGATGCTTCCCGGACGGTACCGGGGAGATAGGCTTGCCGACTGCCGGGGCCCAGGTCCATGAAATACGAGTACCGCAGCCCCGCCATGACCGTCAGCCATCGGGTAGCCCTGAACTCGTCTTCTACGTGCCCGGCCAGTTCAAGACCCACTTCCTGGGGTAGCTCTATGGCATTGACCGACGGACTGGCACCGGGATTTAGCCTTCCGGGTGGGTTGAGGATGTAATTGACCAGGCTCGTTCCGATTTCGATTTTGTGGGCATCGTTGGGCGTATAGTTGAGGTTGATCTTTGCCTGACGATGTAGGACCTGGGACATGATCTCGACGGTATTCTCACTCGCCACTTCGGGTAAAAGAATGCGGGGGGCGTAGTCGCTCTGAGTAGCCACCACCTGCATGTCGAGCTTCGGCGTAAAGGCGTGAAACCACTTCGCCGATAAATTGAGAGTTTTGAACTGGAACTGGGTAGACTCCGACACAATGTTCTCCACCCCGCCCAGGAGCTCCGTTTGAAAAAAGTCCGTATTGAAATAGCTGGAAACCGACAAGGTATTGTTAGGATTGATGATCCAGAAGAGCTTGGCGGCGGCGTCGCCGAAATTGGCCCGAATGCCCCGAATGGCGGGCGGGCCGTATTTGAACAAATAATCATTGAATGACCCGCGTCCCGATACCAACAGGCCCAACTTCTGTTTGATGAGCGGCATTTCTACCGTAAGCCGGCTGGACACAAGCCCGATCCCTGCCTGCAGCTTGAACTGGTTGAGGCTGGGGTTGGCCATGGCCACATCCATAACGGCCGCCGCGCGGCCTCCGTACCGGGCGGGGGTGGTTCCTTTGTATACCTCCATGGACGAGACGGCATCGGGCGGAAACACCGAAAACATCCCAAAAAGATGGGTAGGATTAAAGATAGGCGCGTCGTCAAAGAGCATCAGGTTTTGATCTACTGTTCCCCCCGGATGTTTATGCCGTTGGATGCTTCGCCCACCGACGTTACGCCGGGTAGTAGCTGCAGACTACGCAGGATATCTACTTCGCCCATAACGGCGGGTAGGTTTTTTATGGTTTTGATGTTGAGACGCGTGACCCCGAGGAGTGGTTTGCGAATGTTTTGCTCTATGTTCTGGGTCGAGATAGTCACTTCATCGAGCTCGTTGGCCACTGCCAGCAAGCGTACCGTCAGCGTGGTGTCGCGCCGGAGGTCAAACTTGGCGAATAAGGTGCGGTAGCCCAGGTTTCGGATCGTGAGGACTACTTCACCTTCGGGGTAGAAAACTTCAAAGACTCCATTCTTGTCTGTATAAAGCCCCGCGTTGTTATAGTTAAACTGCACGATGCCATTGACGATCGGCTCGCCCGTGAGCGAATCAGATAGTACACACCGCACCAGGTGGCTTCTCCCCGGAGGACGTTTTTGGGCCAGGACCAGGGTTTCTGGTAGAAATATGAATAAAGCAAAGAGGAGTAAAGTCTGTTTCATTGCCAGCCGATGGGTTTGATGGGGGTACGTGAACTGGAGGCCCGGCAAGGGACTTTAATTATGTCAAAACGAGGAGCTTCCAGCACATCTCTCCCCAACATCGGCACAATAAACGGGGAAGGGTAGGTACGCCGGTCGAGCCAGATCTGTTTCACCTGCTTGCCCCCTGCGCCAAAAAAGCCTGCTACCAGCTCCCCAGGGTCCTCGACATTGCGAACATTGCCAATGGGAGGGGCGGGGGGCGTATCCACAAAAGACCCGGATCTTTCAACCTGTTGTTTGAGGCGTTCAAAATAGCGGTACGCCCCCACCGAGAGGTTGTACTGCGTAACTTCCAGCAAGGCACCCCGGCCGTTGTAAAAAGGAACCTGTCGGAGCAAAAGCCCCTTCACGTCTTTCCCGTTGATGAGCCCGTCCGAAAATATGTTGATGCGTTCATCGCCCAGTATTTCCCAGCAGTCGCCGTCGCACTGGTAATCGTAGAATATGGAAGGCTGCGGGGGGCTGGGTGGAGGGGGATTACAGTCCTGGGTACGTGTATTGTACTCCACGTTGGTACAGGTAAGGCAAATGGGCTGCTGTTCGAATAGGCGCGTTTGCCAGTAGTAGTAGTTTTCCTCGTCGGCAGGATCGTTAAAATCAGCAAAAACATCGAGGGAAGACATCCGTTGCTGGTTAAAATTCTGGAACAACACCGAAATGCGAGGGTTAAAGGTAGTAGAATAGCTTGCCGCCGTACGGATGGGCACGAGCGTTTCGGCAGTAGATTCATACTTTCGCCCGTTCAGGAGTTCAAAATGGAGGCTGTATGTTTCCCCGGCCTTGCCCCGAAAGTCGGGTTCTGACTCGTAAACGCCAGTGGAGGTCTCTTTCAGCGGAAGGATCAGGCCCCGTTTGGATCGTACTTCTATTTTGGCACCACTGATGTTTTGCAAAAAACTGGTGCTTTGAGTACTGCGGGTATTCCGAACTGTAACCAGAACCGGACTATCGTCGGTGATAAACCCTTCCACCGTTAGCAGATTATCGTCATAGTCGAACGTTCTCCGGAGGGGATCCACACACTGCATGAGCAGCAACAGGACCAGCAGCAGGGCAGCCCTGGTTAATTTTAAGAGCATAAAATGGTTGTTAGTAGATATCTTTTCATAGAATTTCCTCCGTCCTCGTTATTGCTTCACCGCCTGATACTCCATCCAGTTCCAAAGATAGCCAATCCCTTTTTGAATAGATTATGTACCGGTCATTCTTTATAGAATGTGATTTAACTACTTCCTACCCCCTAAAAATTACGTTCCGATGCTCAGTCTGCTTAGAAGTACCCATGCTCGCCAATTCTCCCTCCTGATGAAATCCACGCTTTTGTGGATCTGCCTCCTGGCCACGACCCTGCCCGCCCGAGCGCAGACCGAAAGTCCGTCCGAAAAGGTAGTCATCACCACCAACAATCAGAAAACCGAGGCACGTACCAACGAAAAAGGAGAACTCCTGGTGAATATCTCCCCGAAAGATGCCCAGGCAATCAAAAAACGCGGCTACGTGCAGTACAGCGACCTGGGTGCGAAGGGTGACGGTAAAACCGACGATATGGACGCCATTGCCGCGGCCCACGCTTACGCCAATCAGCAAGCGCTGCCGGTGAAAGCGAACGAGGGCGCCACCTACTACATCAGCGGAAAGGAGCGCACCGCCCAGATCCGGACTGACACCGATTTTGGCAAGGCAGCCTTTATCATCGACGATGTGGACGTGCAAAACCGCAATGCTTCGGTTTTTGTGGTCGGTTCCAGCCTGCAACCGTTTCCGCTGAAAGGAGTAACGACCCTAAAGCGCAATCAGGAAAAAATCAACGCTACCCTACCCGGCCCCTGCCTGATTACGGTCACCAATGCCAACAAGAAGCACTACATCCGGTTTGGGCTAAACCAGAACAACGGCGCGTCGCAGACGGATATCTTTATTGTGGATAAAAACGGAAAGGTAGACATGAACGCGCCGATCATCTGGGACTTCGACCAAATCACGGAGATCAGCGCGCTTCCCATTGACGAAAAACCCCTGACCATTACCGGAGGCCGGTTTACCACCATCGCCAATCAGGCCGAGTCGAAGTATACTTACTACCAGCGCAACATCCTGATCAAACGCTCCAACGTCATGGTGGATGGCCTCGAACACCGTATTACGGGCGAAGGCGACCACGGGGCACCCTACGGCGGCTTTTTCAATATCCGCGACTGCGCCTACGTGACCGTCAAAAACACCATCCTGACCGGCCACAAAACGTATAGTACCATCGGTGCGGCCGGGAAGCCCGTCTCCATGGGCACCTATGACCTGTCCGCCAACCGCGCCCTCAACGTATCGTTTATCAATTGCAGCCAGACCAATGACATCAACGACCGCACCTACTGGGGCATTCTGGGGTCCAACTTCTGCAAGAATATGCTGTACGACAACTGTACTTTTTCACGCTTTGATGCCCACATGGGGGTAGCCAACGCCACCATCCGCAACTCGACGCTGGGCCACATGGGTATCAACGCCATTGGCAGCGGTACCCTGCTGGTGGAGAACTGTACCATCCGGGGCGGAACGCTCGTCAACCTGCGCTCCGACTACGGCAGTACCTGGCAGGGGGAGTTCATCATCCGCAACTGTACCTTCGTACCTTCCGGCGGCCGGCCAACTACCGCCTCCCTCATTGGTGGGTCGTATTCTGGTCAGCATGATTTCGGCTATGTGGCCTACATGCCCGAAAAAATCATCATTGAGAATCTGAAAATTGACGACTCCAATCATCCCGAGAATTACCAGGGTCCGGCAATTTTCGCCAATTTCAATCCGGAAATGACGGATGAATCCTACAAGGAGAAGTTCCCCTATGTCATCACCAAAGAAGTCATGCTCAAAAACGTGACCACCGCCAGCGGCAAGCCCCTGCGGGTGAGTGATAATCCGTTTATGTTCAGGAATGTGAAGGTGGTGAGGGAGTGAAGGGGGGTACATACATCAGAAACTAAGCTTAACATCCGTGCAAATGCAAGTACTTGGGTTTGTATGGATGTCGGGCGGTATTAAACTGATAACCTATGAATAGAACAAATGTTGAATTTCTAACTCAGCAGTTGGAGAAGGCTATAAAGAGAAAGGATTCCAAATATTCAACTTTTATTATAGAATTTGAACCAAACGAGCATCAAGCTCCAAAGACAAACATAGATGAGATAATGTTCCACCGGGCTTTGCCAGAAATACTTGGAAAAAAACTGAGATTAGAAGATGTTGCTAACTTTTTGGTAACGGCATTCAATGAAATACCTCTTTGGATGAAACTCACAGAAGATATGGATGAAGGATCCTATAGATTATTCATCAGCAAACGATTTAGGAAACGAAATGTAGTTGATGAATGGCATGGCAATAGTGATTTAAAACCTATCTTAATAGAATAAAATCGACCCCGCCCTCGCTCGGATACTTCCGAGCGACTACTATCCCAAAGCCCTCTGGGCGGTCTTTCGAAGGCACATATCCATCTGTACAGAAAATGTTCAGCTTCTCCGAAGCCTTTCCTTCTGGTTTGAATATTTCCAAGCTACCCAAGGGCAACCCAGACAAATAAGCCGGAAAATTACATTTCGATTTTTTTGATTATTTCGTTTATTTCGAATATTTTTACCTGCGAAACAAACGTAACAAGTTAATCATGGAACACCTCGATACCATTACCAAGCCATCCAAAGCGGAGCAGAAGGTGGCCCTCGAATCCTATCATGCTCTTTCGGAAGTATTGGAAAATCTGCATAAAGACAATCCTGAAATAGAAATTGAAGAAACAAAGGAAAAAATCAGGGTCCCTTTGAAAGCCCTGAAATTGCTGGCCAACATCCTGAAAGCCACAAGCCAGGGGAAACCGATTTCGGTAGTGCCCATCGCTACCGAGATGACTACTCAGGCTGCGGCCGACCTGCTTGGCTGCTCCCGTCCTCATCTGGTAAAGTTGCTCGAAGAAGGTCAAATTGAGTACACTACGATCGGCAAGCACCGGAGGGTCAAGTTTGAAGATGTGATAGCTTACAAGAAAAGGATGAAGGCCAAGCAGCAGGAATTGCTGATTAAAATAATGAACGCTGACGAAGAATCAGGGCTATATGATTCATAGTGTTCGCTTTACGTGTGTTTTGGATACCAATGTAATTTATCCAATTGTAATTCGTGATTTACTTTTCTGGTTTGCTCATGATGACCTGTATACCCCTAAGTGGAGCAAACATATCTTTGATGAATGGGCGGACGTAATGAGGAGAAAGGATGTCAGCGAAGAGGAAATAAAAAAGCGGATTGATTGGGCAAATCAGGCATTTCCTGATGCTATGGTTGAAAACTATGAAGTTTTGATGGAAGGATTAACCCTACCCGATGTAAAAGATTGCCATGTGCTAGCCGCGGCAGTCAAGACCAATGCGAACATCATTGTAACGAATAATTTAAAGGACTTTCCGGATGAATATCTTTCCACATTCGGTCTATCCGCAAAAGGTGCTGATGACTTTTTAACCGACACATAGATCTGAACCCTGAGGTAGCTATCAACTCCTTTCGGAAATTAGTTGTTAACAGGAAAAACCCTGCCCTGGATGAATATGAGGTACTCAACAGCCTGAGAAGGAACGGTCTGAATGACACTGCAGACTATTTACATGCCTTAATTTAGAAAGAGAGTTCATCCCTCCTCCGAGGTACTCCAAGCGGTTGACGTACCTTCTGCAAATTGCAAAGGTAGGTACCTAAGCCCGTTCGGGAAGTTCGGGGATGTACAGTATCTTGCCGGGGAAATCACCTCTCCTTCCATGAACAAAGAATTCTTGATCAAACTTGGCCTTACCCTCCTTGAAATAGCCCTATTTGTCCTAATTGCGGCGGCAGTGATCCTTGGGTTTACGGCCATTTTTAATGTCTTTGGCCTTTCGGCCAATTCTCCGGCTAGTGACCCCTACTGGCAATTAGTGATCGAGTACCTGCCCCAAAATATCGCTTTCCTGAGTGCCTACTTCATTATCAGGAAATTCATTTTCAAACGTTCTTTTGCCGAACTGGGCCTTGTAAAGGAGAACCTACTCCCCCATCTCGGCAAGGGATTTTTGGAAAGCGCGGTGGTGATTACGGTAGGGGTACTGTTGCTTTTTGTGGTACAACGCCTTGATTTTTCCAGCGTTCAGTGGGACTTCCACCTATTTTCTGGCCTGCTGATCCTGTTCTTTTTTCAAAGCCTGTCCGAGGAAATCATGACCCGGGGATTTTTGCTCGGTACCCTGGCCCACCGGTTCGGAAACGTGCCGGCACTTTTGATCAGCTCCTTTCTGTTCTCTTTATTGCACTACTTCAACCCTGATTTTACTCTAATGGGCGGTCTGAATATCCTCCTGGCGGGCCTGGTGCTGGGGTTGATGTACATCAGGTACCAAAACCTGTGGGTATGTACCGGGTTTCACTGGGGTTGGAATTTTGTGCAATCCGCTTTTTATGATTTCAACGTTAGCGGATTTGATGTAGCGAGTCTGATCCGGTTCAAATCCCTGCCGCCGGCCTGGCTTTCGGGGGGTACCTTTGGTTTTGAGGGGTCGGCAGTTTCGGTGGTTTTGCTATCGGTTTTTTGTGTGTATTATTTCCGGAAGACTCAGTTAGGCTAACTCGAAAAGATGTACTAGCATTCAGGAATGCAGCCTCAATGCTAATGTGATTTCAATTTAACCCGAATTTGTTTTTGATGACTTTGCTCGGAAAAGCCTTTCACCTACTACTCATTCACGCACATGCTGCCTTGCGTACACCCTCACCCCGACCCGCCGGATATGATCCAGCAAATCCTGATTTTTGATTGTTTCATAGCGCACTACATCAATCCTGTACAGCAGATCAAGTTCGTCGAGTTTGACAAGTAAGTCAAGATATTGTCTGTGGTTAAGTTCAGGTCCCTTTATTGCCAAGTCAATATCTGATCCGGGGCGATAGGAGCCTTTGGCCCTTGATCCAAATAATATAACTTCCTCAACTTCTGTAGCTGCCTTAAAAATAGATATAATTAAATCGATGTTTGATTCTGATAAACCATATTTCATTGGCCAAAAAGGTTACTCTGTCTTCCATACCTCTCCTCCTCTAGTTTATTATTCAACTCGATAAGTAAAGGATAATAAACGTGTATAATGTCGTCTACAATTTCTTCTGCTAGATCAGAATTATAGGTATGTGAAGTAAGCTCCCTAGACTTCTTCATATTAGTCCATCCGTCATTATTTGTGATGTAACTATCCTCAAAAGCTTGCTTCAATACCGGGTTTGGTCCAGCGATATCCAAATAACCTTTGTGTCTTAACAGATCCTGTAATGTTTTCCAAGCCAACTCGAAAGTGTATTCAAATCGCTGTATCAAACCTTCTTTTTCCAGTTCCGATAATTCTTCGTTCTTGTTGGCAACAACTTCCGTTAGTTTGGCAAATGTCTTTTTAAAATTCGCATAGCGCTGCTGCCAGCGGATATCCTGGTCTTGCATTTTTTGATGATGAAAATTTCAACCTCCCGAAAGCTTGAAGCTTTCGGGAGGTTACTCTACCAAATCTACGGCAATTTTGGCCGAAAGCAAACAGAGCGGTACCCCACCGCCGGGGTGGACGCTGCCGCCCACGAAGTAGAGGTTTTCGAACTGCCGGGAGAAGTTGGCGTGGCGCAAAAAGGCCGCGAAGCGGTTGTTGGAACTGTTGCCATACAGAGCCCCCTGCGAGCTGGACGTCCGGCTTTCGATCAGGCGCGGGTCCAGTACGTCTTCGCATTCGATGAGCGATTCCACATCCACCCTCATTTGTCGGCTTAGCTTGGAAAGGATATTGGTACGGGTACGGGCAATGAGCGCGTCCCAGTCCTGTCCGTCGTTGGCGGGGGCATTCACCATCACAAACCAGTTTTCACCACCCGCAGGGGCATCGCCCGGCTCGTACTTGGAAGTAATGTTGAGATAGACCGTGGGATCGTCGTGGATGGTTTTGTGCGCAAAAAGGTGGTTGAATTCGGTGGGATAGTCGTGGCTAAAAAAGATATTGTGCAGGCCCAATTCGGGAAATTTCTTTTTGACCCCCCAATAAAAAATCAGCGCGGAGGTAGACTTGGTTTGCCGGAGTACCCGCTCGGGCTGTTTGGCATCGGGAAGTAATCGCCGGAAGGTATTTACCACATCCATGTTACTCACTATCAGGTCGTAGCGTTTAGTTTGCCCCTGAACCTGCACACTGGTAATCAGGGAACCGTCGGCCAGTAGTTTCTCTACCGGACTATTGTAATGGAACGTTACGCCCACCTCTTGCGCCAGCCGAACGAGGCTGTTGGTAATGGCCACCATGCCGCCCTTCGGAAAAAAAGCACCAATGTTGTATTCCAGATGCGGGATGATGTTCATCGTCGCCGGCGTCTGGTAGGGGTCGGAGCCGTTGTAGGTAGCGTAGCGGTTGAAGAGTTGCACCACGCGGGGATCACGGAAACGGGCCGCGTTGGCCTTGCTCATACTCCGGAAGGCATCGAGCCGGTGCAGGTTCAGGTAGCCTTTGAGGGCATCGCGGTTGAAGTAGGTACCCAATTTATGCAGCGACCGGTGCAGGAAAAGCTTCTCGGTCACGTCGTACTTCACGGCGCTGTCGCGCAGGTGCGCCAGCACGTGTTCGGCGGGTTCGCCCAGGTGCTTTTCGATGGTAGCCGCCAGGAGCTCCGGCTCCGAGTCCGCGATAAAACGGGTACCGTCCTCGTAGAAGTACCGGCAGGTTTCGGGGAGCTTCTGGTACTCAAAGTAGTCGGCCGGCTGCTTGCCAGCCAATCGAAACAGGTCGTCCACGAGGTGCGGCAAGGTAAACAGCGACGGCCCGGCGTCGAAGCGGTAGCCTTTCATCTCAAAGCTGGATAGCTTCCCTCCCGGATAGGCATTCCCTTCGAAAACATCAACCCGGTATCCTTTTATGGCTAGTCGAATGGCGGAAGCAATGCCGCCGATTCCCGCCCCAACGATCGCCGCCGTGGGTTTTCCTGTTGTTATGGTAGTGCTCTTCATGGTACCTGATTCAACTCATTTAGCCGAGCGAAGTTTCAGAATCAGTTTAGTTTTTGTGTCAAATAACGTTTGCTCCAGCCCCACCGGATAGGTATGCGGGTTCACAAAGCGCTTAATCCCTTCGTGTAGCTGGGCCAATTGTTGCTGAACGCGCTGTTTTGTTTCTTCAATTGGCGGGATTTCATAGCATTGTCTTCCTTCCCGGAAAACAGGTTGAAGCAGATCTTCGTACGAATACCGCGCATCGAAGGTCCGCTGTTTGGTAAAATCATAGGGATCAATCATTGTGGCCGCTGCGGGAATCGTATCTTCTTCATTATAAATCATGTCCGACACAAACCCATGGGCATTGGTATAGCGCCGCACCTGCTGGATGCCTGGGGTAGATATCTTGATCGCCTGCTCCGAGAGCTTCATTTTGTACTCCCACTCCCCCGCCGCACTGCGGAGGGCGGCCAGCTTGTACACGCCGCCCAGCGCGGGCTGATCGTAGGCCGTAACCAGTTTGGTCCCCACGCCCCACACGTTTATCTGCGCCCCCTGACTTTTCAGGCTGGCCATGATGTGCTCGTCCAGGTCGTTACTGGCCACGATGGCCGTTTTTTCAAAGCCAGCGGCATCCAGGAGCTTGCGGGCTTCGATGCTCAGGTAGGCCAGGTCGCCGGAATCCAGCCGAATGCCCGCCAGCTCGTGGCCCCGCTCCCGCAGCTGCTGGCCCACCAGGATGGCGTTTTTTACGCCTTCGATGGTATCATAGGTATCCACCAGCAGGGTGGTGTTATTGGGCATGTAGCGGGCGTAGGTCTCAAACGACTCCAGTTCCGAGTCAAACGACATCACCCAACTATGGGCATGGGTACCTTTGACGGGTATGTCATACAGCTTGCCGGCCAGCACGTTGGACGTGGCATCAAATCCCCCGATGTAGGCCGCCCGGCTGGCCGTCATACCTCCGTCGGGACCCTGAGCGCGGCGCAGGCCAAATTCCAGCAGGGAGTCGTGGGGAGCTACGAGCCGCATCCGGGCGGCCTTGGTGGCAATGAGCGACTGAAAGTTGATAAGATTAAGAAAGGGTGTTTCCAGCAGCTGGCATTGCAGAATAGGCCCCCGGATGCGGAGCAGAGGTTCGTTCGGAAATACGACGGTACCCTCGGGAATGGCTTCCACTTCGCAGGTAAATTTCAGTTCCCGCAGGTAGTTCAGAAATTCGCTTTCAAACAGAGGCAACTGGTCGCTACCCGTGAGTGAGCCCAGGTAGGTCACATCCTCCTGGGATAGTCCGTACTCGTTCAGGTAGCTAATCACGCTGCTCAGGCCACAAGCTATGGTAAATCCACCCTGAAATGGATGCCTTCTGAAATACAGATTAAATACGGCCTCCTGTTCAGCCTTCCCCGATTTCCAATAGCCATAGGCCATCGTCAACTGGTACAAGTCGGTAAGCAAACTCAGAGAAGTATCGTACAGGTGGTTGATCATGGGAAAGATGAGTTGGAGATTTTACAACAATACTAAAAAACTACGGCACTCACCAGGACAGACCTTGTAATTGTGAAATGCACGACTAGCCCTTCGCTTTCACCTCTCACCGGCTGACTGCACCATTCGAAATAAATTTCTTGCTTCGTGCAACTTTACCCTTTCCCTTTACATCTGTTTAGCAAGGAAGGGACGTACTAACGCACGATATCCACTCATACCTCTGAAATACCTTTCGTGTAATAAAAGGTTCTATGTTATGCATACTACCTACATTTACATCGAAACCAAAAGATCGGAATTCCACCGATTTATAAAACGAGCCTATTAGCCATGAAAATTTTTACCTCACTGGTAGCATCCCTGCTACTTGCCAGTACCGTCCTGTATGCCCAATCCACCAACCGAGGAAAAGTCTCGGGAGCCGTGGTGGATGAGAAACAAACTGCCTTTCCTTTTGTAAACGTACTGCTGCTCCACGCCAAAGACTCCACCCTGGCCAAAGGCCTTTCTACCGACACGGATGGTAAGTACAGTTTCGAACAAGTTGAAACCGGTCGCTACCTGACGTTGGTTTCTATGGTAGGGTATACCAAAGTATACAGCCAGCCGTTCGTAGTTGCAAACGCTGATATTCAGCTTTCACCCGTCAAACTTTCCTCCAGTGTGGAAGTACTCAATGAGGTGAAAGTAGTAGCAAAAAAGCCTTTCATCGAACAGCAAATAGACCGCACGGTGATCAATGTTGAAAACAGCATTGTGTCGGCTGGTGCCACGGCCCTGGAAGTACTAGAGCGCTCGCCCGGTGTGGTGGTAGACCAGCAGAACGATCGTCTACAACTACGGGGGAAAGAAGGAGTGATTGTGCAGATTGACGGCAAGCAGACTTTCCTTTCCCAGCAGGAGCTTATGAATCTACTTCGCAATACACCCAGTGATAATATTGAAAAGATCGAACTGATCACCAATCCTTCGGCCAAATACGATGCGGTGGGCAACTCGGGGATTATCAATATCAAGTTCAAGCGAAACAAAAACTACGGTACCAACGGGAACGTAACCCTGGGGGCTGGCTATGCCCGCTATGGCCGGGGCAACGGCTCGCTTCAACTCAACCACCGGCAGGGTAAGATCAGTACCTTCGGCAGCATGAGCGCCTTCAAAGCCAAAGGATTCAATACCACGGATATTTACCGTACCATCCCCTACGAAGGAAATGTGACCATCTTTGACCAAAAGTCCAAGCGGATTTGGGAATCCCAGAATTATAGCCTGCGGGCTGGGGTTGACTACGCCCTGTCTTCCAAAACCACCCTCGGGGTGCTGGTCTCTACGTTCTTCAATGAGTGGGGAAACCCCTCGGGGGTTAGCAACAACCGCATCCTGAACGGCGATCTGAGCTTGCGTCAAACCTTCGTGACCAAGACGGAGAGTGGACAAAGGATGCAGAACATGACTGGGAACTTTAATCTCAAGCATCAGTTTGACGACAAGGGCAAGGAACTGACGTTCGATGCCGACTACGTGCAGTACGACGGCAAAAGCCACAATAGCCTGGACACCCGTTATTTCAATCCTTCGGGTGAGCTGGTGGGCACGCCCGACCTGATTCGCAACAGGATGCCTTCCCACATCAACATTGGTGTAGTGAAGATGGACTACACCCAACCCCTGGGCAAAGGCAAGTTTGAGGCCGGGGCCAAGTCGAGCTATGTTGCCTCGGACAATGACATGACCTTTGAGACAAAGCTGGATGAATGGGTTATTGATCCCAAGCGCTCCAACCAGTTCAAATACACCGAGAACATCAACGCCGCCTACCTGAATTATGGCGGGAAACTGGGCCAAAAAACCCAGTACCAGCTGGGACTACGCGCGGAGCATACCCACTCGATCGGCAACTCCGTGACCTTGAACGAAGTCCGCGACCGCAACTATCTCAATCTGTTCCCCAGCGTGTTTGTATCGCGCCAGCTGGACAGCAGCAATGTGCTGAACTTCTCGTACAGCCGCCGCATCGACCGTCCCGACTACCAGTCGCTCAACCCGTTTGAGTACTACCTGGACCCGTATACCTTTCAGCGGGGCAATCCCAACCTGCGGCCCCAGTACACGCATTCGTTTCAGCTCACCCACGTGTACAAGAATTTCCTGAATACAAGTGTGTCGTACAGCCGGATCAATGATATGATTGCCCGCGAAGTACCCCATCAGATTGCCGCCGAAAACAAAACCTTTATCACGACCCAAAACCTGGACAACCAGGATAACCTGAACGTGACGTTCTCGGTACCCATTCCCGTAGCCAAATGGTGGACGTTACAGGCTAACCTCACGGGTACCTACAACCGCTATAAGACCTACTACCTGGATGATTTCTTCGAGATTGAGCAATTAACCTACAATGTATTTGCCAACAATCAGTTCAAACTACCAAAGGAATGGTCGGCCGAACTTTCCGGCTGGTATAATAGCAAATCGGTCTACGGCTTCTTCGTAGCCCAGCCACAGGGAATGATTAACCTGGGTGTGCAGAAAAATATTTTGGATAAAAAAGGTACTCTGCGGCTGAATGTCAACGACGTATTCTGGACGAACAAGTTTCGGGGTAGTACCAGTTATAAAGATATGAATTTTACCGTACGGTCTACGTGGCCCAGCCGGCAGGTACGCCTGACCTTCACCTACCGATTTGGTAATCAAAATGTGAAGGGTGCCCGCCAGCGCAATACCGGTGCCGATGAACTGCAACAGCGCGTAAACTCGGGAAACTAAATTCAAAAGCACTGATCCTCATACGATTAGTTTAGGTTAAGAATCCATACAGCCACCTCTGTTTCGGGGGTGGCTGTATTGTTTTCGCATAACCTAAATAACTTTCCCCGTCTGGCAGGGTTGTTTTGAAGGTAATCTGGTCATCTTCTAGCCCCATTCTTATGAAAAAGCCACAGCTAGTGCTGTTTGATGTAAACGAAACCCTGCTTGACCTCAGTAGCATGAAAGCAGAAATCAACGCGTCGCTCGGGCATGAATTTGCCTTCAATCAGTGGTTCGCCATGCTCCTCCACTACTCGCTGGTTAGCAACGAAGCCAACCTCTACCAGCCCTTCGGCGCGGTAGGAAAGGCTACGCTCCGGATGGCCGCCCAGACGCTTGGTTGCGAAGTATCGGATGAGGAGGTTGAGCGCCTGGTAAAGCTCATTTTGCAGCGTCCACCGCACCCGGAGGTCTTGGAAAGCCTCACCCGGCTACAAGGAGCGGGCTACCGGTTGGCCACCCTGACCAACTCGGCGGAAGATGCTCTCAGAAAACAGATGGAGTTTGCGGAGTTGACGTCCTTTTTTGAAGCGCTGCTCTCGGTGGATACCGTGGGCAAGTACAAGCCCCACCCGGATACCTACCGCATGGCCGCCCGTCACCTGGAGGTACCCCTGGAAGAAATTCTGATGGTAGCGGCCCACGGGTGGGACGTGGCCGGGGCCCAAAGCGCCGGAATGCAAACCGCATTTCTGTCCCGCCCCGGCCAGACGCTGTACCCCCTGGCCCCCAAGCCCCATTACCTCGCCCGTGATCTCGCCGAGCTGACCGATCAGCTGGTGACTTTATAAAGAATTTTTCACTGCTAAATTAGACCGAAGGAGATCGTAGGATGCGCATTTAGACAGAAGATGGCTCTTGTCTCATGGTCAAAACACGATGTAGGGATCGACCTATTTAAGGCAATGACATGACTGCTAACGGCTAATCAGCCTGCAATCTATACTTCTTCCAGCTTCAGATAGGCCTTCACCGCAAAACTGGCCACTACGCCTTCGCCCGTGGCGGACGCTACCTGAGCGATAGCCCCCATACGGCAGTCACCGGCTGCGAATATGCCGGGTACCGACGTTTCTACCGAGCCGGGTTGGGTTTTGATGAAGCCTTTTTCGGTTAGCTCCACGGTATTTTTTAGAAAGCCCGTGTTGGGTATTAATCCAACAAAAATAAAGGCTCCGTCCGCTTCCAAGAGCTTTTCTTCGCCGCTGCCGTTGTCTTTTACTTTCAGGCCCTGGAATTTGCCTTCCGGGGAAGCCACAAACTCCACGGGAGTCTGGTTTAGGTAGACCTCCATAGTATCAATGGAAGGCAGCTTGTCCGTATAGCTCGATGAGGCCGAAAAGGATTCGTCCCGGTGGACCAGCAGGACTTTCTTGCAAAAACGAGATAGAAAAATCCCCTCCTCCAGGGCACTGTTCCCACCGCCTATCACCAGTACGGTCCGGTCGCGGTAGAAGGCACCGTCGCAGGTGGCACAAAAATGCACCCCGGCCCCAATTAGCTCGGCTTCGCCGGGAATTTTCAGCTTGCGGTAGGTAGAGCCCACCGCCACCACCACCGACCGCGCCTTTACTTCGCCCAGGCTCGTCTCAACGTGGAATATGCCGTTCTCCTCGGTGATCTTCCGGACATCGGCGCCCAGCTTTATTTCGGCTCCGTAGGTTTTGGCCTGTTCGGCCATTTTGTCCATCAGTTCCGGCCCGCTGATATTCAAAAATCCGGGATAGTTCTCTATTTTCTCGGTTAGAGAGGCATTTCCTCCAATCATCCGCTTTTCCAGAATAGCGGTCGAGAACTTGTCACGCTGGGCATATATGGACGTGGTGAGGCCGCTGGCTCCCCCCCCAATGATGGCGATGTCGTACAGGTGCGTTTCGGCTTCTACCTGAATATCCAGCACGTCCCGTAGCTTTCGGTTGTCCGGATTGGCGTAGGCTTTATCCTCAATAATGATCGTTGGGATAATGCGCTTGCCGTTATTGATTTCCTCCAGCACCGGAATAGACCAGGCGTGCTCGTCAATGTTGATGTATTGGTAATTGACGCCATTGTCTTTCAGATAGGCCTTGGCCCGGTGGCAGTCCGGGCACCAATCGGCCCCAAAAAGCTGCACCCGGGGCTTGTCTGTGTTGAGCCCCAGTAAGGAGGCAACCAGGTCGATCGGAGGATTGGTGAATGAATTTTCGTTGATAACCAGCGTGGGAGTAATGCGTTTGCCCTTATTCATACCTTCCAATACCCCGGCTGAATCTTTGTCAATATCCACATTGATGTACTCAAACTCGATCTGACGATCCGTTAGGTAGTCTCTCAGTCGCTGGCTGTCGGCGCACCAATCGGCGCCGTATATTTTGATGGAGGTTTGGTCTTTCATAGGGTAGTAAAAAGTGGTGGAAAGCAAGGTAGGACACTCCCCGTGGGGGAAAAGTACATTTCTAACGCATTTTAACAAAAAATACGAGATTTTTCACAAAAAAAGCGGCGCTACCCTTGGGTAACGCCGCTCCATCAGAATAGATTCGGTTCGTTTTTAGACTTCCAATGCCGCCACACCCGGCAAGACTTTACCCTCCATGTATTCCAGCAAAGCACCGCCGCCGGTAGATACGTAACTTACGCGGTCGCCGTAGCCGGCATTGTTTACCGCCGAAGCAGAATCGCCCCCGCCAATGAGGGAGAACGCGTCGTTTTCTTCGGTAGCTTTCACCACTACTTTGGCAATGGTGTCGGTACCGATGGCGAAGTTGGAAAATTCAAACACCCCCATCGGGCCATTCCACAGGATGGTTTTGGATTTGGAAAGAATATCAGAAAATAATTCGATGGTCTCGGGTCCAATGTCCAGCCCCTGCCAATTATCAGGTATTTCGCCAGCCTTGACGGTTTTGCGCTCGGCGTCATTGCTGAACCCATCCGCAATCACGGTATCTACGGGCAGCACCAGGTTTACCCCCTTGGCCTTGGCTTTCTCCATCAGCTCAAGGGTGAGGTCCTGCTTGTCGGCTTCCAGTAAGGAATTTCCGATTTGACCACCTTTGGCTTTCGAGAACGTATAGGACATTCCCCCGCCAATGATCAGGTTATCGACGGTATCCAGCAGACGCTCAATGATCAGGATTTTATCGGATATTTTTGCTCCCCCCATAATGGCCGTAAACGGACGCTCGGCGTGGTCCAGCAGGCGCTGGGCGTTGTCGAGTTCGGCCTGCATCACGTAGCCACATACTTTGTCATCGAAGAACTTCCCGATAACGGCTGTAGACGCGTGGGCGCGGTGGGCGGTACCGAAGGCATCCATCACCCACACGTCCCCCAATTTGGAAAGCTTTTCGGCGAAAGCCTCGTTGCCTTTTTCTTCTTCCTTATAAAAACGCAGATTTTCCAACAATAGAATTTCGCCCGGTTTTAGGCTCGCCGCCAGTTCGGTCGCCTGCTCGCCAATGCAGTCATCGGCAAATTTGACAGTGCGGCCAAATATCAGGGAGAGTGGATTGACCAGGTGCTTCAGCGAGTACTTTTCGGTAGGGCCATCCTTGGGACGTCCCAAATGAGACATCAGAATGCAGGCACCACCGCTATTCAGTATTTTCGAAATCGTGGGGACGGTCGCTTTTATGCGGGTGTCGTCCGTGATCTCAAATTTCTCATTGAGGGGCACGTTGAAATCAACCCGAACGAGGGCTTTTTTGCCGGTAAAATCGTAGGTATCAAGTGTCTTCATAAGGTTTTTGGGGTTATTTAGCATAGAAAACAAATGTAAGCCAATTCTTTACAAAATACTACAATTCAGCTAGTATTTAGGAGTTTTGGCTTACTTAAATACTATTTTTACATTTTATTTTTCTATTTTTATGGTTGTTTTTAATTATGAAACTCAATGCCGGATAGAACGGTTTAATATAGGAAGGTATTAGGCTAATTTCTCCCGGCAAAGTACCATGCCTATACGTTTTGTAGTGGGAGAAAGTACGTACTTACTTGGCAGAAAAACCCAGATTTTAACCGGATATGACCCTCGCAGCGGAAACCCCTACGCCCGATTTACCCCCTAAGTACTATCTGGATAATTTTAGGTACGTGCTGGATTTTGTAAAAAAACTGTATCATTCCATTCTGAGCGAAACGGAGCTAAGTTTTCTGGAACAATTTGATTCTTTATCGGAAGATGCCCAGTGTTTGTTTGTCCGATTCAGTAACCGCCGGGGGATGTTTTTCAAAGTAAACGCTCTCTCCTACGCCGAATTGGACGATATCCCCGCCGCCCTTACCGAGCTGTTGGAAATGGGATTTATTGAGAATTTGAATCCAACCCACAGTGCCCACGCCCCCGAGGTCATTGACCTGTTCACCAAGCCCGAACTCCTGCTGCTCACGCAAGCCCTGGCCCCGCCCGTGCTTCCTCCTAAAAGTATCCGCAAGCCCGACCTCGTGCGGTGGCTCTTGCACGAGTATGCCTTCGACGACCTCCTGGAAGGACTCGAAGCCCTGGAACCGGTGGTGAAGGTAGGCTACGAAGTGGACGTGATGATGATGAAGTTCCTGTTTTTCGGCAACCGCTACGACGACATGACCGAATTCGTGATCCGGGATCTGGGGCACGTGAAGTTTCAGTCGTTTCAGGAGGATAATTTTTCGGTGCGCTTCGAAACCCGGCAGGACGTCGAGGACAAGCTGATGGTGTCGCTCACCGGCGAAACCTTCCACGAGCAGAAAGAGGTACTTCCGCCCGAAGAAATCTACGACTGGTTCATGAACTGGCAGGGCGGCCTGGTGGGTGACCTCAGCGACGTAGCCCTCCCCTCCTACCGACGGCTGGTGCTGCGCGTGGGGGCCTGGCTGGAACGAAAAAAACTACCCGAACAGGCCCTGACGGTGTACCAGCTTACCGAGCACGCCCCCTCGCGAGAGCGCCGGGCCCGGTTGTTGCAGCGCGTAGGAGCCCTGGAAGAAGCCCTGGCCCTCTGCGACGACATGATCGCCAGCCCCCAGAACGCCGACGAAAGGTACTTCGGGCTGGATTATAAGGAGAAGATCCAAAACAAGAAAAAACGCGTAGTCCGCCGCACGACCCAGGCCTTGCAATCGGCCGATTCGGTGGGCGTCCCGATTAGCTTCCGGTACCGGGTGGAGCTGGGGGTGATGGAGCACTACCGGCAACTGGGCTACGAGGCGCTGTTCAGCGAAAACGAACCCTGGCGGGCCCTCTTTGGGCTGGTGTTTTGGGATATTATTTACGACACCAACGTCCGGGCCATCCATCATCCTCTGCAACGGGTACCTTCCGATTTTTTTCTGCCCGATTTTTATATCAAACGGGAGGCCCTCCTGCGGGCCCGTTTGCAGCAACTGACTACCCCGGAAGCCTTTACGGAGCTGATTCGGGCCACCTACGACGACAAGTACGGCACCACCAACGTGCTGGTAGCCTGGTTTGACGGCCTGCGCGACCTCGTTCTGTTGCTGGTGAGGTACCTCAGGCCCGCCCAGTTGCACGCCATCCTGCTCGAAATGGCCCAGCACCTCCGCGAAAATACGCGGGGTTTTCCCGATCTGCTGATCTGGAAAGACGACGAATACGACTTTGTGGAAGTAAAGTCTCCCACAGATCATCTTTCCGCGCAGCAGCTCCACTGGCAATACTTTTTTGCCCAACACGGCGTTAGTAGCAAAGTATTGCGGGTAAGCTGGGAATCCGGTGAGGAGGACGAAAAAACATCCTTATAAAATTTCGGAAATACCGCTACTTGCGTACATTTGTTCCAGAATTAAGAATAGATTCTTACCTTTTATTTATCAAATTACAAAAAATGAAGAAGAACATCGGAATGTTGTGGGCAACTGCTGTTGCCATCGTTATGGGTATCAGTTCCGCCAACGCTCAGGTGAAGGTTCCCGAAGAAATCACTACGTTGATGAACAAGTACACCTGTAGCGCCTGTCACCGGGTAGACGCCCGCCTGGTAGGTCCTGCCTACACCGACGTAGCCAAGAAGAAATATACGGATGAGAAGATCGTGGAGTTGATTTATAAGCCCGTTCCCGCCAACTGGCCCGGCTACCCCCCCATGGCACCCATGACGCAGGTTCCCAAGCCCGACGCGCTGGTACTGGCCAAGTACATCAACTCGCTGGCCCCCAAAGCAGCCGCGAAGAAGTAAGGCCGATTTAGGGTTCAAGATACGGCGGGTGGTTCCTTGGAACTACCCGCTTTTTTTGTGTTCTTTATCTTTGAATTGAGTATTGAAACTACTTAGAATCTAATCCCACCTTTACCATTATCTATTTATGCCAGAAATTAGCAGGTTTTTTGGATTATCATTCATATGTACGGCAACGATCATGTGCCTCCACATTTTCACGCACTCTATAAATGAGTACCGAGCAGTAATTGAAATAGAGACAGGTGAGTTATTACAGGGTTATTTGCCAGGGAAACAACTGAAATTTGCACAAGTATGGGCAGAAATTCATAAAGAGGAGTTACTTAATAATTTTAAAACTCTTCGCCTGAAAAACAAACTTTTAAGAAAATTAAACCACTTTCGTAATGAGATGGATAAAAAAAATAACCGAATGTAGTTCCTTACACCGTGACATGCGTGTGGAATGATGGTAAAAGCCGAACTATTGATTTGGAAGAGTTTATTGCTCTAAAAGCTCAAAATCCGGAAAACTCTTACGCGCAGTTGGTTGACAAAGATAGATTTGCCGAAGTGCAATGTGATGGAAGTACCCTCTATTGGGCAGATGGATTAGAGTTTGAAGATTACGATGGAGAAATAAAAAAAGGGCCCCTCGATATTGCCCCAGAGGTACTTTTTGAGCTAACAGAGGAAGGAAAAAAGTTAGTACAAGTACCAATGCGCCTAATACAAATTCCAAAACCATTACTACCTAAACATCCCCTACCCGCCAATGGAACCGATCTCCACCACTGCCATGATTAGCGCCGTAGTTGGCTACCTGGCTAAAAAGTTGAAAGACGACAAATCCGTAGAAGATTTTTTTAAAGACTTCACCAAAGCTACTATCAACTGGATAAAGCCTATCTTTATTACCGAGGACGAAAAGCCCAAAGATCTTATCGAGGATTTAAAGGCTGATCCTGCCGATGACCTGAATACCGGGGCGGTTGAGAACGCCCTTGCCAAAGCACTCAAAAAAAACCCACAAGCTGAGGCTGACCTCAAAGCCATGTACGATTCTCTACAAGCGAAGGCTAACCGGGGAGAAAGTATCCACATTGTGAATAGTAAGAATGTGAACACAGGCAATGTGAATACAGGAGGAGGAGATTTTCGGCAAGGTGATAACTGAGATACCTATGACTCAAATTACCGACTCCAAAAATGAAATCGGGTAATGTCAAGCTCGAACTTCCTGGGCTTCCATTAACAGGGTAATAATCGATAGACTAGATATTCTCAATGCGTTGCGGCTCGCCAGGACTATTGGGTTTAAGCATATCAATGATTGTGTCCATACCGTTGTGGCTGAACGATTGAACCCCAACCACTTTTATACCTACAATAAATCTGATTTCAAACGCATAAAAAGACACACTCAATTGAAAATTACAATTTTATAATAGGTTCTTATCTTGCGCTCTACTGCCCTATGAAAACCACGCTAGTTTGCGACTAGGTCGCGAACCTACGAGAGGCGGGCCGCGCTGGACAGCGTTTGCAACGCACAAACCCGCCATACCCTACTCCTCCTCCGGCAAAAACGTCAGATAACTAAATTCCTTTTCGTCAAACATCTCCTGCGCCATTTCCTGCAACTGGCCGGCGTAATGTGCTGTACCTGCGTGAATATCTCCGGCAGCGTCTCCACGCGTTCGGTGTCCAGCAGGCTCTTGGCCATCATCAGCATAAAACTCAGGTTGCTTTCTTCGGACATGGCCAGTTGACCCATGAGCTGCACCTTGGTGTGGTGCAGTTGGGTGGTGGTGAGGGGTTGCTCGCGGAGCCGCTTCAATTCTTTGTGGATCAGCGTAATGCTTCGGTTCAACTGCCGGGGCTCGGTACCGAAGTAGATGCCCAGGTACCCCGTATCGAGGTAGGCGGTGTACCCAGCCTCAATGGCAGTACACAAAGCCGTAGCGCTCGCGCAGGGCCATGTTGAAGCGGGAGTTCATGCCCGGCCCGCCGAGCAGGTTAACGAGCATGAAAAACGGCATCCGCCGCGCGTCCGTGAGGGGGTAGGCCGGCCGGCCCATGGCGCACTGCGCCTGGGTAAGGTCCGGGTTACTACCTGCTGAATTGGTGTATATAGGACCGGCGCAGTACGCACCCGCGCGGTTTTCTTGAAGGGAATATCACTCAGGTACTTTTCCGCTAGTCGCACTACTTTGGCAAAGGGCAACCGACTCACCGACGACACGATGATGCGTTCAGTGTCCAGATGCTCCTCAATAAAGGCCCGCAGGTCGTCGCTCGTGAAGCGTTTGACGGTTTCCTGCGTACCCAGAATGTTGTAGCCCAGCGAATGATCGGGAAACACCAGCGCATCGAAGTCGTCCTGAATGGCGTCTTCGGGGGAGTCATAGTACATCGACATTTCTTCCAGAATCACGTTGCGCTCGCGCTCGATCTGCTTTTCCGGAAAAATAGAATGGAAGGTAATATCGGCTAGTAGTTCCAGCGCTTTGTCGAAATGCTCGTTCAGGACGGAGGCATGAAAGCAGATTTTTTCCTTGGTGGTGTAGGCGTTCAGCTCCCCGCCCACAATCTCGAACCGGTTGATAATGTGGTGCGAACGGCGTTTCTCGGTGCCTTTAAAGGCCATGTGTTCCCAAAAGTGCGCCAGTCCCTGCTGCTCGGGCGATTCGTCGCGGCTACCGATGTCGAGCATGATGCCGCAATGGGCAATTTGGGTATGAGTTACCTGCTTGTGCGCAATCCGGATGCCATTGGGGAGGGTATGGACTTGGTATTCTTCGTGTACGTTGGGTAAAAGGGCCCCGGTGGTCAATCGTTGGCGGGTGTTGTTTTGCTTCATTCTAATCAAACACGAAAACCGCACCGAAAATTTGCGGTGGTGTGTACAAAATTACGGAATTTTGTCGGATACCGACTCATCTATGACTCCACCGCGTATCCTGATTATCCAAACGGCCTTTCTGGGCGACGCCATTTTGGCCACCTCCGTTCTGGAAAGTATCCACCAGCTTTGACCCCCAAATTCAATTGGATTTTCTGGTCAGAAAAGGACACGAGGGGCTTTTTAAGGATCATCCCTATTTGCGCGAAGTACTTGTCTGGAATAAGAAAAAGGATCGATATAGGGGCCTGTGGAAATTGTTGAAAGTAATCCGCCAGAATAAGTACGATCAGGTCCTTACCCTGCAACGTTTCGCCTCCACCGGATTACTCACGGCCCTTTCGGGAGCCAAGGAGCGGATTGGTTTTGATAAAAATCCGCTGTCTTTTGCCTTTACCCAATCCAAACCGCATCAACTAAGCCAGGGTACCCATGAAGTACGAGCGGAACTTCACCCTGATCGAAGCCATGGTACGGGATAACCCGTAAAAATCCCCGACTTTATCCCGGCAAGGCCGATTACGAGGCCGTGGCTCCCTACCAAAAAGATACCTATATCTGCCTGGCCCCGGCCTCGGTCTGGTTTACCAAGCAGTACCCGGCCGAGCAATGGGCTGACCTTGATCGATGCGCTACCGGCTACCTACCGGATCTATATTCTGGGTAGTCCGGCGGATTTTGAGTTGGGCCAACGGATCATTGCCATAGCCAGGGAACAGCTCTCCGGTGAACCTGTGCGGCAAGCTTTCGTTTCTGGAATCAGCGGCCTTGATCGAACAAGCGACTATGAACTACGTGAATGACTCCGCGCCCATGCACATTGCCTCGGCCATGAATGCCCCCGTCTGCGCCGTATACTGCTCCACGGTGCCGGCCTTTGGCTTCGGGCCCCTTTCGGATCGATTCGTACGTGGTGGAAGTACAAGAGAGGCTACCGTGCCGACCCTGCGGGCTACACGGGCATAAGGCTTGTCCGGAGGGGCATTTTCGGTGTGCACTGGATATTCAGACGAGTCAGTTGCTGGAAGTTTTAGCGTAGTGACACCCCCTTTGTCCCCCTTGGTAGGGGGAAAATTGTACAGCATTGGGAGGGATATACTGTACAATTGGAAGGTACAAAAAACATAGTTATAGGCACGACTGATGGGGTAGCGGCGGACTTTATTCCTCTGGGCTTGTTCCAATCGTTTGTTTATGTCCAAAAAAAATAGGCAGCCAGTAGCTGCCTAAATAACAAATAACCAGAAACCAATAACAAGTTACGATTTTTGCCGGTACTGCTCAATAATCCGGTAAAGGGCTTTTTGTTTTTCCAGCTCGGGAAAGAAATCAAACAGCTGCACGTGCGCTTCGTAGTCCAGCGTGAGGGCTATTTCCAGATTCAGGAGCGCTTCGCGGTACTCTCCGGCGTGAATCAGGTAGATGCACAGCCGGTAGTAGAGGTCAGCCTCTTGGGGCATTTCGTCCACGGCGGCTTGTAGGAGGTCGCAGGCGCGGGCGTAATTTCCCTGATCGAAAAGTACCAGCGACCATTTCAGCCAGACATCCGGCGTAGCGGGTTCGATCTCGGCGGATTTCTCAAAGGCCTCAAACGACGACACCACATTTCCTAGTCGGTATTCCGACTCGGCCAGGGCCAACCAGTAGTCCGGGTTGAGTTCGGTGATCTGAATCGCTTTGCGCAAAAATCCAACGGCTTCGTGCCACCGGCCCAGTTCACTCATGCACACCCCCAGACCAAACCAGCCGTCGTCCCACTGATCATCCAGTTTTACCGCTTGCCGGTAGTAGCCAATGGCCGTCTCAAACTCATCGAGTTTTTCGTAGCAGGCACCCAGGCAGCAGCAGGTTTCGGGCTGCTGGGCCTTCCAGTTCTATGGCTTTGAGGTAATTGGCCTTGGCCATCTCAAAGTCTTCCAGGTTCATGTACGAATTGCCCTAGATTGAAAAAGGCCGAAGCAAAATCCTCTTTGACCAGCGTAGCGTACTCGTAGGCTTGCACCGCTTCCTCGTAGCGTTCCAGCTTGCTGTACGCAATGCCGAGGTTGTACCAGGCATGGTGGGAGTAAGGATCACGGTCAATGAGTTTGTTATAAAAACCCAGGTGACTTTCCAGTTGTCCGAGCAAGTCGAGACAATGGGCCAGCTCGTAAAGCGCGTGCTCGTTGTTGAGATTCCCGGCTATGGACAATTTATAATTCTCAATTGCCTGATCGTACTTTCCCCAATTCTGGTAGGTTTGTCCGATCTGATAATAGATATCGTCGCTTTTCCTCAGCCGTATCCAGCATCCCTTCCAGGATACTCACCGAGAGCTCGTACTCGCCCATTAGATTGTAGATGCCCCCTTGCATGAAGAGAACCTCCGAATCACCCGGATGAAACAAGAGCGGCTTTTTCGAGAAGTTCAAGGGCATGTTCAAACTGGTTTCGATTAGCCAGTAGCTGGGCCTTGCTGAGAATCAGTTCAAGCGAATACGGGTAGTTTTCCAATCCCAGATCACAAGCCTTAATGGCCTTCTCCCAATCGCCCTGGTCGAGGTAGTGTTCAGCGACTTGTTCGTAGGTATCCAGATCAAAAAACTCCTTTATATCTGTCTTAAGCATGCGCTCAAAACGACGCAGGGTTTCTTTCATATAATTTTTTCGTCTCATCAAAATCTTGTTCCATCTTACTGACGAGGATTAATGTCGCCGGTACAAAGGTACCAATGCTTACGATAGAAGAAAGTTAATAATAATTATTATTCGAACCTCATACCTCTTGTAAAAAACTTTCACTGACCCTTTTTACGGTAGATTCAAGTGTTTGGAAATCAAAAGGTAGGTACTGTTTTATTTTGGAATTATCGAATTTAAAATGATGCGAAGCCGAGCGGGCAGTGTCCCGGGTGATCAACGGTTTGCTCCCGGTTAGCCAGCTTCGGACCGCTTCCACCCGCCATACCACACCGGCCAGGGTTTTCCCAACTTTCACGGAAGGGGGGCGCTTGTGAAGTGCTTGGGCAATGGTCCCAAACAACGTCTGATAAGAAGCCGTACCCGCACTCAGAATAAACCGCTCGGACCGAATATCCGACAAAAGCAGAATATGGATAGCCCTGGCTATATCCTGAACATCAACGTAATTTACGGTTCCTTCCGTATAAAATGGTTTCTCCTGGTGTACATACCGAAACAGCTGGGTACTACTTTTGTACCAGTCGCCCTCACCCAAAATGAGCGAAGGATTCACGATGACGGCCTGCAATCCCTCGGCGATACCGCGCCACACTTCCAGCTCAGCCAGGTACTTGGTTTTGGCGTAGGCCGAGTTGTCGGGCGAATCCTCCCACCGCTGGGTTTCGTCAATCACAACCAGTCCAGGAGTTTCTATTCGTCGCGGGTCGGGGCGGCCCAGTGCGGCCACGCTACTTACGTGGCATAGCTTGCGGATCCCCTGTTTCAGGCAGGCATTCACCACGTTGGCCGTTCCTTCCACATTTACCTTTACCATAGCGGCGTTATCGCGGGGCACGAAGGACACCACGGCGGCGGCATGAACCACATAGTCCACCTGCTCCATGGCTCTCTCCAACGAAACCAGATCCAGAATATCCCCTTCAATCCAGCTCAGCCGATGCTCCACGTCTTTCAGAAGCGAGCGGTCGGAATGCGGGACGATGGAGCACCGAAACCGTGTGACCGCTCCAACAAAAACTGCCGGACGGTGGCGCTGCCCACCAACCCGGTGGCTCCTGTAATGAGAATTTGCATAGGTATAAAACCAAGGATCGTGGGTCAAAGTTCGTGAATTTCCCGGCACAATTTCGGGGTCAATTTTTGAATTGAAGGCTTTTATGTATTTCTTTGGTATACGTCACTGAATTCACTTGCTTCCTCCCGATCCGTTACTGTCTGATTCATAATGAAGAAAGTTTTTACAAACCTCACCTTCTGGGTACTCACGGCCATTACGGCGGGAGCTTTGCTGGGTCACTTTTTGCCCGAAACGGGACAGCAAATGCAGCCACTTGGCAAAGGATTCATTGACATTGTCAAGCTATTCATTAATCCCATCATTTTCCTAACCATATCACTGGGTATCAGTGGCATGGGGGACCTGAAAAAAGTAGGAAAAGTGGGTGGAAAAGCACTTATTTACTTTGAAGTGATCACCACATTCGCTCTGCTGATCGGACTTGTGGTGGCATACGTGATCCGGCCCGGCGATGGCGTGGTGACGGCCGGTATGGAGGCAGGTGTAACGGCTTCCACCGACGTATCAAAATTCAAAGAAACCGCCGACAAAGGATTTAGTTGGTTACAATTCGTAAAAGATAACCTGACGATTCAGGTACTTCTTTTTTCGATTCTGTTCGGTATATTTTTGAGCAAATTCAACGGCAAAAAGCGCATTGTGGACGTGCTAACGTATATTTCCAAATACGTCTTCAAGGCCCTGCACTTCGTGATGCTGTTTGCGCCCATCGGGGCCTTCGGCGGCATGGCCTACACCATCGGAAAGTACGGAATCAAAACCCTCCTGCCCCTGGGCAAGCTGATGCTCACGGTGTACATTACCATGGGTCTTTTCATTTTTGTAGTGCTGTACCTGGTTCTACGGTACTATCGCGTGAGCCTCATGAAGTACCTCAACTACATCCGCGAGGAATTGCTGATTGTGCTGGGTACCTCTTCCTCCGAGGCAGGGCTACCTTCTCTCATGGAAAAACTCGAACGCATGGGTTGCTCCAAACCGTGGTGGGGCTGGTGGTACCCGCCGGTTATTCGTTCAACCTTGATGGCACTACCATATACCTGTCTATGGCCACTATTTTTCTGGCGCAGGTATACGGAGTGGAGCTTACTTTCTCACAGCTACTCACGATTATTGGCGTGCTGATGATCACCTCTAAGGGTGCCGCTGGTGTCACGGGTAGTGGGTTTGTGGTGCTGGCTTCTACACTGTCAGCCATCAAAGTTATCCCGGTTGAAGGCCTGGCTCTGCTGCTGGGCGTGGATCGGTTCATGTCCGAAGCCCGCGCCATCACCAACTTCATCGGCAACGGTGTGGCTACGATCTGGATTGCCAATAATGAAAAAGATTTCGACCGGGCTAAGATGAACTACGCCTTTGGGCATTTGGAGGAGACCGAGGATATCGTGGAGGATAATTTGGTCTTTTTGAAGGAAAAGGGAGGAACGGAAGAAAGATGAAAGGTACCTTGCACTCGGCCTGATTTGCAATCAGGTTGCTCTCTTTTCGCTTTTGCAACATCGGTTCGAACCGATTACAAATCAGTATTAGCGGGTAAATTGAAGTGCTACTGTGAAACACGAAATTCGTTACCTCGCCACCGATCTTGAGCTTCGAGCATTGGTCGATTTGGCACCACTAGCTGACCAATTAGTTCAACTAGGTTTGCTCTCATATCATGTAGGGCCCTGGGAGGACGGCTCGTGGTCTGCTCGATTCGCGACAGGAGAGTGGTTTCCGGAGCCAGACTCTGGCATCGCTGCGATGCTCACCGCCATTGAATCACTGGACGAGCTAGCCCGGAGTATATGGGCAGTCTGCACCAGTCGCGATTTCAACATCGGCTATGATTGTGGTGATGAGCCTTGGGCCTTTACTCAGCAACTGCTACCCGCCACGCTCGCCCGGATGGGCGCCGTTGGCGCAAGCCTTGTGATCACGATTTATCCGATACTGGAAACAGAGGCTGTTGAAGCCGCCATTTCCATTCTGAGAAAAGACACATGGATCAAGAGAAGAATTGGTAAAAGAGCTGGATCCAGTATTAGTTATACCGATTCATCAGCATTAAAGAAAAATCAGGCATATGCTAAGGTGACTTTGCATGGCAAGAAGGGATCCGTTTTCGTGCACTGCCTTATGGAATTAACTATGGAAGGGGATTGGGGGATCAAAGAAATACTGAAAAGAGAACTGCGATTATCTCCAATTACTCCTCCGCCTGAAGGAATAGCAGGGTTCTAACCTTATTCTTTGTAGCCAATGCCGCACGTAGTGATGTAGAGTAGGGTTATAAATACATAATACATGAATATCCAGTTGCAAACGGCTCATAGTCGGATCATCCTCATTTTATAGGGCTCTTCTGCCGATTCTTCAGTTCCCGTTTGCTCATTTCCTGTTCAATGACCGATTCAGGATGGTCGGATAGGTAATCCTTTCGGGGCTGTAACCGACCGGCTTGCTGCTCATCCTTGAGCCAGAATCGAACGGGTACGTAGGCCCAATAATGCTTCTCATCGGTTGGCTTACCGTTTTTGATGACAGGAGCTTCGTAATTATAATGTACAGCAAATCGCACGTGCGGCCCAAAATCGTAGTTTTCGCCCCCAACGATACCGAGTGGGGTTCCCGCTTCGACAAATTGACCCGGCTTGACGAAAATACTTTTCGGCCGAAAAACGGTGTAGGTGGCAAAGCTACAGTCGGGGTGATTGATCTCGACCCTGTTGTCGTCGCGGTGAAAGCTCAGATGAGTACCCATAAGCGCGGCATCACTGTGCACCGCCGATACCGTTCCCCGGCGGGCCGCAAACACGGTGTCTCCGCTGTTCATTTTAATGGCCAGCGAATACCAGTCTTTGGGGTCTTCCTGGCCGGCGTAGAGTTTGCCAAGGTAACTCAATTCGCTCGCCTAACCCGTTTGCCCGGACTCGCCGGTAGCAGGTACACCACTGCCGTATCGACTTTGGTTTGTTTACAGCCTTTTATGAAACTGACATTATACCGAAACGACGTTGCTTGATTGGGTTGAGGCTGCAGTTTGAAAAGCGACTGTTGCCCCGGCCTGACATCGGTTCGATAGGGTAGCGCGCCGAGGTCCGCAGCCCAATCAATTCGCTGAATGTAATGGTAATCGTGTAGGGGCAGAAGCCTGAGTTACGACACGAAAAGGCATACGCCCCCGTGTTATCTTTTTCATAAGTTACCTCAATAGGCGATTGGGCGTTGATCCTGGCGAAAGGCAAAAGGGTTAAGCCGATGAGTGTGAGCAGACGAATCATGACAAGGCTGGAACAAGGGGTTTTCGACGGAGTATAGCGAGCGAAAATAAGGTTTTTTTCGTAATACTATCAGTTGATTTTCAAGTTTTTGTTAGCAACCACCAGGCTATTCAATGGGGCCAGTACCCGATTGCCTTTGGCTTCTGGCAGGTGCACTACTTTTTTCCCGACAGCAGCCGAATATCGTTGGGCCAGACTGCTTCGGCATCTACAAATGTATTGGTCAGTTCATTTGAGGGAATGCCCGTCAGCCGGAAAAACGCCGCCCGGTTGAAAGACAACCCGAATGGCTAAAAAATCATGGCCACCGTATCGGTAAATAGATTGGGTATACAGTCCGTTAACGATAGCGCGGGGATAGGTGATAACCTCGTTCGACGGGATATAACTAAACCGCTGCGGTTCTTTGGGGTAAAATGTCAGCGACTGATGAGGGAGTGGCGTATGGTGGTAAACTGGCGGAGATACATCACGACTGAACATTAAGCGAATAACTTCGTAGCGCAGAACAAACTCCGTCAGAGCCGGATTCCCGAATTGGCCTTTGTGCAGCGTAATCTCCATTGCGAAAACAAGGTGTTTTTGTTGTGGAAATTTACTGATTTTTAGGATGCACAACAACATCCGTTTAGTTTCTGGTCTGATTTGTTGTACGTCAGTACCAAGTCGTTAGGGGCAGTTCTGAAGGAACATTTTCGGCAAACCTTTTCGTCCCAAAAAGTAAATGATCATTTTGTAATCCCTGCAAGCCGCATCAGTTTGGTCTAGCTGCTGTTGAATATTGGCTCGTTGCATGTACAGTTTATCGCTGTAGGGGTTGCGTCGAATCAGTTCGTCTACGCATTTCAGCATTCGTTTGTAGTCCTTTTTTGACAGAGCCGCACTCAATTCATCGATATAATACGCATCGTCATGCAGACCATAGGTAATTTGAGGATTGTAGCCTACGACGGCAATTTCGCCCAGAATGAAATCAGGCTTGACGGGCTCTACATAAAAGGTATTATTCCCGGAACGAGTCTCCAGGGTAAACTTGATGGGCAGGAACAGCATAATGCTGTCCTGACTGGCGGACGGGTCGACGGGCATCCACATCTTACTGGTTAGCCCGACCACTCGCCTGACCTCCTTATCAATGGCTGCTCCGAGGGAATTTATAATGGCAACCTGACTTAGCTTCCCTGCTGGTGTTATGATCAGCGAGACCAGTGAAGTTCCCACAATAGCCGATTGCTGGGCATGCATAGGGTAGCGAAGATTTGTCATCATGTACCCATTAAAGGCCATGGCTCCGTTTACGAAACGTTCTTTGGGAAAAACACGAAGGGTGTCAATCCGGGCATAGGTGGGGCCTGCGGCTAAATAGGAAAGCAACAGGAATGTACTCAACAGAGAATGATAGCGGAAGTAGCGCATAGGTTCTAGAGGTAAAGTTGAACAGACTCTTTATATCAAAAAAACATCCACCAAAAGGCTTTCCACTGCTCGACATTGATACCGAAAAGTAAAAATAAGTAGATCGCTAGGTAAGCAGGGAGGGCCACTACGTAAAGCCGGTAAATTTTGTTGTTAAAACGCTCGTAAATTAGTAAGCCGACCATAATAAGCAGCGCCAGAATCGGTCCCGGCAATCCCAGGCGGCCCAACGCCGGATTAATGAAGGGTAATACGGACAGGACCATGTAGCGGGCATGGTAGCGTACGGTATGGCGGTGGTAAATGGCAAGACCGTAGGTCAACGAAAAGAATGCGACGTCAGCAAATCCTATCAGGCGGATGTCTATCTGACCTGGCGGCACGGGTAGGTTTCGGATAAAGCCCAGGCGTATCAGCCAGAAGATAGAGGATAGCATGAGCACCGCTACTATATACGATCCTTTGCCAATCAACCGGTGAAGTTCCAGCTTTTTGCTGCTGTAAAAGTTTCAACGTCCTGCCCCAATTTTGGCAATGAATCGTTAGCGGCAGTTCAGTTCAAATAAGGCCTTAATCAATTTTGTTTAAAAATATTGTATTGGCATTTTGAACAAGGTCAAACCCGGTCACCTTACCCTTATTGTTTTTTTTGAACTGTAGAATGCCCTGTACACCTTTACTATAGAATCGCTCTCCTGTTTCTGCATAAAGCTTTGGTTTCATTATAAGAACTTTTCCCCGCATAAAGTTTAGGTAAAGGTCATTGCCTACTCGTGTAATTGCAATCGTATCATTAAATAATTTGTAATGCCCTTTATACTGATCGAGCAGACCGGTGTCCAGCCTGATTTCCGGTTTCCTAAAAATAAACTGCAGACCTCTAGCTCCACCGTAGGGGCCTGAGCTTGCATGACTCATTTTCGCTACCACAAGGCTTTCCATTTCTAATCCTTTGTAGTTGTGTGCCTTTATCTGTTTCATAAGTTTGCCGAAATTATGCGTCTGATCCATTTCCTCTTCATATTCACTGCTATGTAAAAATAGTTTGGCATTTAGCGACTTATGTTTAGCTGCGTACTCTTTTTCAAACTTAAACGTTACCGCATCATCATAATCTAATGAAGGGCTGCCAATAATGTAATGCTTAAAAAGAGCTGGTTCTTGAAAAAGCACATACAAAGCGAAGAGTCCACCCAAAGAGCCTCCGGTCAACGTGTTTTCATTTGGATCAGTGCGGTAGCGGGAATCAATCAGCCTGATAACTTCCTGCTTTATAACCTCTAGAAACTTGGGACCACCACCCGAACCTGAATCTTCTTTTATCTGAGTCGGAGAAAAATCCCTATTTCTGTTCGCATCATAGTTATCAGGCCAGGTGATGCCGACAAGAATCAATTCAGGAACAAAGCCATCATAGTACAAACCACCATTAATGCCCATTATTACCGGGAAGCTCCATTGCCCGTCTAACATATATAAAACTGGATACTTGCGGGTAGTGTCGCTGCCATAGCTGCCGGGCAATGCAATATTTAATACATAGTCTCTGTTGTTGGTAATAGATTTGAACTTCAACACGTGGGTACCGGACAATTCCACTGCCGATTCTTGGCAATACGTGCGATTAGTACAAGTAAAAAATATAAAGAGCCCGAGCAAATATTTAATATTAAACATACAATAAGTTGGTGTAATTGCCTTTTGTTGAGATTGAAAAAAGTTTGATAGTACCCAGAAATTATCAATTTCTCTTGAACATGTGAAAATTTTGCGGACGTCGCCAGGTGGTACCTTTTGTATTTATATATACTTGTCAAATAATTGACTTGTAGTATTCATGTTGTATTGATCCAATAAGCTTTTTCAACCGTCCTATTTCTACATAAATATATAGTAGGATACAATTTAATCAATTCTCAAATTCAATGCATCAGACGGCCTCTTGATTTTATCAACCGGTAGGTAGCTCAGGTGGGTGTAGCACAATCTGCTAACCCCGATTTTATATCGTCTCCACCCTGGTCTTTGTCATTACAATCCTTCATCGTCCTAAGGTATGCTGTACAAAGCCCACGGTAGGGCATTTATTGAACCCGCTTCCTTTCATCTTCGGAGCGCAGCACCCTGGTACTTGTTTTCATTTTCTGATTCCCAAAAGGGCACGACCAGGAGAGTTTGACGGTAGGTTGTGTAAACTGCAAACTGTATTGAAAAACCTGGCCCAGTGCTGGTATATCTGCTTTTGAACGGAAAACCATCGTATTGAAAATATTGTCGTATCCCAGGCTTAGTTTACCGCCGTTTTTCTTGAATTTCTTCTGCAAAGCGGCATTGGCTGCACCAAAAGGTTGGAGTTTGAAAATACCAAATAATCCCCCTGAATTGAAGTACCCTGTGAGTTCTAACGACATTTGTTTAGGAAATAAAAAACTTTGCATGGTCGTTGCGGTCAGGTTGGGTACTTCTACCCGGATGGGGGCACCGTTGTAGTAGGCATTGGTCTGCTGCCAAATCCCGGTCAAATTAGCGTACATAGACCACCACTTGGTGGGGGCATAGCTTTGGCTGATCGTGAACGAGAGCGTTTTTTGATTTTTTAGATTATTGGAAATAGAATACTGCTTGTTTGTTCCTTCTTTTACTTGCGCCTGGAAAGAAGCGATGGTGCTGTCTTCGTGGGTGTACTGTAAGGTGACAAGCGTTCCTTTGAAACGGTAATCGGCTTTCAACGTGTTGGAAATAGCAGGCTGCAAAGCTGCATTGCCCGCAAAATAGGTGTTGGGGTCAGTAAATATCACAAACGGAGCCAGGTCATTGAAGGTAGGACGCGTGATGCGGCGGCTGTATGACACACCAAGCGAGGACTCTTTGCTGATGGTGCGCGATAAAAACAAACTGGGGAATAGCCGACCATACTTTCTGTCCACAATATTGGCCTGTTCCAATGAACCCAGGTTGGATGTCGTATATTCGTAGCGAAGCCCCCCTTTGGCGGTAGTTTTGGGATTGAGAGCCACCTCGAAGGAAGAGTACGCAGCCAATATTCGCTCTTTCAGCGTGTATTTTGCCGAAAATTCAGGGTCAAGGTACCAACGGGTTCCTTCCAGTGACTCCAACGATATATCGTTGGTAAAATCGGAGGAGACGGCCTTGATACCCGTTTCCATTTTTGTTTTCTTTCCTACGTTGCGGCTATAATCCAACTGAGCAACGGCAATGGTGATGGGTGTTTTCTTACCACTCCTTAGCATTTGCGTTTTATAAGGTGTGCCATCGGGCGTGGACCAGCGGTTGTCATACGTAATAGGATTGTTGTCGTTGTAGTACAAATAGTCGGCACTGAGACTCAGGGATTCATTGGCCCGAAACGTATGCTGAACGTTGAGATTCCCCCCAAGATGCTGCCAGAGATTTACTTCATTTGTTTCAGTTCTGATAAGCGAGTCAACAATCGCATTGCTGGAAAAAGTAGAGTTTGTCACAGAACTCATCACCCAATTATTTCGATAGCCTGAAATCAAGCCACCAACGGTCGTTTTTTTATCCAATTGATAATCAAAGCCCATCCGTGCGGTATTCGTGTTGCGTGTGGGGAGACGCAAGATGTCATTATTTGTTTCGACTTGCCGCCCATTATAGGGGATGCTTCTATAAAAGCTCATGTATTGTTGCTGACCCTGGCGGTTGTAGTCGTAGTTCAAAAAGGTATTCAATTTTCCTTTTCGATAATTGGTATTGATGCTACCACCGCCCACTTCGCCCTTTCCGTAGCCTGCCGAGAGCGAGTAAGAACCATTGAAGCCTTCATTTTCATTTTTCTTCAACACAATATTGATGTATCCCGCATTGCCTTCGGCATCCATATTGGCGGGAGGCGTAACCAATATTTCTATGGTTTCGATGCTATTGGCGCTCATGCCATTCAACATCTGAACGGCGGCTTCACTAGTCATGTAATTCTGCCGCCCGTTGATCATCACGACGACCCCACTTTTTCCCGAAAGGGCGATGGTGTTGTTTTGCCGATTGACGACAACGCCCGGTGAGCGTTCCAAAACCTCCAGGGCG
The DNA here is from genome assembly GCA_963768025.1 of uncultured Cytophagales bacterium. Lineage (GTDB taxonomy): Bacteria > Bacteroidota > Bacteroidia > Cytophagales > Spirosomataceae > CAVYGM01. The sequence continues at coordinate 172,008 of CAVYGM010000001.1, forward strand.
GTGCTCCCCGCCGATGTGCTACTGCTTGCCACATTGACCACAAGCCGATCTATTTTTTGCTCGAACAAGGCTTTTTTTGCCGCTACTGCCACTTCCTGCAATTGGGTAGTGCTTTCGTGAAGTGTGAGAGTGCCAAAGTCTTTGGGGGCTTTATCCTTTTCCAACCTGAACGGACGCACACTAAAAGGCTCGTAGCCAATCAAACTGATGTTGATAAAGTAGCTTTCAGGGGCTATGTTCTCAAGCAGGAATTGCCCATTGGTATCAGAAATGCCCCCCTTTAAGAATAGGCTATCGGAAGAACGATTCATGAGGATGCTTGCCCCGGCGATGGGTCGGTCCTTGTCGTCCAATACACGACCTCGAATTTGACTTTGGGCAAAGCTTGTTTGAGTCTCCGAGAATCAAACAAACTAGGATTAAACGGAGTAAGCGGGGTGTTTTCATACATTCTAATTTTTTATTTGCCGTGGATAAAAGGCTGGGATTTGATACCCTAAGGAACTATATCCGCTCAGCCATAGCTGGAATAAATGTATTCATTGTGCCTGATACTTAGATCAGTACACCCCTATAACTTAGTAGGCGGTATATTTTCGCCTAAACGGTTACTTAAACCTCTGCGCTGTGTCTCACCAAAGCCGTGAGGTGAAGAATAGCTTCGGAGAATCGGACGTTGTGTTTGGTTGAAATCGGGGTAAGATTCTTCCTGCCTTCTCGCATTAGTCGTGTAAACATCTCGATCAGGAAACAACCGTGCAACTGCCGTTGTGTGAATGGTCGTTTTATTGCGTGAATAGCAATATCTGGTATGCCGTTGAGTGAACGGTAGGGAATGGGAGCGAAAATCCGCACCCCTTGCCGCTGGGTTTCAAGCGGCTAATCCCGTCAGTTTACCGCCAGAGGAGCCAATTGATAGATTCGCTTAACTTGTCGATTATTTAAGTCGTATTGGATTTCCCGACCATCGATTTTGACGGTCAGTTTGTGCCGTCCAGTATCCATCGAAGAGATGTCCAGATTGCGGCGGCACTGTTCAATATTGGTAAATTCCTGGTAGTGCAGGTTGCCTTGCTCATCCACCAGTTCGATTTTGTACCGCAGCCGCAGCGGATTATCGACCAGCAAGTGTAGTTTGCCCGCTTGGTTGACAAAGGCATCCACCGTGTACGACCTTTCGGTGGGAGAAACGCCCTACTTATTAGGTGCCGCCAGGCCAGCCCTCCCAATTTTCGGGCTGGCGTCGTACCATCGTGGGAGTTGACCGCCACCACGAAACTGTCCAACAGGTTGTCCATCGTGTCAACGATGTAGAAGCGCTTCCGTCGGCAGTCTACTATAGGACAGGAACTTATGTTCTTGCAAGTGCCGTCTTCCACCCACTTGGCGTAGTAATAATACGCGGTTTGCCAGGGCGGGTACTCACCCGGAACGTCGCGCTAGACGCAGCCGTTTTCGTCACATAAAGAATGGCATTGACGATCTCATTCAAATCCCACTTGCTACAGCGGCGTACTCGGATGATTTTTTCGAAGATTCGCCGTTGCGATAACTTACCAACTTGCGGCGGGCAGGTCGGATCGGACAGCCGCTGGGGCTACACTTTTTGATTCGCATTTATCAATATAGCAGGAACTATGGTTACCTATTCGCTTACTGGTTTTCGGCTTCGCCTGATTCGTATTACTGCACGGCTCCGCTGATGCCAGCGTGGTACACCGTGCCATCCTTGGCCACCACGCAGGGCGAACTGGAATCGATCGAGTGTGGGGTTTCGTACTCCCACTTTTTGGCCCCCGTAGCGGCATCGAAGGCGTACATTTTCATGCCGATGCCCAGATACACCAAGCCTGTTGCCACCACCGGGCTGGAGTAAATCAGATTATTGGCTTCGGGTTTGGCTTCCCATTTTTTAGCACCTGTAGCTGCATCGATGGCGTAGAGCGTGGAACCGACCCCGATATACACAACCCCACTCGCTACAATAGGTGACGAGTAGCCTGCCGTACTGGTTTCAGTGGCGTAGTCCCATTTTTTAGCCCCTGTTTGGGCATCAAGCGCGTAAAGTTTTTGGTTGTCTTTGCCAAATACCCCGCTGCCGATATAGACAATGCCGTTTGCCACAGTAGGCGATGAATTGACAGCTGTGGCTTCGGCGAATTTCCATTTAACTGCCCCCGTTTGAGCGTCGAAGGCCATAATACCGTTGAATTCCGATCCGGCGAAGAGCATACCATTCGCTACAGCAGGCGAGGACTCCGAAATACCTATGGCGGGCTGATGCCATTTGAGAGCGCCTGTTGCGGCATCTAAAGCATGTAAACCAGACTTTCCACCAGCACTACCTCGTATGGAACCATAGACTACACCATCGACCACTGTGGGCGACGCTTCCCAGCTATATATTTCATCGTTCTGATACTTCCACTTTTCGGCTCCCGTCAGGGCATTGAAGGCGTAGAGATAATGCTCACCGGGGTAATAAACAAGGCCGTTGGCTACCATCGGGGCGGCAAAGGGTAGTTTCAACACTTGTGCCGATTCCCATTGTTTAGCCCCCGTAGCGGCGTCCAATGCATAAAGTTTCTTATCCCAACTGGCAATATAAACCAGTCCCCCAGCCACCGTTGCCGTAGCATTGACGGACTCGCTAAACTTAACTTCCCATTTTTTTGCCCCGGTCAGGGCATCCAATGCGTAGAAATAGCCGCCGTTAGTACCGATATACACCGTGCCGTTGTTAGGCTCGGGGTCGCTTTTTTGGGAGCAGGAAGCCGCCCAGATCAGCAGGACGAAAACAAAGATGGGTAGTAGCTTAGTCGTTTTCATTAATTTTTTAAAGAAGGAGTAGAATTAAAATCTGTTTTGACAAAATATTTCGCTCATGCACGTAGAAATTAACCTTTACGATCAGCAGAAAATGCCGCACCTCATCGAATTGCTGAAATCATTAGAATCTGTTTGAGTTAGTTTTCATTGGCGATAAAGCAATATTTTAGGTTCTAAGGATAAACTCAATGAACAGCTTCTTAGATAGCTTACTCCATTAGTCGGACAAACATCTTGATCGGGAAACAGCCGTGCAACAGCCGTTGTGTGAATGGTCGTTTTATTGCGTGAATAGTAGGGTTTGGTATGCCGTTGAGTGAACGGTAGGTGAAGTGGTCATATATTTAGGGATTTTTAGGAATAAAAAATTGTCTGAACTGTAACGAGTCGGCAACTTTGTTTCGGCCCGTATTATCTTTTTCCAAACATCAGGATACTGGGCAACGAGGGGTTTTGGGAAAAGTACTATGGCTGAATAGAAAAACTTTACGAGAATTATTTGGATACGAGTTCCATGCGGACTTGATGGTTTTTCTGGAATATGTGGACTTCATATTCTTTTTCCCAGGTTTTCCCGTATAATCGTACCTGATAGCTACCTTCTGGCAGATCGATGAGGGGTAATGAGTCTGTAAACTGATCTGTTTTATCAGTATGTAGTCTCATGGTTTTACCTGAAGGATCCTGAACCAACAAGGTCACTCTTTCAGGGAGGGGGGCTTGCATCCACACATACAGTAGGTTTTTATTCATTATCAATACTCGCGTCTGAATACCCGTAGGGCCAGTCGCTGCTGTTTCTATTGGTAAGTTTTCAGACTCTGAAACAGGGACACCTCGCTGATTGTAGGGGAAAGGTTTGATTTTCAGTTTACTTGTTACCAGGTTTTGACTGGTCAACCGTGCAAGGGCTACATCAAGTACACGTCGATTTCGGGTGGTTAGCTCCACGTAATTACCAGAAAGTTTTTCTGTATAAATTACCCGTTTATTTTTATCCATAAACAGGATAGTGGTTTGAAGTTTGATGGGATCAGTAGATACATACCAGTTTGCCGTTTGGTTGTATGTCAGATTATAGTACTTGTCTGAGTCTAAATCCACAATCCCATTTTCCACAATATGGGTGAGGGTAGCAGGAGACTGCTGGGCATGTATTCGGGAGCATAATCCAAAAATCAGAATGATGTGAAAGATTTTCATATGGAGCGGTTGGTATAGTTTAGAAATAGGATTATACGTAAGTTGGCTTGTTCTAAATGCTCCACCGTGATCTGTGTCTTCACCACAGACCTGCCTGCATTTGGTTGTTAGCCCTGGGGCTTTATTACCTCACCGCCCATGGCGATTGCAATACTATCGTTGAAGGTTATTTTCTCATACTCTTCTCAAAGGACAAGTAGTCAAGTCATCGCTCTAAAAATCGACTTATTCCCTCCTACAGTACCCACCACACTAGCCGGGGAATTAAGATTCTTCCTGTCTGCTCCCATTGGTCGTACAAACATCTTGATCGGGAAACAACAAAGCAATTGTCATTGCGTGGGTGGTCAGATTATTGCGTGAATAGCAGGATTTGGTATGCCACTGAGTGAACGGTAGTGAATGGGGGCGAAAATCAGTTCACTCGATAAATCGACCGTTCGCTCAATAGAGCGGGCCCTCGACCCGGAGAAAGAAGAAAAATGTGTCTCTTTATCAGTACCTTGTTTATTATTTGAATCGGTATGCGTTCACTACTTCTCCTGACCCTGTTGCTGAATTGGGCTGTTGCTTTCGGGCAGGAGAAGGCATTGTTGTTGCCCGGTAAACTTGCTGAGTCACCAATAGACATCAGTCCTTATGCCACTATTTACGAAAATCAACCATGGGATACATTGCCCGTATCTGTGATTTTAACGAAGCCGTTTCGACCGTTTTCGCAGCAACCAACCGATAGTCTTCCAAACCAGTATAAGTTTTCTAAATGGGTACGCTTTACACTCCAGAATACAAGTCCAGACAAGTCAGTTGAAAGGTGGCTTCATGTGGGTCGTCACAATCTAATCCAATTGTACTCACTCGATTCGCTGAGTCGAGCTACTTTATTGGCCACTAACAGTAGGTATGATGCGAGAATACCTGGAGCTCCCAGCCGGGAGGCGGTGCCCTTAGTGGTTATGCCGCATCAGCAACAAACTTTTATAGTGCATGTAGTCTCCAACGATCGTTTATCTCCCTTTGGGGTCAGGCTGTTTACACTACTAGACTACAAGGATTTTTTGAATGACTCACTACAAATTGAGTTTCGGGCCCTAGCGTTTCACATTGGCATGGCTGCCTGCCTACTCTTTATGAGCTTGTTTGCAATCGGTCAGTACCTGACCAATCGTGATAACATCTATGTATGGTATTCGCTCTACGTGCTGGCGACTTGTTTGTTTTTTCTCCGCTTACCTGAAACGGTCTTTCAGTTTGATGAGTGGCTATACAATCAGTTTTTAGTATCAACACTGATGCCCATTTCCCAGTTGGCGATGCATTTTTTCTATATGTTGTTTTTCGGAACACTCCTTGAACTACCACGTTATCAGCCTCGCCTCTGGTTGTGGTACCGCTATTTACTGATCGTTCTGACTGCGTTGATGGCCACCACGCTGATTGTCAATTTTAGCTGGGGGGGCCACACCTACATCCAGGTTTATAATAGTCGTCTGGCTGGTGTAATCACCGTGCTCGTTTTACTGAGCGAAACCCTACTGGCAGGGTTAGCGTTGCGAGGTCGTCATCCATTACGGAGCTATGCAGTAGCGGGATTTCTACTTCTGATGAGTGGGGCACTAAGCACGTATATAGTGAATGGTATCGATATACACCGAATCAGTGTATTCGTTCGGATGCCTTCAATTCTACTAGAAGTATTCTGTTTTTCCTTGGCCTTAGGCCGACGGACACGTCTGATTGAGCTTGAGAAAAATCGAATTCAGCAACGATACAGCCAGGACCTGGAAACCCAGCTAGCCCAGCGGGAGCAGGAAATTGAACAACAGAGCCGCTTGATTGAAGCCCAGCACATTCGCCAGCTTGAAAGCGAATTTGAGCAGAAACTGGCCGATACCGAGATGACGGCCCTACGCGCCCAGATGAACCCGCACTTCATCTTCAACTGCCTCAACTCCATCAAACTCTATACTCTCCAGAACAACGCCGACAAAGCCTCCGACTACCTCACCAAGTTTTCCCGGCTCATCCGGCTGGTGCTGGAAAACTCCCGCGCCGAGCGCGTAACGCTGCAGAACGAGTTGGACGCCCTGCAACTTTACATCGAACTGGAAGCCATGCGTTTCAAACAGAAAGTACAGTTCAGCATCCACGTGTCGCCCGGGATCGATCAGCGGTATGTCTGCATCCCGCCCCTGCTGTTGCAGCCCTACGTGGAGAACGCCATCTGGCATGGGCTGATGCACAAGCCCGAAGGCGGCACGGTCACGGTGGAGGTCAGTCAGCCGCAGCCCGACCAGTTGCACATCGAAATCACTGACGACGGGGTAGGTCGACAGCGGGCCGGGGCGTTAAAGAGCAAGTCGGCGGGAAGTCATAAGTCATTCGGGATGCAGGTGACGGCCGACCGGATCCGGATGATCAACCAGTTGTACAACATTCAGACGCAGACCCAGATTGTGGACTTGGTGGACAGTTTCGGCGAAGCCTGTGGAACACGTGTACTTTTAGATATACCAATATGAAAACGTGGCAACATCGTCGGTTCATCTTTTTGCTGTTCGTGTTGGGTAGTACACTGCTAGCGTGGGGGCAGACCCCAGCCAAGCTACCCGGTACGGCTTCGGGACGAGTACCTGTACAACCCGGCAAAATGATAGCCCGAGATTCTTTGGGAACCGTTCAGTCACAGCGTCTAATTCCACGCAAAGCCGCTCCCTCCCATAGCATCGAAAGTCAATCCATTCACCGGATACAGATGCCCAAACGGACACCGCCCACCCTACCGATTCTGGTGTTTTTCAGTGCCGCCCTGGGGGCTATGTTATTCATGAGTTTGTTTACCATAGCTCAGTTTCTATTGAATCGAAATGCATCTTATGGGTGGTATGCGGTTTATCTGGGCATTACATCGATCTGGCTATGGCAATCGACCCGCGTTTGGTTCGACGTGGCTTCGTTCCCCAGCGATATGACGGTTTACTTTGCCTATATGCTGCTGCTGGGTTATGGCATGATGATACCGTATATTCATTTTGTAAGCTACCTGCTCGAAGTGCCTCAGCAGCCCCGGTTGACCCGCTGGACCCGTAATTTTATTCGATTCGTTGGCGTAACCGTACTTATACTATTGGCCGAATTATTTTTCTGGAATTCGGTGTATGTGTATATACTGGTCAATTTTCTTAACTACGGGGGATTGATATTCATCATGGTTGCGATGTTGCGTAAAAGCCATCCCCTCAAATGGTATGCGCTGGCCGGTTCGCTATTTTTGGTGTGCGGAGCGATTACGGCCACTGTTATGAATTATATTAATTATGAAACAACGAATCAGTTGTTTCGAATGCCTTTGTTCTACCTGGTGGCCAGCCAGTTACTCGAAATTTTATGCTTTTCTCTGGCCCTGGGCCGACGTAGCCAGCTGAACAAAATCGAAAAAATTCAGGCCCAGACTCAGTTGATTCAGCAATTGGAGGAAAATGAACGGCTGCAACAAACCTACACTGTAGAATTAAAACACCAGTTGACCCATCGGGAAACGGACGTACTAATCAAAGCCCACGAGCTTGAAGAACAGCGCATCAGTCAGCTTCGCTCCGATTTTGAGCGTCGGGTTGCCGAAGCCGAAATGACGGGGTTACGCTCGCAGATGAACCCGCATTTTATTTTTAACTGCCTCAACTCTATCAAACTATACGCCATCGAAAACGATTCGGAAAAAGCCTCTGACTACCTCACCCGGTTCTCCCGGCTGATCAGGCTAGTACTGGAAAACTCCCGCTCCGAGCGTGTAACGCTGCAAAACGAGCTGGATATGCTCCAACTATATGCCGACATGGAAATTATGCGCTTCAAGCAAAAACTAACTTTTCACGTAGCTGTCGAACCCGGTATCGATGCCCGCTACATAGAGATACCGCCCCTGCTATTGCAGCCCTACGTCGAGAACGCCATCTGGCACGGGCTTATGCATAAGCCCGAAGGCGGCACCGTCCATATCCGGGCTACCCAACCGCAGGATAACCTAATCCAACTGACCATCAGCGACGACGGCGTTGGACGGGCGCGGGCGGCTGAGCTAAAAAGCAAGTCGGCCAGCCACCATAAGTCTTTCGGCCTGAAGATGACTTCGGAACGCATTGCCCTGATCAACCAATTCTATCAGACTCATACCCAGATTATGATTGAAGACCTGGTGGCAGCCGACGGTCAGCCTGCCGGAACGGAGGTCACGTTGCAGATACCAATATGAAAGCACTCATCATTGACGACGAACCTGATAACGTGCAGTTACTGTCGCTGCAATTGGCCCGGCACTGTCCGCAGGTGGAGGTGATCGGGCAGTTCACCGACAGCCCGTCGGCGTTGATCGCCTTACGGACGCTGCGACCTGCGCTGGTGTTTCTCGACATCGAGATGCCGATGCTGAATGGCTTTCAACTGCTCGAACAACTCGGTGAGGTAGCCTTTCAGGTCGTGTTCGTAACCGCTTATAACCAGTACGCGGTGCGGGCGTTCCGGTTTTCGGCCCTCGATTACCTGCTCAAACCGGTGGATACCGTCGACCTGATAGCGGCCGTAAAGCGAGCCGAAACTACCACCCAGATTCAATCCCAGCAACTCGACATTCTGAGTCACTACTACGGCCCTGGCCAAGCGGACACCCCTGCAACGCGGGTAGCCCTGGCCAGCCGGATAGCCTTACCCCACGCCAGTGGTATGGTGTTCGTGGAAACTAATAAGATTGTGTATTGCGAAGCCGACAGCAATTACACGCGTTTTCATCTATCGGGTGGTGAGGTGTATATGGTGGCCAAAACCCTCGGCGATGTACAGGAGGTACTCGAAGCGGGCGATTTCGTGCGGGTTCACCGGCAGTATATCGTCAACCTGGCCCACATTCAGAAACTCGTCAGAGGAGAAGGTACCTATCTACTGATGACCGACGGCACATCTATTCCCTTGTCCCGCCAGCAGAAGGATCGGCTTATGGAGCGGTTTGGGTGGTTGTAAGCAAAAAATAATTTTGTTCACAACGAGATGAGTGAAAAAAAATATCACAGCCCTTACATGAACCATAGAGATCGGGGTTAGTAAGGACTGTTCCCTATCCTTTACAAATTCATAATGATCTCGGGCCGCTGCTCGTACTCTTTCAGGATGATGTTTGGCGTTACGTTAGCAAATTGCTTGAAGTCCTTTGCTAGATGGTTGTAATCGGTATAGCCAAACTGGACGGCCACGGTGAGCCAGTCGACCATTGGGTGTTTTTCTTTGTAATCAAACGCCTGGTAAAATCGGCTGATACGGCTGTAAGTTTGGGGCCGATGCCGATTCGCTCATTAAACAGTCGCTCAAATTGCCGGGCACTTAGATTAGCCTGGTCAGCTAACCAATCTAACGAAAAGGGTAGTGGATTATGCAGCAACAACGTCCCAATTCGGTCGATGGGGTGCGGGTCGATCTTAATGAATTTGAGTTTTTGCAACAAATAAGTCTCTGCGCGCACAATCATCTCGTCATACTTTCTTGCATTGGCAATTTGGTCGTTTACCGACTGCAATTCAGGATTGAGAATGGATTCGGCATCGCAAAACGCCGAGGTGAGTTCGTTGCTCGATATACCCAGCAGGCGATGCATGGCTCCCGGCTGAAAAACAACCATAAGCATCAGAAACTCCGGTGCCGTGAAGGTGTGGAAGTTCCGCCTTGACACATGCTGCCCAAATAAAGCATTAGTGGCCACGCGCGAGATGGTGCCAGTATGTGGGTCGTGCGATTGTATGTATCCCCGCGCAAAAAATACGAGTGCCTGTTCAATTCTTGCGGGATAGGGCTTGATACGGATTCCCTCCGGTATGTGGTCAAAATGAACCAGCAGGTAGTTCTGCACAAAAGGCTGCAAGGCCGGACAGGGAAGTATTTCCTGGTAAATCATAGCTCAGCTAGAATGTCTGCCAATTTTTCCGGCATCGAGAAAAAGGGGGAGTGACTACTCGCTAAGGTATACATTTTCTGGATGGATACGTTCTGGACTAAACTACGTTTATCCAGGTCTTTAGACTCTGTACAGAGAATGTACACTTTGGGAATAGCCCCGTAACGAGCAGCCGTTACGATCACGGGTGTACCCAGGCACGCCATCGACTGCGGCCCCACATGCGCTTTGGCAAAAGCTATGTCTTCCGGTGAGCAGTCGTGATAGAAAAGTTGGCCGACCCTATCAGGCTTAATCACCGACGTCTTTTTGTCGTCCGACAGCATCATACTTTCTCCTACCGATGGTCCAGACTGTGGTTTACCAGCGGCTTTGTTCTGTTCCTCAGCTTTCCCGGCCAGGGCAAATACGGACTCACCGTTCTGCGGCATAAAGGCATCTAAAAACACCAACTTAGCCACTTTCTCTTTGCCCAAAATCTCGGAGGCCTGAGCAATCGCAACGCCCGCCATCGAATGTCCGACAAGAATAACCATACCCTTTTGGCTATTGGCCACACCCACTATTTTTTGTACATAATCATCGAGCGTAACGGACGCCATTGGCGTTTTGTCTTCGCCATGACCGGGTAAATCAATGGCTAGTACCCGATTGCCTTTTGCTTCTAGCAGAGGCACTACTTTTTTCCAGCACCAGGCCCCGTGCCACGCTCCGTGAACGAGGATGTACGTTTTGGGCTGAGCTTGGAAACGAGTCTGAAGCAGAACTGTGGAGAGCAACAGTAAAAATGTAGTTTTCATGTTTGTAGCGGTTTAATGTCCGCCACAAACATATTGAACGACAGGTAAATGTGACAAGTAGAAAACCGACAACTTTTAATCAAAAAAACATTCACCAAAAGGCTTTCCACTGATGGACATTGATCCCGAAAAGCAAGAACAGGTAGATCGCCAGGTAGGCGGGCAGTGCCACTGCATAAGGCCGGTAAATTTTGCTGTTAAAACGCTCATAAATTAGTAAGCCAACCATAATAATCAGTGCCAGAATCGGCCCCGGCAATCCCAGACGGCCCAATGCCGGATTGATGAAGGGTAATACGGACAGGGCCATGTAACGAGCATGGTAGCGCACGGTATGGCGGTGGTAAATGGCAAGACCGTAAGTCAACGAAAAAAATGCGACGTCAGCGAAGCCTATCAGGCGGATGTCTATCTGACCTGGCGGCACGGGTAAATTTCGGATGAAGCCCAGGCGTATCAGCCAGAAGATAGAGGATATAGGATAGCATGAGCAGAGCTGAATTTTGCAGCAGAAATTGTTCTATTTTATCAACAGCATGACTACCCACTTTTACTTGCCAGATTTTAGACATCAGGTAGCATTCGACAATCTCCATCATGCCGGTATAATTGGCTGTGTTGGCCAGGCGGTCATTGATGGCCCGAACTTCCTGGCCGATAACGGACTCCGCATCTACTTTCAAATCAGTGAATTCACAGAGAGGTACCCGCAGTAACCGGTATAATCCTCCCACGTGAAAAATAACCCGAATCATCAGGTACTCTTCGGGCGGCATCAAAAAATTAACGCGGGACACGGGCTGGCCAAAAATAGCAACCCCTGGTTCTTTCTTAGCGATTCCTGTGCGCGGGTCAACCGAGGTAACCAACCCCTTTGGGAAAAATTCCAGGCCATGTTCAGGCAATGGCGGGAACGGTTTTACAAGAGGCGGCTTGGCTGGGTCATACCTGAAATGCAGCAGCATATACTCCTTCACAAAGGCTTGCAGAGCCGGATGGGGTATAATGCGCAGGTAGATCATGCTGAAAGGTAGCCATTTACGTTTTCATCCTAGAAGAATTTTAGTATTCGGTCAGGTTTCGGCATTGCCGAAGGTGCGTTCAGGAGCGTGGCTTTCTTTCTGGCTAAACTCAGTGGGTGTGAGCCGCGTAAATTCTTTGTAATCACGCACCAGGTGCTGGTAATCATGGTAGCCGTAGTCAAGCGCAATGCTCAGCCAGTCTTTCTGGGGATGGGCGTTTTTGCGTTTTACGGTCTGGTCGAAGCGGGCGATACGGGCGTACATCTTGGGACTGACGCCCATGCGCTGCACAAACTGATTATAAAACTGCTTGGTACTCAAACAGGCCTGATCGGCCAGCCCGTCTAAGGAAAATTTAGAGGGGTTGTTCAATAGAGACTGACTTACTCTATCGATGGGCTGTGAGCAATAGCGCGAATAAGCCGTGCTTCGTCGGCGGACTAGATGCAGCAGAAAATCCTCTACGATGTTAATCATTTCCAGATGATTGTCAGTGCTGCTTAATCGCTCATTTACCAAGCTAACCTCTGGCGCAAATACAGCTTCGGCATCCACAAACGTATTGGCCAGTTCGTGCGCTGGGATGCCGGTTAGACGGAATAAGGCACCCGGTTGAAAAACAATCTGGAATAACATAAAATCGTGAGGACATAGTCGATTCGTTATCCATGTAGGCTGCCCAATCAGTAGGGACCGTGGTTTCCAGGTTTCGATGATTCCGTTAGTCTTTTCAACCACTATCGGGTTGCGCGGATGAAATGCCAGATAGTTTTCAGGACGGGGCCAGTACGGCTTGACAGGAGCGGCCACGGTACTGGCAAAAGAAAACCCAACAATCTGATATAATCTGACGTATTCCCGAAGCACCGGGCTGGGCGGTCTGTAGTCAAAGACGTTCATTTGGCGGTGGCTGTCAAGGGCGGACCAACTAGGTCCATACCGTGTTCCTGCATTGCTTTTTTTGCTTCATCAGGGGTAGGTGGCCGTTTGAACGCATTCATTTTTTTAAAAAATTCTTCCATCTTTCCAGCAGGTTGTAAAAGGTAGATCAATTTTCCATTATCTGAAAGCTGCAGCCAGGTATGGGGTACCTTTCGGGGAAGAAAAATAGTATCACCCGCTTTCAGCGTTTGTTTTTCGTCACCAACCTGAAACAGATACTCCCCCTCCACTACGTAGAACGTTTCGTCCTGGTCGAAATGAACGTGCAGTTCGGGGCCCATTTTGGCAACCCCCACATATTCAAACATGGAAAGTAAGCCACCCGTATCTTTGGCCGAAATTTTAACCAGATTGGGATTGACCCCACGATACAGGATAGGTTCATTGAATCGGTCTTTGCCCGTCTTCACTGTGAAACTTTTCCCTGTCGACTCAGTAGGGGTCGATGTAGCCGATGCACGTAGTACCGTGGTAGAAGCTAGGGTTGTAGTTAAGAATTTTCTGCGTTGCATACCGAGTGAATAGTTAAGGTGTATGCAAATGTCTATTGATTTTCAGTAGAGTTAGTGGTAAAAAATGGCAATTTTTATCGTTTATAGTTCTTTTCCTGATGTCTTAACCTTCGGCAATAGAGACCCATATCAAACGATTTAACAGCAGGCCAGAAGGCAGTCAGGTGTAACCTTTTGATGGCAGCTTTCAAAGATCAACCTCCACCACCAGCCCCGGCAGTACCTCTTCACCAGACAATTTCAAGGATTTTCCCCGTACGATTTCGGTCGTTCCGTCGGCCCGGTAGATGTGGGCGGCCTGTCCCTGCCGGTCGATGAGCCAGCCCAGTACGGCAGCCGTTGGCGCGGTACTCTTCCATTTTGGCTTTTAGATCTTTCATGCGGTCGGTTTCGGAACGGATTTCTACGGCGAAGTCGGGGTAGGTATGAGTGAAAACCTTGCGGTCATCTTCGGGGATGCTTTCCCAGCGTTCTTTGGCGATCCAGGATACATCCGGCGAGCGAACGGCCCCATTGGGCAGCGTGTAGCCCGCTGAGGAATCGAATGCATAGCCTAGTTTAGTTTGGTGATTCCATAGCCAAACCTGACCGTTGAACTCAAAATTGAAATTCCCGGTACTCATTCCCGTAGGTGACATAATGATGATATTTCCGTACTGGTCGCGCTCCATGCGCAACTCCGAGTTGGCCTGGCATAGGTCGAAGAACATTTCTTCGGTCATACCCTCCACCGTTTTGAGCAAAAATCCGTTTTCAAGTACCATGGCATGTAAATTTTTCTACCAAGTTAATCAACAGACGGGCTAATTTCACAACTGTAGGGTACCCTCCCATCGTTCGTAGGTTGCTACGGTATTCTTCTCAATTGCCTTACCTTTGACCAATGAAAAGACGCCTATCCTTTGGCTTAATCCAACCACTAGCTTTCTCCCATGAAATTGACACAACTCCTGTTTTTCTGCTTCGCTTTGCTGACTTTGACCCCCATTCAGGCGCAAAAGTCCGAGAGTCCCGCCAAAGGTACCTACACCAATCCCTTACCCGTGGAATTCGGTGACCCGTACATTTTGCACACCCAGGGTACCTACTACATGTACGGCACGGGCAGCGGGGCCGACAAGGGTTTCGTGACCTATTCGTCCAAAGACATGGTGAACTGGAAGCGGGAAGGACAGGTGTATTTTCACGATAACAAAAACGGCTGGAGCGATCCAAAAACGGCCTTTGGCGGTGCCTACTGGGCACCCGAGGTGTACGAAGTGAAGGGCAAGTACTACCTGTTTTACAGTGCCCAATGGAAAGTGAACCCGACGAAAGAAATGGAAAATTTCCGGATCGGGGTAGCCGTGGCCGACAAACCCACCGGCCCTTTCATTGACCTGACCGACAAGCCACTTTTTGACCCAGGGTACCCCATCATCGACGCCAATGTATTTTTCGATACCGACGGCAAAGCCTACCTCTACTATTCGCGTTGCTGCTACAAACACGCGGTCGAAAGCGAAGTGGCCGATCTGGCGCGGGAAAAAGGGTGGTTCAAGGAAATTGAAGAAAGCTGGGTGTATGGCGTCGAACTCAAACCCGATTTCTCCGGCGTGATCGGCGAGCCGGTTTTGATCCTGCGCCCCCCCGTTTCGCTCAGCGACAAGCAGGCCGAGTGGGAAAGTCGGTCGGTGACGGCCCGCGAAGTGAACCGCCGCTGGACGGAGGGTTCGGTGACGTTCAAGAAAGACGGTACCTACTACATGATGTACTCGGCCAATCATTTCGGCGGGCGAGTACTATGCCGTGGGGTATGCTACGGCCAAATCGCCGCTGGGGCCCTACAAGAAAGCGGCCAACAATCCAATTTTACAGAAAAATACCGATCAGGGCGGCTCGGTGACGGGTACGGGCCACAACAGCATCGCCTACTCGCCGGATGGCAAAGAGATGTTTTGCGTCTACCACGCCCGGACCGCCAAAACCGGCGACGAGCGGGTCGTGTGCATCGACCGGATGGAGGTAAAGAATGGGACTATCAAGATTCTGGGACCTACTACTACGCCTCAGAAGGTACCTTCGGGGGTGGCAGCGGTAGAGAAGAGTGGGCGATGAATTGGAGGAGGTATCTAATCCCCTTCCTCCAATTCAAAAACCTCATCGGTCGTTTTTGAAAACACGCGGGCGATCTTCATGCCCAGCGCCAGGGAGGGCGAATACTTTTCGGCTTCGATGGCGTTGATCGTCTGCCGCGATACCTGCACGCAGTCGGCCAGTTCGGCCTGCGTGATGTTGAGAATGGCGCGTTCGATGCGGATGCGGTTTTTCATAAGGCCAAAAGGGTACCTTCGTTTCGCCCGACTTCCCGCGCTTCTTTAACCAACAGCCAATGAAAACGCAGCACAAAAATGAACAGCGGCGTGAACATATTGTAGATCATGATAGTGAGGAACGGCAAGCCATGGACAAAAATAATACAGAGAACCAGCACCAGCGTGTTGCCATACATAGCCCATTGCAAAGCACCCAGGCGCATTTGGGCCGTGCGTTCGTCTTCGTTTTTTACCCTGGCAAATCCGGTCAGGAAAAGACCCGCCATTAAAGTTAACGAGATAATTTCATCGATCAGGTTGAGCGTGAGCGTTCCGCTAGGTTTTTCACTGACTGTGGAAGAACCGCTGAAATTACTCCCTCCGTTCGAAACAGTGCCCGACAGCGAATACCCATCCTCGAAAGGCCAGGGAATCGTGACTTCGGCCTGGATGGGAAAATCTTCATCCGAAATCAAAGACCACATTCCTACGGGAATAAAAAGCGCCAGCAACACCCATCCAAGCGGCTTCCAGCGGTTGGGTACTAGATTTTTTGTTTTCATGGCTAATAGAGTTTATAATTTACCCTACAAATGTAAAGTTTATTTTACATCAATGTCAAGTATTTTTTACATTTTGACAAAATATATTTACTAAGAATGTACCAAAGTCAGGATTCTGACTCCATACGGGTACATTTTAGTATTTTTGCGGAACCCGTGTTTGGTACACGATCAAAAGGTCGCATTGCGGAGCTACCTTTGCCAAAAAATTTGATAACCCGGCCCACTAATCACAAATAGCCGACAACCAATAGCCAATTTCCCAATGCAAAATCCCCAACGCTATACCGTCACCGCCGCCCTGATCTACGCCAATGGCCCCATTCACATCGGCCATTTGGCGGGTTGCTACCTGCCCGCCGATATTTACGTACGCTACCTCCGCTCCACGGGCACAGATGTAGCCTTCATCAGCGGTACCGACGAGCACGGCGTACCCATCACCATCCGGGCCAAGAAAGAAGGCATTACGCCGCAGGAAGTGGTCGATAAATACTACGCCCAAATCAGCCGAGTCGTTTGCTGACTTTGGCATTTCGTTCGATATGTATTCGCGCACCGTCAAACCAGATTCACCACGAAACTTCGCAGGAGATTTTTACAGGATCTGTACGAGAAAGGCGATTTTCATGGAAGAAATCACCGAGCAGTATTACGACGAGACCGCCGAGCAGTTTCTGGCCGACCGCTACATTGTGGGTACCTGCCCGGTTTGCGGCAACCCCAATGCCTACGGCGATCAGTGCGAACGCTGTGGCTCCACGCTGAGTCCCACCGAGCTGATCGATCCCCGTTCGATGCTGTCGGGTTCCAAACCGGTGATGAAGGCTCGACCAACAACTGGTTTTTGCCGCTGGATACCGATGCAGCCGCAAATTGAAGAATACGTCAACAGCCATCCCGAGTGGAAAACCAACGTGATGGGACAGTGCCAGTCGTGGTTGAAAGAAGGCCTGCAACCCCGCGCCATGACCCGCGACCTCGACTGGGGCATTAAGGTACCCCTGCCCGATACCGACGGCAAGGTGCTGTACGTGTGGTTCGATGCGCCAATTGGCTACATCTCGATCACCAAAGAATGGCTGATTCAGAAAAACGGAGCGGACGCGGACTGGGAAATCTAGTGGAAAGATCGAGGACACCAAGCTGGTGCACTTTATCGGCAAGGACAACATCGTGTTCCACTGCATCATTTTCCCGGCCATGCTGATGGCCGAAGGGAGCTACATTCTGGCCGATCAACGTACCGGCCAATGAGTTCATGAACCTGGAAGGCGACAAAATCTGTACCTCGCGCAACTGGGCCGTGTGGCTGCACGAGTACCTGGACGAGTTCCCCGGCAAGCAGGATGTGCTGCGCTATGTGCTGACGGCCAATGCCCCCGAAACCAAGGACAGCGAGTTTACCTGGAAGGACTTCCAGACCCGCAACAACAGCGAACTGGTGGGAGTATTCGGTAATTTTGTGAACCGGGCCGTGGTCCTGACCCAGAAGTTCTGCGAGGGCAAAGTACCCTCCGTGAGCGAACTGATGGACATTGACCAGGCTACTTTGGACGAACTGGCGGCCTTCCCGACCCGCATCGGCGAGGCCCTGGCTGGCTACCGGTTCCGTGAGGCGCTCATGCAGGTGATGGATCTGGCCCGACTGGGCAACAAGTACCTGGCCGAAACCCAGCCCTGGCACGCCATCAAAACCGACACCGACGGTACTACCAACCGCCGGGTGGATACGATCATGAACGTGGCTTTGCAGATTACGGCTTCCCTGGCCATCGTGGCTGAGCCGTTCCTGCCCTTTACGGCGGCTAAGATCAACACGCAGCTAGGATTACAATCCTCGAATTGGGCCGAGGCCGGGCGCGCGGACTTGCTACCCGCAGGGCATAGCCTGGGGGAATCGAGCCTGTTGTTTGAAAAAATAGAAGACGAGACCATTCAGAAGCAGGTAGCCAAGCTCCACGAAGCCAAGCGCAGAATGAGCTGGCAGGCAAGGAAGTACCGGCCGTGCGGCCCGAGATTCAATTTGACGATTTTGCCAAAATGGATATCCGGGTAGCCACCGTGCTGGAAGCCGAAGCGGTACCCAAGAGCAAAAAGCTATTAAAGATAAAGCTGGATATTGGCAACGAACAACGGACCGTATTGAGCGGAATCGCGGAACATTTCAAACCCGAGGAAGTAACGGGCCGACAGGTGCTGTACCTCGCCAACCTGGCCCCGCGCAAGATGATGGGTATGGAGTCGCAGGGTATGATCCTGATGGCCGAAGACCGCGACGGCAGCCTGACGTTCGTTCAACCCGGCAAAGCTATCTGGAACGGCGGTACCGTCAGCTAATTCTAAAACAAAAAATCCCCCGGACTTCGTACGAAGCCGGGGGTATATTGAATATATAACTCGGGGGTCTGATTCGTGTTTACCAACGCTCGATCTGCACCTTGCGGTGAAAATCCTGCTGCGACTGATCTACGGGAAGTTCAAGCTTCAAATAGCGCTCTTCGTCGTCGTAGTGAGCGGAGATGTTCTCCACATCCACATCGGCCGGAATTTGCATTTTGCTAATGAAGCGGATGGAACGCATTTCACTTTCTTCTCCCTCCACCTTCGCAAATATGGGCAGCAGGTGGTAGATCATCAGTTTATCTTTCAGAATTTCTACTTGCAGGTCGTCCGGATCGATACCCGGTGCTTTCACCGTTACTTCGTATCCGTTTTCCTTGTTTTCTATGTTCATGACGGGCTGACTCATTCCACCGTTGGCGGTGTTCATGAAGTCGATGCCCATCAACATTTCCTGGGGTATGTTCAGTTTATTTTTCATGACCTTGTGGTTAATTGTACATAGATTAGACATAAAAACCACGTTCCAGTTTAATGGATGACTATAAAATATAGACAGGTCAAAGCAAGATTTTTTGGAAATAAAATCACATAATAGACTGATATATAGACCCATGCATCTTCGAAAGGTAGGTAAGTGGTTAAAAACCAATTAAAATAGCTATCGGCGAGAAGCTGACAGAATTGCCGACCAAATTCCACAAAGCGACATTTTGTCTTCTGTACACCAGGGCATTCGAACCGGTTGTGAGTATTTCACCTACCGTTTCGAAATTTTCGCATTGGCCTTAATCTTGCGAAACCCGCAAAATGAGCCGAATCTATCGTTTGGTTTAGGTAAAAAACTTCTCAATGGCATCCCCGTTTAGCGTCTAGGTGCCACGGATCCACCAACTTCTGCCGCAACGCCAAGCTGATTGCCTCCTGCGAGGAATTGACGTGCAGCTTCTCGTAGATATTCCGCAGGTGGGCATTGACAGTGTTGTAGCTGATCGAGCAGGCGTCGGCTATCATCTTGTAGCTGAGGCCGTCCACGAGGTATTTCAGAATTTCCTTTTCCCTTTTAGAGAGGTCGTAGAACTGCGTCTGTGGGGTTTGGTGGGCCTGGAAGAACGTCAGCACCTTGCGGGCGATGCTCGGACTCATGGGCGAACCACCCGTATACACCTCCGCGATAGCTTCCAGCACTTTATCGGGCGGGGTACCTTTGAGGATGTAGCCCGACGCCCCGGCGCAGAGGGCGGCGAAGACTTTGTCGTCGTCTTCGAACACCGTCTGCATCAGGATCTGAATGGTAGGATAGTCTTTCTTGATGATCTGCACCGCCTCAATACCCGACACATCGGGCATTTTGATGTCCATGATGATCACGTCGGGCCGGGCTTTGGCCACCTTGCGCAGCACATCGAGGGCGTTGGGGTACGCCCCCGTGAGCAGGAAATCGGCACTATCCTGCAGCAGAAGTTCCATGCTGCTCATCAGGGCTTTGTTGTCGTCGAAAAGGGCTACGCGGATCATGAGTTTATAGCATTTTTGCCCAAATGCGGTTCACTGGACGGTCAGCTTCCACAGCACTTCCGTTTCAAAAGGGTCGAATCCGTTGCCTCCCACATCGCTGGCTTTCACGACCAGCGTGTGCGTGCCCGGCGGTAGTTTCAACAGCGCGGAATACCCCTCGCTGTACCCTTTGGCCGTTTTGGCGCTGTAATCACAGTCAGGGTAATCGAAATCCTTGTGCGGCTTGAAGGAAAACACTTCGGTTGCCGAATAGAACCCATCCCGGTTGGCGTTGTTGACGAGTTCCTGCCCGTTCAGCACCACCGACACCGTACTGTTTGCCCTCAAGTCAGGAATATACCCTTTGAGGAAATCGAGCGGACTCTGGCCGGAGGCGGGGTGAAAATCCGGATCGCAGGGGTCCTCGTCGTAGTACCAGTTGGTGCCATTGTAGATGTTCACGAAAACGTACCGGTCTCTGGGGATCACCAAAGTACGCTCGGCCTTGCCCCCGAAGGTACCGATCAGAAACATTACATCGGGGCGGGGTTGCTTATCGACACTGTGGTTCGCTCCGGTCTCGTCGGTGCCTGGCCCGTCGTCCAGTGGACTCTTAAAAACAAAATTAGTCTCGTCGCGGATCAAGTCAGCGTACTTAAGCGCGCTGGGCTCCTCCCCTACTTTAAACACCTGCACGGCCTGCGCGACGTCGTTGTCTTTGCAGGAAAGGAAGGTAGCCGCCAACACGAACAGCCAGCATAGTTGCGATGTGAATTGCTTTTTCATTGGGATATAGTTATAGGTGAAAAGTTTTTACAAGTCTTCGATTCCTGCTGCTCTTCAGGGTTTTGTCATCGTCAACAAGGGATACGCGGATCATGGGTTTACCTCATTTTTGCCCAAAGGCAGTTTATTGGACGGTCAGCTTCCACAGCACTTCCGTTTCAAAAGGGTCGGATCCGTCGGCCGAAGCGTTGGTGGCTTTCACGACCAGCGTGTGGTTGCCCGGCGGTAGTTTTAACAGTACGGAATACCCCTCGCTGTACCCTTTGGCCGTTTTGGCGCTGTAATCACAGTCAGGATAATCGAAATCCTTGTGCGGATTGAAGGGAAACACCTCGGTGGTGGTGTAGAAGCCATCGCGGTTGGCCCTGGATACGGTACCCATATTTTTCCTGGGCTTGTTTGCGGGAGGTAAAAATATCCTGTTGGAGTCTACCGGTATCCTTGACTAATTTCCAGTTTCGCTTCCGATTATTCCAGTAATAGGCCCGGTTGTATAAGACGTTGTAATTGGCAGCGGAGTCGTGCTTTATGGCATTATCTCTTTGGGCAAAGGTGTCGTTTACTTTGGCGGTATCGATGCGGGTATGGGTCATGATCACGTGCAGTTTGCCCTTTTTACTTCCCAGAAATAAATGCACACCGGCGGCTTCCTGGCGGGTTTTAGCCAGGATGTCAAGCAGCGAAGAAGTCAATACGAACGATTCCTGTCTGGGGAATTGCCTGGCAAACTCGCCTACCATCTCCTCGTGCGTTGAATCTTTTACAGCCAACAAATTGCGTGGAGACGTTACGCTTCGTGTATCCCGCAAGGAAGACTCCCGGAAAGAAGTATGGACGAAACCCAAATCTTTGGGGGTAAGAAGGTTTTGACCCTGAGAATAGGCGGTCAAACTGGCGAAAATTAGCCCGAGGGTGAGGATAGCTTTCATTTTCGGACTGTGTTAGGATAATGGTGAATTTTTGATAACACAAAGCAACAGTTTGGACGCCCCGCTAGCAATAGCGAATTGTCGCTATCGATGGCTATCCCTCCTTCTCCCCCACGCACCACCCAAGGCTCTGTAAATCAAATACTTTGTAAGATAGGCTTTGTGAATAAGATACGCATCAGATTCTTATTAAACGGTACCTCCTCTTCCCAAAACCCCAAAAAAAGCCGGAGAAAGTTTCCTTTCCCCGGCTCGAAGCGTATAATCCGCGCCTTGCAATAAAGTAAAATTTTCTTCGAATTTTTACTACCGACACGCTTAATATCGGTTCATGATCTGGTTTTTCAGCTTGCTACTCACGTCCGCAAGGGCATCCATCCAGGTAGTGGAACACGCTTCGGCAATGAGGTCTCGCCCCGGCACCCCTACCCGGATCCGGGCTAGCTTGTAGTCGGCTTCGGGGGCATCGCACTGGCATAGGTACACGTCCGCCCCCAGGATACTGCCATAGATCCGCATCAGGTTTTTCATCTCGGTGCGGATGCCCCGGAGGAGTTCTAGGCTAGGATCAAAATCAACGGTCTGGATGGCTAACTTAATGTTCTGAATTCGTTCTGTCTTTTTCATAGCAACGCGTTAGTATTGGTCATTTTGTAAACAGTACCCGGCTCTGTTGGAATAGGTAGCTACGTACTTTTTTTTCCTCAAACCGGGTACTTCTTCCTCACTCCAACCCACCTTATTTTACAAAATCACATTTTGTATCGGTCTTTTTATTAGCCCTTTGGCTCTATTGGCGCGTTTGGGCCCGGTATGGAACAGTCTTATCAGTAGATACACTAAAATTACTTGCCCACAGGCAATTACGCATTCCAATTATACTACCTAATCCTTACCACTATGGAAATTTTCAAGATAGATCAAATCCAGGATTTGTTGAACATGAAGGGCCAGCACCAGGTCAGCATTTATTCGCCCACCAGCCGCGACTCTTCGGATGGGTACCAAGCTGATAAAATCCACTTCAAAAACCAGCTCAAAGAAGCCGTCAATCAGCTCACCAAACAGTACGGTATGAACGAGCAGGAGGCCAAAGAATACCTCAAACCCGGCTACGACCTGCTCGACAACCAGCCCTTCTGGCGCGAGTCGTCGGATGCGCTGGCGTTTTTCCATAGCACCGCCGGTACCCGCATCAAAAAACTGCCCATTGAACTCGACCAGCCCACTGCCCACGTAGGCAACGAGTTCATGCTACGCCCTCTGCTACCGCTTCTGAACACCGACGGACGTTTTTACATCCTGAATCTCAACCTCAATGCCGTACGCCTATACGAAGCGACCCCCAACACCATTTCGGAAGTGGTGCTCAACGACGACGTACCCACCACCATCGCCGACTATACCAAATTCTTAGAACACCAGGAGCATACGGGGTCCCGGTCGATTCAAGGCGGCGGCGGGGGCATTCATTACGGACAAGGCGACGGAAACGATTCGGAGAAGGAAGAGATTCAGCAGTATTTTTATGAGTTGAGCAAGGCCGTTGACGACATCATTCAGTGTGACCCGCTGCCCACGGTATTGGCCGGGGTGGAGTACCTGATACCCATGTACCGCAAGGCCAGCCACTATCCCAAATACGAAGAGGGGTATGTAAGAGGTAGCTTCTCCGAAAATGACGTAGAAACCCTACACAACGCGGCCTTCGACATCATGGAACCCACCTTTGACGTCGACCGCATGGAGGCTTTTGACCGCTTTGCCCAGTTGCAGGACGGTGATTGGGCCTCTTCCGACGCCAAAAAGGTGATCCTGGCCGCCCTGACCGGACAGGTGGATACCCTCTTCGTAGAGGACGATGCCACGCTGTGGGGCGTGTACAACGAGCAAGAGTACAAGATTCAGCTCCACCCAGAATCCACCCCCAAATCCAAAGACCTCCTCACCGAAGCCGCCATCCAAACCCTCCTGAAAAAAGGCAAGGTCTTTACCTGCGAAGCCGACGAAATGCCCGTAGAAGGCGCGAAGGTAGCGGCGGTGTTCCGGAATCCGGTGGTCGTTTAATGATAGAATGAGTGAATGATAGAATGTTAGAATGGTGGGTAGAATGTTAGCGAACGCCGCGTCGAATGTTAGAATATAGGTTCAATGGCGAAGGCAGCCGCTCCCGGAGTTTTTGGGGCGGTTGCTTTTTTTGTTTGCAGGGATGAGGTACTTGTCTGGTACCGCTTGCTAAATTTTTCCTCAAGGCCGTGGGATGGTAGATGGCTTTGTGAAAAAACTTTCTAAATTTAGTACTTCACCACTACCCCTGCCCGCTCCATGTCCGAACTCGCCCTCCGCCTCATTGCCGAAAACAAAGCCGCCCACGAACGGGGGGAAGATGCTACTTCGTTGGATTTGGGGAATTGTGGATTGACGGAATTGCCGGAGGAGTTGTTTGAGTGTGTTTGGTTGGAGGAGTTGATTGTGAGTAATAGCTATTGGGATGACAAAAGTCGAAGACATGGATTGATAGCAAACACGTACGTCCAAAAAACTCGGTTAACTACCAGATGATTCATCCAAACTACAAATCTAAGAAATTTAAGAATTGGAGGAAACCAGATTAATAGAGTCAATATTACTGTTAGAATGCTAAACTATTGCAAGAGACTACGAGCTTGCATCACCTGACTATCAAATGACGATATCACAGATCTAGGGCCTTTTCCCCGCTGACTGGCTTACTTGTAATAATCAACTTGCTAATACCTGTCCCCTGATCTTTAGAGCGTTATTTAATCGAATCAATGTACAGGGCTGCAGATCTTCAAACCTTCATCTGGATAACCAAATCGACTGGCTACTGCGAGTTCGAACTCATTCTGCGAATAATCTAAATAGCTTGACCTTATCGATAAAAAATTTCCATACATCATTCTGGGAATAGATCTCAGCATCTGCTATACTCGCTAACATTCAATCTTACAAAACTAGATTAGCAATAACTAAGTGATTCTTTCTTTCACTGAACAATCTTCAATAGATCATTAGCTATCAGATGACCAACTCATGAAGTCAAGGGATTACTTACATCACTTGACTAGTTAAATATCATCTTAATGAGCAATATCAGCAATAATCACCGAATCGACATGTAGTTTCCTCATTAACTAGTTACATCAAAGAACTTGGAGATAACCAAATCAAGAAGCTTAATCTGGCTGATGACCGGACTGTAATATTCCTAGTCTAACAACTGTAACTCAAAGTCACATACAACTTAGAAATGATTACTTTAACAAGCTGAACTGACTACAAATTTGTGATCTGAGCAATAACTAAAATTCAACTGTAAAATTCTTGAGCTCTTAATCGTGATCAATGAATATTAGCAAATCTAGATTAATGGAAGGGCTTACTGACTAGAACCCGTTTATATTGATTATCATAGTATTAATTTTACAAAGGAAAATTACTCTAAAAGGCAACCCAATCGAAAACGCCTCCCATAGACGTACTCAAACAGGGAAGAGAATTTGCCATCGAGTACCTTACGAAATACTGACAAGCAGCCCCTCAACGAATGCAAGGTAATTATCGTAGGGCGGGGAGGGGTAGGCAAAACCAGCTTACAGAAGCGGCTGACCCATCAGTCTTTTGATCCAAACGAGCAACAAACACACGGCATCCGAAAGGTAAGCTGGGCAGATGGTGTCAAAGCCGGGGATGGAAAGCCCATTACGGTCCATTTCTGGGATTTTGGTGGGCAGGATATTCAGCAAACACTGCACCAGTTTTTTTATTCCAAAAACACGGTGTATATCCTCGTTCTGAACAAGCGGCATGACGAAGACCCGGAAGACTTTTCTGGAACTGGTGCGTACCTATGGACACAATTCTCCCGTGCTGGTAGTCTACTAACAATCCGATAAGGACTTGACGTAAACAGAGCGTCTACGTATGATCTGCTCCCGAACTGGATAGTTCACTTCGCAGTAAATACCCAAACATCCGTCGAACCTTCGGGCTCTGTTGCGGGCAGGAAAATGATCCGGGAGTAAATGTCCTTCGAAAATACCTGCAAGATTACATTCCTACCCTCGATCATGTACGGGAACCTTATCCCCGATCCTGGCTAAATATCAAACATGAATTGTTAAGCAAGGTAAAAAAGAACTACATCCCTTTTGATGATTATGAGGAGCTTGTGCAGGACCCATCAGGTCGAAAAGCAGGAAATCCAGAAAGGCCTAGCCGAAATGCTGAATACCGTGGGAACGATTACTTTTTTCGATCGGACAGTTTTTGGGAAACTACTATATCCTCAACCCCGACTGGCTCACCACGGGTACCTACCAGATTATTGATTCAGAGCAGACCACGAAAAAACGAGGGAGAGATCAATTATGATGATTTGAGGATCATATTTTCTCAAACCCTGCTTTTTAAGTACAAGCCTACTGAATACGAGTTTCTGCTGCAACTGATGGAGGAGTTTGATCTGTGCCATTAGAGTTCAGCAGAGACGAATGGCTGATTCCTTCCTCGCTGGAAGGGAAATTCCAAAACGGATCTGGTTACTTTCAAAGAAGAAGCGTAGCGGCAGTACTGTTTGAAATTTTCGGTTTCTCTTCCCTCTTCGGTTATACACAGGTTTATCGCCCGAAATATTCAACATGCCTACGACGATGATTACTGGCGGAACGGAATCGTGGTAAAACATCCCGATAAGCGACACACTTCATGTATGTAGAAGCAGATTCTCGTGAAAAAGAAATCCGGCTATGGATCAAAGGCGAAAATATTCGGGATTGCTGGGAGTTTTTTAGAAAAGATATTCGAGGGTTTGCAGATAAATTTGAGTATCAGGAATTGGTAACACTTGCAAGAAAGGCGTACGAGTAAGCTACCAACATTTGATGGTTTGTAAGAGGAAAGGAAAAAAAGAGTGGTTCGTACCTGAATTGGAAGAAGATATTGATGTTCATGAGGCTCTGGGCTTTTTGAGAATCCAGATCGGGAAGCAGAAACCATGAACAGGGGGCGGCCAGCTAAGTTCGGAACATCGACTATTTCGGGTGGTGTATCCGAAATTATTAGCCTTTTAAATCAAAACAATATTTATGAAGCCTACGAAAAGATTGACGAATTGGGGTTAAAAGGGTCTATGCTTTCCCAATTGAAAGAGGAGTTTATAGGAGGCAATCAAGGCGTCAATTACATTCCACGGCTTAAAATGTGCATTAACGAATTTCCCTCAGTAATATCCTAAACTTATGCATCCTGAACTACAAAAAACTCTGGCTCTGATTGACCGAATAGAATTGACGAAGCCTTTGAAGACCTGGATAGGCTTCGGATAGTCAGCCATACCCTTGCTCAACTTCGGCAGGAATTTAGGGAGGCTGTCAAGGGGTGAACTTCATCGAACGATTAAATATGGCAGTTAAAAACGCCTTCAAAGATCGTTCTGATCAATTGTCCCTTCCCCCACCACCTATACTCTCTCCCAAAAACAAATCATTGCTTACCTGAATTCCTAAAGAGCAGGAGGAAGGATTTCGCCCCCGGGGCTGGATGGGACGCGAGAAATATCTCCTCCGAGGAAGAAGCAGGCTTTCGAAAAAATTATTGGAAAGGACAACGACATCAAACCTATCAACTGGCTACCGAAATTAATGAAAGCTAGCAAGAGTGTATGCCGGGTGGTACTGGCCAATGGCCGCAAAGGAACGGGTTTGTGGTACAGGGTGGGTATCTACTCACCAACTGGCACGTGATTCGGGGAAAAGACGACGTGGAAAGGGCGAAGATTGAGTTTCAATCACGAACAGGACGAAAATGGCGATGCCCAGGCCATTACCACTTACTTTCTGGATGCGGAGCAGAGTGCGTTTAGCCGCCGTGATAACCTGGACTTTGCCTATGTTAAAATTAAGGACAATCCGACTACGCCTCTCACACAATGGAATTTTCTGGAAGTAGATACTTTTTCGGAGCCACAGCCGGGTGATCTACTGTCATTATTCAGCATCCCGAAGGCGAATCCAAGCAGTTTGCAGTCTGTGATCACGCTATTCTTGGTACTTGGAAGCAGTACCTTTTTTACGAAACCGATACTTTGGGGGGATCGAGCGGATCGCCCCGTCCTCAACTATGAGCTGAAAGTAATAGCCCTGCATCACTACGGAAAGAATGAGGAGGAAGGCGGCGTGGTGATCAACGAAGCCTGGCTATAAACGCCCTGCTAACGGGGGCGCGCCGATGAAAGAAATTATGAAAGACCTGCAAAAACAACTACCCACCGAGCACCTTTCTCTACTCCATGAGCCCCGAACAATTCCTGAGAGAAGCCTGTGCCCGAATTCAGCGCTGATCCTATGTCCCGCCTGTCGGCCCGCTGTGCGGCCATTGAAGACCCCAGTGTGTTTTCTATGTACACTGCCATATTTTCGACAAAAAATGCCTGAATATACGGTATCTCGGCCCTACGATTTGGTCGTAGCTTTATCGGTGACCTGCTGGGTTTCGAAGTCCAACGGCGAGCTGAGTAAGCAGACCAACCACCTCAAAAAGAAGATGATGAGGCACTTTACAAAGAAATAGAGGCCCAAAGCCTGCTGCAGCATCAGGATTCACCGGAGGAATGGGCGCGATTCGAACAGGAAATTAACGCCGTACTAGAAGCTGCCGAGGAGGAAGAGGGCTTCGAGGTATTTGGCTACGAGGCTAAGGGCTTGAAACAAGCCTGGAAGGTGTTACGAAAAAACAGCATGGCAGAGGTTTGGAAGTTTTACCACGATACCTTCGCGATCCGAAACCTGGACGAACTCGGAGAAGGCCGTCCCTTCGTGGCTGGCATCTGATGATGGACCTGGAAACGGGCTGGGGATTCAAGCCCGCCAAGGAATTCTACGAGCAGCTTACCGAGCTAAAATGGCTGACCAAGGAGGAGCCCATTCTGCCGTTTCTGGCGGTGGATCCGCGCCGCGCCGAACTTGAAGGGAAAGACAACCTGTACGAACTGTTCCTGAATGCCTTTGCCGAGGATGGCTCTTCGTTCTTTGGGGTAAAGTGCTACCCCTCCCTCGGGTAATTACCTTCCGATGTTCGGCCTGATCCGATCTTTCAAATTTGCGCGGAGAAAAACATCCCGGTCACTACGCATTGCGGCGGGGAGATAGTCTCGACTTTGAAACCATCCAAATCAAGAACTCAACCGGCTACCAAGACTTCACCATTCCCGGTGACAAACGGACAGAACGGGCCTCGGTTTATGAACAATCCTGATCATTGGGATTCGGTGGTTCAGAAACACAAAGCACTGCGACTGTAAGATTGCCCATTTTGCTAGTGAATCGTTCTGGAGAAAACCTATATCGATACGGGAGAGGAAGGCGCATCATGAAAATCATGGCAGCCGTAAGGTTCAATTCAGAATTGCAGGTCTACACCGATTTCTCGTTCAACGTCATCAATCTAGACCTTTTCAAGGCTCTGTTAGGCGTCATCAAAAAAGATCCCAAAGGTACGGGATAAGGTCATGTTCGGCACGGATTTTTGGGGTGCCCTCCCTTGGGCGATCTCATGGGAAAGCAGAAAAATTTTCTCTCCACCCTCACCGATTTTAAGGAAAGCCTGATCACGGGAGGTACCTCGAAGGTTTCTGTTCGGGAGCCGGTTACGCATAGTTTCGAAGGAGTGAATGTCGGAATGAGTAAATAAAAAATTCTAATTATTCAAGCATTCCGACACTCAAACTTACACTCCTGCCGTCGCTGCCTTCATCTTCGCCAACCGGTCTTAGCTACCAGCATGCATCCTGCGCGTAGTAAGCCGGATTGAATACTTCCAGCGACAGGATGACGGGTTTTTCGGGGTTTTTGAGGATGGTAAAAATCTCCTTCATGGGCCCTACGCCGTCGCCGGGGTATACGCGGTCGGAGTCTTTGATTACGTCCTGGGCGGGGGAAGCGGGGTAGTCGTTCACGTGGAAAACTTCGATGTAGGGCTTGCCTACCCAGGCGGCCTGTTGCAGGCCGGAGCCGCCGCGGTAGAGGTGGTACACATCCATGAGTACCTTGGCCGAGGGGTGCCCGCTCTCGATGGCCACGTACATCAGTTCACTCAGTCGGCTCAGATTTTTGGAAAAACCCCAGAGTTCCAGGTGGGGTACCACGCCGGAGTTATCGCCGAGTTCCAGGATCGCCCGGTAGCGCTCGGCGGCTTTTTTCAGGTCAAGGCTTTCGCCCGTGGTGGCGCCCATGGGTGGGGCGGCGATGCGGGTACAGCCGATTTCGGCCAGCATCCCCATCTCCTGTTTGAGCTGCTCGGAGGCTTTGGCACGGGTAGCGGCATCGTCCACGATCCAGGGCGCAAAGCCGATGGCATCCTCGGCCACGATGCCCGCGTCGTTCAGAATCTTGCGGGCGTCGGCGGTGGTTTTGCCGTTTTTGAGAAAATCCTGCAAGGAATTGATCCAGATTTCCACGTGCTCGAAACCCGCCTTGGAGGCCGTTTCAATTTCTTTTTGAAAGCCCAGCTTGTGGCCCCGGAGGGTACTCATGTTCAGGGCGTATTTAAAAGACTCCTTTTTGGCGGGAGCGGTGAGCGGCCTGAGCGAAAGGACGTGAGGGCGGTAGTGGCGGCGATTCCAGCCAAGGCCTGGCGACGATTTATCATTTGGTTTGATCCGGGTTATTGATGAGGTTTGGCCAGTAAAAGTAGCGCTCATCCAAAATCTAATGCTTCCGTAGCCACTCTTTAAGAAAACTGACCGACGTTATCGGGCCGAAAACGTCCATTTCCGCTCCTGTACCGGCGCAGTCCTTAGCCGTTGATCCAGTTCAAGGGCATCTTTGAACTGCAACTGTGCCAATTCGCGGTACTCCACCCCTACTTGGAAGGTATCTGGCTTCGAAGGGCCAGGGTTCTACGCGCAGCTGCTCCTTTTCGTCCTGCCAGAGCTGGTACATGGTACCGTCCGGGCCCCGACTGATGTCCATCCGGCGTTGCTCGGGCTGTATCTTATCCATGCACAGCAGCAGCGAAAAGGCATCGCACCATTCCACAAATCGGTAGGCCTTTTCGGCTTCCTTGCGCGATACGCCCAGTTCTTTGATGAGTCTTTTCTGAAAGGTATGCTGCTCCTGGATGAACGCCTTCATGTCGGCGTCGTCGTACGGTTTTCCCTCGTACAGGAACGTCATGTGCAGGGAGGTCATGAGGGCATTCCAGCGGCTTTTGGAGGTGGAAATTTCCATGACGTTGCGGTATTGTTCCGCGCTACGGTCCATCAGTTGGAAATGCCTCGGGGCACCCGCGGGGGTCAGGTTTTCGGGAACCCGAGACTCGGGCACGCCATCGTCGTGCTCGGCGATGGCCAGCAGGGTTTTGATAAAATGGGGCGGGCGGTGGGCTATTTTCCAATGAGAAGCCAGTTCGGCCGCCAGCAGTCCGTGCGCGCGCTGGTAGATGATCTCCCAGCCCGTGGGAATGGATTTGACGATCATGGATTTGGTTTTTGCAGAAAAAGACTACAATTCCCGTTCCCAGCCCCGGTTCACTCCGTTAGTCCCAGGTACTTGCGCACCTCCATTTCGGAAAGTACCGCCATGCCCTCCATGAGCGAGGGAGATGAGCGCTACCTTGGCCGAATATTCCAGCCGTAGTTGTAGCGCTTCCACCTCCGTATACTCCACGGCGTGAATCCGGGAGGCCAGCTTGCCAATCATGTTTCGGGCCACGATCTGCTCGGCTTCCAGTTTGGCGATTTTCACCGCCAGAATTTCGAGGTATTGGAGTACGGGTTGTAAATTATCAGACATTCTACTTGTAGTTAATCAGCCCGGCTCCTATCTAAAATACCGCATCAGCTCGTGGGCAATAAGCTGGTGGCCTTTCGCATTGGGGTGGTTCACCTGCGACATATAGTGCGCCAAACTATCCCCCGCCACTACGCGGCTTTTGAATTGGGCATAGCTATCGGCCAGGCCCAGGGCGTGTTCTTCCGCCAGCGTTCTGATTTGTAACGTATGCTGTTCCAATTCATTGTTTTCGACCAGCAGATCCACCCGCTGATCGGGCGAAGGCGTGAGCAGGATCACCTTGATGTTCCGTTGAGTGGCCTCCCCGATCATGGATTTCCCAGGCCTTGCGGGCTTCGACCAGCCCAATGCGACGGTCGTTGAGGGCGTAGTCAATGAACAGCACATCGGGCCGGTGGATAAGTACTTCGTCAAGAAACCGCTTCGCGCCGCTTTGGGAATTCTCACCCCCGATGGACGTATTGATTACGTTCACAACGGCGTGGGGGTACTGTTCTTTGATCAGTTTCAGGAGCTGATAGGGATAGGCTTCCAGGGTATTGACCACCGGGGTTTTGAAGTAGCCCGCCGGCACCGAATGCCCGTGAAAAACCAGGTTGATGGTCCGGTTTTTGGGCCATTCTTTGGTGAGTTCCGCTTTGAGTTCGGTCGAGGTAGGTAGCCGGATCGGC
Organism: uncultured Cytophagales bacterium; assembly: GCA_963768025.1. Taxonomy (GTDB): domain Bacteria; phylum Bacteroidota; class Bacteroidia; order Cytophagales; family Spirosomataceae; genus CAVYGM01. The sequence goes on from CAVYGM010000001.1 coordinate 204,152, forward strand.
CCCAGATCCCGGGATGTACCAGAGCAAGAACAGGAGTTGAAACAGGCTAATCATAGAAGCGCTCTGAGGAGGATAGATCAGTATTTTTTCAGCAAATCCAACAACTTCCGGTCCAGTTTGTGGCCGTACCAATCGGCATAGGCCACATCGGCCCGCCCGGAGTCCAGCATGCCGAAACTCCCCCGGAATTCCCAGAGGGCATAGCCTATGCCATTTGTGGTCAGCACATCCAGCACATCCTCAAACCAGGCCAGAAACACCGCGTGGGGCGTTTTGTTAAAGCAGCCACATTCGCCGCAATGTACCCCAACGCCCTGTTTGGTCAGCGCGATCCAGGGTTCGTACTGGGTTTCGAGCATGGCGCGGCTCAGGTACTTGTCACCTACCTGGCCCGGCCATTTGGGCTCGGGCAGGTTGTCGGTTTCCTTGAATACCCAGGGAGCTTTGTAGTGCGATATAATGCCCGGATTGTAGCCCCGGCAGCTTTGGGCAATGTTCAGGTCGGTGATTTCGGGAATGACATTGCTACCCACATTGTTGCCATCCGCAATGACCATATGATCTGGGATTTGCCGCCCGGATGGCTCGAGAGGCTTCCAGCGCCATTTTTCGGTACAGTATCGCCCGGAATCGGCCCGCGTTTGGAATGCTGGTCATTCATGTCCTCGCGGGTACAGGGTTCGTTCAGCAAGTCAAAGCTTATTTTTTGGGGAGAGGTTTGGGCAAAGCGTTTAGCCCAGAAAGACCAGTGGAACACAAAGTCGTCCATGGCCTGCGCATCCTGCCACAGATTATACGGCTCCTCAAAACCCGCATTGACGCAAAAACCGGGGGCCCGGTGCAGGTTCAGGCTCACGTGCAGGCCCGTGCTTGTGCGCCAGGTACACTAGCTGTTCGATGCGGTCGGTGGCCTGGGTATCGATGGCTGCGTACCTGATCGGGAGGTAATGGGTTTGCTGCGGTCGAATTGTACGTAGGACGGGATACGCCATGGGCAGACGGATGAAGTCAAAGCCCCAGTCGGCCATCCATTTCAGGTGTTCTTCGGTGGTAGCCGGGACGGCCTTTGGCAGGATCGGGCGAAAAGAAATCCAGCAGATTAAATCCTTTCCAGCGCGGTAGAGGATTTTTGAGGGGCTGGGCAACGGCCGAGGATACGGCGCTGGCAGCGGAAAATAGACCGGCGGTGGCAACCGCCGATTGGATCAGAAAATCGCGACGGGTGGGTTGTTGCATACGGTACAGGTTGAAAAACGATACGGTACCAGAAGGCGAGCCATTCGCCTAATCTACTGAAAGTCCTGCCTCAGATTTATGCTGATATTGACCAAAACGATCCCGCAGAGCATCTGCAATGTAAAGGCTACGAAGGAATTGCTCCTCGATCACAAAAAAAGCATCCTGGTAGGTACCAGGATGCTTTTTTGTATGAATATAGTTCCAAAATCTACTTTTTCGCTACCAGCTTTACTTCCATTTCAATGTCATTGGAAATTACCATCTCCTGCATCGGGTGCTTAAAAGCCACGTCATATTTGGTACGATCAAATGTTATATCGCCGTTCAGGGTTACTTTGCCATTCGCTTCGTTGAACTCCACATTTTCCACTTTTTCCGGATTAGTCTTGCCCCGAATCAGTCAGGTTCCCCATTACGGTATTGCCTTCGGAGCCGGTGATTTCAAACTGAGCCGTTGGGTGCTCTGACACATTGAAAAAATCTTCGGATGACAAATGCCCCACCAACTTTTCAGGCGTGTTGTCTTCCTCAGGCTTGTAGTTTTCGTCCGTTGGGGCAATGGACGTCAGATCTATTTCAAAGGTACCCCCGGTTATTTTTCCATCTGCCACGGTCACATTCCCGGAGTTGAGATTAACCGTACCGTTGTGGGAGTACATCCCCACCATGGTACCTTCCCACATCACCTCACTGGCGGCGGTATCGATAGTCATGGACCCATCGGGCAGACCGGTGACCTGGGCTGTTTCGTCGGTGGTTTCCTCTTTGTTGTTGCAAGCAACGAACGATACCGCCAGGGCGGATACAATCGACAGGGTAATAATTCTTAGCTTCATAATTAGTAGGTTTAGTGAGAACTAGTTGAACAAAGATCAATCAACTATTAACCGCACTTTATACCTAAATTGTTCCCCCCATCAGTTACAAATGAATGGCGAAGCCCGCTACCGGAGTTTTTCTTCGAATAGTTTCAGAATCCGCTTGTACTCATCGGTCCAGGAACTGGGCTCCACAAAACCATGGTCTTCGATGGGATAAGCGGCCAGTTCCCAGTTGTCTTTGCCGAGTTCAATGAGCCGCTGCGACAGCCGCGCTACATCCTGAAAATGCACGTTGACATCCACCATCCCATGACAGATCAGCAGGTTGTTTTTCAGGCCGGCGGCGTGGTAAATCGGTGAGCTTTTGCGATAGGCCAGGCTGTCGAGGTGCGGCTCGTTCAGAATGTTGGCGGTGTAGGAGTGGTTGTAGGCCGCCCAGTCGGTTACGGGTCGCAGGGCCGCACCGGCCTTGAATACATCGGGCGTAGTAAATAGCCCCATCAGGGTGATGAAGCCACCGTACGAACCGCCGTAAATTCCTATTTTCTTGGGGTCGATCTTGTACTTGCTCACCAGCCATTTGGCTCCGTCCACGTTGTCAGTCAGGTCTTTGCCACCCATAAACCGGTAAATACCCGTCCGCCAATCGCGGCCGTAGCCCGCACTGGCGCGGTAGTCCATATCCAGAACGGTGTACCCTTTGTCGGTCAGCAGATTATGAAACATGTATTCCCGGAAGTAGCTGCTCCACCAGCTGTGGGCGTTCTGCAGGTAACCGGCTCCGTGCACAAAAATCACCGCCCGCCCGTTTGATTTTTTGGGTTCGTACACCCTCGCCCACACATCGGCCCCATCGGAGGCCTTGAAAGAGATCAGTTTGGCCTCTCGCCATGGATAGGCCTCAAAGGCCTTAGTAGTAGAGTGCGTCAGCTGCTCGGGCGTAGCGTTGGGTGCGTTGTCCAGCAGAAATAACTCCCACGGACTGTTGCTATCCGAATAGCGCACGGCCAGTTTGGTTTCATCGGGCGAGAGGGCTACCTCGTGGGCCCCCTTGGCCTGGGTAAGGCGCGTGCGCGAACCTCCGCTGGTGGGCATAGAATAAAAATGCTGCTCACCGGGGTGTACCTCGTTGGTGGTGAGAAAAAACTTTTGCTTATCGCGGGAGAGGGCAACGCTCTGAACTTCAAATTTACCGCTGGTCAACTGATTTTTCTTCCCGGTAGACACATCCAACGCGTACAGATGCGAATAGCCGTCGGCCTCGCTCTGGAAGTAAATCGTGTTGTTGTTGATCCAACCCAGCTCACCGGCGCTCTGCGGATAGCCTCCCACGCCCGGCCCGCCAATCCAGGCTTCGTCGCGCTGACGATCGAGGAGACGCAGCGAAAGCGAATCGGGATCGAAGGCCATGAGCCAGCGATCTTTGTTGTCCAGCGAGCGAACCACCACTACCGCATTTTGTCCGTCTTCTGACCAGGAAGGTCCGTGTACGATCACGTCCCGGATCTTTTTCTTCCAGGTCGTATCCAGTTTGGGATACTCTTTGAGGTAGTCGGGCTTGTCGTTGATACCGGCGAGTTTTTTGGTGCTTACCTGCCGCATGGTGTCTTTTTGAATGTCGTACACCCAAAACTCAAACTCCGTGGCCGGTGCGCCTACTTTGGTGCGGGCGGGTAGGTCTTCCGTAAAGCCCGATTGCGTTACGTAACTAGGGACAATGGTGTTTTTGGCCGATTTGTCGGCCTTGCTCAGCCGGTAGGTCACAAACCGACCGTCGGGGCTAAGCTGCTGCATGGATACGCGCTTTTCTCCCAGGTATATCTCTTTGGGACGGGGCGGTTTTTCGGCATCGGTGATTTTCTTGCCCGCATCCTTCTTCTCCTTGCGTTCTTTCAAGATCTGAAACATAGCGATCTGATCCTGTTCCAGCCACCTTTCTTCGTCCGATTTTTTGGTCTCGGCTTTTTTGGTACCCGTTCTAAAATCAGTGATCTGCGTCATCAGCCCCGAAGCGAGGGCTACGCTATACAGATTGTTGTCTTTCTCAAAAATAACCCGCTGCTCGTCCCCGCTGAACACGGGGCTCCCCTCAGCCTCAACCGTATTGGTCAACTGCCTTACCTGAAACGTCTTGCAGTCCAACAGATAAATATCCCCGTTTTTGGCGTACACTTTCAAGGTATGCAGCCGGTTGTAGACGCCCCGTTCGGATGGCATGTTTTTGCGTTCGGTCAGAGTGACTTTGACGGTTTTTTTGTCCGAAAGGGAATATTTGTACAACGAATCCCCCAGATTGGCATCGGGATTCCAGTCAAAGTAAATGGTCCGGGAGTCTTCCGCCCAATGGACTCCACTCGGTGAGGTACCCACCCAGGTTTTGGGGTCTTGCATGATTTTTTCAACCGTAAGCTGAGCCTGGGTTTTTTGTACCAACAGCAGGGTACCGATAATACCAATGTAAAGGAGTTTGTTTCGCATAGAGGTTAGGCTCTGTTTTTCGATATAGCCTGCAATATAATCTGTCCTTTATTTGTACGCCAAAAATTGTTTTGACAAATGGCAAAAAAAGCCTTATCCTCATTTAAAGCTAGGTATCCGTGGGCGCCGTAAGCTACTGTCGATTCAAACTAACTTCCGTTTATTTAGGCTATCTTTGACCAATACCAATATCGCTCGCTACCTTGGAAAAGATACTTCAAAACTTACAGATTGACACCCTCAACGCCATGCAGGAGGCCGTACTGCCCGCTGTTCGCACCAGTGACGTAGTGGTGCTGTCGCCGACGGGCTCGGGCAAAACCCTGGCTTTCCTGCTCCCCGTACTCGAACGCCTGCGGCCGGAAGTACCGGGAGTGCAAGCCATGGTGCTGGTGCCTTCCAGAGAACTGGCCCTGCAGATTGAACAGGTGTTCAAAACGATGGGTACCGGGTTCAAAGTAAGTTGTTGCTACGGGGGTCATGCGGTCAAAACCGAGGAGAATATCCTGCGCGAAGCCCCGGCCCTGCTGATTGGTACGCCCGGTAGGGTGGCTTTCCACCTCAGGAGTCAAAATGTTGATCCCACCACCATTCATACCCTGGTGCTGGATGAATTTGATAAATCCCTGGAAATGGGATTTCAGACCGATATGTCTTTCATTATTTCGGGAATGACCGGGCTGAAAAGAAGGATTTTCACTTCGGCTACCCCGCTGGACTCCCTGCCTGATTTTACGGGGGCCGTGGATCCCGTGGAGATCAACTTTCTGGACAATACCGACTCTGCCCCCCAGCTGACGCTGAAAGTGGTCCGGTCCGATTCGACCGAAAAGCTCGAAACCCTGCTTTCGCTCTGTGTATGATCGGGGCCCAGCGCACCCTCATTTTCTGCAATCACCGCGATGCCGTGGAGCGGATCAGCGAACTACTGCGGGGCTACGGGCTGGTGCATGCTACCTTCCACGGGGGCAAAGAACAACCCGACCGCGAGCGGGCGCTGATGAAGTTCCGAAACGGTAGTAGCCGCATTCTCATCGTCACGGATCTGGCGTCGCGTGGCCTCGATATTCCCGAAATAGAGTCCATCGTTCACTATCAGCTACCCCTAACCGAAGAGGCTTTTATCCACCGCAACGGCCGTACCGCCCGTATGCACGCCACGGGCACCGCCTATCTGCTGCTGACCCAGGACGAAACCGTACCCTATCTGGACCAACTGCCCGAAGAAGTATCGCTGCCGGAGGGTATCCAACTCCCTCCCGCCACGGAATGGGAGACACTCTACCTGTCGGCGGGTAAAAAGGATAAGGTAAATAAGGTGGACATCGTGGGGTTGCTTTTGAAAAAAGGAGGGCTGGAGAAGGACGAATTGGGACTGATTGAAGTAAAGGATACTACCTCTTTTGCGGCCGTAAAGCGCGATAAAATCGAAAAAACTTTGGTATTATTGAAGCAGGAAAAATTAAAGGGAAAACGAATAAAAACTGATATTGCTGTTTGAGGTACGGGTTTTTAGTAAATCCGATAACCCAAAAATAACTAACAGATTATAAATAAACCACTTGACAACTTAGAACCTAACTACCTAATACCTAACTACCTAAAACCCATGAGAAAATCAGATATTAAGGCCTTACCCAAGTACTTTGACCGCTACATCAATCTGGTGGACGACATCGAATTGCTGGAAGCCCTGGAAACTATCACCCCCGAATACCTTTTTTCAGATATCAATTCTTTGCACGCCATCGGGGATCAGGTGTACGCACCCGAAAAATGGACCATCAAGGACATTATCCAGCACTGCATCGATACTGAGCGTATCATGAGCTACCGCGCACTGCGCTTTGCCCGCAATGACTTCACGCCTTTACCGGGGTTTGAAGAGGGTGAGTATGCCTTCCATACCATTACCTCTCAGCGAACACTGGAAGACCTTCTGGACGAATACGAGTTGGTGAGGGCTTCTACCCTGGCCCAGTTCCAACACTTTGACGATTTGATGCTCGACCGTTCAGGCGTTGCCTCCAACCAAACCATTTCGGTAGGCTCCCTGGGTTACGTGATCGTGGGCCACGCTATTCACCACTTGCAGGTGATTCGGGAACGCTACTACCCGCTGTTACAAGTAGGCAGTGATTCTTTATAAAAATGCGGAGGCCACTACCTATAGGTAGTGGCCTCCGCATTTGGTATCATACCCTTACAGGGTCATTGCGCTGCTTCGAGGTTGATTTTTTCAATCGCCAGGTCATTCAGCTTTTCGTCGGTATCCTTTTCCTCTTCCAGTGTTTTGGCCAGGAGATCAGCTACCTCAGTATGGCCCAACTGCTTGGCGTAGCGGTGGGCGGTACCGTAGCCCGATATCTCGTAATGCTCTACCCGCTGCGCCTCGGCAATGAGTCCGGCGTCCATTACGGCATCTTCGGCGTCTTCTTCCATAAAAGACGACGCTTCCTTGATCAATCCTTCGATCGCTTTGCAGGTTTCGCCCTCGGGCTTGATCCCCAGTAGGTCACAGGCCTTAACCAGTCGTTCTTTTTGCTCCTGAGTTTCTTCCAGGTGCTTATTGAAAGCCTCCTTCAACTTCGGATCGGTGGCTTTGTTGGCCATTTTTGGCAGGGCGTTCAGGATTTGGGTTTCGGCGCTGTACAGGTCTTTTAGTTGATGTTCCAGCAGGTCATTCAGATTCTTAAGTTTGTCGGACATAGTTTGTCGAAGTTTTAGTTGATGAAAAAAGAATCATGTCTTTTGTGACACAAACACCCTTTTTTCTCAAAAAATCAAACCAAACGCTTTCAAGGCTCTACTCTTCTATCGAAGAGTGATCCAATCACAAAAATAGATACTAATAAATCAATAACACCCTGATTTTCAGAACAATATACCTATTCACAGGAATGTGCAATAGTTTTTGTACTGTGAAAATTATTCATTGGCGTGTTGTCCACAGGGCAAGAAGTACCCACTTCGACTCTTAGGCAAGAGAAGAAAAAAAGAGTTCCAGAAGAAGCGATCTGTCAGGCATCCGACCTGCGGTCACTGTGGCCCAGGCTTTTGTCGGGAGCTACGCGGTCGCGCACCAGCTGTTTTACTTCTTTGGGTTCAGGAAAGCGCCCTTCCCGCTTTCGATCCCACAGCAGCTCGTCGCCCAACGTCACGGTAAACCGCCCGGCTACTTCCGCCGGATGCAGCGTTACGCCGTACAGTTCCTCCGAAAAGGTAGTCAATAATTCCTGCGCCAGCCAGGCCGCCCGCAGCAGCCACCCGCACTTGGGGCAGTATTCGATGGTGATGGTGGGCTTCCTGGTGTTCATTTGTGATTGAGAGATTGAGTGAATGAGTGAATGAATAGAGCTGATGAGTATAAAGTAGCTGAGTTTAAAATTAATGAATCAAAGTCCTGGAGTACTTGACTTTATACTTATTTACTCATGAACTTTAAAATTCTCTCATTCACTCAATCACTCATTCTATCATTGAACAAAGCTCTTCATTATCCACCCCCCACCCACTACGTCGTCGCCTTCGTAAAAGACGGCCGCCTGACCGGGTGCGATGCCGTTGACACCATCGTGGAAATCCACGCGAATGCGGTCGGTACCTTCCTGAATGATGGTGGCGGGGGTACCTTCGTGCTTGTAGCGGACTTTGGTCACCGTTTCCAGGGGGGCGTCGAGGGACGCATACTTTTGCATATTGAGCTTACTCACGTACATGCCATCCCGATAGAGGTCGGGCAGGTCGCCGAGTACTACTTCGTTGCTATCTTTCCGGATTTCGGTCACAAACACAGGGCGTCCCAGGGCGATACCCAGGCCCTTGCGCTGCCCTACCGTATAGAAGGGGTACCCTTCGTGCTGGCCCAGTACCTTTCCCTCTTGCGTTACAAAATTCCCGCCCGCCACTTCGGCTTCCAGGCCCGGCATCCGGCGTTTCAGGAATCCCCGGTAGTCGTTATCGGGTACGAAGCATATTTCGTAGCTTTCTGATTTGTTCACCAGATCGATAAAGCCCCGTTCTTTGGCCATCTCCCGGATCTCGCTTTTGTGCAGGTAGCCCAGCGGCAGTTTGGTCCGGCTCAGGCTCTCCTGCGATACACCCCACAGCACGTAGCTTTGGTCTTTCCAGGCATCAACGCCTTTAGAAATAATGTGCCGGTCGTTTTCAAGCCGGATGTTGGCGTAGTGCCCCGTGGCAATGGACTCGCAGTCGAGGCGGTCGGCGCGGCGGAGCAGGGCATCCCATTTGATGTGGGTGTTGCAGAGCACGCAAGGATTGGGCGTGCGGCCTTCGAGGTACTCGCCCGTAAAGTGGTCGATGACGTAGTCGCCAAACTCAGCCCGGATGTCCAGTATGTAATGGGGAAAGCCCAGTTGCACCGCTATGGTGCGGGCGTCGTTGATGGAGTCGAGGGAGCAGCAGCCGGTTTCTTTTTTGGTTCCGCCGCTGCCGGCGTAGTCCCAGGTTTTCATGGTCATGCCGATGACCTCGTAGCCTTCTTCGTGCAGCATGACCGCTGCCAATGAGCTGTCGATGCCGCCACTCATGGCGACCAGTATTCGTCCGTGTTTGCTCATTTTCGTAATCCGCGAAGGTTCAAAGCCTCCCGATTTAATTAATATATTGTTGTAAAATTGTATCGAAGACTAACGTCCCTGCCCGCAAAGTTAGTTCCTTTTTGGGTCATAAAGGAAGATTGTGGTAGTTTTGGGTTCAAAGTCAGATACCTACCTATGCTTTCAACTTTTGTAAAAATAAGTAACGTCACCAACCTCTCCGATGCCCGCTACTGCGCCGGTATGGGAGTGGATATGCTCGGTTTCTCCATTGACGAATCGGCTCCTTCCTTTATTACGCCCAAAAAATACCAGGAGTTACGGGCCTGGATAGCGGGCGTTCAACTTGTGGCCGAAAGCTCAGCCACGGACCCACTGGCGTTGTTACAAGTCCTTTCGGACTACGAGGTCGATGCCTTACAGGTAGAAGACCCCGACCTATTGCCTTTTTTAAAAAATGAGTCAGGAAAGCCTTTGCTGTTGCGCGTAAACGTAGACCGTTACGAGGCCGATGAACTGGATGCCCTCATGGGCCGCTACTCGCTGGATGTAGCTTACTTCCTGCTGGAAAGCGATTCGAATGAACCCCTGAACGAGGAATGGAAAGGCTACCTGCACACCCTAGGCAGAGACTACCCCATTCTGTTGGGCTTTGGGCTGGAAGGCGAGGAGTCTATTGCGGACTTCGTGGAAAACAGTCCGATCAATGGCATTGCTTTGAAAGGAAGTGAAGAACTTCGGCCAGGCTATAAGGATTTTGGAACCTTGATGGATATTCTGGAAGCGCTGGAACTGGACGATTAGGCTGATTTTGGCTAGTTATCGCATCAGGCTCCGGATTCACCCACAAAATTCACCTTTCAACCTGCACTAAAACCGATTATAAACTTTGGTTATGGGTATCTTGCATTACCTACTACCTTTGATTGCAAATAAAGAGAAAACTTGTTTTATTTATGTCACCCAACCTGTTTTCCTTTTAATTTAATTTGTACTCAGCAAGACCAACGAGTCAAGGGTACCACAT
>CAVYGM010000002.1:0-206108 GCA_963768025.1 uncultured Cytophagales bacterium
TTTTGGTCATGGTATGCCACTGATCGCGCACCCGGCCCGTGGTGAGTACCAGCGGAAAGTCCTCATCGGTTGGCTCCGACCGGTTTTCATCCGGCACGGCGTGTATCTGAGCCCGCTGGTTGGGGGTATAAAATTTCCAATCCGAAAACAGCCGCTTCTGGGCAGCGGTAGACTGACCATCCAGGGTAGTGGTACCGGGCTGATACGGCCACTGCACACTCCGCTCTTTGCGGAGAATCTCGTGGCTCAGTCCGTTGATGTTAATGTTGGTGCCCGCGGTGGTACGCACGTATTCTGCATATACTTCGGCAGAAGATTTGTATGTAAACTCGTTTTCAAACCCCATTTTTTGCGCAAACCGCCAGATGATCTCCACGTCGGGCAGGGCCTCGCCGGGGGCGTCCAGTACTTTGGGAAGGTAGGTGATGCGCCGCTCGGCGTTGGTCATGGTACCCTCCTTTTCGAGCCAGGCGGCGGCGGGCAGTACCACGTCGGCAAAGGCCACGGTATCGGCACGGGTAGATACGTCCTGTACCACCACGAAGCGTCCCTTTTTCAAGGCCTTCTCCACTCCGTTCACATCCGGCATGCTTACCAGCGGATTGGTGTTGATGATCCAGATGGCTTTCAGCTTGTCGTCGTCCATGGCCTGGAACATTTCCGTAGCGGTCAGGCCGGGTTTGTCGGCAATTTTGACGGGCGTTTTCCAGAACTCTTCCATCTCGGCCCGGTGCGCGGGGTTGGTCACGTCGCGGTGGGCGGGCAGGATATTGGCCAGGCCACCCACTTCGCGTCCACCCATGGCGTTGGGCTGTCCGGTGAGGGAAAAAGGCCCGTTGCCGGGGGTACCTATTTTGCCCGTAATCAGGTGCAGGTTGATGAGCGAAAGGTTTTTGTTCACCCCCACCACGGACTGATTCATGCCCATGGTCCAGAGCGATAGGAAGCCCTTTGGCCTGACCTATCCACTGAGCTGCTTCGTAAATGGCTATGGATTCGACACCACATATATCGGCGGCTTCTTCAATAGAACGCTGCATGACCTGCTCGCGGTAGGCCTGAAACCCATCCGTATGGCCGATGATAAATTCTTCATTCAGGAATCCTTTCTCGATCAGGATGCGGCCTATGGCGTGGTTGAGGGTAATGTCCGTACCCGGACGGATCGGCAGGTGCAGGTCGGAGGCCCGTACGGTATCCGTTGTGCGCGGGTCGACGGTAATAATCTTCACGTGCGGATTGGCCGCTTTATGCGCCTCGATCCGCCGCCAGATAATGGGATGGCACCAGGCAGGATTAGCCCCCTGAACATAGAAAACATCCGCCTCCTCGATATCATCGTAGCATACCGGTACCGAATCTTCACCCAGCGATAGCTTGTACCCCACCACCGCCGAACTCATGCACAGGCGCGAGTTGGTGTCAATGTTATTGGAGCCGATAAACCCTTTGATCAGCTTGTTGACCAGGTAGTATTCTTCCGTCAGGCATTGGCCCGATACGTAAAAGGCCACCGAATCAGGGCCGTATTTTTCTATAAACGTCCGAAAAACTGCCGCTGTACGCTCCAAAGCCGTATCCCAGCTCACCCGTTGCAGGGGCATAGAGCGGTTCATGCGCATCTGCGGATACAGCAGGCGGTCGCTCTGATCCATGACGGTATAGTGCAGGTTCATGCCCTTGGAACAGAGCATACCCTGGCTGGACGGATGGCTTTTGTCACCTTCCACCGTCAGGCGACCGTCGGCTTCCTTTTGCACTACGATGCCGCATCCTACTCCGCAGTAGCAGCAGGTGGTTTTATGGGTTTCCTTGCTGATGCATGGGTATACTAATTTTGAATGAGTGATTGAGAGATTGAGTGATTAGATTTGAATAGTAACTGAATGAGTTGGCAGATTATTTTGAGTCAAAAGTTGATGAGTTGAAGCAGTACTTTCGGCGATGCCTATTGACTTCCAACAGCCAGTGTGGCTCATTCATACACTCCTCGACTCAAAATATTCCTCGTTCTACTCAATCACTCAATCTCTCATTACTATTACGCCGTCGCTAGCTCTACTTCCTTCACCTCTACCTCACGTAGCGGCGAAGCGGGTGAGGGCTACGATGCCGCCTACTACGGCTACGGCGATGCCGATGTACACAAAGGCGGTGGAGTAGGTAATGGAAGGAGACTTGAACAGGAAGCCCGCCAGTACGGCTCCTACGTTACCACCGGCCCCTACGATACCGCTTACCGAGCCCAGGGCTTTACGGTTGATGAAAGGTACCATGGCGTAGGTAGTACCATTGGCCATTTTCAGGAACATCGCAAAGGTCACCATGGCGATTATAGCCAACGTGATGTTGTCGGTGAGGCCAAAGTATACAATGCCCAGGCCTTCCAGTACCAGCAGACCGGCCAGCAGCAATGCCCTTGCCTGCCATACCGAAGCGGTTACCTACCTTGTCGGCTACGATACCGCCCATGGCGCGGGCAAAGATGTTCATGAATCCGAAGGCTCCGGCCAGTAGACCGGCCATGGTCAGGCTGGCGCCGTATTTCTCAGCAAAGTACAGGGCGGCTACGTTGTCGAAAGTCACCTCGATGCCAAAGCAGGCCCCGTAGGCCAGGAACAGGATCCAGGTACGGTAGTCTTTGGCGGCATCGGCCAATGAGCCCGCTTTCTTTTTGGCTTTACGCTCAGGTAGTTCGTCGAAGTTGCCGGCGGGGGTATCTTTGGTATAGAACCAGTACAAGGCAGCAATGACCAGAAGGAGTACGCCCGGAATGACCATGGCCAAGCCGCCAGGCCGCCGCGGGCAAGGTACCCCAGGCCCACAAATCCGGCGAAGATCAGGGGCATCACCATGTTGGTGACGCCACCGCCCAGGTTACCCCAGCCACCCGTTACGGCGTTAGCGGTACCCACAATCTTGGGATCAAACATCACCGACGTATGGTACTGGGTAATGACGAAGGAAGCGCCAATGACGCCAATCGCCAAGCGGAAAAGCAGGAAGGTTTCGTAGTTGTAGGACAAGCCTACGGTCATCACCGGAATGGCGCAGATCGCCAGCAGCAGCCGTATAGGTTTTGCGGGGGCCCCAGGTATCACACAACCGTCCGATGAGCACGCGGGCAATCGACCGTAGCGGCTACCGAGGCAATGATGATATTACCGATTTGTTCCTTGCTCAATCCCAGGTCGTCCTTGACTACCTTCATCAGAGGTGCCAGGCCAAACCAGCCGAAGAAACACATAAAGAAGGCCATCCACGAGAGGTGGAACGTGCGCATCTGTATACCTTTTATGCTGAGTACGTTTAGTTTTTGTAGAGGTCTCATAGTTTTTTAATGATTGAATGAGTGATTGATAGAATGATAGAATGATTTTTGATCGTTTGCGTCGTTTGCTGTTTGCGAACGCGAACGGGCTGAGGGGAGCGTTTGTAACGCTCCTTGGTTAATCAATGCTGACGAGCAGGCAAGTTTACTTAGCCAAAAACTGAGGCGTAATATTAATCATCAGGTAGGCCCAGTTGGCTCCCGTCCGGCTTGTTGTAATGCCTTTGGCGGCTTCCAGCGTCGGGGTGCTGAAAAAGTGGGCATATCCCGCCTGAAACCCGATGGTAGGGGCCATTTTGTAGTTCAGGATCAGATCAAACTCGCTACCCAGCGATTTGCTCGCCAGAGGTTTGTCGCCAGCCAGGATGTCGTTGGGACTTTGGAAAATATGGTAATCCGCCGTTCCCGATAGCTTTTTGGTCAGCGTAAAGGCCGATTTTAGGTAGTAGTTGGCCAGTCCACCGGGCGCCAAAGCCATTGGCTACGTAGAAGTAGTCCATCTGTCCCCAGAACTTGTGCGGGGTACCGTACAGCGGATCAAACCGGTGCGACTGGGTATTACCGGGGGCATTGCCCGACAGGTAGTCAAATCCCGGACCCACCGAGAAGTACTTGCTGAGCTTGATAGGCCGTGGCTATTGAGACGGTAGAGGCCCGGAGGGTTTTGCCGTCTTTGTCCTTGCCCGTTTGCAGGTAGGCACTGGCGGTCAGGGCTAGGTTTTTACCCAATTTCGTATTGAGATAGGGACCCGCCGTGACGCGGCTCCAGGTACCTTTTTCAAGTACCTTTGTGCCAGTGGCACTGGTAGAATATTGGTTAAAATCATCCTTCAATACCAGGAAGGAGGCATTTCCCACTTTGAGCTTTTTGCCCAGATAGAGGTACTGCAACGACTTGTATAGGGTGCCTATGCCGTTGGTACCGGCTGGGTATCCAGTGGGTATACCGTTGTATAACTGACCGGCCGCACTCTCACGGTTCTGATTATACGCAGCACCCAGATGCGCCATAAATCCCCCCTTTTCATACTTCAGTACGGCGGCATCGTGGCGGCGGGCCTGTTGCAGCCAGTCGAGGTTGCCGAGCAGGCGGCTGTCGTCGTACATCAGCTCCTGACGGCCCGATTTTCAGGGCCAGGTACTTGCCGGTGTTTGTAATAGCCGTGTCCAGCAGGCTGATTTCGGCCCAGGCTTCGTGCAGCATCAGGCCATTGAGGTCGGCGTTGGTCGTGCGGTTGTTCGTAGAGGCATCCTGCCCCCATACCCGCACATCCTGGATGGCCGCGAAAAACTTGGTCCGGTAGCCCGCGTAGCCCACATTGATGCGGGTGCGCTGAGAGGTAAACAGAGCGGGAGTCTGCTCGCTGGTCAGTGGACTGCCGAAGCCGTCGCGGAGTTCGGTACGGGTACGTACCTGTCCCGAAAGGGTAAACTGAGCCCATACCTGTGCGGGCAACGCGCATAGTCCCAGCGCCAGAATCCAATAGGATTTTGTAAATGATTTCATAGAGAGTTAGTTTCAAAGAATAATAAAATAAACGCAATTGATTCCTGTAAACCCTTGCTGTATAGGGTTCTCGTAAGACGGGCCAGGCTCTCAAAGATGTGCGGCAACCCCGAGGCGAACGGAAGTGATTTGTATTATCTGATTATTTTCATTTTCTTTGAAATGTTTGTGTTTAACATAGACAAACCCTGTAAGGCCGATCCACATAGGTGCCCCCACACCGGATCGGCTTTTTTAATAGGCTACCATCGGAATACTTTGCAGATAATCCAGCACATAGGCCGGATGCAAAGCCACTACTTCGCCGATGACAAGTACCGCCGGACCGGATAAATCCGGTTGGAAATCGGGTGCCCCCACACCCTTATTTTCCGACGCGTAATCTTCCATGAGCCGTGGCATTTCCCATGCCTGCCCTACCACGCACAGCTCGTTGGTGCGGGTGCCGTTTTGTATTACCGCCACGGGCATGTGTCCGCGTCCGAGGCCGGTATACAGTGCGCATATTTCTCGTAATTTTTTCATCCCCATCAGCACCACCACCGTGGCTTTTGATTGAGCCGCCAGGCGCAGGTCATCAGACAGCTCGCCCAGGCGGGTGGTACCCGTAATGACCCAGAAGCTCTCGCTGACACCCCGCCGGGTGACCGGTATGCCCTGTGCGGCCGGTACGGCCACGCAGCTCGACACCCCCGGTACTACCGTGCAGGGTATGTGGTGCCGTTGGGCGTATTCCATTTCTTCGTGTCCTCGGCCAAACACGAACGGGTCGCCCCCTTTGAGCCGTACCACGTGCCCACGCCGGTGTGGCAAGGCGCACGATTAGCCTGTTGATATCCTCTTGTTGGAAAGGAATGCCTCCCGGCGCGCTTGCCCACGTACATCTTTAAGGTATGCTCGGGGCAGTAATCCAGCAGGCTTTTATTCGCCAGGTCATCATACAATACTACGTCGGCATTTTCCAGCGCTCTGATCCCTTTGAGCGTAATCAGTTCTCCATCGCCTGGTCCCGCCCCCACGAGTGTTAGCTTTGGTATCATATTCTTTATATTAATAGATGAATATTAGAATTATACTATATATAGTCAATAGTAATTATGCTGTTGAATGGTTCAAAATTAAGCCTATAATTTTATAAAACAATAGATTTGCCAAAAAATAAGTTTAAATTTTAACCTAAAAAGAAATAAAAAGCTAGGAATTTACGAAAACACGGATTAATTTTGATCTGTACATATAGAAGTATAGATTATGATGCTAATCTATAAAAAGTACAAATAAAATACAGGGTTGTACAAATTTAATAGTTACTATTAACTATGAACACAAACAAAACAAAACATGTCGTTGTGGTGGGCAACGGGATGGTAGGCTACAAGTTTTGTGAAAAACTTCTGGCTAAGGTCAATCAGCGCAGTGATTTTACGATCACGGTTTTTGGGGAAGAACCACGCGCTGCTTATGATCGCGTCCACCTTAGTTCGTTTTTTGAGGGAAAATCAGCTGATGATCTGCTCCTTGCGCCCGTGAGTTGGTATGAGGAAAATGATATCAGGCTGTATCTGTCAGACCCCGTTGTGGCGATTGACCGGGCCAACAAGACCGTCCGGTCGCACCATGGTATTGTAGTAAATTATGACTACCTGGTGCTGGCTTCGGGCTCCGGGGCTTTTGTGCCGCCCGTTGCGGGCGTGGAGAAGGAGGGGGTATTTGTATACCGTACTATAGAGGACCTGGAAATGATGCAGATCCTACGCCCGCAAGGCCCGTAAAGGGGCCGTATTGGGCGGCGGGCTCCTCGGGCTGGAAGCCGCCAAGGCACTGCTCGATCTGGGCATGGAAGAAACCCACGTGGTGGAATTTGCCCCCCGGCTCATGCCCCGGCAAATTGACGCAGCAGGCTCCGACCTGCTGAAAAACCAGCTGGAAAGCCTGGGCTTGCAGATTCACCTCTCTAAAAGTACGCGCGAGATCACCGGTGAAGACAGCATTGACGGTTTGCAGTTTGAAGACGGTAGCCACATTGCGGTAGACATGCTGGTGATTTCGGCGGGCATTCGCCCCCGTGACGAACTGGCCAAGCACGCCGGACCTGGAAACGCATCCTCGTGGGGGAATTGTTGTCAATGATCAGTTGCAGACTTCCGACCCGGCAATTTTTGCCATTGGCGAATGCGCCCTGGCGCACCACATGATTTATGGCCTGGTAGCCCCCGGCTACGAAATGGCCGAGGTAGTGGCTACGCAATTGGTCGGTGGGCAGCAAGGAGTTCAAACCCTACGATATGTCTACCAAGCTCAAACTGATCGGCGTGGACGTAGCTAGTTTTGGTGATCCTTTTATAGAAGAGCCCAACTGCCGGACAGTTCGCTACGAGAACAAAGCCAAAGGCGTATACAAGCGCATCAATGTATCCAACGACGGCAAGGAACTGCTGGGCGGAATACTGATCGGAGACGCCGAGCAATACAATATGCTGCTGCAAACCTGCAAGAACAAGACCATCCTGCCGCCCGATCTCAGAGGATTTGATCCTGGGTTCACGCGGGGGAGAAGAAGCATGCCGGAGCGGGTGTCATGGGCCTACCCGACGACGCGTTGATCTGTTCCTGTGAGGCGATTACCAAAGCCGATATTTGCCACGAGGTAGAAGTAAATAGCAATACCACCATTGAGCGCTATCAAAAAAGCCAACAAAGCCTGTACGGGTTGCGGAGGCTGCACGCCACTGGTGAAGGACCTTATTCAGGGCGTCATGAAAAAGCAGGGTATGTACGTGCGGAATCTGGTGTGTGAGCACTTTGACTACACCCGGCAGGAGCTGCTGGATCTGGTGAAGATGGAGGGCTTACGAACCTATAATGGGGTACTTGATCACTTTGGCAAGGGCGATGGATGCGAAACCTGCAAGCCGCTGGTGGCATCCATCCTGGCTAGCCTATGGAATGAAAACGTACTCGAAAAAGGCCGCGCCCCGGTGCAGGACTCCAACGACCGCTTCCTGGCCAATATCCAGAAAGGCGGTACCTACTCGGTAGTACCCCGCATTCCGGGGGGCGAAATCACGCCCGAAAAGCTGATCGTAATCGGTGAAGTAGCCCAGAAATATGGCCTCTACACCAAAATCACCGGCGGACAGCGCATTGACCTGTTCGGTGCGCACGTGAGCGACCTGCCCGCGATTTGGGAAATCCTCATCAACGCGGGCTTCGAGAGCGGACACGCCTACGGCAAGGCCCTACGGACGGTGAAAAGTTGCGTGGGCTCTACCTGGTGCCGGTTTGGGGTGCAGGATTCGGTGAGCTTTGCCATTGAGGTTGAGAACCGTTACAAAGGAATTCGCTCTCCGCATAAGCTCAAATCGGCCGTATCGGGCTGTACCCGCGAATGCGCCGAGGCCCAAAGCAAGGATTTTGGCATTATCGCCACCGAGAAAGGCTGGAACCTGTACGTATGCGGCAACGGAGGCTCCAAGCCGCAGCACGCGCTGCTGCTGGCCACCGACGTAGACAAGGAAACCTGCATCAAGCTTATTGACCGTTTCCTGATGTTCTACATCAAAACCGCCGATCCGCTGACCCGCACCGCTACCTGGCTCAACAAAATGGAGGGCGGCATCACCTACCTCAAAGCCGTGGTGGTAGACGACGTACTGGGTATCGCCGACGAACTGGAGCGCGAAATGCAAACGCTCGATCAATGTGTACCGTTGCGAGTGGAAAGAGGTGGTGGAATCACCCGAATTGCGCAAGCACTTCACCCACTTCGTCAACGCCCCCGCCGAAAAGGACCCCACGGTGACGTTCGACGACATGCGCGGGCAGAAGCGGGCGAAGGAATGGGCAGTTCAATGATAGAATGAGTGAATGATAGAATGAGTGAATGTTGGAATGGATCAATGTAAGAATTTTAAAATGAGGGAATTAACCTGCCTGGGATGCGGAATGAAGGATTATTCAAATGAATTAAATATATTCTATCATTCTATCATTCTATCATTCTATCATTCTATCATTCAAATTTCCCTAAATCAAAACTAAAAAATGGAACTACTACTAGATACCAACAATACCCTTACCTGGCATCTGGCTTGCCGGGCGAGTGATATACCCGAGGACGGTGGTGCGTGCGCGCTCATCGAGGGTCGCCAGATCGCTATTTTTCACTTTACCCGCCGGGCCGAATGGTACGCCACGGACAACGAATGTCCGCACCGTCAGCAGATGGCCCTGGCGCGGGGCATGATCGGCAGTCAGGCGGGAGAGCCGAAGGTGGCTTGTCCGTTTCACAAAAAAACGTTTTCGCTGGAAACCGGAAAATGCCTGAGCGACGAGGAGTACCACATCCGTACCTATCCCATCAAGGTGGAGAATGAGAACGTGTACATCGGCTTGTAGAATTGTATGAATCAACTTGATCGTGAAGTAGCGCTACGACTTACGCGGTACTATGTGCTGGCCCTGACCATGGTGGCTGTTCTGACGAGCAGTGGCTTGTGGTTTGTGAAAAGTACGATCAGTGACCTCAACGACGACAGCCGGGTGGTGAACGTGGCTGGCCGCCAGCGTATGCTGAGTCAGCAACTCACCAAATTGGCCGTGCTGCGAACGCAGAATATCGTCCACGCGGATCAGAATGATTTTGGTAAGCTGGTGGAAAAATGGAACCAAAGCCAGACTCAGCTCAAAAACGGGATGCTCCGCATGGAGAAAGAGTATACGGTTCGGAAGAGCGCCCAACTGGACAGTATGTTTAGTCAACTACAACCGGTATTCGGGTCCATGTATGACAATTTCAGGCTGATCGACTCGGAAACAGCACCGGATGCTGAGAAAAGCAGGGCTCTGTTGGACATCCTGGCCAAGGAACCTCGTTTCTCAGTCAGATGGATGCCATTGTGTTTCGCTTCGATGCCGAAAGCCTGGCACGGGTGCAGTACCTGGAACGCATCGAGTGGTTTCTGACGCTGGCCACCCTGCTGGTTTTGTTCCTGGAAGGCATCTTTGTTTTCCGGCCGGTGGTAGGGTATACCAAGAAGGTGATCAGGATGCTCACTGAATCGGAAGAACAGCTCAAAACGGCGAATGAGCAATTGGCCCTGACCAACCAGGAATTGGTCAGTACCCAGCAAAAGCTGCTTCGAACCACGAAGGAAAAGTACCAGTTGCAATTGGCCGAGGCCAGGGTACGTTCGGCGGCCTTGCTCGAAGGACAGGAGGAAGAACGCAAGCGCTTCGCGCGGGAACTGCACGATGGCATCGGGCAGATGCTCACGGGCCTGAAGCTGCACGTGGAGAAA
Organism: uncultured Cytophagales bacterium; assembly: GCA_963768025.1. Classification (GTDB taxonomy): domain Bacteria; phylum Bacteroidota; class Bacteroidia; order Cytophagales; family Spirosomataceae; genus CAVYGM01. The sequence continues at coordinate 10,139 of CAVYGM010000002.1, forward strand.
ATCAGACAGACCCCCTTCACGGACGAAAAGCAGAAACAACGCTTCGAAGATTTGCGAAGTCTGTTGCAGGAAACCATCCAAAATACCCGGCAGATTGCCTTCAATCTGATGCCGTCGGTACTGGGTGATTTTGGGTTAGAGGCCGCCCTTCAGCTGCTTTCGGAACAAACCGCCCGCTCGTCGGGCATGGACATCCGGTTCAAGGGCGTAAAGGAAACCGTACGGTTGGCGCCGGTTCAGGAAATAGGCTTGTACCGGATTGCGCAGGAGGCGCTCAACAATGCCATCAAGCATTCTCACGCCACCTGTATCGATGTGGCCGTGAAGCGTACCTCAACGGATATTACGCTGAAAGTGCAGGACAATGGGAAGGGTTTTCTGAACAAAAACGCTTCTGGCCCGGATCATAGTTCTATAATTCATAATGGATTGGACAATATGAAAACCAGGGCACGATTGTTAGATGGTAAGTTGGAGATCGTATCAAAGATAAACAAAGGAACCAAAATAGAGGTTAAGATATTTACATAACTCATTCTATTTCAATAGTATATTTCATGGATAAGCCGATTCGTATTTTAATTGTGGACGACCATTCGGTAGTTCGGAAAGGTCTATTAAATTTGTTGGAAGATGAACCTGATATTGAGATAGCGGGCGAAGCTTCGGACGGGGACGAAGCACTGGCTCAAATCCCCGTCCTCCAACCCGATGTGATGCTTTTGGACATTACTATGCCGCGTATGTCCGGCATAGAGGTGACCAAAGAGGTTCATGCTTCCTTTCCCCATGTGCGTATCCTGGTGTTCAGTATGCACAACAACCCCGACTACATCCTGAATGCGGTGCTGAATGGGGCGGCAGGGTACCTATTGAAAGATACGGATCAGGAAGAAATCCTGAAAGCGATCCGGACGGTACATGCGGGAGAATTGTATTATCCGCCGAATGCATCCTCGGTGATTATCCGCAACCTGGTCGTGCTGAAAAACACCAATACGTGCCGCCAATGCTTCTATGGGTACCTCACCGGCCTCCATCTGGAACAAGGTTACGTCCCGTGAGCATCAGATTCTGCAGTGCCTCACTGAGGGCATGAGTAGCAAGGAAATTGCCCAACGCTTTTCTATAAGCCCCCATACCGTAGCCAATCAGCGGGCGAGTATCATCCGCAAAGCTCGGGTGAAGAATACGGCTGAACTGGTGAGTTTGGCTTTGAAGGAGAATAGGTAAAGCGCCTGCTTTTCTAATAAGAAAGACCCCGGAAGCCTGGCTCTCGGGGTCTTTCTGGTTTTTTAAGAAATATCAATATTTTAATACGCGTCGTCGGATAGCCTGGTTCCCTACGGAGACTTCGATAATATAGATTCCGGGCGGAGAACGACGAATATCAAGGGTATAGCTGGCTTCGTCCGCTGGTTTCTGGAAGGAATCCTGTCGGACGGCTACCCCGTTGAGGTTGAATACCGTCGTCTCTACCTTTCCTCGTAGGGCATTATTCATCCGCAGCTCCACGATCCCACTAGTTGGATTTGGCGAAACCTGCACAGTTTTGTCCAAAAGTCGCTCTACTATGGGCTCATTACCAACTACCTGACCAGTCCGAACGTATACAGTGACCGCAGTACTATCGGTACACACATCCACGCCGGTGCCCTTCACCGAGTACGTAATGGTTTGGGTAGGACGGGCTACTACCTGCGGCCCCAGGGTGGTGTTAAGTCCCGTAGCCGGCGACCAGGTATAGATACTAGCCCCCCGTGGCCTGTAGAGTCACGGCTTCGCCCGAAGTAATAAACTGCGCCGAGGCCGACACCAGCACCGAGGGCTTCATGCCTACCTTAGCCGTAATAGCGTGGGCGATATTAAGACCCGTACGGCGCAGGAAGAGGTCCCACTCGCCGGTAGCGTCCTGTTCCCAGGAGGTACCGCGCAGGGATTCCCCATTTTTGGTGGTGATAACGGCTACGGAGTCACCATCGTAGTTCAGTTGCAACCCTATGTGGTAGGGCAGGCCCGAAAGGGGTACCTGTCGCTCAAAGGTAATGTCGGTAGGTTGGTTGTTCTTTATGTCGTTCAGGATGCGCCGCAGAGGTACCTCTTTCTCTTCCAGAATAGCTCCCGGTCCGCCCTGAAAGCCCCGGGCGTTCCAGACGGTAACCGTAACAGTTCGCTCGGTATTGTCTCCATCTTTGGCGAAGGCCCGGCCAAACTTGATCTTCGTTCCTCCCAAATTGGTGTAACCAAGTGGATTGTCGAACTTTTCGGAAATAGCCAGTACTTTTCGGCCATTTTGTCCGGATACGTAGCCAATTCTAGTGGTGTCCCGAATGAGAGTAGGGGTACCCTGGAAATTTGTTAATTCGGCGCAGAGGCCTACGTTCAATACTTCGATGTACGCGGTCCGTTTGAGAGTGTCGGATACTCCCTGGTTGTTGGCCGCCACCAGGGTCACCTGGAATAGGCCGGGTGTATTATAGGTTACCACGGGGTTTTGTTCCGTGGAGTTGGAAGGCTGACCTCCCTCAAAAGTCCAATACCAGCGGGTAGGGAAGTTGGTGGATAGATCTAAGAAACGCACCTGTCCGCCCAGTAGGATCTGCTGGGTTTCGGACCGGAAGTTAGCCCGTGGACGTCCTACGGGTGAATTGCCACACAGACTGGATGGGGCCAGGGTGTTGCGTCGCGGGCTGATGTCCATGACCGTTCTCATCCGTAACTTCTGACCACTGGTAAAAATATTCATACACGCATCGTCCGAGTAATCCATGTAGTTCTGGACCATGTTGACCGCTCCACAACTGGTTCTACCTACCGAGCATCCCCGGCTTTCGCTAGCCTGAGGTGGGGTATCGTCCACGAAGTCGTTGCCGCAGTTGGCGTCGCCCCAGATGTGCCGCAGGCCCAGCCAGTGACCTACTTCGTGGGTAAGCGTACGACCGCGATTGTAGGGGGCAAGCATATTGGTGAAAATCACCCTTCAATACGTTCCCGAACGCCTGGTACCGTACCACAACCCCGTCCGTATTGCGGGGGCTGTTTTCGGGGATACCTGCCAGGGTAGACATACTCGGAAACTGGGCGTAGCCTACCAGGTTGGCGTCCGTAGAAGCAAATTCCAAGTACCCAAACGTTGAAGTATTTATCCGGGTCCCAAATTGAGCTGGGTTTCAGTACATTTTCGATATCGTTCCTGCTCCAATTCGCTCTCCTCCCATTGACCCGATCCACCCCAGGTTCACTCATGGGAAGCCCTTGTTGATTGAGCCGGGCCAGGCAGAAATCTATCTCAATATCTGCTCCGCGTGGATCAGTGTTTGCGCCGGGAGTACCGGGCGTACGTCGAAAGTCTTCATTCAGTGTTTCGATCTGCGATTGGATACGGGCCAGGCTTAAGTTCGGCCTATTCCCACGGCCTCCCCATTGTGAACAATGTGTACCACCACCGGTATGGTGAGGGTTTCCAGGGCTACTTTGCCGTTTTTGCTCAGCTCCTCCCGCTCCCGAATTTTTGCTTGTAGTACCCTCTCAAAATCATCCAATGACCCCATGCCTGGGTTGCGGGCCCGGAGCAAGCTATCCATTTGCATGGTAAGGCAGGGCTCGGGTTGAGCCAGGGTTTCAAAACCCGTTAAAAGGCAAAAAAGGAGAAGTACTAAATGGTAGAAATGCTTCATGAAGAATAAAATCTGACAGATCTAAAAAAATACCAGGGCTTTCTTAGCGGAAACAAGGACAGTAGAGGTATTATTTTGTAGAAGATGAAAACACAAAACGATAGCTAGCGTCTATCCCCTCGAAGTTATCCAGGTATATTTCGATGGTCATGCTGGTACTGGTCAATGATTTTAGGGTGAAAGGCACCACTCCACCCAGGAGCGGAAACGCAAATTCCAGGGTAGCATTGGCATTGGTTAGGGTCCAGGTGTCGGTTACCAGTATATCGGGTTCGCTGGTAGCGCACTTGGTTGCACCATTGGTATACTCAAACTTTTTTTCACCGTTTGCATAAAAAACGTACTGGTCGTCGGCCTCGCAATTGTTGCTGAACAGGTTGCTGGCTGGTATGGGGCCGGAAGCAACTCCTTCGTCGAGGACTTCGAACGAAACCAGCGTCCAGCTTTTCTTCTCTTTTCCCGTCAACAATTGGGAATAGGTCGCAGGCTTTGGTTCAAAAGGTTCTGAACAACTCCCGAGCGTCAGTAGTAGAAAACCAGCGGCTATCGTAAGAATACGGTTGAATGTCATGATGCTTATCTTTAATAATGAATCTTCGTAAGGGTACGCTTGCTATTTTCGGGGAGTAAAAGTAAAGGGCACCGTAATGGTGGAATCCTTGGTTTCACTCACACGAAGTTTTAACCTGATGTTGAGCCGGATAGCGCGAGTCTGCGGATTCCACAGGCCGGTACCTCGCAGCGTGTCGTAGGGGCTCGAAAGATCCGGGCTTACCTGGGCCGGGATGGTCGAGCGTATTGTCGCCGTTATCGATAAAATTGACCTTTGCCTTGGTGGCATTAAAGTTAAAAACCCCTATGTTCCAGTTAGCCACGGTGTACTCTTTGCAGTTGAGGCTGCTGATTTCGATATTCTTCACCACGTCATTAGTAGCCCTGCCGGCTGCCGGTATAGAACCCACTCAGGAGGCAGTCGTCCTGTACGGTCAAGGTCAGGGTTTTACCAATCTTATTATCCTTCCCAAAGCCTAACTGCAGGTCGGTGCTGGGGTTGACATCCGTAATGGTGAACACAATATTCTGTGATTCCAGGATGTTATTGGCATTGTTGATCAGCCGAATCGTGATGGTGCCGAAGTACTTGTTCGGCCGGAATGGTGACCAGCCCCTTGGTACCTTCTATGACGTAGTCACGGCCTTCACGGGCCGTGCCGCCCACGGTATAGCTAACCGTAACGGCTTTATTGACCGGCTTGCCCACGACGTGTACCTGCACCGTGATGGGCTGCCCAATGCTTTCTTTATACACTAGGGTGGTATCCGTAAACCGAACAAAGGACGGGCCTTCGTATACTATTTTTTGCTCCTCACAGGCTACCAACGATAGTACAAACAGGACAAAGACGAACGATACTATTTTATGAATTAGTTTCATTGTAATCTACACAAATTGGTTGCTTAATAGCCCGGATTTTGTTCTCCTACCAGGGCTTTGTTGCGCTGAATCTCAGTCTGGGGAATGGGCCAAAGCTGGTATTTCGGATTCCAGTTGGGCGAGAAGGCCGTCATGACCACTTGCAGTCCGTCCCGTGCGTTTGAGGTCGTACCAGCGGTGCCCTTCAAAGGACAGTTCGTACACACGTTCCTTTTCGATGGTAAGCAGGGCATTGTCCTGGGTGGTGACGGTGGCAGCGGGTGCTTTGGCGCGGGTACGCAGCACATTGATGTCGGGCAGGGCACCGCTTGTCCCCACGATCTTGCCCTGCCGGGCGCGGGCTTCCGCCCGAATCAGGTACTGCTCCGCCAGTCGGAAAATCGTAATGTTGTTATTGGCCTGATCAGGCGAACCGTACTTAGCCACCGACCAGCCATTGTCGCGTCCGCGTTGGAGTTGAGGGTTAAAAATGATGGTTTGGCTCCGCTCCCCGGCATTGGTTTCCAGCATAGTTTGCACGTAGGTATTGGCCGGAATCACTTCGCGGCGGCCTACCAGGATGTTGTTCAGTCCAAAGGTAGAGGTGCCCGGATCATCGCTGGAATTATTGGCATAAGCTACTTCCAGGATCGTTTCATCGTCGTATTCCTGAAAGGCCACATCGGCGTAGGCGGCGGGCAGGGATTGCAGCTTGGTATTGATAATATCCGTGGCGTATTTTTCAGCCTGCACCCAATCCTGCTGGTACAGGTAGTAGCGGGCTAGTGCTGCCCGTGCGGCATTCTGAGTAGCAAAGGTCTTGGCGTTGATTTTGTTGCTGTACGTAGCGGGTAGGTCGGGCAGGGCAGCGGTATAGTCCGCCAGTACCGATTGAAGGATTTCCGTTTGGGAGGCTTTGGGGATCGTGCGGTTGGTTTCTATATCGGTGGTGGTCACATTGGGAATGTCGCCAAAGGTGTAGGCACCGATAAAATTGGCATATCCCCGCAGAAAGCGGGCTTCCGCCAGAATCTGCTTGCGGGTGGCTTCGGTTACTCCTGGAACGTCGTTGATGCGCTCTTCGATGAAATTGGCAAGGTACACCACGCCGTACACGGAACCCCACATGGCAGCGGCGGCATCGTTGGTAGCCGTGATTTGCTTGTTGCCAAGTTCATTGTACACCGTGAAGGTACCGTTGTGCTGAATGAAGTCCGGGGTAAAATCGCCGGCTACAATGGTAGGGGAGCCAATGCCCCGGAAGGCGTTGTACAGCCCCAGGCGGACGGGCTCCACATCGGCTGCCTCGTTCAGGACCAGGTCATCCACCAGCAGATCTACCGGGGGCGGTTCCAGGATCTCACGGCACGAACTGAGAGTGACCAGAAAAGCCAGAATTACTCCCGCTATTCGGCCCATCCTTCTAGTGGAAAAGATAGGAGATGTATTCGTTTGAAATTTATTAAATCGAGTCATAAGGTTTGCAGCAATCAGTAAAAGCAATGAAGAAGTAGGTTAAAACTTGACGGTTAGTCCCATCAACATGGTTTTTACCTGGGGCAGGGTAAAGAAGTCTATTCCCTGAGCCGAAGTGGAACCATCCAGGGTACTTACCTCCGGATCGACACCAGAGTAGGCCGTCAGGGTCCAGAGGTTGGTGCCCGAGGCAAACACGCGTACCCCGCTCAGTTTGACCCGGCCTAGCCAGCGGGCGGGCAGGTTATAGCCTACCGAAAGGTTTTTCAGACGCAGGTAAGAACCATCTTCCAAAAAACGACTGCTGTGAAAGTTATTGTATGTGTTTCCCAACTCGTAGCGCGGCACGTCCGTCACATCCCCCTCTTTCTTCCAGCGCCGCAGGGCGGTGGTACTCTGGTTATTTTCTAAATCAGCCCCCGTATTGACCAGAGTGGTATTGGTAAAGTTGAGGGTTTTGTTTCCGTACATAAACTGAAAGAAAACACTAAGGTCAAAGCCCTTGTAGGATACCTGGTTGGTAAATCCTCCGAAAAGTTTGGGTTGGGCAGTACCAATCACCTGTCCGTCTTCGGGCGAAATCCGTCCGTCGCCGTTTACATCGTCGTAGATGGCGTCGCCCGTGGCGGGATCCACACCCAGGTATTTCAGGCCCCAGAAGGTACCCAGCGGTGAGCCTTGCAAAATGGCGTTGGTAGCCCCCACGCCATTGCGCGGAATAGCCCCGGAAGAGGGTATCCTGATTGGCCAGTGATTGCACATTGTTGACGTTATGGGTCAGGTTAAGGTCGGTGCTCCAGCGCACGCCCCGATCCACGTTGACTGGAAGACAGCGTGAGCTCCACGCCTTTGTTCGATATTTTACCAATGTTACCCTGAATGCTCCCGAAACCGGTAGTGAGCGGCAATGGGTTCGGCAAAAAGCAGATTGTCGGTCAGGTTGCTGTACGCATCGGCGGTAACGGTAAAGCGCCCATCCCAGAACGACGCGTCCACGCCCACATTGGCCTCGCGGGTGCGCTCCCATTGCAGGTTGGGGTTGCTGAGGTTGGCGGGTCCTACGCCGGTAGCGCCGTTGTAGGTGGCGCTGGCCCAGGTACCCAGGAACTGAAAGTTACCGATGCGCTCATTGCCCGTGAAGCCATAGCTACCCCGAAGTTTCAGATCGCTGATAAAGGGAACGGACTCCATGAAGCTTTCCTGCGAAACACGCCATCCGGCGGACACGGATGGGAAAAGGCCGAAGCGGCGGTTTTGACCAAAACGCGACGAACCGTCGTAGCGGGTAGTAATGCCCAGCAGGTACTTGTCTTTGAAGTCGTACTTCACTTCACCAAAAAACGAAACCAGCCCATTCTGACCGAAGCCCGAGCCCCCGGCGTCCACAACACCGGCCGAATTGATATAGGTAAAGTCATCACTTGGGAAAAGACGACCTGATCACCGAGGAAGATCGACCCAGCGAGTGAATGATTTCGTTACCCAACAGGGCATTGAAGTGGTGGCGTATCGTTCAGGGAAAGGTAGTAGGTGAGTACGTTGGAGTTGATAATGGTGTAGTCGGTACTGGTAATGTATACGCCGTAGCCTTTTCCCCCTACACCGGTAGAAAGCCGCCAATGGCCGTGCCCGAAGACTCGTACTGGTCTTCTTCGGCGTTGTTGTAGTCCATGCTGAACTTCGTCCGAAATCGGAGGTTCTTCATGATCTCGTAGTCGGCATTCACGCCCGTAATGATTTTCAGGCCATAGGTAACAAACCGGGGTAGTATCGCTTGGCCCACGGGATTAAAATTAGGAAAGCCAGCGTAGCCCACACTGTTGGGGCCGTACAATTTGCCCCTGCTCGTTGTAAGGGGAGTAGTAAGGGAGGCTTTTAATAGCCCCCGAATAGACTCCGTCGAGAAAGTTGTCGCCCTTCACGCGGTTGTTCTGGCTGAGGGACATGTTGATATTGGCACCCACGTTGAGCTTGGCACTCGCCTTGTGGTCTACGTTGAGGGCTCCGCTGTATCGGGTAAAGCGGTTATTGAGCTGAACGCCTTCTTCGTCGCGGACGTTTCCACTCAGGTAAAAACGCGTACGGTCGTTACCCCCAGCGGCCGAAATCTGGTACTGTTGCAGTACCCCCTGCCGAAGAATGGCATCAATCCAGTCGGTATTCACGCCGTCCGTTACTCCTTTGATAAGGCCTTGCTTGTCGGGGTTTTGTCCGGCGTTGGTAACGGCTTCGCGCTGTAATTCCAAAAGTTGGGTGGCGTTCAATAGTGAAGGTCGTTTCACTATGTCCGTGATGCCCCGCTGCACGTCGGCCGTAATGAGTGTCTTGTTGTTGCGTCCGCGCTTGGTGGTGACGATCACCACCCCGTTGGCACCCCGTGAGCCGTAGATAGCCTTGGCGGAAGCATCTTTTAGTACTTCGATGGACTCGATGTCGTTGGGGTTGATGATGGAAATGGCGTTGTCCTGCTGTCCACCGAAACTGCGGCCCGATACGGGGCCGTCATAAATGGGTACCCCATCCACAATGAACAGCGGGCGATTTGAGGCCGAAATGGAGGTGTTTCCCCGAATACGAACCGAAATTCCCCCGCCGGGCGTGCCGGACGACTGGGAGATTTGCACGCCGGCCGCCTGCCCTTGCAAGGCCTGATCCACCCCCACCACGGGAATATCCTTAAATTTATCGCTCTTGATAGAGGTAATAGCGCCGATTACGTCCTTGCGCTGGGTTTGGTTGTAGCCCGTCACTACCACCTGCGTAAGTTCCGTGGCACTCTCGGCCATTTCTACATTCACCACCGAACGCCCGGCACCCACCGTGATGTCCTGAGATTCGAGTCCTATAAATGAAAAGGTAAGTGTAACCGTGCCCGTGGGCGTCGAAAGGCTGTATTGACCGTTGGCGTCGGTGCTGGTTCCCACCGCACTGCCTTTTACCACTACATTGACGCCGGGTAGGGAAGTGCCATCAGAAGTCGATGTGACCTTGCCCGTAATTACTCTTTGTGCCATTGTACTGTGGAGTACCCCAAGAAAGAGTAAGCACAGCCCTAAAAAACGACCGAAATGCTTCATATTTTGAATAATAGTAATTGTAGGCGGTACGATTTATCTGTTTAGTTTTTATTCAGTAATTATATATATACGCAAAATATACGCTTTTCTGTTGCGGACAAAGGTTTTTTTTCAAAGCCTGAAATTGCATTGAAACCAAATTTAATACGAAGAGAGGAAATCGTCAGCGCAGAAGTAGTAAGTAAACGAAGGCATACGAAATATGTTTGATCAATTAACCGGAAAAAGCACCCCGACAGCTGTCGAAGTGCTTTTTCTGATCAAGGTAAAAGGTGTTTTCGAAACGCTTCTTATCAATAGCCTGCGTTTTGTGCCAGGTTGCTATTGGCGTCAATTTCCCGGCGTGGAATCGGAAAAATCAACTTTGGCGAATTGAAGGGAAGTGATCCCACATTGCTTCGGGTACGCTTCAGGTCATGGATCAGCTGTCCTTCGAACGCCAGTTCAAGTCGGCGCTCCCGCAGAATGGCATTGATGGTAAGGGCGGTAAGAGGGGCCAAACCAGCCCGGGCCCGGATCAGGTTAATGTCGGCCAGGGGAGCCGCGCCTATGCTAGAGTTGTTACGGAAATTGGCCTCCGCTCTGTTTAGGTACATTTCGGCCAGGCGCACTACTTTGAGATTACCATACTGATTGACCCATTTCAGGGTGTAGATCCCACCGTTGTCAGCCTGGTAAAACAGCCCGCCCCGCTGGTCGTCGGCTGTGTACAGATCAAGGTGGGCATCCTCAATCAGGATATCGCCCCGTCCGCCGTATTCCGGGGAGGCAAAATAATTATTGAGGTTATTTACACCGTCTTGGTCGGTGACTTGCACCGTAAATATATCCTCTGGGGTACTCACTCCGTTCTGATTTATTCTCAGGTCAAACACATCTTCGATATTGACCAGCGCGTGCCGCCCGGATGCAATTACCCTGGTAGCGGCCGTGGCGGCGTCGGCGTAACGGCCCTGCATCATGTACACCCGCGACAGGATGGCCGCGGCGGCGGCTTTTGTAGCAAAAAAACTATTGCTGACTGGCAGCTTGGCCTCGGCTTCGGTCAAGTCTTTGATCACCTGAGTATACACCTCGGCCACGGTATTACGGCTTACTTTGGAGGCATCGGTGATTTCGGTGGTGGGTTCAAGTATCAGGGGTACGCCGGGGTTGGCCGAAGGGGTACCATCCATCCAGGTCTTGGCGTAGGTCTTCACGAGTTCGAAGTACACCAACCCCCGGATAAACTTCGCTTCGCCCTCCACCCGGCCTTGATTGGCATTGGTCACCACATCCAGGTTATCCAGTACGTTGTTGGTGATATTGATGGTTCGGTACGAATCCAGCCAGGTAGAGGCCGCCTGATCGTTGTCCACGAGCAGGCTTTTGCGAAATATCTGATCCGGAGCCACGAAGGTACCATCCCAGAAAATCTCACCGTTATCGCCCAGTAGCTCGCCGTCGCGCTGAATGTTACCACCCAGTACGTCACCGTCGCCCAGGCCGTCGTAAGCTCCTACGAGCAGGGCCTCTACGTCGCCGGAAGTAGCCACGGCCGTGCTGGCGTCGATGGTATTGACAGGTTTCACATCAAGCTGGCTGTTGCAGGCGGATAGCCAAAGCAATCCGGTCGCCAGCGTGAGTGGAAGGATGTTTTTAGTTATATATCTCATATTTTTCTATGCTTTTTGATAAATGAATCTTTCCTGATCAGAATCCTAAATTAATACCTACGATGATGGTTTTGGCCTGGGGTGCTGAGTAAAAATCGTTGCCCAAACCGATATTGCCGGCTACGTAGTCGGCGTTCACCTCAGGATCCCAGCCCGTGTATTTCGTAAAAGTCAGGATGTTCTGGCCCGTCACATATACTCTGATCCTGTCCGTTTTGATCCGATTGGAAATTGAAGTGGGCAGCGTATAAGAAAGCGTAGCGGTTTTCAGACGCAGGTAATCGCCTCTTTGCAGGTAACGCGATGATTCCGCCGTACCATTCGCACCAAATAGCCGGGCCTGGGGTACGTCGGTAACGTCGCCGGGCTGCTGCCAACGATTGAGCTGGTCGAGGGTCTGGTTGTCAAAGAAATCACCATTGGCCGATTGGAACTTGCCGCCCCCATTGTAGATGGAGTTGCCATACTGCCCCTGGAACAGGAAGTTCAGTTCGAGCCCTTTGTAGGAAATGGTATTGTTCAAGCCTCCGATTAGTTTAGGATTTGGATTACCCACTACCACGCGTTGGGCCGCATTGGGATCATTGGTAGTGGTCCGGTCCCGCGAGCCATCCGGACGCTCCTCGTTCAGATAGTAAAGGGCATCGCCATTGTCAACGTCTACACCAGCGTACTCAATGGTGAAGAAAGAACCAATGGGCTGGCCTTCCACGGCGCGGTTCACAAAGCCACCCTCGATTACCTGGCCGTCCAGATCAAGGATTTTGTTGCGGTTCGCGGCCAGGTTCAGGCTAGTGTTCCATTTGAGGGCACCGGTCGTATTCTGGGTGTTGAGGACAAACTCGAAGCCTTTGTTTTCCAGGCCACCAATGTTGCGCAGCTGCGTACGGAAGCCCGAGGTACCTGGTACGTTCACGTTGAGTAGCAGGTCACGGGTATTTTTGATGTAATAATCAATCTCACCAGAAATGCGCCCATCAAACAGTCCGTATTCAAGTCCTATGTCAGATTGGGCAGTCTGTTCCCAGCGCAGATCCGGGTTTTCGATTTGGCTGGGGCTTTGGCCCGGCACGCCGGCGTAGCCCGAGCTTCCGCTGTACAGACCGTACGACGCAAAGTTGTTGATCTCGGCATTACCCGTAATGCCGTAGCTGGCCCGGAGTTTCAGAAGGCTCAATGTAGGGATGCCCTGCATGAACGACTCTTCGCTGATCAACCAGCCGACCGACGCGGCGGGGAAAAATCCGTAGCGGTTGTTGGCACCAAAACGAGAAGATCCGTCTACCCGACCGCTAACGGATAGCAGGTACTTATCGGCAAAACGGTAGTTGGCCCGGCCAAAATAGGACAGGAAGCTAAAATTACTGGCCGAAGAGCTACCTCCGGTAATACGGGCAGCGGCGATAATTTTCTGATACGCATTCGAAGGGTATTCCAGGCCCGTCACCTGGTTGTAGGTAGCATCTGATTTTTGAAAAGTCATCCCGAAGGTAGCATCCACATCATGCTTCTCGGCAAAAGTATTCCCCAGCGTAAAGAAGTTGTTGGTGGTATAGTTGGTTACCTGGGCCCAGGAGCTGAAGCCCTGTCCGTTGGGAGCCGTGGTATTGCGGGCGGTTTCTTTACCGAAATACTGATCTTCGTTCAGGTTGTAGATATCAGTACCCCATTCAGAGCGGAATTTGAGCCAGTTGGTAAACTTATACTCCGCAAAAATATTTCCGATGGTCCGGTACGACGTAGACTCGTTGGAGGAAAAATCACGGTTCAACAGCGGATTATAGTAGAGGGTGTAGTTTCCGCTCAGCTGATTGGTGCGGGGATCAATGATAGGAGTGATCGGGGGAAGGGCCACGATCTGCAAAGGCGTCGAAAAAGCGTTGTCGTTGGACAAACGGCCATTGACCGTCCGGGCCAGATTTACATTTACGCCCAGGGTAAGCTTCTCGGTAGCTTTGTGATCCAGATTGACGCGGCCGCTTAGGCGTTTGAAGGAGTTCTTGATCAAAATCCCTTTCTGATCGAGGTACTGAGCCGATACGAAAAAGCGAGTCTTAGCATCGCCCCCACTGGCGCTCACGTCAAATTGCCCCATGGGCGCTTTCTGAAACGCTTCGGCCTCCCAGTCGGTGTCGGTTTCTCCATTGCGCCAGCCCGCTTCGTTGCCGGCTGCGTAGCGGGTAAAGCGGGAGTAAGTACTGCCCGTCAGATAGGTGGGGGGCAAGTCTCCCCGATCAATCCCATTCTGAACCGCCTCAGAAAAGAGCTCTACATACTGCTCCGTGTTAAGCCAGTCGCGCAGACGAGTGGGCGTACTGCTGCCCATCTGGTAGCCGACGTTAAACTTCGTTTTGCCAATTTTTCCTTTCTTGGTCGTAATTAGTACCACGCCATTGGAGGCCCGGGAACCGTAGATAGCCGCAGCCGAAGCATCTTTAAGGATGTCAATAGACTCAATATCATTGAAGTTGATGTCCGCCAATGGGTTTTGGGGGGCCGAACTGGTCCCCTGATCCGACGTGGTAAGCGGAATTCCGTCTAGCACGTAAAGAGGCTCGTTGCTAGCCGTTACCGACGACGAACCCCGGATGCGCATCTGAATCCCCTGGCCCAGCTTCCCGTTCAAAGAGGTGACCTGTACCCCGGCAGCCCGGCCCTGCAAAGCCTGCTCAAACGTGGTGACGGGCGTGTTGGCAATTTCGGCTCCGGTTACTTTGGCAATGTTCCCGGTCAGGTTACGCTTGGACTGGGTACCGTAGCCTGTCACCACCACCTCGCTGAGGGTGCGGGTGTCAGCCGTTAGTTGAACATCAATCGTACTTCTAGTACCAACCACTACTTCCTGGGGTACTAGGCCGACGAAACTAAAGACCAGGGTAGAGGTAGGGGAAGCATCAAGGCTATACGTCCCGGAGGCATCCGTTTGGGTGCCCCGTGATGTTCCTTTGACCTGTATACTCACACCGGGAAGCGCGGAGCCATCATCGGCGGAGGTTACGGTGCCTGAAACTTTGAGATCCTGCGCCAGCACAGCTGACCAGGTAGCAAAGACACAGATGAGTAAGAGTAAACTATTTTTTCTCATGCTAAATGGATTAGAGTGTTTTGAAAAAAGATAAAGAAAAGTTTTGACGTCAGAAAAGGCCCCATATCTAAAAGTCGGACTCTTCTCAAATAGAATACCAATCTTTCGAAAAACATCAGAATAAAAAAATAATCTCTTGAAAATTAGAAGAATAGTAAAACTAAATATATAATTAGTCATATCAGAAGACAACTACTTAAAGCTGTGTACCAATTGAAGAAGCTGTCCCAGCGGAGACAGGGACTAAACCGAAAGCAGGAATAGTTTGTTTGGCGAGGAAAGGAGTAGGCCTTGGAAAAGAATTTCCGCTTAAGTCTGCTACATCCAGGTAGGTTATGAGTTTATTTTTAGCAGTACTTTTTCAGGCTTGTCTTATCCTGAACACTCCCCAGCGGACAGGGGATACTGCTTTGCCCGAGGGCAACACCGTATGGGTTTTTCTGGATACTGAATGCCCCAAAGGAGAGGTCCTGTACCGGGGAGCTATTGACAACTGGTACCATGCCCTTGGGAAAAACCGGCCTGCACCCACGGAGCACTATTTGAAAAATGCTCTGGATGCGGTTTTGAACAATACCCCCATTCTTACTCAACGCACCGAAGCTGTCGGTTGCCTCATGAACCGCTAGCGAACCAGCTTTGGCGCTCTACCAATATTTTCCCCGTCCTTTTAGCGCAAACCTGACGCCCCGCCACCCGATACGAGCGTGGTTCCAGAGGGTAGGGAGTAATCCAAAGTGCTTGCGGAGTACCTGAAAACGATCCAATAAGGACCGGCGATGCCGCCGCACGGACAGGCCCCCGACCAGGTATCGGCAAAGCACAAAGGGCAGGAACTGCGTGCGTTTGGATCGCTTCAGGCATTCTATTTCCCAATCAATATCCGCACTCAGGTTTGTATAGGTGTACATGGGGGAAAGGGAACGGCGTACCACAAGCGCCTGGTGGGAAATTTTCATGCCCAGGGCCAGGTCGCGCCAGTGGATGTTCTGGGGTAGGGTGTGGGGTGTCACCTCCGACCGCAGGCCCACGGGGGTACCGTCTTCCCGCACAAAAAGCGCGTCGCTGTAATACACGTCCGCCTGGGTCTCAAAAGCGTGCAGCAGACGTGAAAGTACCTGACCGTCGTGTACCTCATCGCCGGCATTTAAAAACCACACGTACTCACCCGCGGCCAGGCTCAGTCCTTTGTTCATGGCGTCGTACAGGCCCCGATCGGGTTCCGACATGATCTTTTGCAGTAGCGTACTGTAGCGCTCGGCCACTTGGAGGGTACCGTCTTCGGACGCTCCATCTACCAGGATATACTCAATACTATCCGCTACGCCCGGCACCAGCCGAGCTGCCTTCCCTACGCTTTGGAGAGTTCGTTCCAGGTATTTTTCGGCATTGTACGTAACGGTTATAATGGTCAGTTGAGGCATGGCTCAAAGTAAAGATTGGTAAAGAGCGCTATACTGTTGCGCGACTATCTTCTCGGCATAGGTATCGAGTACTTTCTGGCGGGCGTTGGATGATACTACACCGTTCGGGTCGTGATTAAGCACCCATTGGATGCCCTCCGCCAGCGAGGTGGCTGATTTGTAATCAGCCACGTAGCCGTTGATCTGATGGTCGATCATGTCCGGAATTCCTCCGTTTCGGAAGCCCACTACCGGGGTGCCGCAGGCCATCGCTTCCATAACGGTGTTGGGTAGGTTGTCTTCGATGGACGACACTACCATTACGTCGGCGGCGGCGTAGGCTTCCACGATTTGGGTACTATCCGAAAGTTTGCCCAAGTCATGCACCGGCACATTCAGGTTTTGGTACGCGTCGGGTCTTGATTTACCAAATACCAACACTTCGGCATCCACTATCCGGCAGGCGTTCACCGCCTCCTCAAAGTACCTGTATCCCTTGCGTGGGTCCTGGGTGTTGGCACCAGCAAACAGGATAAGCTTTTTGTCGGGGGGCAATCCCATTTTTAACCGTAGCTCCTTTTTGGGCAAAGGGATGAAAAGGTGCGTATCAATCGGGTTGGGTATGATTCTGACGGGTAGTTGGGTGGTGAGAGCAGCCTGACGGGTCAGCTGACCCAGCCACACACTGGGCGACACAAATGTAACGGGTGCCCGCGCCAGCAACGCCTTTTTCTTTTCAAATAAATCAAAAGAAAGGTCATACTCCGCGGGTTTTTTGAGGTAGGGACAAAAGCGGCAATGATCCAGAAACCGCTCGCAGCCCCGGCTGTAATGGCAGCCGCCCGTAAACGCCCACATATCGTGCATGGTCCAGACAATGGGCTTCCCGAGTGAAAAAAGCCTTTCGAGACCTTTCAGTGAGAGGTACCCGAAGTTGATCCAGTGCAAATTAATGACGTCTGCCTGCTGCACCAACGGATGCTGCTCGATGGGTACCCCTACCGAGGCCGGTGAAAAGGCAAACCGAACGCTGGGGTCTTTCTCGTGGGGCAAAAAAGCCAGTCGTTCGGCCGAGAACCGGGCCCAGAAAAGCTTTTTTTTCCAAGGGGTGTCGGCCCAGGCCGTAACGCCCTCCGCCGGTTTGTTGAGGGTATACACCAGTAGGTGGGAGTCAATGCCCTGACGGCGCAGGGCCTGGTTCAGCCGTGAAGCAGCCACACCCGCCCCCCCTTCCAGCTGAAATGTACAAAGATGGAGAATCATGCCGCAAGATAAGGAGTTAGGAACTCTTTCAAGGGTATTTGGAATGCAAAATTGTCCCTCGGCTGGATGCTAGCATTTTTCTCAAAGTAGGCATACATTTACAATGTATTTTTCAAGAGGTGCTCATGTCAATCGAAAAGGAAAGCCACGCTGCCCATTCGGGCTGGTATGAAGTTCAATACGCCACGCTGGAAGCGCAAAAAGCCGCCATCGACCGACGCCTGCACGAGCGTGCCGAAAACACGATCACAAACTGGCTGCACGAACGGCAGTACGCTCTGGCCGACCCGTTTGTCGTATCCCAAAAAACCTGGTTGACCCTGGGCGATGGCTACGGCTTTGATGCCAACCATTTCTATGAGAAAAGGCTGGACGTAACGGCCACGGACATCGCGGGTACTTTCCTGCCGCAGGCAAAAGCGTACGGATTGTTGGAAAAATACTCGATTGAAAACGCCGAAAAACTCAGCTTCGGAGATTCCTCGTTCGATTACATTTTTTGCAAAGAATCCTACCATCACTTTCCCGCGCCCCTACCTGGCCGTATACGAGATGATCCGGGTGGCGCGGGAAGCGGTCATTCTGATCGAGCCCCACGACCCTATCTCTAAAATGCCCCTGTTGCTAGCCATGCGCAACCTCATGGATCGCTGGGATACCACCCTGCTGCAGAAGTACTGGAAAAATCGCTATTCGTTTGAGGAGGTGGGGAACTACGTATTCAAACTTTCCGAAAGGGAAATGGACAAACTCGCCAACGGGATCGGACTCCCGGCCGTAGCCTTCAAGGGCATCAACAACAACTACTACCACCCGGCCCTAGCCAGCGAAAAAGCGGATGATGCATCACCCGTTTTCAAAAAGCTCAAACGAAAAATTGCCTTTCACGACCTCTTGGTAAAAGCCTCCCTCATGCCTTCCCAGGTGCTGTGTGCGGTTATTTTCAAAAAAATGCCTTCCCCGAACGTGCAGCAGGCCATGAAGACGGACGGCTTTGCCTTCTACGTTTTTCCCCCGAATCCGTACTCCCGCTAAGCTCTTCGCTTAGGGCCGGTAGCCAAATATGTTCAATTGCAAATCCATGGCGTCGTTGCCGCGGTAGCGGTGCGTCACAAATGGACGCTTGCGGTGCTGATTGGTATCTATATAGTACCGAAACCCGTTTTCCTCAAACACCTTTACCACACTCGCCAGAGACTGGGGGTGATCCAGGTAGGAGTGAAACTCCACAAACAGATTGCTGACGTGCCCTAAAGCATCGCGGCAGTCTTCGAGGACCTCTATTTCGGCACCTTCAATGTCAATTTTGAGAAAATCAATCCGTTCCTCGGCCAGGAGGTAGTCGCGGAGCCGGACGGAGGGTACCCTATGCTTTTGTCCCACATCCGAATAAATAGATGAAGAATCGGCTGCTTCGCTGCCAAACAGCACTCCCTGGTCATCAACCCAAACAGCCTTGTCAACGATCTGTACGTTGTCGATGTCGTTGTTTTGCAGATTCTTGCGTAGCAGCGTAGCAATGCTAGCTTCTGCCTCAAAGGCAGTGACTCGGGCCTGCGGGTACAGTTCCTTGAAGTACAGTACGCTCATACCGATGTTGGCGCCGCAATCCAGAATCACGGGTTGGGCCTGTTCGGTTTTGAAGTAGTAAAACTCATCCGCAAATATTTCCTGGTGCTGAAATAAGAACGACATCGTATCGGGTACCGTCAAATGATACTTGCTGAATTTTACGTGGGTCTGTCGGTGGCGGGGGCTGTCGCCGTAGTGCCACAGCAGGCGCATAAATTCACGACCGCGGGCGGTACGCAGGGTATTGTAGGGTTCTTTGAGTAGCTGACGGAGCCAAAACATAGATGTGGGTGTTAAAGAATTCGGAGTCTAAATGCCGTATTTGATAAAGTTCTTGATTGTTACTTTCCAGGGTACCTGATAATACTTCTGGAAAGCTTCCACTACCTGCGAGTCGGGTTGGAGGGCGGGGTCGAGGTGGGTGGCCCCTTCGGTAAGCTCCTGGCCGTAGGCTCCGGTTTTAAACGTAAAGTTGGTGCCGCTGCCATCCGTCCCAATGTTCTGGATTTTGGAGCGGACCGGGTACAGTCCGTAAGCATTGTGCTGCGCCTGCGCCAATGTCCAGCGAATGGCCCAGGAGTCTATGACACCACGTTGCTGCTTGACGAGCATAGGCCACAGGTCGTTGCCTCCCTGGTTCAGATTTTCTTGTTGCTGCGCGTCCTTTTTCAGGAATTCAAAATTCTGAACCTGCCAGTCGGCCTTCTGCCAGCAATCCTTCCAGGTACCCCAGCCCCACGAGCTGGCCCGCGGGGCCAGGTACACATCCTCCCGATAGTGCGCGGGCATAGCGAAGGGGGGCGTATAGCCCGTCACCGAAAAAATATCCTGTCGGGCTTCGTAGGTGTCCAAAGCGGAATTCATGTAGTCTAGAAAATCCGGCGTACTCAGCATATCGTCTTCCAGTACAATCACCCGGCGGCTGGTTTGTAGTACTTGGCTAACCCCCTCGATCACCGAGCGGGCCAGTCCTTTATTAACCGCACTGGCCTCAATCCGGATGGACCCGAACCCACTCAGCTTGCTCAATAGGGACCTCACTTCGGCAACCAGTCCCTGATCCTGTTCTCTTTTTGGCCCATCCGAAAACACAACCAAAGAGCTCTGGGCAGCAAGCGGATTCTGTTGCAATGCTTCCAGGGTCCGCTGCAGGTGCCAGGGACGATTATAACAGAACACGATGATCGGGGCAAGGTTAGAAGGCATTCTTTGCGCGGGTTGATACAGGCCTGGTTTTGGGCAAAGATACTAGATAAACCAGCAACTAGGGGATACCGGCGCTTTTGGGTATAGGCAGGGGCGTGGGTTTTTGGAATGGATTTGGTCAGGTTTCACTACTTTTGCAAAAAACCTGTTGCTCTCTTGAAAATTCTCAGTATTGTGGGTGCCCGGCCCAACTTTCATGAAAATAGGGCCCTTGCATCGGGCGTTTCTTGGTCTGTCCACCTGCCAATCCAAAATAGTCCATACCGGTCAGCACTACGACAGCCGGATGTCCGATGTGTTTTTTAACCAGCTCGAACTTCCCACTCCGGACTATTACTTAGGCATTGGTGGCGGCTCCCATACCCAGCAAACAGCCCGGATCATGCTCGCCTTTGAGCCAATTCTGCAAGCCGAGCAGCCCGACGCCGTGCTGGTGGTAGGCGACGTAACCTCCACGCTGGCCTGCGCGCTGGTGGCGGTCAAAGAACATATTCCCGTGATTCACGTGGAGGCAGGCCTGCGTAGCGGCGACCACTTAATGCCTGAGGAAATCAACCGTATTTTGACGGACCGGATCTCAGATTACCTGTTCGTGACCGAGCAGGCGGGACTTGACAACCTGGCTGCCGAAAATGTGCCCAACGAGAAGGTGTTTTTTGTCGGAAATGTCATGATTGATTCCCTGGTGCATTACGAGCAAAAAGCACGGCAACTGAGTTTGGTGGTTGATCTGGGTTTACAGGCTGGCTCGTACGTACTCATGACCATGCACCGCCCCGCCAATGTGGATCATGAAGCAGGGCTGAGAAGTATAGTGGAGATCGTGAAAAATACCACGAAGCTACAAGTGGTGCTTTTTCCCCTGCACCCCCGCACGCGGACGAACATGGAGAAGTATGGCCTTTTGGCCGAACTGGAAGCCGTGCCGAACCTGCACCTGATGGAGCCGCAGGGCTACCTGGAATTTCTGCATCTGATGCAGCACGCCAGCCTGATTATTACCGATTCGGGAGGGATTCAGGAAGAAACTACCTACCTGCAAATCCCCTGCCTTACCTTTCGGGACAGCACGGAGCGGCCCGTAACGGTGGAGCTGGGTACCAACTACCTTTTGCAGGACCTCAACCCGCTTACGGTGCAACGCTATGTGGAGGATATTTTGGGCGGGAGAAGGAAAAAAGGGATAGTACCTCCCCTGTGGGACGGCAGAGCGGCCGAACGAATCGCCGGAATTCTCGCTGGTAAGTTGTAATTTGGATCTTTACCGATCAGATCGAATTTTATTCCCGCTGTTTTCAGCTAGGAACCCAACGAATTTTTTAAATCAGAAATGAACACCTTTTTCAAATTAATAAAGCCCGTTCTTGACCTTACGGCCCGTAAGAAAAGCTTTCAGGGTTTTTATTCCAAACTGTACCACTTAGGCTTATATGGAATGAACTACGGAGTGAGCGGGGATATTAACTCCAACGGAGAAATGCACCTGCTGCGCACGCTGCGGGCCCGGATCACCCAGAAAAACCCGGTGCTATTTGATGTAGGGGCCAATGTGGGCGAATATGCCCTGTTGCTGGGAGCGACCTTCGGACCGGGAGCGCGGATCTATGCCTTCGAACCGTCGACCCCTACCTGGGAGGTACTTAGAAAAAACCTTGCGCATACCACCATACAGGCTGTAAACGTAGGCCTGAGCAATGCTACCGAGGAGGTGAAGTTGTACCGGAGTCAGGAACTGTCGAGTATGGCATCGGTGTATCCGCGTCAGTTGGGTGACACTACGGTCAAAGCCTACGAAATGATATCGCTTACCACGCTCGATGAATTCTGCGCAAAAGAGGGGATTGCATTCATTGATTTTTTGAAAGTAGACGTAGAGGGCCATGAATTAAAGGTACTGGAAGGGGCCACCCGGATGCTGTCCGAACGGGCCATCCGGTTTATTCAGTTTGAATTCGGGGGCACGAATATCGACTCCAAAGTATTCCTCCGTGACTTTCTGAATACGCTTTCTCCGAATTACCGGGTCTACCGGCTGGTGACCGATGGTCTCCACCCCATCGCGTACAGCGAAACCATGGAGATATTTACCTACACCAACTACTTTGCCGAACTGATAGAAAAATAAACTCGGTCAGTAAATTTCCCCCCTAACAAGGGGGGCTGGGGGGTGTATGAGCAGAATGGTGCTCTAAAAGGTACTCCTTATACCCTCCCGTTCGCTTCTGCAACCCCATATTTTCCAAAAGAACCCTATGACTGAAAACCAAAAACCTTCCCTAACCCTGATCCCCTACGGTGGGCTGGGCAACCGGCTACGGGTGCTCAACTCCGCCTTTGGGCTAGGCCTCGACCTGGGAGCGGAGGTGAAGTTGATCTGGTTTAGGAAATGGGAGCTAAACAGCGACCTGGAAGCGCTATTTGCCTCGACGGGCTACGCCTACACGCCCGCCAGTCCGGCCATAGTAGCTACGCTGAAACCGATCTTGAAGCATATCTGGATTCAGCGGTACGAGCGGTTGTATCGTACTGTGCTGAGTTTGTTTTACGATAAAGTCTATTTCGACAGCGACGTAACCACCCTGGCGCCCGCGCAGCTACGGGCCGATGCCGCCAAGTATCGCCGCGTGCTGATTGCTACCTGCTACCAGTTTTATGATTTCGAAAACTTTGATAACTACGAAGTAGCCCCGGCCATCCGGCAGCGGATTGATGTCCTCACCCAAAATTTTGACCACCATACGGTGGGTGTACACATTCGCCGGACGGACCACGCCGCGCTGATCGAAGCCTCGCCCCTTGAACTCTTCCTAGGGCACATGACCCGGATGGTGGAGGAACATGCTGCTGTACGCTTTTTCCTGGCTACGGACGATGAGGCGGTAAAAATAGCCTTGCAGCGGCAATTTGGCGAGCGCCTGTTGACGCAGCAGACACCCCTGACCCGCGACAGCCCCGACGGAATGGTGGGCGCGGTGGTGGATATTTATGCTTTATCCAAAACCCGCAGCATAATCTGCACCACAAAGAGTAGTTTTGCAAAAATGGCCGCTATGATTGGCCCGGAAAAAGAAATTATCGAAGTCGCCTGACCTGACTCAGAAACACATAAAAAATAGCATCACAAAAAAGCCGTAGGCTTGACCGATCTGGTAGCGCCGGATTTCAATCCGGTGGTCTTGGCCAATGGTGATTTGTTGTAGAATTGATCATTTAAAAAATTCAGTTACCCCGTCCATGAAACTCGTTTATTTTGCCCTGGATTACCTCGGAATTGACCCCCGCAAAGCCTTTACCAATTTCAAGGGGCTTTTCTGGTACATCAAGGATATTTCCATTTTTAGGAAGCAGTACGCGGCTACCAAACAGGAGTTCAGGATACGGTACATCCCCATCCTGACCGATAAGTACGACACGAGTGGCAAAGCCTGGGGCCAGTACTTTTACCAGGATTTGTACGCTGCCAACCGGATTTTTGTGGATAACCCCGTCCGGCACATTGACATCGGCTCGCGGGTGGATGGTTTCGTGACGCACGTGGCGGCTTTTCGCAAAATTGAGGTGTTCGACATCCGACCCATGGCCGGGAAAGTAAAAAACATTGAATTTGTGCAAGCAGACCTCATGCAGTTTGATGAGCGACTGGCCGAGTGTACCGATTCGCTGTCGTGTCTCCATACCATTGAGCATTTTGGCCTGGGACGCTACAATGATCCGATTGATATAAACGGGCACCTCAAAGGCCTCGATACCATGTACAAGCTGCTGAAGCCCGGCGGACGTTTTTATTTTTCGACGCAAATAGGTCCCCTGCGGATCGACTTCAACTCGCACCGCATTTTTTCATTGGAATACCTGCTGAATTATTTCAAGCCAAACTACGAGATCGAGCGCTTTGCCTACATCAACGATGCGGATGAGTTTTTTGAGAATGTACCCCTCACGCCGGAGCTGATAGCCACCAACGCTGGCTGCAAAATGGGCTGCGGGATTTTTGTACTGGTGAAGAAGTAGAAATCAAAGAGGCAGGATCAGCGGTTTACTTCCGTTTTTTTACAAAGCCTACCACCGATCGCGCCACCGAATTAAGATCCTCCGACACATTCAGCCACAGAATCCCCGCCACGAAAACCCCGCCAACTAGCGCCGAGCGGTAGGCCAGCGTTAGGATGCGCTCGAAGAGACCATCGCCCACTTCCGGTAGCTGAAAGCCGAGCAAGAGCACTGCCGCACCTAGTCCCACGATGACGAACTGCACCAGGCTGAAAGGTTGGATATGGAAATATTTCCAGATCAGGAAAGTCCGCATGACATTGTAGTAGGTTACCGAAGCCACCGCCGCCAGTGCCGCACCATTGAGGCCGTAAAGCGGAATGAAGAATCGGTTGAGCAGGTACAGCACCACAATAAACAGCGCAATCAGGACGGAATCCAGCTTGTAGTATTTAGAATAGGCCAGAATTAGCGTGTTCACTCCATTGGCCAGCTCAAATAATTTGCCCAGGCCAATGATGATCAGAGCCCACTTACCGGTGGCATAGACCGGTTTGATAAAACTGAACAGGGTATCGAGGTTCACCCAGGCCACGAGCAGAATCAAACAGCCCAGAATCAACTGTGTAATCCCGCTTTTCTTATAGATACTTTCCACTTTGCTATAATCCTGGCTATGCATGGAGTCGAGGACAATGGCCGTGGAGGCCTTGGCGGTGATGTTGTACGAGAGCGTCATGACGCTGCCAAAGAGGATGCTGGTAGAATAGATCCCGGTATCACTCAGGCCCAGGTATTCCTTCACCATCAGTTTGTCGAGCTGAGTAATGATGATGGAAGAAAAGCCGGTGGCCACGCTGAACAGCGAGAAGCTATAAAACTGCTTTCGGAAATCCGACTTGAATAAAAATAAATTGGGGGCCAGCGAAAAATTGCCCAGCTGGTACGCCCGAAAAGCCATCAGCAGGGTGGGCAGGCCAATGGCTACGGTCCAGAGGATAATAAAAATCCGGAAATCTATCACGCCCAAGGCCACAAGGCAAGCCGCCAGAAATATCAGGAACCGTTGCAGAAACTCTTTATAAAAATTACCATGCACGGTATCGTACAACCCCTTGGCGTAGTTGTCGAACAGATAAAAAAGCATGGTGGCCAACGACAATGGAAACAACAGACCGAAGTACCGGCCAAACAGCTGCCGGTCGGCTTCGGTGGAGCCAATGATCGTATCCTTGAACAGGTACAAGCCCAGGCACCCCACTCCGTAGCCGACGGCGGAGAACAGCAGCCCGGTAAAAAGGTACCCCCGGTGCTTGCTTTGGGCGTCGCGGAAGTAGCTGAAAAACCGGGTTCCGGCCTGATTATAGCCCAGGCCCGCGAATTGAGCCACGATGAGCGCGTACGCAAACAGAATTTGAATCAGGCCGTTTTCCTGAGTGGTGAAAAAATTAGGAATAATTAACGCCTGGGTAAGCATACCGACGGCTACCCCCAGATAAGAATAGAGGGTACCGAGGATAGTCTGTCGTTTGATGACACTCATGGAAATGCAACGCTCCTTTGGAGAGCTGGGAAGTAAGTTGAATCAGGATGCGGGTAGGGCCTCCGAATGTGCCGCAAATTTAAACCTGATATTTGGTAAGCCAATCAGACAGCTCCAAAAACCTCGGTCCCAGCTGGGCAAACACCCGGAAGCTGCCGCTCAGAGAAATGATTTCTCATAGGTCACCTTCATGGATCTTTGTCCCCCCAGGTTTTCCTTAAAGCGAATCAGAGAAGATTTTTCAGTTCCAAAATGATCCAGGGAAGTGCCTAGGTCAATCAGTTCGATGGTATTCTTTTGGGCATAATCATACAGAGCCGCATTCAGCATGACCGTTGGGCTGAAGGTACGGTAGTCGAGGTCGTCGGCGGGACAAAAATTGTACAGAATACGACTATTGACCCGGATGGCGACGGTTAGGCTGATGAGTTTGGCGCCATTCTTAACCGCGAATACGAGCGCCTCATCGGGCAATTGAGTCAGTAAGTTGGAAAACCCTTCAAAATCAATCGGAAGCGGATACCCTTTTCGGTGACGGCATTCATATAGAAAAGCATATACCTCGGTCGGGTTGGGATTCGGCAGGAGGGAGTAGTCAAAGCCAGCCCGCTGGCATTTCCGCAGTCGTCGGCGTTCGGCGGCGGAAATAGTGCTCGCGAAGGCATCCGATGTGACTACAAGGTGGTGGTTTACGTGGGAATAGGTAGGTTGGAATCCATTGCTTTGATACACCTCGTGCCAAGTGGAAGGAATCGTTTCCGGGTAGCCTGTGGGAGGAGTTTTGATTTTCAGGTGGGTAATTTCCTGTGCTCGGCCCCATTTTTCTATGCAGAAAAACAGGTACTTCAAAGCGTCTGGCGGAGTAGTGGATTGATATTGCAGACCTCCGAAAGGGGCATTTGTCAGCGAAGTAAGCTGGGAGCCGTCCCAATCTGCCCAAAGCAGCGCCATTATTTCGTGAGTCTCTACGTCCCGCAGCCAGAACGAAACTAGATTTCCAGTGGGCTGGGTGGCCAAATGCTTCCCTTGGTTGTAAATATATAATTGGCTTGCCAATGCTGACATTGAGTTCTCTGCAAACGGCGAGTCATCTGCTCTCCCAAGTCTTACTTCGTAGGTACCCCACGAACCAATTCGTTGCCCGTCCACTAATTTTTATGCATTTTTTTAGGTTTCAAAGAGAGCCAAAGTAGGGCGAATTTTGGAGGTTTACAATTCCTCCGCCATTCAGAATACACCGCGCCCTGCGTAATAAGTGACTTGGCACTGGCTGTGCGAGCGGAAAGGTTTGTTTCAATTTCGGGTACGTTAGCGCTTTCTTTGCAATCCTATCCCGGTTTTTTGATTAGTTGATAAACACATTCTTCAGGCAAAAGATTGAGTTTTTTGAATATTTTCGCTGTTTTAGATTCCAAATGTTGGATTATAGGTAGTTTCCGGTTTATCCTTTCCGTTTGAAGTTAGCGCAGTTCTTCCTAGTTTTGTCGGCCTATTATAAGTAAGGCATGTTCGTAACAAACCCAAGCTTAGGTGAAAATACTAGGAATATCGGCCTTCTACCACGATTCGGCAGCGGCATTAATAGATAACGGAGAAATAGTAGCAGCGGCTCAGGAAGAGCGATTTACTCGTAAAAAACACGATCCGGGATTCCCCTCCAACGCGGTAAAGTTTTGTTTGGAATACGGCGGGGTTACGCTCAACCAACTGGATGCGATCGTATTTTATGACAAGCCTTTACTGAAATTTGAACGTTTACTGGAAACCTATTATGCTTTTGCTCCCAAAGGCATTCGTTCTTTCCTAACCGCTATGCCGGTATGGATCAAAGAAAAAATGTTTCTCAAACGCTTGATCAATGAGGAACTGGTAAAGCTGGGCTACGACAAAAAAAAGCCGGTAAAAATGCTCTTCCCCGAGCACCATTTGTCCCACGCAGCGAGTGCCTACTACCCCTCACCTTTTGAGAAAGCGGCGATTCTGACCATCGATGGAGTGGGGGAGTGGGCCACGGCCTCCATATGCCTGGGTGAGGGGAAAGACATCACCATTCTGAAAGAACTTCGCTTCCCGCATTCGCTGGGGCTTTTATACTCTGCTTTTACGTACTTTCTGGGCTTCCGGGTCAACTCCGGCGAGTATAAGCTCATGGGCCTGGCTCCCTACGGAAATCCTTCTTCACCGGATGTAGACCGCTACGTGGCTACTATCCTGAAAGACCTGATCGAACTGAAAGAAGATGGGTCGGTTTGGCTCAATCAAGACTACTTCGATTACGCCACGGGACTCAAGATGGTCAACGAATCCAAATGGGAAGCGTTGTTTGGCTTCAAAAAGCGGAATCCCGAAGATCCTTTGGAAGCCGAGCACTGTAACCTGGGCCTGGCTATTCAGCGCGTGACCGAAGAAGCGGTGATCAAGATGGGACGTGAAGCCAAGCGGCTAACCGGTGCCGATTACCTGTGCATGGCGGGTGGGGTAGCCCTCAACTGCGTGGCTAATGGCAAAATTCAGCAGTCGGGTATTTTCAAAGATATATTCATTCAGCCCGCGGCCGGCGATGCGGGCGGAGCCCTGGGCGCGGCGCAGGCGGCCTACCACATCTTCTTCGGACAAGAGCGGAAAGTAACCTGGAAAAACGACGCCATGCGCGGCTCCTATCTGGGGCCAACTTTCTCTGATCTGGAAGTGGAGCTGACCGCCAAAAAGTACGGGGCTGTCTATACTCATTTTGAAGATTTCAAAGAATTGAGCCAAAAGGTAGCCGCTCTGCTGGCCAACGGAAACGTAATCGGCTGGGTGCAGGGCCGCATGGAGTTTGGCCCACGGGCGTTGGGCGGACGCAGTATTCTGGGCGATCCGCGCAACTCCGAAATGCAGAAAAAGCTGAACCTGAAAATCAAGTACCGTGAGTCGTTCCGGCCGTTTGCGCCCTCGGTGCTGGCCGAAGAATGCTCCGAGTACTTTGAGTACGACGGGATTTCGCCCTATATGCTGCTGGTGCATCCCGTAGCCAAGTCCCGCCGGAATCCCCTGCCGGAAGGCTACGACTCGATGGATCTTCGCAACAAACTTTACTTTGAGCGTTCGGATTTGCCGTCGATCACCCACATTGATTACTCGGCCCGGATCCAAACGGTGCATAAAGAAACCAACCCCCGCTACTGGGAGTTGATTCAGGCCTTCAAAGAACTTACCGGCTATGCCGTGATTGTTAATACCAGTTTCAACGTGCGGGGCGAACCCATCGTGTCTACGCCCAACGACTCCTACCGCTGCTTCATGCGTACCGAAATGGACTACCTGGTGGTAGGCAACTATGTATTCGACAAGCGCCAGCAACCCGAATGGCAGGAAAAGGACAACTGGCAGGAAGAGTTCGTACTTGATTAATGGGAGAGTGAGTTCAGGGTTCGTAGTTCTTAGTTCGTGGTTTAGAAAAGTCTACTTTACTCAATGTTACCGACAAAGTAAAACGCAACCAAGAACCAAGACCCACGAACAGATTCAATATTAACAAGCGTATGGCTTCAAAAATCGTAACTAGCATTATCCGTTTGGCTCTTTTGGGGGTGTTGTTTGTCTTTTTATTTTATCCTGACAAATTTCACATCACCTTCACCTACCCCGGTGCTCCCCAAAGCGACAGTTTTTATGTACGGCTTGCCAAAACCATGTTCTGGCTGTTGCTGATCATCGAAATCTTGCGGATTTTTTATTACGGGGTTGTCAAAAGCAAAGCCAAAGGCGTGCTAGCCAACATCGTAACCCTGGTGGTGCCGCTGGTGGTGGTGCTGGTATTTCTGGAAATGGTGTTTATGTACATCCCGCAGAGCCACGAAGGGGTACTTTCCAAAGCTTCCCAAATCTGGTGGGAAAAGTACTGGAACCCGGTCAATTCTTTAAACTACCGCGACAAGGAGATAGGATCGGATACCGTCAAAACCAACGTTCTGGTCATTGGCGACTCCTTTGCGGCGGGGCATGGTTTGGAAAGCCTGAGTGATCGCTTTTCGGATATTCTTGAAAACAAACTTGGCTCCGAAAACTACGTGGTCTATAATTTGGGAGTATCCGGGTCGGATACCCGCGATGAGGCCGAGCGGTTGATAAAGTACCCGGTGAAGCCCGATGTAATCGTGCTGCAGTATTTTCCAAACGACATAGAAAAAGCCGCCCGCGAAAAAGGCCTTACTCTCACTGGGGCAGAGCCTTACCACGATCTTACCGGCCCTCTGGCTACGCTGGTGAAACGGTTTTATTTGCCTAACTTCGTATACTGGCAATTGCCGCACGCGTCCTTTGGTACATTCGAAGACTTTGTCAAAACTTCCTACACCGATACTACCATTCTGAATACCCACCTCCGGGACTTGTCCCGGATTTTGGCTTATCGGGATAGTACGCAGGCCGAGATGTACGCGGTGTTTGTTCCGTTTTTGTTTCAATTGGAAAAAAGCGCCCAATATACCCGGCCGGTTGAGGATTTTCTTACGGTTCATGGGGTGACCGTGGTACGGCTCACCGATGGGGTGGCCAAAATCGCGGATAAGGATCGGGTGGTGGGCAAAAACGATGGTCACGCTGGCCCAGCGGTCAATCACCTGATGGCCGATCGGGTGTATGCCGTCATGAAGAAGAAATGATGCCTGACTGGCTCGATTTTTAGGTGTTTTAAATTTGTAATTTCTCTGTTTAACTATTGACCTGATATGGATTTTCTGAAAGATTTATTTTCGTTCATGAAAGAGCGAAAAAAATGGTGGCTAGCCCCCGTTATCATCATGCTTTTACTCATAGGCGTTCTCATCGTAATTGGCGGAGGTTCGGCTGTCGCTCCTTTTATTTATACCTTATTCTAAATCAATTCTCTCGGGTGCTTTTAGTCAAAGAAGGTACACCGAAGGGAGTTAGCTACTAGTACCTTATGAGCGAAGCCGATAAAGCCAAAGCCCAGCTGGTGATTGTTACCGGCCTGGTCGTACTCTATTTTATTTTTGATTCCCGCTATCCCTACCTGTTATACGCCGCTACGGCTATCGGAGTTATTAGCATTGCTATTCCGGTAGCGGGCGACCTGATCGTAAAAGGATGGTACAAATTGGCCGAGATCCTCGGCGCGATCAATGGCCGAATTCTGCTGTCTCTTATTTTCTTTGTGATTCTTTTTCCGGTGGCCGTCATGTCAAGAATAGGTAAAAAGAAGAATCCCCTGGGACTGAAAAATGACAATCAGGCATCGGCTTTCACGGAGCGCAACCACCTCTATACGCCGAAGGATCTGGATCAGGTTTGGTAGGCAAAGGAACCGGGCCCTTATTTCTTTTTGCGGCGTTGGGCGCGGTCGTACAAGAGTTGCAGAATGCCATCTTTCAGGCCCACGTCGGGCACGTGGATGATTTCCGCCCCGGCGCATTTGGTGGCAAAAAGATAAATATCCCCGGCCGGCACGATCACATCGGCCCGGTCGGGGTTTAGTTGTAGCTTATGGATTCGTTCTTCCAGGGTGAAAGTAGCTACGTAGTCGCGTATCCGTTCTATTTCTGCCAGACTGGTAGAACTTGATGAAAGCTTGGCCGACAAATCGAAGAGCTTATTGATGTTGCCACCGGTACCAATGGCCTGAATAGGGAGGTCAGGCAGTACGTTTTCATCTATCCATTCCTTTATTTTCTCCCAGGCATTTTTGGATTCTTTTCCTTCCAATAACCGCACCGACCCCAATTTGAACGACTTGGCTTTTAATTTGACGCGGTCAAAGTACAGGTTGAGTTCAGTACTGCCCCCGCCTACGTCCACGTGGATGTACTGCCCCTCGCCCAGCGACTTCACCACCACATTATTCACCAGTTCGGCTTCTTTTTGCCCGTCAATGATCTGAATGTGAATTCCCGTACGGTCTTCTATGTTTTTGCGTACTTCCAGCCCATTTTCCGCTTCGCGCATGGCCGAGGTAGCACAGGCCATGTGGTCATCTACTTCGTGCAGCTCCATCAGAAGCTGATAGGCTAGCATGAGTTTCATCATCCGGTCTTCACTGAAAGACGAGATACGCCCCTCAGTAAATACATCATGGCCCAACCGCAGGGGGAAGCGTACGTACTCCACTTTTTTGAACTGAGTGGTACCTTCATCGTGCAGAACCGAGGAGATCTGCATTCTTGCTCCATTGGAGCCTATATCTATGGCAGCTAGTTTCAAGGCAAAAGGAAAAATAGTAGGTTATTCATTGCCCAAAAGTAACTATTTAGGCGTGAACAACCCCTTCCTTTTAGTTCTTTTTCGCAGCCCCAAACTCATATAGAATTTTTACCCGAAAGCCAACGTTCGTACGGTCTTTTAGAAAAGGAAACGTTTTGACACGTGTCTCCACAAAGGATTTTGCCTGGATCACGATGGGGCTCCAGCGTTTTTCCAGGCCAGCCGAAAACTGGGCGTTGTTTAGGAGCGGAATGACCACGTACTGTTCGGCGCTTTGTTGGCCGTAATCCTGGGTAGGACGTTCAAAATCAAACCTCAACACCTGCTTGGCCCGGATGTTGAGGTTGGTGCCGCCACCGATCAGGTAGGTAAAGCCACGGCCCATATCGCCCCGGTAGGTCAGCCCCACAGGAATCTGCAGTAGGGTAGTTTGCGTCGTGATGTTGAATATCTGGAAATTGGGCGGCAGACGCTTGGCGTGTTGCTTGCGAAAATCCTCCCGCATATCGTCCCGAAACTTTTTCTCGGTCACAAACTTCTGAGTTTCCAGGGTTTTCCAGCTCACCCCCGCCTGTACGCTCCAGTTGGAGCCGAGCAGTACCTCATTCCATAACGAAAAAGCCTTGTTCTTACCTACCCATTCCTGGCTAACTCCTATCCGGAAGGGTAGGTTGAGGCCAAAATTCGGTAGAAGGCTCTCTTCATTTTTTACCTCTTCTACTTTTTTGTCCGAGGCTGGAAGCTCTGCCATTTGCTTTTTTTCCTCGGACTTGCTCTCCATGGGTTTTTCCTTGGTACTAGGCGTAGCAGCCTTGGCCACGTCCGGGGCTGTACCCAAATTTCGGGCCTTTTGCGGCATGCGGCCTTGTAATCGGCGATAGAGGTAATTTCTGGAATTAGAAAACTGCTGAGCAGGAAGAGGCGCAAGATCGCCCAGTTCCACGCGTTCCGCGCTCCTGGCTTCTGCAAGATCTTCTTTTTCAAGCGTACCGGCCGCTCTGTTTGGAAAAGAGGAGGTATTGGGTGGAGATGCACTGGTCTCAGTTGATTTTTTTGAAGAGGCAGGTTCCGTTGGGGGTGGACTATCCGCTCTTTGGCTCTCCTTCACACGTGACTCCGAGTCGGGGCTTTGCCGTTTATCTTGTACGGTTGCCCCAGGCTTGGAGTTTGTATTGGATTGAGCTACACGCGAATTCGCCTTATCTTGCACTTCTATGGTAGGTACAAGGCTTTCTGACTGAGATTCCTGGGTTGCTCCTTCCTTCACTTCCCTCCGCTGAGTAGCTACGGGATTTTGGAGCGGAGGTTGGGATTCTTCCAAAATGGAACCTGCGGGCTGAGTACGATTAGCGAAGGGAATATCACGGTACACGGTTTGGCGCTCGATGATATACACGGTATCGGGCCTTGGGTTGCTCCGGGCAGGCTGGGTCTCCGCATCAGCGAGTGAGTCGGTCCCATACCCAGGTTTTCCATTCGCCTGAGTGGTCATTTGCTGCTTCAGTCCCTCCATTTCTTTTAGAAGGACTTCATTCTGATTAGACTGATTTACATACAGCACCACCATCACGGCGGTAGTAACCGTGGCTACGGCATAGCCCAGCCAATGTCCGTAGGATTGCCAAAACGAGGGGGGAGCATGGAGTTGCTTAAAAGACTGCCATTTATCCCAGTCCTGATCCTGAAAATCGGGTTGTATGCTTTCCAGCTTCCGTCGTAAAATTTCTTCAAATCGGTTAGTTTTCATTTCTCTTATAAGACTGTATCCCCATATCGTTCGGAAAAAGGTCGGGGTAGTACTGTTTAATCAGGTGTTGTAATCGGGCTCGAGCCCGTACATAGTGCGAGCGAACAGTTGCTTCGTTTATGGATAACGCATCGGCGATTTCCCGGTGGTTATATCCATCAATAGCATACATCATGAATACAGTGCGGTAAACGGGTCGTAGCATTTGTACAAGTTCCAGAATCTCATCGGCTGTAATATTTTCTATAATTTGATCGTCGAATCGAGGGTAGGGAGCATCCTCCAGCGTGATGGTATTCTGCTGGTGCTTCCCATGTTTTCGGTAGTAACTGATGGCCGTGTTTATCAAAATAGTCCTAATCCAGGGCTTGAAGGGTTGCAAAGGATCGTATTTTGACAAGTTTTGAAACACCTTCAAAAAACCTTCGTTCACTACCTCTTCAGCTTCCTCCCGAGTTGACGCATACCGTAAACCTACGCTTTTGGCATAGCTAAAATACTGCTTAAAAAGAGCCCGCTGTGCCTGAGGATCACCGTCCTGGCACGCTCGAACCACGCTTTCGAAGTCGTTCTCTGAGTAGGGTATTTTTTTTCTGAATAGCAAGGTGAATAGTTGGGGTTGCGCTTTGTAATGTACTACGTGGGAAGGGTATATTTTGTGGCATTTCTATAAAATATATTTTCAAAAATAATTTCATGCTCTTTGCCACACTTTTTTATTCTTTTCCGTACTGTCCATTGAAACCGGAATCACAATTACCCCAACGAATTTAATCTGTAAATCAAATTATCATGAAAATCACCGTTTTTTTAGTCGCATCCATTCTTAGTGCTTTACTTATGGGTTGTCAGTCGGATTCCCTGAGTCCCCTGGAAGACACCGAATTCGAAAGTGTGGTACTCTCGGCGGCCCGTTTCTCGGTAGAGGCCGACTCAACCACGAAAATGAAATGCAAAGGAAAGCTTACCGAGTTAGCTACGGCGGATGTTCCCGCCACTGTCACGGCGTATATCAGCACCACCTATACGGGTGCTGAGGTAAAGTTTGCGGGCAAAGACGAAGCTGGAAACGTAGTCGTAGGCCTGCTGTTGGCCGACGGCACGCACAAGGGTCTTCTTTTTGACAGCTCAGGGAATTTCAAGGAAGAATTGAAGCGATACGGGAAACACGCCAAACTAACCAAGGTAGAAATAGCCGATTTGCCCGGCGCAGTGACCGGGTACGTGACGGCTACCTATGCCGGGGCGGAGATCAAGCACGCTGGTAAAAACGAAGCCGGTGAGTTGTTTGTGATGATCCTGGTCGATAGCAAGCCGACCGTCCTGGTCTTCAACGCCGACGGTACCTTCAGCAAGGCAGTCGACAAACCTATGAAACGCGGTAAGCACGGGCCGGGGCGTAAGTAATGATAGAATGTTAGAATGAGTGAATGATAGAATGTCAGAAGGATAGAATGAATGAATAAATGAATGGGGAATTGTTTTCTATTCACTTCACTCACTCTCTCACTCACTCATTCAAAATTGAATAAATGGCGGATTGCGTGGATAGGGGAGGCTCGGTTTGAGTTTCCCCTATTTTGTTTACGGTCGAGGCGTCATAACTTGTATTTCTGAGTTGTTTTTGATTTCCCCCATCACAAACAGGCTGTGCGTGCTACCGATGTTTTCCAGGGAGCCTAGTTTCTGCATCAGAAACTGCTGGTATTCGGGCATGTCGTTCACCAGAATTTTGAGCAGAAAGTCGTAATCGCCCGAAATATTGAAGCATTCCATTACTTCTGGAATCGCCATAATGGCCTTCACAAATTTCTCTCCCATCGCCAGGGAATGTTCTTTCAGTGCGATATTACAGAATACCATCAGCTTTTTGCCCACTTTTTCGCGGTCGATCAGGGCCACGTATTTTTTGATAATACCCTCTTTTTCCAGGCGCCGCACCCGTTCGTATACGGGGGTATAGGACAGGTTGAGTCGGGTGGCCAATTCTCTTGTTTTCAGGGTGGCGTCTTCCTGCAGGTAGTGCAGAATCGCCCGGTCGGTGTCGTCCATGGTATAGGTGGTTTGTACGGAAAACCTTGGTTTAAAGAATAGATAAAATTTCTAATGAATCTGGTTAAGGTACTTATTTTAGGTAAAAAAGGCAGATAATGGCTACATTATCAGATAAAATATCCAATAATATGGAATAATTCCCAACAACCTGCATTTGATCGTATTTTTGTGTTCTTATACTAAGTTGTCGGACACCTGTGAGAGGCAGGGCCGCAGCTTCCTACTACACAGAATAATTATCCGATGGGGACACTTGTAAAAAACAATATCCGCGAAATACTGAAAGATCGTATCCTGGTTCTGGACGGGGCGATGGGCACGATGATCCAGCGCTACAAACTGGAAGACCACGACTACCGCGGCGAGCGGTTTGCCGACTGGCCCCACGATGTAAAAGGCAACAACGACCTGCTGTCGCTGACGCGCCCGGACATTATCAAGGAAATTCACGCGGCCTACTTCGAGGCTGGGGCCGATATAGCCGAAACCAATACGTTCTCGGGTACCTGGATTGCCATGGCCGACTACGCCATGGAAGAGTTCGTGTACGAACTTAACTACGAGTCGGCCCGGCTGGCGCGCGAGGTAGCCGATGAGTTTTCGGCCCGCGAGCCACACAAGCCCCGCTTTGTGGCGGGTTCTATGGGCCCCACCAACCGCACGGCCTCGCTGTCGCCCGATGTTAATAATCCCGGCTACCGGGCGATCACCTTCGATCAACTCGTGGATGCTTATTACGAGCAGGTTCGTGGCCTGGTAGATGGCGGAGCGGATCTGTTGCTGGTGGAAACGGTTTTTGACACGCTTAATGCCAAAGCAGCCCTGTTTGCCATTGATAAATTTTTTGTTGAACATCCGCAGCACGAGCCCCTGCCCATCATGGTATCAGGTACCATTACGGATGCCTCCGGCCGGACGCTGTCGGGCCAGACTACGGAAGCTTTCCTCACGTCGGTTTCGCACTTACCGCTGCTTTCGGTAGGGCTGAACTGCGCCCTGGGGGCCGACCTTATGCGGCCCTACGTGCAGATGCTAGCCAATGAGTCGCCCTTCTTTACCTCGGCTCACCCCAATGCCGGCTTACCCAACGAAATGGGCGAATACGACGAGTCGCCGGAACAAATGGGCGAGGTCATCGAAGGCTTTCTGAAAGACAATCTGATCAACATTATCGGCGGCTGCTGCGGTACCACGCCGGGCCATATCCGGGTTATTGCCGATTTGGCCGCGCGCTTTCGTCCGCGCCCCTTGCCGATCTTCGAGAAAAACATGAAGCTGTCGGGCCTGGAACCGGTCAAAATCACGCCCAATAATAATTTTGTCAACATTGGCGAGCGCTGCAACGTGACGGGCTCCAAGAAATTTGCTCGGCTCGTCCGGGAAGGAAAGTACGACGAAGCCCTCAGCATAGCCCGCGAGCAGGTTGAAAACGGCGCGCAGATCATCGACATCAACCTCGACGAAGGCATGATCGATGGCGTGGAAGCCATGAAAACCTTCCTAAACCTGATTGCCGCCGAGCCGGATATTTCGCGCGTGCCCATCATGATCGACTCCTCCAAGTGGGAGGTGATTGAATCGGGATTGAAGTGTGTGCAGGGAAAGGCCATCGTGAATTCTATTTCGTTGAAAGAGGGCGAAGAGAAATTTAAGGAGTCGGCCCGTACCGTGCTGCGCTACGGGGCCGCTACGGTGGTCATGGCTTTTGACGAAAGCGGTCAGGCTGACAACTACGAGCGGCGGATCGAAATATGCCAGCGGGCCTATACCATTCTGGTCAAGGAAGTAGGCTTCCCCGCCGAGGACATCATCTTCGATCCCAACATCCTGACCGTAGCTACGGGAATGGAAGAGCACAACAACTACGCCGTGGACTTTATGAATGCTACGCGCTGGATCAAGGAGAATCTTCCTTACGCCAAGGTGTCCGGTGGGGTATCCAATGTATCGTTCAGTTTTAGGGGCAATGAGCCCATTCGGGAAGCCATTCATACGGCTTTTCTGTACCACGCTATCAAAGCTGGCCTGGACATGGGGATTGTGAATGCGGGTCAGATTGGTATCTACGACGAGATTCCCAAAGAAACACTGGAACTGGTGGAGGACGTACTGCTGAACCGTCGTTCGGATTCCACGGAGCGGCTGGTGACATTTGCCGAAACCATCAAGGACAAAGGCAAAATCCAGACCGGACCTGATTTGTCGTGGCGCGAGCTACCGATAAAGGCGCGCATTTCGCATTCGCTGGTGAAAGGCATAGCCGATTACATAGACGAAGACGTAGAGGAGTGTCGGCACTTGTTCGCCCGTCCGCTGGAAGTGATCGAAGGTCCCCTGATGGACGGCATGAGCGTAGTAGGCGACCTCTTTGGCGAAGGCAAGATGTTCCTGCCGCAGGTAGTAAAGTCGGCCCGGGTGATGAAAAAAGCCGTGGCCTACCTGCAGCCTTACATTGAAGCTGATAAAAGTGTAGCAGCCAAAGCCGTAGGGAAAATTCTGTTGGCGACGGTGAAAGGCGACGTACACGACATTGGAAAAAACATTGTGGGCGTAGTACTCGGCTGCAATAGCTACGAGATCATTGACCTGGGGGTAATGGTACCCACGGATAAAATTCTGGCGGCCGCCAAAGAGCATAACGTGGACATCATCGGTCTGTCAGGTCTGATTACCCCTTCGCTGGATGAAATGGTGGGCG
Source organism: uncultured Cytophagales bacterium (assembly GCA_963768025.1). Classification (GTDB taxonomy): domain Bacteria; phylum Bacteroidota; class Bacteroidia; order Cytophagales; family Spirosomataceae; genus CAVYGM01. Next base: position 48,201 of record CAVYGM010000002.1, read on the forward strand.
TGGCCAAAGAAATGGAACGCCGGGGCTTTACGGTACCTCTGCTGATCGGGGGAGCGACTACCTCACGTATCCATACCGCCGTCAAGATCGACCCGCACTACTCGGGGCCGGTGATTCACGTACTGGACGCCTCGCGTTCGGTGCCCGTGGCCGGTAAGCTCACCCAGAGCGATAAAAGTCAGGCGGAAGTACTGACCGACATCAAGGCTGAATATGCCCAGTTACGCGAGGACCACGCCAAACGGCAGATAGACAAGCAACACCTGAAAATTGAAGCGGCCCGCGCTAATGCCGTCAAGATCAACTGGGACGAGTACATCGCTCCCAAGCCGCAGTTCCTGGGTACCCGGGTGCTGGAAAATTACGACCTGGCCGAAATAGCCAAATACATCGACTGGACGCCCTTTTTCCAGACCTGGCAGTTGCACGGCAAGTACCCGGCTATTTTTGAGGATAAGGTAGTGGGGCAGGAAGCCCAAAAACTGTACGAAGATGCGGCGGTGCTGCTGGGGGAAATCATCCGCGACAAATCCTTGCAGGCAAAGGCGGTGATCGGGTTCTGGCCCGCCAACCGCATCGAGGACGATATCCTGTTGCATGAGTTTGAAGAAGATAGCCGCGAAGTACCTTGTGAACGCCACGGTTCGCATACGCATATCGAATACAAGATTAGTCGGCGAAATGCGCAGGAGATGGGGGCAAGGGCTGTGGCGACACAAGCTCCGGAAGCGATAGCCGGTACGTCCTCATCAGAGTCGGGAGATACCCAGACTTCCACCGATACCCTGACGGGTGGTGAACTTGTAGCCGAAACCCTGACGGTACTGCACAACCTGCGCCAGCAAAGTCAGAAAGCGGCCAATCTGCCCAACTACTGTCTGTCGGACTTCGTGGCACCGCTCGAAAGCGGCCATACCGACTACATCGGCGGCTTTGCCGTTACGGCGGGCGTTGGCATTGAGGCACTGTTGGAAAAGTACGAAAGCCAGCACGACGACTACAACAGCATCATGGTGAAGTCCTTGGCCGACCGCCTGGCTGAGGCCTTTGCCGAGCTCATGCACACCCGGGTCCGGAAGGAATTCTGGGGCTACGCGGCCGATGAACAGCTGGACAATGAAGCCTTGATCAAAGAAAAGTATCAGGGCATTCGCCCTGCACCAGGCTACCCTGCCTGCCCCGACCATACCGAAAAACGCGCTTTATTCGAATTATTAGGAGCCGAGCAGATTGGTATTACCCTTACCGAAAGCTACGCCATGTATCCGGCAAGTAGCGTGAGTGGCTGGTACTTTGCCCATCCGGACAGCCGGTACTTCCCCGTTGGTAAAATCCATAAAGATCAGGTGGAGGATTACGCCCGTCGCAAGGGGATGTCCGTGGAGGACGTGGAGCGTTGGCTGGCCCCGGTATTGGCGTATTGAGGAGCCTAAACTTCCCGAAAGTCAAAACTTTCGGGAAGTTTGATCAGCAAGTAGTATTCTTTTCAATTTGGTTTTATTAAATTGAAAGAATCTTTATTTTACACAAAACAATTTTGGATTTAAAACAACAACTTCTGTCCCAGCTTACCTCCCTGCTCGACGAGCGGATGGCTGCCTCATCGAAGGCCATGGAAGCCGCGCAGGAATCGGCCAACGACCAGAGCAAGAGCTCCGCGGGCGACAAGTACGAAACCTCCCGCTCCATGGGCCAGCTCGACCGCAACATGCACGCCCGGCAGTATGAACAGGCGCGGCAGGAACGTACCATTCTCGAACGCCTGGAATCCCTATCCGAACCAAACTCTTTCGAACGCATAGCCGTAGGATCACTGATCAAAACCTCAGCGGGTTATTTTTTCATAGCCGTTAGCGCCGGAGCCGTCCTGGTAGAAGGACAAACCGTCCTGGCCGTCTCAGCCGCTTCGCCCATAGGACAAGCCCTCGTGGGCAAACAGGTAAAGGATACCTTCCTGTTCAAGGGAAAGAAACAAACGATACAGGAGATTCAATGATAGAATGTTAGAATGATAGAATGAGTGAATAGGATCGAGATCCAATTAAAAATATTCTATCATTCTAACACCGCGGGGGCGGACCCCTCACTCATTCAAAATTGAAATCACCCCATATTATGGTATACCCGCTGCACGTCGTCGTCTTCTTCGATGCGTTCGATGAGCTTTTCGACTTCGGCGGCTTCTTCTTCGCTCAGCGTTTTTGTATCATTAGGGATACGCTCAAAATCGGCCTCCACGATCTCAAAGCCTTTTTCTTCAAGGTAGGTTTGTAGCGAGCCGAAAGAGGTGAATTCACCGTAGATGTTGATCTGATTTTTCTCTTCGTCCAGAAAAACCTCCTCGGCCCCGTAGTCTATCAGCTCGAATTCCAGCTCTTCGACGTCCTGCCCAGTATTGGCTATTTTGAAGATACACTTTCGGTCAAAGATAAAATCCAGCATCCCCATGGTACCAAAGCTACCATTGAGCTTGTTGAAATAGCTACGTACGTTGGCTACGGTACGGGTAGGGTTGTCGGTGGTGCTTTCTATCAGGATGGCGATGCCGTGGGGGCCGTAGCCTTCGTACACCATCTCCTTGTAGTCGTCCTGATCTTTGGCCGTGGCGCGTTTGATGGCCCGGTCAATGGTGTCCTTGGGCATGTTGGCGGCGCGGGCGTTTTGCAGCAGTACCCGCAGGCGGGAGTTGGTGCGGGGTCCGATCCGTCCCTCTTTTACGGCCAGGGTAATGTCCTTCCCGATGCGGGTGAAGGTCTTGGCCATGTGGTCCCACCGCTTGAACATGCGGGCCTTTCTATATTCGAATGCTCTTCCCATTTTTTAATTTTGAAGGAGTGAATGAAGTTCTTAGTTCTATGTTCGTAGTTCGTGAAGTAGAGAAAGGTACATTAAGTACAGCTCGTCGGTATTCAATTCCCAACCACTGCCTTTCATGTAGCCAAACTTACAACTACGAACTCAGAACCACGAACCTTGAATTGTTTCAATTTTGATTCATTAAATTTTTATGTAATACATTCGCAAAACTACAAAACCCAATTGTATCGTACCAAATTATCTGTGCATCTATTCCCTATGCAAATCGACTGGATATTAAAACCCTATACATCCCTCACCCTCGACGAACTGTATGCTGTGCTTCGGCTGCGCAACGAGGTGTTTATTGTGGAACAGAATTGCCCGTTCAATGACTTGGATGGAAAAGACCAGCAATGTTATCATCTCATGGGCTTTTCGGATACCGACAGGTCATTAGTCGCCTACACGCGCTTAGTTCCGCCGGGGGTATCATATACCTATCCGTCGATCGGACGTGTGGTAACAGCTCCCCATATTCGGGGGTACAAGGTAGGGCATAGACTGATGCAGGAATCAATCCGGGAAGTAACCCGTTTGTATGGTAGAGGGCACATTCATATAGGGGCTCAACTCTACCTGCGTGCTTTTTATGAGTCGCAGGGATTTTGCCAGGTCGGTGAAATGTACCTTGAAGATGGGATAGAACACATAGAGATGATTCTGGATACCAATTGAATGTGTGGCGATAACTGGGCAACTCGTCGGAATGTGAGGATTTTTTTGCCGAAAAAAACCTATTTAATTTTTGATTATTTTTTATTTAACCGACCGTTATTTTTTTAAACATCTGGCTGTCAATTTTTTATAGAAAATACTGGAAAATTGGCAAAGAGTGGCATGAGGATTTAGCTATTTCGTTTGTCAAGCTATTGACGACTGTGTGAATTATTTTAATGCGATTTTTATAAATAGCATATAATGAAATCACAGATAGAGGAGGGTTTACATCGAATAGTCTACTGTCATGCGGTAGACTATTTTTATTTTGTACCATTTTACGCGATATAACTCCTTTCTAATCTAATACTGACCCCTCTGGAACAGGAGTTGGAAGATACCCCTTACCAATCATCAACAACCAATAATTTACGAGCTACGTATGGGAACTGCAAAGAAAAAAGAGCATGTCGCGGTGGGAAGCCCGGTACCTTCCGGCCCGGAAAATGAAAATAAGCACAAGGATACCTCCCAAAAGCCAGCGGAGAAATTGGACGAGGAAACTAAGGAGGAATTCGAGAGTCATAATATGTCCGATCATCGGGGCTACAACGAAACCAGCAAGGATGTACCGGTTGAGTATACAAACATAGCCAAAGAAACTGAGTGACGTAGGGAAGTGGAGATCCTGATACTCTGGGATGACAGAACCTCAGGCGATAGAATCAAAATCATCAGACGATACTTCCAACTATTTTCACCCTGAGCGTATCTTTGGATAAAATAACATTCAGAGATGAAAAAATACAGTGCACTTCTGGTGCTCGTGGCCTGCCTGGCCTGCAGCACCGACAATACTGATCCGCAAAGTACGGACCTGGACGCGACCTGTGCCTATGATTCCAGGAAGACCGTCGGCACTTTGGTCAGTCAGCAGGGTACCATAAAGGTAACCCCGGCGGGCAGTGATACCTGGACGGACATTTACGTTGATGGAAATGCTACGCGGCCTTACTGCGCCTGTAACCTTCCCTTGTCTTTTGCAGAAGATGGGTTTCGGATTGTATTTAGTGCCGAGATCAAGGAAACCTACGCCAATGAAAAGTGGCGTTGCCAGCCCATCAAACTGACCACTTTGACGCCTTTAAATAAACCAGGTAAATAATAAGAGGCAGAATAGAGAGCCCACAGAAGCCAGATAAAATATCTTTTTTATTCCTGATTATTCATCTATCAGACTAGCTCATGGCTAGATGAATTATCCAAATATTTTTATTTTTATAGACAAAAAGTACTACTATTGCTCATTTGGCAGAGAGGCCGCCGGGTGATTGCGTATGGGCTTTTGGTATAAAATCGCTTATTTTGCAAGCATAGAAAGCCATTTTTGACAGCCCATGACCAAAGTTACCGAGCATATTCGTGCAGCCGAAGGCCGAACACTTTTTACGATTGAAATCATTCCTCCGCTTAAAGGACAGAATATAAGTCAACTCCTCGACTCCATTGAGCCCTTAATGGAATTCAAACCTCCTTTTGTAGATGTTACCTACCATCGCGAAGAGCTTGTTGACAAACAAGATCCCGACGGAGGTATTCGACGCATACCCATCCGCAAACGCCCCGGTACGGTAGGTATCTGTGCCCGCCTCATGGAGCGGTTCAAGGTGGATGCCGTCCCGCACGTGATTTGCGGGGGCTTTACCAGGGAAGAAACCGAGGACATGCTGTTTGACTTGCACTACCTGGGTATCGACAATGTACTGGTGCTCCGGGGCGACCCCGAGAAGTCGGCGGGGATATTCAAGGCCAAAGAAGGCGGACATGCCTACGCGTCCGATCTGATTTGCCAGGTCATAGACATGAACCGGGGGCGGTTGTTGTACGAGGAGACTAATGCCACTCCCACTGGTTTTTGCGTGGGGGTAGCGGGCTATCCCGAAAAGCATTTTGAGGCCACTAGCTTCGATAGTGATTTCGGATACCTGAAAAAAAAGGTGGAAGCCGGTGCCGAGTACATCGTTACGCAAATGTTTTTTGACAATCAGAAATACTTTCAATTTGTGGAGCGTTGCCGCGCTGAGGGGATTCAGGTACCGATCATCCCCGGTCTCAAACCCCTTTCGACGAAGAAACAGCTTTCCATACTCCCCAGTATTTTTCATCTCCAAATGCCCCCGGAGCTGGTGCAGGAAGCCGAAAAATGCGAAACCGACAAAGATGTTCGTCAGGTGGGGATCGAGTGGAGTATTCAGCAGTGCCGGGAGCTAGTCCAATTTGGGGTACCTGTGCTGCATTTTTATACCATGGGCAAGTCCGACAATGTCCTGCAAATCGCCCGCGGGGTGTTTTGAGGCTTTACCTCCTTGTTGTCGTGGCAAGGGCGATAAAGATCATAGTCTTGTGAAAAGCCGTAAATTTGATTCTTATTTGAAATCGGCGGCTATTTCTGCCCAATACTACCCGAAACCCTCCTGCTAAAACGGGGGGTATGCTACTTATGGAGAAAGAATTCAACCACTTGCCCGAGCGCCGTCAGGAGCAACTCATGGCCTTCGACCGCCTGCTGACCATCATGGACGACCTGCGCGAGAAGTGCCCCTGGGACCGCAAGCAGACCCTGGAAAGCCTACGCCACCTGACCATCGAGGAAACCTACGAGCTATCGGATGCGATTCTGGAAAATGACCTTACGGAAATAAAGAAGGAGCTCGGCGACCTGATGCTGCATCTGGTGTTTTATGCCAAAATCGGCTCGGAAACCAACGTTTTCGATATCGCCGATGTGCTGCACGGGATTAGTGAAAAGCTGATTTCGCGCCACCCGCACATCTATGGCACCGTGGTGGCCGACACCGAGGAGCAGGTGAAGCAGAACTGGGAGCAGCTTAAACTCAAAGAGGGCAACCGATCGGTTCTATCGGGCGTGCCGCAGTCGCTACCCGCGCTGGTGAAGGCCATGCGGATTCAGGAAAAAGCACGCGGGGCGGGCTTTGACTGGGACGAGAAACGGCAGGTGTGGGAAAAAGTGGAGGAGGAAATGCAGGAGTTTAAAGCCCATTTCAACGCCGAGACCGATGAAGTATTGGATCAGAAGGAAGCCGAACTGGAATTTGGCGATTTGCTGTTCTCGCTCGTCAACTACGCCCGCTTCATTGATATCAATCCCGAAACAGCGCTGGAACGCACCAATAAGAAATTTATCAAACGGTTTCAGTACATGGAGGAGCACGCTATGGCCGATGGCCGGGCTCTGCACGACATGACGCTCCCCGAAATGGACGAGTATTGGAACCGGGCCAAAACCGAAGCCCGCAGCTAAGGATGTCTTCCCATCACATCGTTCGCGAGAAACAGGAACCTGCGCTTATCATCGCCAATGGTGAAGCGTGCAGCGAGGAACTGCTCGGTCAATTGCTGGAATGGAGCCCCTTCGTGGTGGTGCTGGACGACGCCATCTACCGCGTACTGGATCGGGGCATCAAGGTAGATGCCTGGCTCGGCGATTTCGATCATGGCTTTGATTTTGAGGCCATTCGGGAGCGACAATACCCTTTGGAAATTGTACCCACGCCCGATCAGGATAAAACTGATCTGGAAAAAGCCATCGAGTTCTTGATAGAACGTGGTTTTCCGGCGGCTAATATCGTGTGGGCCACGGGCCGGCGGGCCGACCACGCCATCACCAACATGACGAATATCGTGCGGTACAAAAGCCAGATTCGACTGGTGATGTATGACGATTACTCCAAGATTTTCCCGCTCGTAGGTACCTTTGAGAAATGGTATACAGCCGGGACACCCATCTCCCTCATCCCCGTAGGAGAGGTGCAGGGGATCACCACCAGCGGGCTGAAATACAACCTCCACAACGAAGCCCTCACGCTTGGGTACCGCTCGGGCAATAGCAACGAAGCCGAAGGCGATGGTTTTGTGCGCATCACCGCCCGCGGGGGCGATCTGCTGCTCATGGAATGTCAGGATTGAAGTCAGGGTCCACCCAACCATTGCAACACCGGTTTTAGTTTCTCCCCCACGTTCGTTTGGGGTAGCAAGTGCAACCAGGAGCCCAGCAACGCCAACCCGCCGATGAAGGAGCGTTTGCCGGTGAAACTGGATTCCTTGGCGATGTACAGGATACCCCAAAAAAACAGAAAGGAAAAGGGAGCCAATAGGCGGTAGCCCGGCGCGTCAAAAGAACTGACTAACCGAATACTATACAAAAATAGCAGGTAGCCAAAAGCCGGTATCCAGGCAAAGCGAACCGACGCGCTGGGCTGGAAAGGGTGCGGGTCGCTATTTTTTACAAAAAAAACAACGAGGATGAGCTGCAGGCTCAACCCGACAACGAACAAAAAATCAGGCGGGTAAAAATCCGTATCCCGAAACAGGAATAGTTCATTGAGGAGGCCTTGTCCGAACAGCGCTGCGTTTTGAAGCAGAGAGGTTTTTTCGTCAAACCGATCTCCTCCGTACCATTCGCCGCCTTGGTACAGGTTTAGGTATAGGTAGCCAGCAAACGCCAAGGCCCAGCCCACGCTTAGGTAAAATTGTACTTTGGCAAGGAGAGGTTTGTTTCTCCAAAAATTGTACGCTGCGAGTGTAATCGCAAAAGGAATTATGAAAACCCCGGCGTAGCGCACCAGCATCAGCGAAACCCCTAGCCCAAAAACCAGCCACGGCCGTTGGGGAGTTTTAAAAAAAACGTACGCCCACGCAAATAGCAACACCAGGAATACCGGCTCCGACCAGGTGTGGGCCCATAGCTTCACAAATTGCCCCAGCAGCAACACGCAACCCGTACGGACAGCTTTCCGCTCCCCGAACCATCGGCGAAGCAGATACAGAAATGCCGCCGAAGCGAGCAAATTGGCCACTTTGGAGGCCCACAGGGGCGATAAATCTGTAAGCCGAGATACCAGGGCTATTACCGCCGGATAGCCGATGGGAAATAGCCCATTCCAGATGAGTCGGCCATGTTCGACATACCGGTGACCTTCTCCCCGCAGCAGATGGGCGGCTGATTCGAGGTAGAAGCCGGAGTCAATGGTGGTAAAATGATTTGGATTCCAATACGCCACTAGGAGGACCAAAGCACTTTGTCCAAGCCAAATCAAAAGCAGGAAAAAGGTAGGTCGGTTCACGGATGGTGGAATGATGAATTAGCGTACGAATAGGATTTTTCCCGTCCTGAGTTCGGTGGGGGGCCAGCCGGAACCTTCTAGCTGCATCCTGTATACGTACACTCCTGCACTACTACCCGATGGAATCCAGAAGAGTTCATTGGTGCCCAGGGTGGGTACTTTTTGCAAGGTTGTGATGAGTTTGCCTTGTAGGTCATACACCTTTACTTGCCACGATGCCGGGGCGGAAGTGCCTTCCAGTTCCAGCGAAAATTTGACCCACTGATCAGCCGGATTGGGAGATACCGTCGTGGCCAATACCTGGTTTTTATCCGTTATCCGAAAGCGAATTTGGTAGGGGGCCGCCTCGTTTCCTTTGGTATCCCGCGCATTTACCGTGAGCAGGTAGGTGCCGGGTGCGAGAGTTGGTAAATCCAAATCCACCCGGAAATCAGCGGAGGGAGTGGGCGACCACCGTGCCCGAGCGAGCGAAATCGGAACAACCGGGCACTGATTGCACACGGCCTGCAAGCTCACGCGCAGGCCAGTGGTGTCGGAGCGCAGATGGAAGCGGTTGGAATCATAGATCCGGATGTGCACTTTGGGTTGGGGCAATACGGCCTCCCGATCGCTGAGCCGTCGTCCATCCACGAGGACATCCAACAGGGGCGGTGTCTGATCCGGTAAGATTTCATAGGTCAGTTCCACGAGGTTATTCCAATAGGCCTGCTCGGGGAGTTGGCCGGAATTAAAATACAACAGAACCCGGCCCGCCCCGGATTTACCCTGGCTGGTGTCAGTATAGCGGTACACATGGGAGCCCCTGGCGGACAGCGGAGGGATTGTAAGGTATTTTTCAAGATTGGAATTTCCCCAAAGTTCCTGGACCCGTACCCGAACAGAATCCCGGAAGGGGGTATCGGTGAGGTTTTCGAATAAAATAACGGCCGAAAGGGGACCACCCTCCTCTACTTGCCCGGTGTAAGGCTCGGCGAGTGTAGCAAGCACTTCCGGGACTGCAGGGGTAAGGCTAGCCGGATCGTAAGAAAAGGCACGGTAAGCGGGGATCGGGTCCCCCACGAGTCGCACCCGCCAGTAGATCGTTTGGGGAAAGGTAGTTGTCAAGGCGAGGGGGCGTTTGGCTACTACCCCACCTGCCCGTACGGTGTCGCGTTGGGTGGTGGAACCAAACTGGGAGCTTGTACCCCATTCAAAGAGTACCCTCCCCCCCGACCGGGACGCCGGGAGTTGGGCGACCAGTTCTACCTCCGTTTTGTTAAGCACCGCATTATCTACCGGAAGCAGGGCTATGGCTCCGCCTTCTTCCACCAGAAGAGAGGTGGTCAGGAGGTTGTTAGTTTCATCTACCTCCGGGATAGCATTTTGGGGGTCCAGCCCTAGCTCCCAGGTTTCGTTTCCTCCCTGGCGGCTACTATTGGGAACTACCAGCCGCAGGGAGCCCAGTACGGGTACCGCCGGGCGGACTATGTTGTACTCGGCCAACAGCTGGGAGCCCCTCATCCGGCGTAGTCGGATAGGGAGCGAACCGGCGGTATACCGCCCATAATTGGCGATTTCGGCCTTTACCACCACTGAATCGTCCCAGGCGGTAAGTTTACTGCCTCTGGTGTTGGAAATGAGCAGTGGGGAGGCGGACCAGGTGTAGTCGGGTTGGGTAGCGGGGAAAATCTTGATGGCCGGGTCCCCCTGCAAATTCATTTGCTGCACCGTTACCTGATCGGAGAGCGAAGTATGGGCCGATAAGTACCGCCGGATGCCTTCTTTCATATGGTCGCCAAAGCCCCGGCTGGTAAACGCGGGGTCGGAAAGGGCATCATAAAGCCAGTGGCTATACCGGTACATGCCCGCCGACAGGCCGTTGTGCGTATGGGCCAGAAAAAGCACCGCCCCGCGGTCAGGGGCAAGAATCCAGTCGGTGCTGATGGGGGTAGGGCCAAAGTAAAAATTACCCAGGGCGCAGCCATTAACCAGGACGGCCGGGTAGCGGCCTTTGTTGCGATATCCCTCCGACTCGTTGGAGGCAAAGCCGATGTCAATATCCGTGATGTTGAGGCTGGAATGGCCAAAGAGCGTCATCAGCGCCACCCCTTCGTTGATCAGTGGGGCTACCGGAAAGCGTTCGGTGGGCTCGTCGGTTAGTTTGGAAAGGGTTTGGAACCGGGGCGCTGCGGACGAAGAATCCGCCCTGGCTGCGTAGTCATCTACAAAGCCTCTGAACGTTACTAGCTCCTCTCTCGACTTACCTCCACTCAAATGCAGCACATTTTTGCGCCAGGGGGCAGCGACCGGAGCCGCCTCGTGCTGCTTCACTTTTTGCAGATAATCCCACACATTCCGCGAGGTAGCAGCATTCAGGCGGCCGATGGGCACCAAGGGTACCAGCGGGTTCGCCGGATCGAGTCCAATGCCCAGGGCTATGTCCGAGTCGGGCCAGCCGGCGCTGGGCACCATGTCCTCGCTGCGGGCATTGGCCTGATGCCGCACGATTTGGGGCGAGCGCGATTTCCCGATCAGAAACGTGTACCGAAGGCTACCCCGGTCGTGCAGCCACCGCATCAGCTGGCGGGTACCGTTCGGCCCGGGTTCGCCGTAGTTGAACTGGTCGGCTACTTCGCTGGCATTCATAACCAGGGGGATGTATCCCCCTCCGGCCTCCGAAGCGCGGTAGGCGGCGTACTCAGCCACCGGATCGGCGCTCCCGGCCACGGGCGTTCGCACAAGCGGATGGGTGACGATGAGGTAGTTGATTTTTTGAGGATCAAGGCTCTTAAAAGCAACCGGACGGAGCGAGGAAACCTGGAGCGGGGCTTTTACCACCAGGATTGCGCGGCTACTATTTGGAGAAATCCATTGATTTATTCCAGATTTCTCCACCTTCAGCTGCTTCGGTTGGGTAGGATCGGAAATGTCATAACTATTGAGGCTGTCCTTACTTTCCACAAAAATGGTGGCCGCAGTGGCTGGGTAGAGGGTTTTCTGGCTTTCGGTGTCGGTCATCCGAATCTGTTGCGGATAGCTCCATTGGACATAGGAAGCCGACACCGCCTCCCCTGCTCGGGTTGGGGTATAGGCCAGGCTTAGTTCGCCGGTGGCGGAAAGGTCGCCTGCTATGAGCGGGGCCTTGAACGTTTTTGTATCATAATTGGCCCATTGTACCGTACCCAGTTTCCGGGTTTGTTTGGTGGCGTCACCTACCCATACATCTACTTGATGTGCTCCGAAGGTCCGCCCAACGAACAGGATTTCCACCCCGGCCAGGGCGGAAGAATCCCGCACGGGGTTCAAGGTTTGCAGCCTGAATACGTCCCATTGCCCTGCCCTTCGGGTGGGGCCCGTCCAGCCTTCGCCTACGTCGTAGGGGGTAGCTATGTAGCCATTTTCGTAGCCATATCCTGGTTCCAGGGGGTAGATATTGCCAGCCGGGTATTCGCTCGTAAAAAGTTGAAGGATTTTTTGACGGTGGTAGGTAGCGGTGTCAGGGGTAAGGAAGGTAGCCACGAGCTGAATCCGTTTGCCGCTGGGAGCCGTAGCCGATTCATCGAGGCTACGCCAGGTTAGGAAGTAGGTAGCTGTGTCGGAATACAAACTATAATGGGAATGTGGCATGGCCTGAGGACTGACGTACAGGAGCGTATCCAGCAGCCCGTCATTTGGTTGGCCATAAAATTCCAGGTAGTCTGCCACATCCAGCCGCCCATCTTTTTCGCCCTCCACCCAGATCGCCACCGGTTGTCCGCGCCGGTACAGTTGCAGGGATCGGGGGAGTACCTTATCCAGGTTGACCCCCTGCTTTTGCAGCTCAGTGGCCGTGAGCCGGTACAGTCCGGGCTGCGTTACGGCCACCCGCAGGTAGCTGGCCGTGGGGACGATCCACTCGTTCCCATAAGGAACCTGCGCCCGGCTGCCAAGTGCAATAAGGAATAGTACCCAAACCCATCCGATCCGCATATAATCTTTCGTCTTTTTTCAAAAATACGGACTATCCTGTATATCGTTGAGGAAAACAGGGTTTAATTTTATATCCTTTTTGACCGGGCAAGCTTATTTTCGACCGTATTGGTTCATCGAGAACGCATAGTGGTGCCGGGAGTCGGCTGCATGAAACTGCGAATAGGTAAGTTGCCACTGGCTGAAGTCAATTTCCGGAAAGTAAACATCCCCCTCAATATGGGCGTGAATAATGGAAATGTATAGTTTTTCAACCCTGGGAAGGAGCTCTTCAAAAATACTCACCCCACCCAACACCACCACTTCCGCTTCATCAGCGACCAGTTTCAAGGCTTCGGAAATGCTGTGCGCCTGCTCGGTGGGCGGGTCAGCGGGAATAGTAAGTGTGGTTTGGTTACTAATTACAATATTCCGGTAGGTGGAATAGAGGCCGTCGGGTGATTCAAAACTCTTTCGACCCATCAGGAAGGGCTTCCCGTCGGTAATAGTTTTGAAGTAGGCCCACTCATCGGGTAGGTTCCAGGGAAGGGAATTGTTGAGGCCAATGCAGCGGTTCTCACTCATGGCAACAACGATGGACAAGCGCATTTGAGAAATGTTGGTGGATAAATAAATGCTTTCAGTCAAATCTAGATAAAAAAGGAGAAAAGTACAATTTTTGTGAAGGCAATACCTTTTAGAGTTCAGTTACTATTTTTTATGACTTACCAAATTAAATCAATCAAAATCCTTTGTATTAGGGATAGTTCATAGAAAATTGGCCCGATTATTGATAGTATCAATAATTAGAAAAACACCCCTTCAAAACGATGCCTAGGATGATAAACACTGCCTCCTTATTTATAAAGTTTTAAATTCGGAGTTAGACACCAACTACTTACCTCAGCCATTTGCCTATCCTTATTTTCTGATCGATTTTTCATGCTACAATTGGCACATCTATTGCGAAATATAATGTAGTCGTCCATCTAATTTTTTTTACTACCATTTGAATGAGTTCTTCGCCTACTTGGCCGAAGAATTTTTTGTAAGTATGTATCAAGAGGTTTCTTTTATCACCATATACGTACAGTGATGAAATAATTTGATTAGTACTATTGGTAGAGTGATGGACCAGTATCCTGACTTTATAGCTGACCTTCTCAATGATTTCATCTAATAAAAAAATGACACAATTTTACAACGGCCTTTCCATACTTGATCGTTTCCTCTGCTTTTTACTAGATACTATCATTCTATCGGTTATCGCAGTGACCCGCTTATCCTGTCCCAAAAACCTAGATTGGGTTACAATTTCACTTCTCTCCACCGAGATTTCTTCAAAGCACGTATTGTCCAGGCCAGATTGAGCCAAGAGTGGTGCTCCCCAATAATGGGTTCGTCAAGAGTAAGAATCTAGCAATTTGAATTAAGTGTCAATAATTAGGCAATTTATGAAAAATATATACCCTCGCTTTTTATGTGCTCTTTTCATCGCGACAGTGATGTTGATAGGGACGCATCAGGCATTCGCCCAAACCAATATTCAAGTAACCAAACTCGAAGTGAGTGATACTGCGCCTAATGAACTGCAAAACCTCACCATAGAAATAAATGTAAAGAACAATGGGCCGCAGGCAACTACGGCTCTGCAGGTGCAGTATTTGCTTCCATCCAGCATGACATTCGTGTCGTTCACGACCGACCCTGCTAGTCCGGGCGCCGGAACGTATACTGCAGGCACTGGTATCTGGAATATCGGACCGCTTTCAAGTGGGTCTACCGTGAAGTTGTTCATTGTGGCTTTTCCAAAATCGGGTACGGCTGGCACTACAATTAGTACTACGGCTAGTTATGTTTCTTCCACTCCGGCCGATAATAATGCCAGTGATAATTCGCTATCTCTCAATTTTACCGTCAACCGGCCCGATATTGAGGTTACCAAATTAGTTAACACGAGTGATCCTGACGTAGGGAATACCATTATATACACCATCAATGCCAAAAACGTCGGCTTACAGGATGCCCCGGCAACTGGCCTCGTTATTACGGACCTGCTGCCCGCCGGATTGACCTACACGACGACCGGAACCGTAATTCCCGCGGGGACAACCTATAATCCGGCTACCGGTGCCTGGACTATTGGTACCCTGGCGGATAATGTAACGGTTCAGCTGAAAATAGCGGCCGTGGTAAATGCCGGTACAACCGGCCAAACAATCACCAATACTGCCTCAGTTACCACGATTAACCAGGCGGAGGAAAGTACAGTAAATAATACCGCCTCAGTCCCTATTACGGTACGTTTTCCCGATATACAGCTCACCAAGACGGTTTCTAACGGGCCTTACAATGAAGGATCTAACCTTACCTATACAATAACTGTAAGGAACAATGGGCCAGCCAGCGCCACCAATGTGAAGGTAGAGGATGATTTGGTGAGCGCTCTGGCATTCGTAAGCGCTTCCGCTACGCAGGGTACTTACAATAGCGCCACCGATATCTGGGATGTAGGCGCACTTGCCAGCGGCCAATCACGAGTACTTACCATTGTGGCTGCTCCGGTGGTCGGTTCCTCCGGGACCTCTGTAAATAATACGGCTCAGTTATTATCCATGGATCAGAATGATCCCCTTACAGCCAATAACTCCGCTAGTGTTGAAATCGAGATAGCCAAGGTAGATTTATTACTGGAAAAAACGGTCAATGATAACACCCCGGATGTTGGCCAGACTATAACATTCTCCCTGAACCTTACCAATAGCGGGCCCGGTCTTGGCTCTAACATAATTATAAAGGATGTTCTACCCGCAGGATTAACTTTTGTAGCCTTAACCTCCATTCCCGCTGGCACCTCCGCAACCCAGAGTGGAGGGACGATTACCTGGACCAATCCTTCCATCAATTCAGGATCAAACCGGACACTGCAGTTCACCGCAACGGTTGCGGCAGGATTCGCCGCGAGAACGATTACCAACACTGCCACTGTTGAGAGTTTCCAACAAGTAGATCCAGATCTGAACAACAATACTTCGGCAGTTACTTTCATCGTAAATGGAGCGGATCTGAGGGTATCCAAAGTGGTGTCGAATGTGGCTCCGAATCCCGGCGATAATATTACTTATACCATAGTCATAAAAAATAATGGTCCGTTGAAGGCGAATGATATCACCCTCAATGACCTGATCCCGACGGCTGGTTTAACCTTTGTTTCTTCCACTATATCACAGGGAAATGCTTATAATGCAGGAGCGGGAACCTGGTTTGCCAATGATATCAATTCGGGAGATTCGGCCACGCTGACGATTACGGCCACTGTAAAACCGGCCGGTACCACCCTCGGAAATTCCTATACTAACACTGCCTCCATAGGCTCGGTAGTAGAACCGGATGGTATTACCGCCAATAATTCGGCCTCTGCCCTTTTTGCGGTGGGTAATGCTGATTTGGGAATTACGAAGTCCGTATCTTCGTCCACCTCGCCGGAAGGGGGGACTGTCACTTATACACTTACCGTACAGAACTTTGGCCCACACAATGCACCCTTGGTAGTTGCAAATGACTTGCTTCCTCCCGAGGTCACTTATACCAGTCACAGTGGGGGTACCTATAACCCAACAACAGGTGTTTGGACCATCGGCACCTTGAACAACGGAGCCACCACCACTCTAACCATAAATACTACAGTAAATACCGGAACCGCAGCCAAAACGGTACTGAACACGGCAACGGTGAGCTCCCCCATGAATGAACCTCCGGGGGCGACGAATCCTAATACGGCCACAGCTACCTTCAAAGTAAATGGTGCCGATATTGCCGTTACAAAAACGGCCAGCGCTACCCTGCCCGTACAGGGCGACCCACTCACCTATACCGTCACGGCGACCAACAATGGCCCCGACGCAACGAGCGGTCTGGTCATAATAGACGTTTTACCAACCAATTTGACCTTTCTTAGTTCGTCGGCCACAGCAGGATCTTATGCTAGTGGGAGCGGCCTATGGACTATTGGAACTTTGGCAAATGGAGCTTCCGCCACGCTGACCATCAATACCAAGATTACCAATGGCGGAGGTTTTACCAACACGGCTTTTGTCCAGAATTCATCAGCTCTGGATGCCAATACCGTCAACAATACAGCCTCTGTGTTCACATCGGCACTCAAATCTTTTACTGCTGGGGCCTGTATCATCGATATGGGGGTAGTACCTCAAACCATTAACAATGGTATGAAGCCTTACGGGTTGGTATATGAATTGGTAAAGAACTTAAAGATACCTATTTATTGGGCCATCAACCCTTCCAAATCTTTTGGTACACCCCAATCCAAAGTAGATCAGCCGGACTTTACCGTAGCGGGAGTAACGTATTCGTCAGGAGCCTTTATCATTCCGGCTGAATTTGTGCCTGTCGCACAAACGACAATCAATTCCTGGGTAGCCCTATATCCGGGCTTAAAGGTGGATTGTAATCGCCCGGCCTTCAACGCTCCCATCCACGACGTGATCACTTCTTTTTCTAGAGCTGTTCTGGATGAGCAAAACGGAGACAAGGCCATTAGTGCTTTCTATGATCCGGCTGGTGTACCCGCCACGGCCTATCGGGCTGATGGTCAACCCAGCAACCTTACTACTTGCGACGATGTATACACCCTCCCCCACGCCGACCCACAAAACTGGGTAGCGTTGGAAAAAACCACCCTCGATAATTTTATTAAGGCGGGCGGCTGGTTGTTTATGGCCTGTCACTCGGTAAGTGCTCTGGAATCTCTGGTAGATTTGAACGGAGATGGCATCGGGGACCTAAATTACCTGAGTAACGCTGGCCTGATCCCTTGGGGTCAGCATAGCGGTGGTACCATACCTCCTCCTTATTACTACTCGGTGGGTCCCGGTCAGTATGCCGCAAGCGTGGCTTCTGATCCTTTCATGCAGTTTTTAGGTCGGTTTGATGGTGCTTTGCAAAATGGTTCGGAGCAAATTAACATTCCAAAGTCAGCGGGTTGGCGCTCAACCACAACCGTAGCCGTTTGGGACCACGATCATCCCCAGGTAGTGAGTGGCCAGTATCCTCCCGGTCCGGCTGCTGCCTTGGCGTATGGTCGCGCCTTTGGTAATCCTGCTTATGGAATGATCATGGAATTTACCAGCCATACCTTCAATGGCGGCACGGTAGCCGAGAACGTAGCTGCTGGCCGTACCTATGGAAACTTTCTGCTTCAGGCTGGAATGGAATTTAAGCCTCAAATTATTGTTGGAGCAAAACCTGATACGCTTACTGGGGGTAGCGTAGGTAATTTCTCTGTCAATGTGAACGGAAGAGCGAATCCAATTTCCTACCAATGGACTTCTTCCTGCGGCGGTACATTTGGGAACCCCACTGCTGGCACCACTACTTTTACAGCTCCAAATGTAACAACTACTACAATTTGTATTGTCAGACTTACGGTTACAGACGGTTGCGGAAGAGAGAACTTTGAAGCCTTTCCGGTAATTTTAAATCCAATCGTTACAGCTGATTTGAGTATAACCAAAACCGATGGAAATACTACCTATACGCCGGGCAGTCCAGTGACCTACACCGTAGTGGTAGGAAATACTGGGCCAAGCACCGCTACCAATGCTGTTGTTTCAGATAATGCGCCAACAGGTACTACCATCAGCAGCTGGACCGCAGTCTTGGCGGGTGGAGCTACTGGTACCATCAGCGGCACCGGCAACATTAACCAAACTGTGACCGTACCTTCGGGCGCGACAATCACGTATACCATAAACCTGACGGTACCTGCGGATATTACAGGAAGCCTGGCCAATACCGCTACGGTAACTCCGTCCACGGGGACGACCGATCCCAATACCGCCAACAATACGGCCACGGACACAGACACAGCCAATCCACAGGCTGATTTGTCCATTACCAAAACAGACGGTAGTACAACCTATACACCCGGGAGCCCCATTACCTACACCGCAGTGGTGAGCAACGCCGGCCCGAGCAATGTGGTGGGTGCCACGGTGGTTGACAATGCCCCGGCGGGTACCTCCATTTCGTCCTGGACGGCACTATTTGCCGGAGGGGCTTCGGGCAACGGAAGTGGAAGCGACAATATAAGCCAAACAGTAACTGTACCCGTAGGCGGAACGGTCACGTATTCCATTACTCTGGCCGTTCCAGCAGGGGTGACGGGAGACCTCACCAACACCGCCACGATAACAGCACCGGCGGGTACCACCGATCCTACGCCGGCTAACAACACCGCCACGGATACGGATACTGCCAATCCGCAAGCAAATCTGGGTATAACAAAGTCTGACGGTAGTGCTACGTATACCCCCGGTATAGGCGTGACCTATACGGTGGTAGTTACCAATGTAGGCCCGAGTAACGTGACGGGTGCTACGGTAGTGGACAATGCACCGGCAGGTACGACCATTGCCTCCTGGACGGCGGCCTTTGCCGGAAGTGCTACCGGAACGACCAACGGAACGGGTGATATCAACCAAGCGGTTACGATCCCTGTGGGGGGCACGGTGACCTATACCGTAAACCTGACGGTACCGGTCAACGTTACGGGTGATCTCGTCAATACGGCGACAGTGGCACCGCCAGCCGGAACCACCGATCCGGTATCGGGCAACAACAGTGCGACCGACACCGATACCCAAGCCAGCAACGCCGACCTTTCGGTGACCAAAACGGATGGTACTGCCAGCTACGTGGCCGGTACCACCACTACCTATACTATAGTAGTCAGTAACGCGGGCCCCAGTAATGTGAGCGGAGCCAGCTTTGTGGACAACATCCCTTCGGGTACTACCTGGTCGTATACGTCCACGGGCACGGCCGGTACAAGTGGGAACACGGCCAGCGGCGCGGCCAATATCAGTGACTTGCTGACAATTCCCAGCGCGGGTAGTGTGACTTATACAGTAGTGGTGACCATTCCGTCGAGCTTTACCGGAAACCTGGTCAACACGGCCACGATTACTCCGCCGGGTGGCACCACCGACCCGACCCCCAATAATAACACGGCCACAGATTCGGATACGGGAAGTCCGCAGGCGAATCTGGCTGTTACCAAGACCGACGGTACTACCACCTATATATCGGGTACTACGACCACCTATACAATAGTAGTGAGCAATGCCGGTCCAAGCAACGTGGTTGGGGCCAGTTTTGTGGACAATATTCCTTCGGGTACCACCTGGTCATACACGTCATCGGGTACGGCTGGTACGAGTGGGAACACGGCAAGCGGATCGGCTAATATTAGTGACCTGCTTACGATTCCCAATGGGGGCAGTGTGACCTACACGGTGGTAGTGACCATTCCGGCGAACTTTATTAGTACCCTGGTCAATACGGCCACGGTTACTCCGCCAGCGGGTACCACTGATCCCGTGCCGGACAACAATACGGCTACGGATACCGATACTAATAGTCCGCGCGCGAATCTGGAAGTTACCAAAACGGACGGCACTACTACCTATATATCGGGTACCACTACCACCTACACCATAGTGGTGAGTAACGGTGGTCCCAATGCAGTGAGCGGAGCCAGCTTTGTGGATAATATTCCTTCGGGCACCACCTGGTCGTATACGTCCACGGGTACGGCCGGCACGAGTGGGAACACGGCCAGCGGCACGACCAATATCAGCGACCTGCTAACCCTACCCAGTGGCGGTTCCGTTACCTACACGGCGGTGGTGACCATTCCCGCAAACTTTACCGGCGACCTGGTCAACACGGCAACCATTACACCGCCGGCGGGCACTACCGATCCGGTTCCTGGCAACAATACGGCTACGGATACCGATACCAACAATCCGCAGGCGGATTTGGTAGTAACCAAAACGGACGGAAGCCCCACCTTCGTGCCGGGTACTACCACCACCTATACCGTAGTGGCGAGCAACAACGGCCCCAACACGGCAACAGGAGCTACCTTTGTGGATAATATTCCTTCCGGTGTTACGTGGTCGTACACCTCGGTGGACGCCGGAGGTGCATCCGGCAACACCGCCAGCGGAACGTCTGCTATCAGCGATGCGCTCACACTTCCCAATGGAGGCAGTGTCACCTATTCCATTGTGGTAACCATCCCGTCGAGCTATACCGGTAACCTGGTCAATACAGCTACGATCACCCCTCCCGCCGGAATTACGGATCCGACGCCAGGGAACAACTCGGCCACGGACACGGACACTCCGAGTCCCCAGGCCGATTTGTCGGTAACCAAAACCGACGGCGTAACCACCTACGTATCCGGCTCCACGGTCACGTACACGATCGTGGCCAGCAATGGGGGCCCCAGTGACGTGACAGGTACTTGGCCCGCCAGCTTCACTGACAATATCCCAGCCGGTGTTTCCTGGTCCTACACCTCGGTGGCCGCCGGGGGAGCCAGCGGCAACTCGGCTAGTGGAAGTGGAAATATCAGCGACCTCCTGGTACTACCCAGCGGTGGGAGCGTCACCTACTCGGTGACGATCTCTATCCCATCAAACTTTACCGCAAATCTGGTCAATACGGCCACCATCACACCACCCGCAGGCACTACCGATCCCAATCCGGGCAACAACACGGTTACGGATACGGATACCAATGATCCAAGGGCCGACCTCAAGGTTTCCAAGACGGATGGGAAAACTACCTACACGGCTGGCACCACGACCACCTATACCGTGGTGGTTAGTAACAACGGCCCTAACAATGCGGTAGGGGCCACCCTGGTCGACAACGTTCCGGCAGGCGTTACCTGGTCGTACACCTCCACCGGTACGGCGGGAACGAGCGGCAATACCGCTAGTGGTATCGGCAATATCAACGAAGTGTTGACGATTCCGAGCGGCGGCAACATCACCTACACGATAACGGCTTCGATACCCGCTGACTTCACGGGGAATCTGGTCAATACAGCTACGGTAGCGCCTCCGGCGGGGGTCACCGATCCTGATCCGGGCAACAATACGGTTACCGATACGGACACCCCGAGCCCGCAGGCGGACCTGATGGTAACCAAAACGGATGGTACAACCACTTATACGGCCGGAAATTCAACCAGTTATACAGTAGTAGTGACTAATTCTGGTCCTAGTAACGTGGCAGGAGCAAGTTTTGTGGATAATATACCGGCTGGAACCACCTGGTCATTTACCTCGACTGGTAGTGCTGGTACGACTGGGAATACCACAAATGGTACTACGAATATCAATGACTTATTGACTATACCCACTGGTGGGAATGTTACTTATACGGTAACCGTACTCATTCCGCCCGGCTTTACAGGCAACCTGGTCAATACAGCTACCATTACTCCACCGGCCGGAACTACCGATCCGAATCCGGGTAACAATACGGTTACGGATATTAATTCGAATGACCCACAGGCGGACCTGATGGTAACCAAAACGGATGGTACGTCCACTTTTGTACCCGGTACCACCACCACCTACACCGTGGTGGCGAGCAACGCTGGGCCAAGCAACGTGGTTGGCGCCAGCTTTGTGGACAACATTCCCCTGGGTACTACCTGGTCGTACACGTCTACGGGTACGGCCGGTACGAGTGGGAATACGGCCAGCGGCGCGGCCAATATCAGTGATCTGCTTACGATTCCCAACGGTGGAAGCGTGACCTATACGGTGGTAGTGACCATACCGGCAGACTTTACCGGCAATCTGACCAATACAGCCACCATCACATCGCCGGCCGGCGTGGCGGACCCGACCTCCTCTAACAATACAGCCACGGATACGGACACTCCGAGCCCCCAGGCTGATTTGGTGGTAACCAAATCGGACGGGACTGCCGTGTACGTTGCCGGCACCACGACCACTTACACAATTGTAGTGGGCAATACGGGGCCAAGTGATGTAGCGGATGCCAGTTTTATAGACAACATTCCGGCCGGAGTTTCCTGGTCCTATACGTCGGTTGCTGCCGGGGGAGCCAGTGGCAACCTGGCTAGCGGTACGGGGAACATCAATCGCTTGCTGACAATTCCAGTTGGGGGTACTATAACCTACACCGTAGTTGTTTCTATACCAGCCAACTTTACCGGGAATCTGGTCAACACGGCTGCCATCACCCCACCCACCGGCACCACCGATCCGAATCCGGGCAACAACACGGTTACGGACACCGATAGCAACGATCCGCAGGCCGACCTGGAAATTTCCAAAACGGACGGAACAACCACCTATACGTCCGGCACCACGACCACCTACACAGTGGTAGCCAGCAATAACGGCCCCAGCAACGTAGTGGGGGCCACCCTGGTCGACAACATTCCGGCGGGTGTCACCTGGTCGTACACCTCTACCGGCACGGCCGGAACGGGCGGCAATACCGCCAGCGGTACGGGCAATATCAATGAGGTGTTGACAATTCCGAGTGGCGGTAGGATTACCTACACCATTTCGGTGGCGGTACCCGCCAACTTTACGGGGAATCTGGTCAATACGGCCACGATAGCTCCTCCAGTGGGGGTTATAGATCCGATTTCGAACAACAATACGGTTACTGATACAGACACCCCGAGCCCACAGGCGGATTTTGCCGTCACCAAAACCGACGGCATGCCCACTTACGTGGCCGGTACTACTACGATCTACACCGTGGTGGTGAGCAATTCGGGCCCTAGCGATGGCATCGGAAACTTTACGGATAATATTCCTGCGGGAACGACCTGGAGCTACACGTCCACCGGTACGGTCGGCACAAGTGGTAATTCGGCAAGTGGAACGGGCAATATTACCAATTCATTGTCCATACCAAGTGGTGGAAGCGTTACCTATACGGTAACGGTTACCATCCCCTCCGGCTATACGGGTAACCTGGTCAATACGGCTACAATTACTCCCCCCGTGGGCACCGATCTAAACCTAGCCAATAATACCACCACGGATACCGATACGCCAAGTCCAGAGGCCGACCTTGCCCTAACCAAGACAAACGGTACAACCTCCTATATTGCAGGCACCACTACAACTTATACCATAGTGGTGAGTAACAATGGCCCGTCCAACGTACTGGGGGCGAGCTTTACCGACAATATTCCGGCGGGCACCTCCTGGACCTACACCTCCGTGCCTACCGGCGGAGCAAGTGGCAACACAGCAAGTGGCTCGGGGGATATCAGCGATCTGTTGGATCTGCCCAACGGCGGAAGCATCACCTATACCGTTACCGTAACGATCCCGTCTAACTTCTCGGGAAGTCTGGTCAACACGGCTACGATTACGCCGCCGGTAGGTACCACCGACCCGGTACCAGGGAATAACAGTGTAACGGATACGGATGTCAATAACCCTCAGGCAAATTTGGGGGTAACAAAAACCGACGGGACTTCCACCTATGTACCTGGTACTACCACTACCTACACAGTGGTAGTAAGCAATGGCGGATCCAGCAATGTGGCAGGAGCAAGTTTTGTAGACAATATTCCTGCGGGAACTACCTGGACCTATATGTCGACGGGCACGGCCGGAACAAGCGGCAACTCGGCCAGTGGTTCGGCTAGCATCAGCGATCTGTTGACGATCCCGTCCGGGGGTACCATCACCTATACCCTGATTCTGACAATTCCGGCTAATTTTACGGGTAATCTGGTCAATACGGCCACGGTCACGCCACCCGCCGGAGTCACTGATCCAGTACCAGCAAATAACACGGCAACCGATATGGACACGCCAACTCCGGAAGCTGATCTGGCTTTGACCAAGACGGACGGCAGTGCTACGTACATACCAGGCGGGACCACCACCTATACCCTCGTGGTAACCAACAACGGCCCAAGTACTGCAATGGGTGCCAGCTTAGTGGATAATATTCCTGCGGGTACCACTTGGAATTACACCTCTACCGGCACCGCCGGAACGAGTGGGAACACGGCTAGTGGTTCTACCTCTATAAACGATCTGTTGACGATTCCAAGTGGAGGGAGTATCACCTACACAATCAATTTGGCGGTACCATCAGGCTATACCGGAAATCTGGTCAATACGGCAAGTGTGACTCCTCCCACCGGTACTACCGATCCGAATCCAGGCAACAATAGCGCCACGGATACGGACACGAACAATGCAATCGCTGATTTGGTCATCACCAAAACGGACGGGAGCACCACTTACACGCCTGGCAGTGCAATCACCTACACAATCATAGTAAGCAACAACGGACCTAGCGGGGTGATGGGTGCCAGCATCGTCGATATAATACCGGCCACCATCACAGGTGTGAGCTGGTCCACCACCACCCTGGGCACGGCCACGGTAGTCAGCGGATCTGCGGGGGGAGGCAACAACCTGGCAGCAGTTGTGAACCTGCCAGCTGGAGGGGGCAATTCGGTAACCTTCAAAGTGATAGGTACTGTATCGCCTTCGGCCACGGGAAACCTTACCAACAATGTAACGGTGACGCCACCGACAGGTACGACCGACCTTACTCTTGACAACAACAGTGCGACCGATACAGATACGTATAAAGCTGTGATCGTAGCCAGCTATGATAATCTGGGTGCGGTGGCCTCAGGGGGAACGCTGGTCAAGCCACTGTTCGTCAACGATACCTTGAATGGGGCGGGTAATTTCAATCCCTCGCTGGTGAATATCACGGTAACGGATGCCCCCAACAATGGCACGGCTACGATCAACCCGACCACGGGCCAGGTAACCTACACGCCCAACGCCGGCGCTTCGGGTCTCGATAATCTGATCTACCAGATTTGCGATAAGCTCGATCCGACGGTCTGCGATACCGCTCTGGTGGTGGTGACCATTACCCCGGTGATTGATGCGGTAAAGGACATCGTCCCACCTGTACTTTCTGGAGGCACCGTCACTTATCCGCTGATCACCAACGACACCCTGAACAGGGTAGGAAACTTCGATCCGACGTTGGTCACTATCTCGATTGAAGACCCTACCGACAAGGGCACCGCTACGATCAATCCCACAACCGGTCAGGTGACCTATATCCCTACGGCGGGTTTCTCAGGTCCCGATAGCCTGCTGTATAAAATTTGCGACAAGCTCAACCCGACTGTTTGCGATATGGCCTGGGTGTACTTTACCATCACGCCGGTTATAGTGGCCAGCTACGACAACCTGGGCACGGTAGCGGCGGAAGCGCTGGTCAAGCCGTTGATCGTCAACGACACCTTGAACGGGGTAGGGCAACTTCGATCCGGCGCGCTGGTGAACATCACCATCACCGTGACTCGCCAAACAAGGGTACGGCGAGCATCAACCCGACCACGGGTGTGGTAACCTACGCGCCGATACCTGGCTTCTCGGGGCCGGACAGCCTGCTGTACAAGATCTGCGACAAGCTCAATCCCACGGTCTGCGACTCGGCCTGGGTGTTCTTCACCATCACGCCGGTGATCGTGGCCAGCTACGACAACCTGGGTACGGTAGCGTCAGGAGGCACGCTGGTCAAGCCGTTGATCGTCAACGACACCTTGAACGGGGTAGGCAACTTCGATCCGACTCTGGTGAACATCACCATCACCGACTCGCCTAATAAAGGTACGGCCAGCATCAACCCGACGACGGGTCAGGTAACGTATACACCCAACGCGGCCGCTTCGGGCATCGACAGCCTGATCTACCGGATCTGCGACAAGCTCAACCCCACGGTCTGCGACACGGCCCTGGTGGTGGTCAGCATCGCTCCGAAGATTGACGCGGTGAGCGATAGGCCTCCATCAGTAGCTTCGGGTGGCACGTTGACCTATCCGCTGCTGACCAACGATACGTTGAACGGGGTGGGCAACTTCAACCCTACGCTGGTCAACATCACCACGCTCGATCCGGCCGACAAGGGTACGGCGAGCATCAACCCGACCACGGGTGTGGTAACCTACACGCCGACACCTGGCTTCTCGGGGCCGGACAGCCTGCTGTACAAGATTTGCGATAAGTTGAATCCAACGGTTTGCGATTCGGCCTGGGTGTTCTTCACCATCACGCCGGTGATCGTGGCCAGCTACGACAACCTGGGCACGGTAGCGGCAGGAGGCACGCTGGTCAAGCCGCTGATCGTCAACGACACCCTGAACGGCGTGGGCAACTTCAACCCGACCTTGGTCAACATCACCATCACAGACACGCCTAACAAAGGCGTAGCGAGCATCAACCCAACGACGGGTCAGGTAACGTACACGCCCAACGCGGGAGCCTCAGGCCTCGACAGCCTGATCTACCAGATCTGTGACAAGCTCAACCCCACGGTCTGCGACACGGCGCTGGTGGTGGTCAACATCGCTCCGAAGATTGATGCGGTGAGGGATGTGGCGGGGAATGTACCCTCGGGCGGCACGTTGACTTATCCGCTGCTGACCAACGACACCTTGAACGGGGTGGGCAACTTCAACCCAACCTTAGTCACGATCACAATTCCAGACAGTCCTGATAAAGGTACGGCCAGCATCAACCCGACGACGGGTGTAGTAACCTACACGCCGACACCTGGCTTCTCGGGGCCGGACAGCCTGCTGTACAAGATTTGCGATAAGTTGAATCCAACGGTTTGCGATTCGGCCTGGGTGTTCTTCACCATCACGCCGGTGATCGTGGCCAGCTACGACAACCTGGGCACGGTAGCGGCAGGAAGCACGCTGGTCAAGCCGTTGATTGTTAATGATACCTTGAATGGTGTAGGCAACTTAAACCCAACACTGGTCAACATTACAATTTTGCAAATACCGGTTAAGGGTACGGCAACAGTCAATCCGGTAACAGGGGTAGTGACCTATGTTGCCACGCCAGGCTTCTCAGGAACTGATAACCTGATCTACCAGATTTGTGATAAACTGAACCCAGCGGTATGTGATACTGCATTAGTGGTAGTCACTATTACCCCAACAATCGATGCAGTAAACGACATTGTGCCGCCGGTTGCGTCAGGAAGTAGCGTAACGTATCCTCTCATTACGAATGATACGCTGAACGCAGAAGGTAATTTTGATCCAACGATGGTCAATATCGTCACAGTGGTAAATCCTGGTAAAGGAACTGCTACCATTGATGCCAACACCGGACAGGTAACCTATACTCCGGCACCCGGGCAATCGGGCCCTGACAGTTTACAATATAAGATTTGTGACAAACTAAATCCGACAGTCTGCGACCTGGCGTGGGTATACTTCGATATTATTCCGGGTATCCTCGCCAACTACGATAACCTGGGCACGGTGGCGGCTGACAGTAGTGTGACTTACCCAATTCTGATTAACGACCAACTTAATAACATAAGTCCGGTCGATACGTCGAAAGTGACAATTACAATTATTCAGAACGGTTCGAAAGGCACAGGCACAATCAACCCAGGGGGTACGCTGGCTTACGTGGCTGGTAACGCTCAGACGGGAGTAGATAGCCTGATTTACAAGATTTGCGACAAGTTGAATCCAGCAGTCTGTGACACAGCCCTGGTGGTTGTGAACATCAATGCTCCGCTATTGCTCCTGCCGAAAGTATACTTGCAGGGATCGCTGTTCGGGGTGACATATACGGATTCGCCTACCAACTCTATTGTGGATTCCCTCATGCGGGATGAGCTTCGGGTGAAGAACCTGATCCCATTGACGTCACCGTACAGCTACTGGAACCCAACGATACCAGCAAATACCATTCTCCCCACAGTGCTTACAACCACAGGAAGGAATGCGATTGTTGACTGGGTGTTTGTTGAGTTAAGGGATTCGGCTGACTCAACCAAAATCATTCGGAGTCAATCAGCCCTGGTACAGCGTGACGGGGACATTGTGAGCCTTGATGGTGTATCGCCGATTCAGGCCGTAGGACAGAATGGGACGGCCTACTACGTGGCCGTGCGTCACCGCAATCACCTTGCTGTAATGACCGCCGGTGCCGTTCCGCTGACCGCAGCGGGTACCACCATTGACTTCCGTCAACCAACTACACCTACTTACGTGTTTGGACCACAACCGATTCATCAATCACAGGTAGTAGTGGTGCAGGGACGTGCTATGTGGGCGGGGAATGCACTTCGCGATAGTGTGGTAATTTACCAGGGTACCCTCAACGATGTAAACGTGATTGCTCAGCAAGTGATCAATGCTGCCGGAAATACTTTTATGCAGCCCAATTACATCCTGGAAGGGTACTTCAGCGGAGACGTCAACATGAACGGGGAGGTGATCTTCCAGGGGACGACCAACGACGTGGAGTTCATTTACCAGAACGTGATCAAGAACCATCCCGGCAACACCTTCCAGGACAATTTCTTCATCATTCAGCAACAACTGCCCAAATGAAATAGTTAGTTGGTGAGAATAGATTTATTCTCACCAACTCCTTATAAAAGAACTAAATTTGAAGAAAATAGATCGAAAGCTTTCCCGGAATTTGGAAGAAGTGCAGATTTGCGGGTAAGATCAGTAACGAATGCACAACTAGTACACATACGAAATGAATTATACACAAAATAAGTTGATGAGATTATGAAGAATTTCAGCTTACTACTAGCGGGGTTAGGTTTTTATATTGTTGGAGCCTTTACACCTATTTTCAGTCAGGCTTTATCCACAAACACGGTGAAGTACAAACTGATTTACAATGTATCCACCCAGGTATACACGGTGTGGGTTCATCCGGATTATAATACACCGAACGCCAATAATGCCAACACCAATGAGTTTTCGGCTACGGCTCAGGTGTCGCTTAAGGTGCCAGCGGCATTCGTCATTCAGGATATTACGGACATTAGGGGTGTGTGGGAAAAAGACCCCCGCAAGCTGGGTGATCCGGCCGTAGAACCTGCATTGGCCGCTGAAACCTACGATAAAACTGCCCGGTATTATGCGATTGGGAAAGCACCCATCGAAACCAACCTGGGGAAATTCACCCTTGGTGATTCGGTAGCGCTCTTCACCTTCAAGGGCAATGCTTGCCTGGGGCCAGTGAGTATCCTGGCTCCGGCCGATCCCTTTGTCGCCGCTTCCATCAATGCCACCTCCCTAAACGTGCGGGGGAGTTTTTATTCCCGTTCGGGACAGCCGGCCGGAGGTAACGAGGTGCCAAGAGAACAGTTTATAGGCAAAAAAGGTCCGGATGCTTTTTGTGATCCGAACGCTCAGATCGGTATTGCAAAAAGCCTGTTGACCCTGGTGGACAACAACAACGGAACCTATGATATCACGTATAGGATCAAAGTAAAGAACACGGGTGCGGTGTCCTTGTCTAATGTGCAGGTATTCGATACGCTTACCACCACTTTTCCTTCTCCGGCCACCTACAGCATGGTCGGTGGGGTAGTCACTACCCCCTCGGTGCCGGTTAATGCTTCCTTCACGGGTGCCGGTAGTAACACGGGCCTATTAGCTGGAACAAGCAGCCTGGCCTCGGGGGATTCGCTCCTACTTACCTTCACGGTACGCCTTGTGCCGGGCGCAGGTAGTGCGGGCACGTTCCTCAACGTGGCCTGGGGACAGGGAACCTTCAATGGTACCCCTGTAAAAGATAAGTCAGCGAGTGGGGATAATGTTGACCCGGATCGCAACGGTGACCCAGGAGATAACAGCACTCCTACACCAGTATCCATAAATCAGACTGCCGATGTGGCCATTTTCGTGAACGTAAGCAACAAGTTGCCGCAGGTCAACGACATGGTAACCCTACGGGTAGTGGTGGTGAACCAGGGCCAAGTGCCAGCCACGGGCTTGGAAGTGAAGGATGTGCTACCGGTTGGGTTTGACCTGGTGAGCAACTCGGGACCGGGAAGCTACACGCCCGGTACCTGGACGGTACCCAATCTGGCGGTCGGCGACTCGGCGGTGCTACTGCTGAATGTGAAAGTGGTGTCGATGGGTGTTCTCTACTATACGGCGCAAGTTTCCAAGATGAACGAAACGGATATAGATTCGAGCCCGAATAACGGGGTGGAAACCGAGGACGACTTCGGACGCACCTGCGTAAGTACGCCAATTCTCCTTTGCGCGACCCAGGCGGTGGAGATTACGGTACCCGCGGGCTTCTCAAATATTCAGTGGTTCAAGGATGGAAATGTAATTCCGAACGAAACAGCGAGCAAACTGACCGTCATGAGCAAAGGCACGTATACGTTTACATCTACCAGTTCCACCTGCCCAACCGGCGGTTGCTGCCCCATCATTGTGCAGGAGGTGGACTGTTGCCCCATTACGATCTGTGTTCCTATGGTAATCACAAGGGTGAAAAGAAGCACCACGCCCACTCCCTGATAGCCCATAAAAGGTATCAATTGATTGAACAGGCTGTCCCGAGCGGGACAGCCTGTTTTTTTTGTACCCTTCATTTGACCATTCATCCGGAATTTATGGACGTTTATCAAAAAAAAACTAAATTTGGTATAGTACCTTGTATAGCAAAGTACCTTTTCATACCTTTGTTATGTTGTAAGTCATTATCGGATTGATCAGCCGATAAAAACAGGTGGAAACAAATCTATTAGCCATGAAAAAATACGCTGACGAAGGCAGCCATTACTTGAATTAAACCGTGCGCAAGCACCCTCAAACCCATGAAAAAATTATGAATATCGAGAACGCCCAAGTGCAAATGCGGAAGGGGATTTTGGAATTCTGCATTCTGCACGTCATCTCGCGCGGGGAGGTTTACGCTTCTGATATGCTGGACGAACTAACCTCGGCCCGCATAATGGTGGTGGAAGGTACCCTCTACCCGCTGCTGACCCGGCTCAAAAATGCCGGACTATTGGATTACAAATGGGTGGAATCCTCCTCCGGTCCGCCCCGCAAGTATTACGTTTTGACCGACGATGGAAAGCAGTTTTTAGAGGCGATGCAGGATACCTGGCTGGATCTGGCCGATTCGGTACAGATGATCATTAAAAAGACCAACGAGGCCATTCAGACTCAAAAACCTTCCTGATTCTGTTCACTCCCAGACATTCGAAAACATCATGAAAAAAACAATAAGTATCAATATAGGCGGCGTGATCTTCCACATTGAGGAAGATGGATACGAAAAACTCAAAAGTTACCTGGGGTCCATCCAGAAATACTTTTCCTCCTTTGCCGATAGCAAGGAAATTCTGTCCGATATAGAAGGGCGCATAGCCGAGCGGTTTTTGGCCAAACAAAAAGCGGAGAACAAACAGGCGATCTCGCTGGAAGATGTGGGAGAACTGATCGGAGCCATGGGAACGGTGGCCGATTTTGAGGCCATCGAGCAGGCGGAAGATCTGCTGACCGAGCCTTTGCAGGCTGCTTCTGCCCGGTCTACGGGTACCACTCCCCCACCAGTAGTACCTGGTGCCGCCAGCACGTCCACGGGTGGTGCCACTCCTGGCGCTGATCCCCGCACGGGTGCTCCCCGCCGGCTGTTCCGTGACCTCCGCCGAAAACTTATCGGGGGAGTAGCCTCGGGCCTGGCGCATTACTTTACCGTGGACCCGCTCTGGGTTCGGTTGGCTTTTCTTTTTCTTGTGATAGGCTTGCCGGCCGGAAGTGGGATTTTTGACGGAAATGGCGATGCCGTTGGCCCGATCAGCGGAATCGTGGTGTTGCTGTACATTGCCATGTGGATAGCTTTTCCGGGCTCCATTACGCTGGAAGAGGACAAAAGCATCAAGAAGTTCTTTCGCGACCCAGACCGCAAGGTGGTAGGCGGAGTAGCCGCCGGGGTAGCTTCCTATTTTGGGATTGATATCGGAGTAGTGCGCTTTCTGTGGGTACTTTCCATCTTTCTATTTGGTACTGGATTTTTGATCTATATCGTGTTGTGGATCATTGCCCCCTCTGCCAATACCCTCACCGAAAAGATGGAAATGCAGGGTGAACCCATCACGCTTTCCAACATCGAAACAAATATAAAACGGGGGCTAAACCTGGGTGAAACGACCGGAGAAGAAGCCCCCATGACCCGCCTGGTGTTGTTTCCCTTTCGGGCTATTGCCATCATCATCAGCGGACTTGGAAAAATTCTGAAAGGCGTGGGCCCGATACTCAGGGTGGTGATTGGCGCTTTGCTGATTGCGGCTGCGGTACTCTCCCTGATGGGCTTGATCATAGGGGGGGGCGTTGGCATTGGCATGAGGGACATGCTTCCCTTTGGAGATATTCCACCCCTGATGCTGATCCGGGAGGCTCCTTCCACCCTGATAATTTCGCTGGTGCTGATTGTGACGGTACCTTTCATTGCCATTCTTCTGCTGGGGCTGACCCTGATCGCCAACCGGAAGGTCGCCAGCGGCACACTTTGGCTTACCTTGGCCGGTTTGTGGATCGTAGGACTCATTGGCGTGGCTATTTCGGGGGGGATCTACCAGCAGAAGTTTTCCAAGCGGGGAGAGCTCCTGCAAACTGAACTGTACAGTGTGGCGGGTACCCCCATTCTGGACGAATACGATAACGATGAAAACGATGAATTTCAACTGGGATATTCGGGTGGTGCTGGAAGGCTACGCCGGGGATAGTATCAAAGTAGAAAAAGAGACAACCGCCAGGGGCAGCTCCCAGGAAGATGCCCGCCGCAATGCCATGGGAATGAGCTTCCGGATCGTGCAGAAGGATTCGACCCTGCGCTTTGATGAGGAACCCGTACTCACGGCTGACGGACGCTTCCGGGATCAGAAAATGCGCATGAAAGTCCTTATTCCCTTTGACCGCCCCTTTGTCATGACCCCTACTTTTTTTCACGGGAATTTTAACGACTGGCAGGTAAAAGATCAGTACCGTGAGGTATACGACGGGGAAAATCAGGACTGGAAAAGTATACGCTGGGTGATGAAGCGTGACTCGGGACTGGTGGCCACCAATGTACCAGCCATGTACCTGCGCGATTCGGATGAAGATCGCAGTGAAAACGAAGGCGATTCGTATGGATACGAGGAAAACGATACTGACAGCCAGTTAGATCTGGGAGAAAGGGGTGAAAACGTGAAGCAGTATTCGGCCCGGGATTTCGATCGGATTGAAATCGGGGGTGCCTACTCCATCGAAATTCGGCAGGGAAATGACTTTGCCGTGGCGGCCGACGGTCCCCGGAGTGATGTGGACGACCTGGACGTGTCGGTACGGAACGGCACCCTTGTGGTAAAACGAGCCCGCGGACTTCTCTCTCTTTGATGGTCGTTCTGAAAGGATCGGCCTGGTGATCACCATGCCAACCGTAAAGGGGATCGACCTTTCAGGGGCAAACAAGACCAGGATCACCGGATTCCAGAATCTGGATAATCTGAATATAGATCTCTCGGGTGCCACCAACTCAGAAATTGATGTAAATGCGGATCGCCTGGAACTGGAAGCAAGCGGGGCGTCACGGGTAGTGTTGAAGGGCCGCGCCCGATCGGCGGATCTTTCGCTGTCCGGAGCCTGCAAGCTGGACGCTACCGCTATGGCGGTTGACGAGGCCGAAGTTAGCGCGGCAGGCGCAAGCCGGGCCACTCTGGGCAAGGTGCGCAACCTCCGTAAAAGTACTTCGGGAGCGAGCCGGATCGAATCGCAGGATTAAATAGTAAGCCATGCAACCTTGGGGGCATTTTTTACATCCTTAGGGAAATAAGTCATTCACCATAGACCAATTAGAAAAAACACCCATGAAAAAACTACTCACTTTGAGCCTGTTCTGGCTTCGCTCTCGCTACTCTGGCGTTCGCCCAGCAAACCACCCGCACCCTGAAAGTATCGGATTTTACCAAGCTTTCAATGGGGAGTGCTTTCAAGATTGACGTAAAACAGGGCGGAAGCTTCAACGTTATGATTTCGGGAAAAGAGGATGACCTCAACGACCTCGAATACGGGGTGTCCAAAGGTACCCTACGCATTGGCTACAAGAATAACGGCTGGAAAAAAAGCCGTGAAACGGTCCAGATAAGCGTGACGATGCCTTCTCTAGATGGCGTTGATTTCTCGGGTGCTTCCGTTGCTAAGGTAGGTGGTTTTGAAAGAGGAAAGGGAATGGCCATTAACGTGTCGGGAGCCTCAAAAGTAGAAATGGACTTCTCGGCCGATAAGGTATTCGTGGATTTATCGGGAGCTTCCCGGCTTACTCTGACGGGGAGAGCCGAAACATTGCAAGGCGAAATGTCGGGTGCTTCGACTTTTGAAGGCAAGGATTTTCCGGTGAAAGAGGCCGATTTGGAAGCTTCCGGCGCTAGCAAAGCCTCCGGTGGTGGCCAACTCGTCCCTTCGGGCCGATGCCAGCGGAGCCAGCCGTATCAGCTATGCGGGCAGCGCCCGCGAGGTCCGGTCCAGCTCGTCGGGAGCCAGCTCTATCCGCCGGGCAAACTAACCCTACTCGGTCCCATCCAATTGGAAGGGTATCTTTTCACCGGCTTGTCATAGAGCTTGTACATACTGATCAAGTAAGAATTACCCGTAATCTGTTGATATGACCCGTCCAATCCCTTACGTTGTGAACATGGATAGAAGCGAAGCCATTGAGAAAGTCAGAGCGTATAAGCATTTGCTGGAAGGCCACTTGCCCCTGGAACACGTATACCTCTACGGTGCGTATGCTACCAATACTCAAAAGGAAAGCAGCACTATTGATGTAGCCGTGGTGGTGAAGCGCATTGAAGGCGACTATTTTTCGGTGAGTCCATTGATATGGAAGCTCCGGAAGCAGGTAGACCACCGGATCGAACCTATACTAATTGAAAGAGAATTCGACGATGCTGTGTTTTTGGGAGAAGTTAGAAAAAATGGAATCGAAATAGCCTGATCTACTCTCCACATAAAAAAGCCAAAAGCCGGAAATAACCCGGCTTTTGGCTTTTTTGGTTACTATACGCATGAAAGGATTCACTATCTTCGTTAAAAGATAACAACTCCGCCTACTCATGAAACGAACTTTACCTGGCTTATTTTTCCTGTTATGTTGTTTTGGTAGTACCCTTTATTCCTCCGCCCTGGCGCAAGCCCGCATTGAGGGACTGGGCAGCCACATACCAGCCCAGGGAGTGATCACCCTTATCGGTGGGGCAGGAGTAGCCTACTACATGGGCGACCTCATCGATGGTGTGGATTTCAAGCACCTGGGTCTTGGGCCAAACATGGCTTTGGGAGGAACCTACCGGCTTACGGAGCATGTCAGCCTGAGGAGCGAACTACGCTACTATCAGGTACAGGCCGATCAACAGTATTCCCGCAACTTTTCTAATAATCTTTCCTTCCGCACCCGGAATCCTGATTTCTACGTAGGCGCGCAGGCCGACTTATTCCCATTTTCCAGGCAATCCGTGGTTAACCCCTACCTGTTCGGCGGCATTGGGTTTACGTATCTCAATCCCAAAGCCAACCTCAGACGGTACCTGGTACAGCTTGCCCCCTCTCACCACCGAAAATGTCCGGTACTCACGGACTCCTTTGCTGGTAGTAGCGGGAATCGGAGTTTCGTATCAGCTCACCGATCGCTGGGGCGTAGGCCTGGAACTTTGTAATAATTTTCTGGCTTCGGACTACCTCGATGATGTGAGTACCACCTACCCCGAACCCGACGCCCTGCCCAACGACCTGGCCCGCCAACTTTCCGACCGGGCCCCTGAGATAGGCCAAGCCCCCAAACAGCCCGGTTTTCAGCGCGGTAATCCCAACGTAAAAGATACCTACGTTTTCCTGAGTCTCCGTGCCCACTACCTCCTCACTACCCGCTACTTCGCTCAGCAACGCCGCAAGACCCGCTGCCCGCGGTTTTAATTGTGATTTGGAGATTGAGTGATTTAGAGAATGTCGGAATGATAGAATGGTTCGGGGTGGCTTTGGGTGGGAAAAGTAGGAATTACTTACTGAAAAGGATTAATTTTCTTACTTTTCAAAAAAATCTGTGAACAAATCTATCCGTTCTCTCACCGCGGGGGCGGACCCCTCACTCAATCTCCAAATCACAATTAAAAAAATGCCCATTCCTAAGAAAGCCCACGAGTCCGAAGTAACCATGACCGAAATGGTGCTTCCTAACGATACCAATACCCTCAACAACCTCATGGGCGGTCGGCTGCTGCATTGGATGGATATTTGTGCGGCTATCTCGGCCCAAAAACACTCCAATCGGATCGTGGTGACGGCTTCGGTGGACAATGTATCCTTTACCGAACCCATCAAACTCGGCAACATCGTGATGATGAAAGCCCGCGTGACCCGCTCGTTCAACTCCTCCATGGAAGTACACATTGAGGTATGGGCCGAGGACATTCCCGCCGGGCACCGCATCAGTACCAACCGCGCCTTTTATACCTTTGTGGCCGTGGACCAGAACGGCCGTCCCATCGAAGTACCCGAGCTAATTGCCGAAACGGATGAAGATAAAGAGCTGTACAAGAGTGCGCTACGCCGTCGGCAGTTGCGTTTGGTGCTGGCCGGACGCCTGAACCCCCACGAGGCTACGGAGCTGAAGGCCTTGTTTGACATGGAGTAGGAGAGGGTCTGTTAGGTTCTACATCTACCTCAATTAAGCCTCCATACTCCTTTTAATCAATTTCCAGAATCGTCCCCGCAATGTGCTCTGGGCCATTGGCTACATTGAAATAGTAGGTAACCAGCACACGCTTTTTATCGAGCTGAACCGCCCAGGGGTACCCAATATCGGTACTTCCGCCATCAGTCCGGAGGATGATTTCCGGGGCCGTGGCGAAGTCGGTACATTCGGCGTTGAGGATGCGGGCCCGAATGCCCAAAGGGGCGTGACGGTAGCCGTAGGTGAGCAACACGCGGTTGTCGGGTAGGCGCAGGGCGTGCAGCGGATGTCCCTGAAATCCCATTTTTTGCCAGGGCTGAAAGGTCTTTCCTCCGTCCGTCGAGCGGGCCATGCAGGCCTGATCGTCCAAACCGGCCGTTCGCAGAAACGCCACCAGATCCCCTTTTGGGGTTTCGTAAATGGATGTTTCGTTGAAGGATACCGTCTCATCCGCCGCCACCGGGCTGGAATAAGCCCAGGTTAGGCCTTTGTCATGGGATACGAGCAAATGAGTAGAGGTTCTCCGGGGGGAGACCTGATCATTAGCCGCTACCACCCAAAACACCCTGCCGTCTCGTCCTTCGTACATGGCTCCCCGGTTGTAAGCCCGAATAGGCTGTCCAAAAGGGTCAAGAATTTTTTCGGGCTCGATGTGGGGGGGCTCAATGGGACCCTTCCACGAAGTACCTCCGTCGGTAGAGCGGATCAGGTACCCCCCCAGAAAAACGCTGCCATTGCGATTTTGAAACACGGGTTGTTTGAGATTGGGAAGCCCATCGGGCCGAACGAAAGCCCAACCATAACTGGCACACAGCAGGGTACCCTCGCGGAGTTGGAGCAGGCAAGGATCCTGCGAGCCGCCAAAGGCGTGGGCATATAGTAGCGTAGGTTTGCTGGTCCAGTTTTCTCCGTCGCGGGAGCGAACCGCCACCAGGTAGCTATTGGGATCGACATGATTGGTGCTCTTCTCACCAAAAGATTTACGTTCGGGAGCGCGACGAAAGGCCAGAAGCAGGTCGCCTTTTTTGGACCGCACCACGGACGGAAAGGCGGCGTGAAAAAGGGTGTCGCGGTAGATGACGAGGTGCTTTATGATCCGGACATTCGCCACGCTATCCGACTGGGCGACCGTAGCACTCATGGCCAGTGAAGGGCTCACGATGGCTGCCAGTGTCATGAAAAGGGAAGTAATACTTGAAAATAGCATGGGATACAGGGTAGCGGAGGCTGCTTTTGGCGATAGATGTATCCAAAAGGCTCCGCTAAATGTATTCTAATGCCTGCTGGACTCAACCCACAGGCATCCCCCTTAGAATTAACCCATCGGCGGTTGGATCAGAAATGATATACCGCTTTCAGTTTTAAAAGTCTGAACAGCAGGAATCGAATGAACCCCTGGATGCCGCGACAAGCTGGTATTCAGGGGTTTTTGGTATTCTATGGGTGCAATGGTAGAAAATTAAAAACTTTCCTTTTCATACAAATCCCTCGGCCTCCTAAACCCTTCGATACTTTATGGAAAAACTCCGCCCATCGCTTCGCTACTCCTGGTATGTGGTAGCGGTGCTCATGATTGCTTATATTTCATCCTTTGTGGACCGGCAGGTGCTGACGTTGCTGGTGAAGCCGCTCAAACGGGATTTCCAGATCACGGATACTCAGTATGGACTGCTGGTAGGGCTTAGCTTTGCGATATTCTATACCTTCCTGGGTATTCCCATTGGCCGCCTCGCCGACCGACACAGCCGCAAACGCATCATCGTGTGGGGAATTACTATCTGGAGCATCATGACGGCCCTCTGTGGCTTGGCGGGTAGTTACAATCAGCTCTTTCTGGCCCGCATTGGTGTGGGAGTAGGAGAGGCGGCACTTTCCCCGGCGGCCTATTCCCTCATTACGGATCTTTTTCCCCGGCACAAGCTGGGTACTGCCTTGGCGGTGTATAACATTGGAGTGTACCTGGGCTCCGGACTTTCTATCCTGCTGGTGGCCCTGGTTCTGAAACTCATCAGTGTGGATGGCCTCTGGACGCTGCCGCTGATTGGCGACATCTTTCCCTGGCAGTCGGTCTTTTTCCTGGTTGGTTTACCGGGACTGCTCATTGTGATCCTTGTCGCTCTTACCGTTCGTGAGCCGCATCGGGCCACCGAGGGTACAGCGGCGGTTCCGATCGCCGACCTGCTGGCCTACTATCGTCAGAATCAGCGGGCAATTCTACATTTGTTTTTTGGCATTGCCTTCATGGCCTTTGGTTCATATAGCGTCACTGCCTGGGTACCCACACTGCTCGAAAGGAAATATGGCCTAACGGCTTCGCAGGCGGGCTTGCTGCTGGGTGGAATTATTACGGTATTTTCTACGGCAGGCGTCCTGTTTGGCGGGCGTTACGGCGACCGCCTCACCCGACAGGGAAGGCAGGATGCCAAAATGCGGGTTGGATTTATAGGGATGACCTTCGGCGTGGCCCTGGGGAGCATTCTCCTGCTGGGTTTTGTATTTGAGCTAGTTGGCTTGCCGGTCCTGATTGGACTTTTAATTCTGCTGTGTTTTTTTACCGCTATGCCCTACGGCTCCGCTACGGCGGCCGTGCAGGAAATGGTCCCGGCCGCCATGCGCGCTACTTTTTCCGCCCTCTTTCTTTTTGTGGTCAACATCATCGGACTCACGGGCGGCCCCTCGATGGTAGGTGTCTTGAACGATCGGCTTTTTCATGACGATTCGCAGGTTCATCTGTCCTTGGGAATTGCCATCGTATTCGGAACCGGCCTTTCGGCGCTGCTTTTGTACAGAGGGCTGAAACCCTTTGCCCGCGCCGTAGAAAACGCCCGTCTTGTCAACAGTCAGATTAATTTACCGGAATTGCCCTGATTGAGCGAGATGTATTTTTGAGTAAATTTGTGAATCAATTGGGTTTGGTACCCTACTGTATGCCCCATCCATTTACTACCTGGATCCTCATGAGACAAACATATTCGCTTCTGCTTTTGGGTGTGCTCCTAAGCAGCTTAGCCTGGGCCCAAACCGATGAAATGGTCCGGGTGAAATCGGGTGAACAATTGACCACTGCCCAAAAGTACCTGTTCCCGCAGTTTGCGGTGGGGACGGTCTACCTGCGGAATGGTCAAACGCCCACCGCCCGGCTCAACTACCAATTGCAGCTCCGGGAAATTCAGTTTATTGATCCCAAAGGCGATACCCTCACGCTGGCCAACGTGCATACCGTTCAGCGGATCGGACTTAACAAGGAAGTTTTTGTCTTCGATCAAAACGGCATGGCATTACAACTTCTGGGTGAGTACGGCTCGGTAAAGCTGACACAGAATCATTCCCTTCAAATCGTCAATGTGGACAAGGAAGTAGGGTTTGGACAGTCGTCGAGTTTGTCGTCGGTCAACACATACAGTAGCCACCCTACCGCTGCCGGTTCGCCCGCCAAGCTGGAAGTAAAAGGGGATATGATGTTTTCGCACAAAAAATTCCTGTACCTGATCAATCAGAATGGGCTGTCGGTAGTTCCCACCCGTAAAACGGTGCTGA
Organism: uncultured Cytophagales bacterium; assembly: GCA_963768025.1. GTDB lineage: Bacteria > Bacteroidota > Bacteroidia > Cytophagales > Spirosomataceae > CAVYGM01. The sequence continues at coordinate 88,753 of CAVYGM010000002.1, forward strand.
AGCTTTTCCCCAAGCACAAATCCGCGGTGGAGCAGTACCTGGACGATCAGCCTGTGCAATTCCACGCCACGGAAGACTTGCAGCGGCTATTGGCTTACTGCGCGGGGTTGAACTAAATGTGTACAGTGCGTCAATCTTTGGTTCGGCCACCGTCAAAAGCATCGTACACCTCGTCAACGGGTTCCCAAAGCTCTATTTTGTTGCCTTCCATGTCCATGATATGGACGAATTTGCCGTAGTCGTAGGTTTCTATTTCGTCCAGAACGGTTACCCCGCCTTGTTTCAGTTCTTCCACGAGCGCCTCCAGGTCGCCCACCCGGTAATTGATCATAAAGTCCTTTTCGGAAGGGTTGAAATAGGTGGTTGTCCGTTCAAAAGGGCTCCATTGGGTAAATCCTTTTTTGGTGGGATCAGTCGCTTGCCGCCACTCAAAATTGGTACCGTACTGGTCGGTATTTAACCCCAGGTGGGTACTATACCATTCTTTCATCTGGTTGGGGTCTTTGCATTTGAAAAAGATACCCCCCACGCCCGTTACTTTTGCCATGTTTATGAAGATATTTACACTGGTAGAAAATAGGAGTCAGGTTTGATTAAAGGTAAGAAATAACGGCTACTTTCCCGCCAGTTTCTTGGGGAGTACCTGATGGCTGTTAGCCCATTGATTCCATTGGGTATCCAGTTCCTGCACGAGTTGAGGAAGTTGGGCAGCCAGGTCTTTCCGCTCGGTGCGATCGTTTGCCAGGTCAAACAGCTGCCATTGGGTATCCTCTAATTTCTTAACGGCTTTGAAATTTCCCTTTCGAACGGCACAGTAACCTTGATGCTCCCAGAACAGGTAGGGGCGTGTCAGGGGGGTACCCTTTTCAATCACCCCCATCAGGCTTTGACCCTGCATGGGGGTAATGGTGTTGCCACTGTGAAAAGTGGCCGGGTAGCTGGCTCCACTCGCTGCTACGAGAGTAGGCATGAAGTCAATCAGGTGCCCTACCTCGTTTGTGAAGGTGCCGCGCCGGTTATTGGGCAACCGCGGCGACTGCACAATCATGGGGGTAGCAATGCCCCCTTCGTAGGGCTTCACCTTATACTCGAAAAAAGGCGTGTTAGAAGCATTGGCCCAGCCGATGCCATACGACACGGCTCCGCTAAAATTGGGGTCATTGATGCGGCTGTGTGGGGCAGAGCCCAGCTCGTGGTAGTTTTCGGCGCAGGCACCGTTATCCGCCAGGAAAATAATCATGGTATTGTCCATCAGTTTCTGGCTTTCCAGGTAGTCCAGTACCTTGCCCACGTTGTAGTCTACGGCATAGACCTGGGCGGCGTATACCGCCATGCGGTAGGCGACGGTATCCCGCTGTCCCTGCGTAAGTTTTTCCCAGGGTCGCACCCGGCTGTCGCGCTCGGAAAAACCCCAGGTAGGGTCAATCAGACCCATTTTTATCTGCCGGTCTAGTCGATGCTGCCGGATCTTGTCCCAGCCTACCTTGTAGGTATCCTTGAACTTCGCAATATCCTTCTCCTTCGCGTGCAGCGGCCAGTGCGGGGCATTGTACGCGATGTACAGAAAAAATGGATCCTTGGTTTTCTGCTCTCGCAAGAAGTTGATTCCGTAGTCGGTAAATGCATCGGTAGTGTAGTAGGTAGCCTCTGTGGGGGTGTCAAGTTTCTGGTTGTTGAGCCAAACACCCCGTCCGCCCTGCGGCTTAAAGTAGCTCGTAGCCCCGGCCAAAATGCCATAATACCGGTCGAAGCCCCGTTGCAGCGGACGGCGGGATGCATCGTGCATGCCCACGTGCCACTTGCCGGTCATGTAGGTACGGTAGCCGTTGGTTTTGAGGACTTCGGCCAGGGTTACGCTGCTGCGGTTGAGGAAGCCCTGGTAGCCTGGGGTACCCCAATGAAACGCTTCCGGGTTTTCGGGATCTTCGGCCATTTGGCCAATGCCCGCTTGATGGGGATAAAGGCCCGTGAGCAAGCTGGCCCGCGTGGGGCAGCAGCGGCCGGTGTTATAAAATTGCTTGAACCGCAGTCCGTTTTTGGCCAGCCGGTCAATGTTTGGGGTGGGGATTTCGCCGCCGTAGCAGCCGATGTCGCTCCACCCCATATCGTCCACCATAATCAGGACAATGTTGGGTTTGGCCTTGGATGGAAATTCTTCTTTTCCAACCGACATAAACAACAGGCAAAGTCCGGCAAGGAGGAGTCTGATAAGCATCATAAAGCACAGTTGATACGAGAGTCAAAAGGCGTTAGTCTTCCTCATCTAGTGTTGCGAGGTCTAACTTTTCTTTTACCCACTCCCTCATTCTTTGATTCTTAAAAACAAACCAATGCTCCCGGTAGTCACCTGAGTTATCAATTTCATACTTGAATTCCCGAAATGGTTTTCTCTTTTCTAACGCCCTGGTGAGTCGGCTTTTCAGGAAATTGCTATCCGCCAGACTCATGGTAAAGTCCTCCATAACCTCAAACGCCTTCCTTGAAGGCATCGGCTGTATTTCGAAGTAGGCGTCCCGGTTCTCGTCCAGTTTTTCCCTTTCTTCTTCCCAGCCTTCGGTCTCCGTGCTATCGAACTTGGTCTCATCCGGTATAAACAGAAGTTCGCCCGTCTGCCGGTGGACGAAGCAACCCATGCCTATGTCCAGTTCCTGGGCAATTTCATTGATTTGCTGGTCAGTTAAGGTTGTCATTGCTGATACTAGTAACTGGTTGACAAATTATTTATTCTTTTTGCATCCTGTGTACCGGCGAGGGGTACCTTCACTCTGGAACACAGCGCTGCTAGCCAAGTACCTGTGCATACCTATTTTGGAGTAGCAACTTATTTTAAATACTAATGCCTTATTGTTCAAATAGCTAAAACTAATCCCAATAATCAATAACCCAATAAACCAGTAACCAATTATTCCTTTCCAGGATACGGCCGCGAACTGGTAGCCTGAGCCGTGGGGAAATCGGCCGGAATGGGGATATCCACCTTGCCGGTAGCGGCCCACTGTGACCCGCGTTGCAGGCAGGTAATGAAGCCCACGCAGGCCACGGAATAATCCACGTGCCCCATTGGGATGTGGAACACCCGGCCCTTGCCGTAGGTGATGGTCAGGAGCATGGGCTCGTTGCGGTCGGTACCCCGGTTGTCTTTGGGAGAAAAGGCCGTGGCCAGTACCTCCATGTTTTCGGCTGGTCCACGCAGGCGGTCGTACATTTCGTCTTTGGTGTGCATCCAGGTCGTAGGCATCCCTTTGGTGATGGGGTGGTCGGGCTTACGAATCGTGACCAAAAACTCCTTCTGGGCTCCGTGTGAGCCGGCGTTCCCCGGAGCCATGTCCCGCATCAGCTTGCCGTCTTCGGTGTAGTACACGTAGGGTCCGTTTTTCTCGGTGCGGTTGCCCCAGCCACCGATACCGATCATCTGATTATAGGCGGGCCATTCGGGAAACGAATTATTGGCTGCGTGTACCACCACCAGTCCGCCACCTTTGCTCATGAATTTCTCAAAATCCGCCTGGGTTTCTTTCGGCCAGGGAGCGGCGTTCCAGCCAAAATTGCACACCACCAGATCGTACTTCGAGAAGTCGGGGTGGAAACTGGAATCCGTGCGGGCCTTTTGGAGGGCTACGGTGTTTTCTGTACCGGGTAACTTATAATCGGCCAGAAACTCATCGCCTTTCCAGGTATAGTGCGAGCGCTGGACATCCACCGTAAATTTCCCGGATTCTTCCAGATACTGCTTCATCATGTAGGTTACCTTGGGCCACTGGTCGTGGTTGTTCTGACCGTCCACAATCAGGGTTCGGATGCGCTTTTTATTGGCTTGGGCGGAGACCTGTGTAGCCGTGAACAGGGTTAGGAGAAAAAACAAAACGTATTTGATTTTCATAGATATAGGATTTTTGTACATAAGGATTACCCTACAAAGGTCAAAACGAGCCCGGAATACTTTGTAAGGGAAAGGAGAATTTCCTGGAATGGGAAAACATTTTGACCCTAGCGCTGAATTTTGTATATTATGTACCGAAAGCTGATTTTCAGCCGTGCTCTAAATCCTAAACCTCATTGATATGCCTCTGCTCATGACCATCCTAATTACCTTCGTGCTTCTGTTTCTGCTCTCTGGAATACGTATTATTTTTGAATACAAAAGAGCCCTTAAATTCCGGTTCGGGAGCTACGTGGAAACCCTGAAGCCCGGTCTTCGGTGGATCATCCCCATCGTCGAAACCATTCAGATGGTGGATATCCGGGTTATTACCATCAACATCGTGTCTCAGGAAGTAATGACCGAAGACAACGTGCCCTGTAGTATTGACGGCGTAGTGTTTTTCAAAGTTGAGAATCCCGAGAAGGCCCTATTGGAAGTTGAGAAATTCCAGTTTGCCATTAGCCAATTGGCTCAGGCGGCCTTGCGGGATGTATGCGGTAAGGTAGAGCTGGATACCATCCTGTCGAAACGGGAGGAGATGGGTAAAAACATCAAGGCCATTGTGGCCGAAGAAACCATGCATTGGGGAATATCAATCATTGATGTGAAAATAAAGGACATTCAGCTGCCAGAAAACATGCGGCGCATGATGGCCAATCAGGCCGAGGCAGAGCGGTCACGGCGGGCGATGGTGATTCTTTCTTTGGCCGAGGAACAAGCGGCCGTAAAATTATTAGCGGCCGGCCAGATCATTGATCAATCTCCCTCGGCTATCAAACTCAGGCTGTACCAAACCTTGGCGAATATTGCCGCCGAGAAAAACTCGACCATCATATTCCCCTTCCCGGAAGAAGCCCTGCCCCGGAAAGACTAACACCCAGGGTGCTGATTTTACGAAAGAGAGCCGGTTCAGTTTTGAACCGGCTCTCTTTCGTATCTATTTAGCCTAAAAAATTACTTTGCTTTCATGTCAATAAAAGGAATAATCATCTCTTCGAGTGAGACGCCCCCGTGCTGGAACGTATCCCGATACAGATTTACGTACTGATTGTAGTTGTTGGGATAGGCAAAGAAGTAGTCTTCCTTGGTAAACACATAGGAGGTAGAAACGTGGGGCTTGGGCAAAAAAAAGCGCTCTGGCTTGCGGCAAACCAGCAGGTGGTCGTCATCGAAGCCCAGGTTTTTGCCGTGCTTGTAGCGAAGGTTGGTGTTGGTTTCGCGGTAGCCGATAATTTTCACGGGTTTTTGTACCCGAATCATCCCGTGGTCGGTGGTCAAAATCAGGCGGCCTTTTTTCTCGGCAATCTTCCGGATAAAATCCAGAAGCGGGGAATGCTGAAACCACGACTTGGTGATGGATCGGTAAGCGGCTTCGTCGGGGGCCAGTTCCTTGATCATCTGCACGTCGGTACGGGCGTGTGAAAGCATATCCACAAAGTTGTATACGACCACATTCAGCTGGTTTCCCAGCAAATTGTTGAAGTTATCGACCAGTGATTTTCCCTGGTTGGTGTTCAGGATTTTGTGGTAGGAAAACTTGATATTCAGCCGGTTCCATTCTATTTGTTTTTGCAGTAGCTCGTGCTCGTGCTTGTTGAGGCCTTCTTCGCCTTCGGGGGTGTTTTCGTCACTGACCCACCATTGCGGAAACTTACGTTCGATTTCACTCGGCATGAGCCCGGCAAAAATGGCGTTGCGGGCATAGCCGGTAGTAGTGGGCAGAATGGAGTAATACGACGACTCTTCTTCGATGGTGAAGTATTCCTGCATGATGGACTGGATCATTTTCCACTGATCGAAGCGGAAATTATCAATCAACAAAAAGAACAGCGGTTCACCACTTCCTTTCAGGTGCGGGAATACCTTCTGTTTCATCAGTTGGTGCGACAGCAGCGGGCGATCGGCCCGGGGATCGTTCAGCCAGTCTTCGTATTCTTCCTCTATGAACTTGGCAAAATTGGCATTCGCATCGCTTTTTTGCATGCTGAATACCTCGGCCATTCCCTGATCCTGCGAGCTTTCGAGCTCCAATTCCCAGTAAATGAGCTTTTTGTAAATTTCCGCCCATTCTTCATGCCCAATCCGATCCTGATACTGCATGGCCAGGTTCCGGAATTGCTGCTGGTAGCTGAGGGTAGTTTTTTCGGTAACCAGCCGTTTGTTGTCCAGAATTTTCTTGACCGAAAGCAGAATCTGATTCGGATTGAGGGGTTTGATGAGGTAATCGGCAATTTTGGAACCGATGGCATCTTCCATGATATGTTCTTCTTCGCTCTTGGTGATCATCACCACCGGGAGCGAAGGATGCATTTGTTTGATTTGGGCGAGGGTTTCGAGGCCGGTCATGCCGGGCATCATTTCATCCAGAAACACAATATCGTAGCGTTCGTTCTCTACCTTGTCCAGGGCATCGGCGCCACTGTTTACGGGTGTAACGTTATAGCCCTTGTTGGTAAGGAACATGATATGGGGTTTCAGCAAATCAATTTCGTCGTCGGCCCAGAGTATGTTGTATTGCATGGTTGACTAGTGAGGTTATGGTAATTATGGAATAAATGAGTAATCTATCTCTAACGCAGAACGGGGCCATCTCGTATCAACTGGCACCCACTGAGGTAGCGGTAGCGTAAAGTAATGAGTTAGTACAGAAATTTCCGTGCCACCCGGTCCAGGTCTTCGGGGGTATCGATGCCGTGGGAGTCGTCGGGTGTAATCACCGCCTGAATCGCATAGCCGTTTTCGAGCCAACGGAGCTGCTCCAACGCTTCGGCTTTTTCCAGCGAAGAAACGGGAAGTTGCGTGATCTGGGCCAGAATATCGGTGCGATAGGCGTAAATACCAATGTGCTTGTAGAAAGTATGACTCGCCAGCCATTGGGAGGGCTCCTTTCCTCGCACAAAGGGGATCGTCTGTCGGCTGAAATACAGCACATTCCGGCTGCGGCTAAGCAGTACTTTGGGTGTGTTGGGGTTCAGGAGGGTTTCCTCGTCTTCTATTACCTTTACCAGGGTGGCTAGCTGGGTATCACCATGAAGAGCGGAGGCCAGGCGGTTGATTTGGGTAGGCTGAATAAAAGGCTCATCCCCTTGAATATTAATAACATAGTCAAAAATGCCGTCCAGGTATTGGAGGGCTTCGAAGCAGCGGTCAGTACCGCTCTGGTGGTCGGAGGAAGTCATAACCACCCGTCCGCCGAAGGCCTCTACGTGTTCAAAAATACGGGGGTCGTCGGTGGCTACTACCACTTGGGCCAGCCGCGACGACTGGGAGGCCTGCTCGTACACGCGGCGGATCATGCTCACACCGCCGATGTCGGCCAGGGCTTTGGCCGGAAAACGGGTGGAGGCGTAGCGGGCGGGAATAATACCAACGATTTGCAAAAGGTATGTTTTTTGAATTATGTAGTTTTGAAAGTTGTTCTAAATTTAACAGATCAATCCGAATACTTGTGCTTTCTGCCCCGGAAAACCTTTTTACCTACACGTTTCCTAGTCCAATCTGGCGGATTATACCCCATTCCTCCGCCGATTCTGACGAATGGGTGGTGGAACTGCGAGACACCGACCAAAAGACGGTTTCCTGGGCGGTATTGACGCTGGGCTACCTCCTGCCTGCGGTGGATCGGTGCTCCCGAAGCAACCGACTTTTGGACTACCCTGACGGCCTTCTCCGGCTCGCCGGGTGTACCTGCACACCTACCGCTACCCCGACATCCCGGAGCCCACGGACCTGCTGGCGCTGTCGTCCGCCGACGGAACCCTGCAATGGGTGCTGCCCGGATGGCTCTACGTACGCAGCGAGCCGGAGGCGGATCGGATAGTAGTGGCCCGCAAATTGCCCGAATCCATCGAGTACCGAATGTGTGATGCACAGACCGGAAAACTCCTGGGTGCGCCCGGTGATGAGACGGCTCCACCGCCTGCCGCCGTGCTTGAACCCGTCAGGTATAGCCCGGGCGATATATACTTTGAGGTAGTTTCATCGTTTTTGGGTAAATTAGTGGGTGTAACTGACCCAATAGCCATTGATTACCTGGAATCGAATCCGTATATAGTGTTTTCTTATTATCTTTACCCACAGGAATCCGTAGCCCAGTACCTTCTGATCACAAATCGCCGGAAGGACATTATATGGCACGGACGCCTGAGCGCGAACCGACAAGGCGTAGGCCGGAACACGCTTATCTGGAAGGGTGGTGGCCTGGTGTGCCTTCGAAATAGTAATGAGTTTATTAGTATAAAATTGACACCTGGATCAAAATGAAGTATTTAGCAACCTTTGCTTTAAGTATCTCCCTCTGTTATTTTGCCTGCCAAGCCGTCCGTGCGGAATCCTTCGCCCGGCTTGACTCAATCGGAACCGAAACGGCAAATGGGAAAATCTATGTTTTACATAAAATGGATGCGGGGCAGACCCTGTTTGCCGTGGTGCGCCGCTACCAGACCTCTATCTCGGCTGTCCGGGCGGCTAATCCGGGGATGAACGATCAGGTTCAGATAGGTCAGGTAATTCGTGTGCCTTACGCTGGCTCAAAACCGGCCAAAGTAGCGGCCAAGGACGACAAAAAGAAAGAAAAAGCCCCCGAACCTGCCCCCACTCCCGCGGCTCCGAGCGGAACCCATGTGGTGGAAGCTGGACAAACACTTTATAGCTTATCGGTACGGTACCGGGTATTGATGGCCGAACTCGTTCGATGGAACAAATTGACCTCCGAGGATTTGCAGGCTGGTCAGGAATTGATAGTGTCGGAAAAAACGTACCTCGCCCGCAATCCCACACCCGTAGCTCCGCCCAAGGTGATAGAAAAGGAAAAAGAGAAAGAAAAAGAAACAGTGCCTACCGTGCCCGTATTAGAGAAGCCCAAACGGCCCACCGTAGAACCCACCGATCCTGCCAAAAGCCCCACCGGCAAAAAGGTGAGCGAGTCGGGACTGGCCGAGATGATCGAAACCCAGGAGAGTTCCAGCAAGTACCTGGCCCTGCACCATTCGGCCCCGGTAGGTACCCTCATGCAGGTCAAAAACGCATTCAATCAGGAGATGATTTGGGTCAAGATAGTGGGGCGTATTCCCGATACGAGCATCAACGAAGACATCGTAATTAAGCTGTCTACGCGGGCCTTTGAGAAACTTTCTCCTAACAGCCGTCGTTTCAGAGCCGAGATAAGTTATATCTCGGCAAATTGAACCTATGAAACACGCACCCGAATTCAAATCACGCCGCGAGGAGGAACGCGAAGAGCTCAAAAAAACCACCGGTTACAAGGTATGGAGTGTCATTTTTATGCTCATGTATCCCTTTATCGCGGTGTTCACGTTTGTGTTTTCCAGTATCGTCATGATATTTTCCGGAATTTCCCAGGGACTGGCCTATCTTCTGAGCAAATTTGTTCGTAAATAATCCCGTACCCGCCTACGTGGCCGAGCTGCTCGAACAAAAGTACGAGCAGTACAACCGACCCGATTTCATACCCCACGACCCCATTAGTATTCCGCATCGGTACAGCCTGAAACAGGACATCGAGATCATGGGCTTTTGGGCTTCTATCCTGGCCTGGGGGCAGCGCAAAACGATCATCAACAAATGCCTCGAACTGGGGGCTTTGATGGATAACGCTCCCTACGATTTTGTGCTGAACCACCAAGAAAGCGATTTAAAGCGCTTTTTGATGTTCAAACACCGCACCTTCAACGCCACCGATACCCTTTATTTTCTTCATTTCTTCCAGGAATTTTATCGCCATCACGAGTCGCTTGAAGAGGCGTTCCTGATCCCTACTCCCGCTTTCCAACCTACCACCGAGCTCCATCTGGTGGCTTTTCATGAGCGCTTCTGCGGCCTGGAAGATTTTCCGCCCCGAACCGCCAAGCACATTGCTACTCCCTTGCGCAAATCTTCCTGCAAGCGCCTGAATATGTTTTTGCGCTGGATGGTACGGCACGACGACCGTGGCGTTGATTTTGGCCTTTGGACACGACTGCGTCCCGATCAATTGGTGGCACCCTGCGATGTTCACGTGGACCGCGTAGCCCGGCATCTGGGCCTGATCCAGCGCCCCAAAACCGACTGGCAAACCGCCGTGGAACTCACTAATTCCCTGCGTGAACTTGATCCGAATGATCCGGTTAAGTACGATTTTGCACTCTTTGGCCTGGGGATTGAGGGGTTTGTTTGAGGGCAGGTAGCTCAGCGGTCGGCATAGTACTCTAAGGGTAGCGGGGTTAGGCGAAATAAATCCTGTAACGGCAAGTAAGGACACAAGCTGGTACGGAGAGTTTGCTGATTTTCCAACGAAAGGATCATGCGCTGGCCCACCTGCCGAGCACGAACCAAACCGATACCAGCGGGTACTTGTAGAATACTGTAATTTGTTGGCCACTAGGTATTTTAGAGATCATATTTTTTGTGTATTTTCCTGAATTTTTGTAGATTTATCGCGAGATGAAAGAAAGGTGACCCGCTGACGGGGCTGCCGTGGCTGATCGGAAGAATGACCTATTACTCTCGGTATAGACATTTTCTTTATCCACCCTCATGAGGCGACATAGTTATCCGCACGTCTTGGGCATTCTGCTACTTATCCTGGGTATGACGTCCCTAGTCGGACTCGCTCGAGCCGTCGATGCCTCACCGGATTCGTTGCTCCGAATGCCAATCGTAAAACGCTTCAATACCATAGCCCGCCTATACCATGAGACCGTCACTGCCGATTCGGGTAGGGGTAAGAAGTATGCCGAGGAGTTAACCCGGTTTTTTGAGAAGAACGGTACGGAGGAGGACAAGTTAGTTTGCCTGATAAGCCTTCTGCCCGAGAAGAAGGACATACCGGCATTGAGACCAGTATTTCTGAACCATACCCTGCCCCTCATACCGCGGGCGGAAGCCACTGGCAACCCCTTCCTGATTGCCAAAATCCACCAGAGTGTGGCTATGTTTTACTACAATACCCTCCACGAGTACGGGCCCGCATTCCGGCATTATTTCCGGATGTACGATCTGATCAAGGATATGGACGAGGCTACCTTCCCGGATCGAAACTACGCCATTTACCTGCTGGCACGGGCCTATTATGATTTTTTTGACTACGAAAACGCCATCCGGATTGGCAAAGTTCTGAAAAAAGTTGAACCAGGCTCTGTCCTGAATACCCACGTGTTCAATGCCTGCTTGCTGGGAATGTCCTACCTGCGGCTGAACAGGTACGAGGAGGCCCAGCAGGAGTTTGAATGGGCGTTGAGGCAACTGCCGGTTGAGCTGCTAAACCACACCGCCTGGCTGGGTATTCTGAAAGGGGATATTGGCCTTATATTTTATGAGAAAAAAGAGTACGAGCGGGCCATTCCGTACCTGCAAGAGGGCCTTGACCTCACCGTACAAACTAAGCTGTGGGGGAGTGCACCTGATTATAGTGCCAAACTTGCCCGGATTTACCTGGATCGCAAGCAGATGGAAAAGGCCAGGACCTATGCTCATGAGACCCTCACCATGGCCAGGCGGATCAGAGATCCTATTCAGCCCGCGGGACGACACATGGCTGAGCCCTACGAGGTGATGTCGGCCTACAACCGGGCTATCGGCCGTTACGACCTGGCCATCCTGTACGCCGACTCGGCGGATATGGCCCATACCCAATGGAAAAAGCAGCTGGATCTGGCTCAGAAACACAAGGCCGAGGTAGCGATAGAACAGGAGCGCCACGAAGCCCGGCAGGCGATGCTACAAAAAGAAAAAGAGAAGCAGATCCTGATCAGAAACGGCCTATTGCTCCTATCCCTCTTGGGATTCATCATAGCCGGGCTACTTTACAACCGCCAAAACCTCAATGACCGCCACCGGCAGCAGCAACAGCTAGCCGAAAAACACCTGACCGAAACTGAACTTCGGATAGCTCTGGCTCAACTGCAACAGTTCCGGGAAAGTGCCCGCAAAAAAAGCCAGCTTATCACCCGCCTGGCCGACGACTGGCAGCAGGCTCCCGCCGCCCCGGCCGACACTACGGCCCGTCGGGATGCACTGGACGCGTTGCACCAATCGGTGATCCTGACCGAGGACGACTGGCAAAATTTTACCGTTCAGTTTGAAAAAGTATTTGCTGGGTTTTTGTATCGCATGAAAGCCAAACTACCCGACCTCAGCCCTGCCGAAACACGCTACCTAACCCTTTGCAAATTGGGCTATACTCCCCAGGAGATGGCCGCCATGCTGGGCGTGGGCCTGGGGGCCATCCGGCAGTACCGCCTGCGCATCCGGCGGAAGTTCGACGTAGCAGACGACGCGGAGATTGAACGACTGGTGGCGGTGATTTGATATCAAGGCCGTTGCTAGGTCAATTGTAACGTTTTTGTAACGCTCTCTTTGGCGAGGGAAGCAATCTGATTCTTTACCTTACAGCCATTCCCCGGTTCTACGAACAAACCATTCGTGCAGTATGGCCCTATTGATTTACCCTCAACCAAACCCGACCCTATGAGACGCTCTTTCTTCCTCCTTTTCCTGATGCTGATTTCTGCCCTAACCTGGGCGCAGGTCAAGTGGTTGCCGGACGGAAGTTCGTACACGGCTATGGCCGACAGCAGCGTGATAGTGGTAAACTTGCCAAAACAGGATACCAGCACCTGGATTTCCAATAAGCGGCTGGTGGACCCCAAAAGCGGAAAACCTTTATTAGTGGAAAACTTTACTTACACCAATGATCTCTCCCAGGTGTTGCTATTTACCAACAGCACCCGCGTTTGGCGGTATAACACCCGGGGCGACTACTATCTGTGGCAAAAGGGGAAGGAAGAGCTGTTACAGCTAGGGAAAAATCGTCCGGAACAGTCGCTTATGTTTGCCAAACTCTCACCCGATGGAGCCAAGGTAGCCTATGTGAGTACGTATAACTTGTACGTAGAGGATCTGAAAAGCGGTGCCGTCACCCAACTCACCAAAGACGGCAACCGCAAGTTTATAAACGGCACCTTCGATTGGGTCTACGAGGAAGAATTCTTCTGCCAGGATGGTTTCCGGTGGAGCCCCGACAGCAAATCCATAGCCTACTGGCAGATTGACGCCCGCGGCATCCGGGACCACCTGATGATCAACACTACCGATTCGCTTTACTCCTTTGTGGTGCCAGTGGAGTACCCTAAGGTGGGAGAAACTCCTTCATCCGCCCGAATCGGGGTAGTGAGTGCTACGGGAGGAGCCACCCGATGGATGGATATTCCGGGAGATCCCTACCAGCACTTCCTGGTGTGGATGGACTGGGTGCCTGCCAGCCGCCAACTGCTGGTTCAACAGCTCAACCGAAAGCAAAACGAGACTGTTTTGTACGTCTGTAACGCTGCTGATGGCAATTCCAATTCGGTTTATCGGGAAAAGGATGAGGCCTGGATTGATACACAACAGTTTCATTACGGCCTCACCAGCAGGTTACTGCCCCTTTGGTTGAACGGAGGTAAAGAGTTTGTGTGGTTGAGCGAGAAAGACGGCTGGCGACATGCCTACCGGGTGAGCCTCGACGGCAAGAAGGAGAAGCTTATTACTACCGGGGCGTACGATCTGATCAGACCAGTGCTGATTGACGAGAAAAATAATGCCTACTATTTCAAGGCCTCTCCTGACAATGCCACGCAGGATTACATGTATCGAACCACATTGGATGGAACCGGGAATGCCGAGCGGGTAAGTCCGGCTATTCAGGCGGGGACTCATACGTACGATATTGCTCCCAACGGAGCTTTTGCCCTCCATCGATTTTCCAACGCCCAAACCAACCCTGTGAGCGAATGGATTACTATGAGTAATCATACCTCGCTCAATCCTGAAAAAAGCGTAGCCAAAGCCCTGTCCACTCCCCGGCAGCCGGGACCAAATGTGGAGTTTTTCAAAATCAAGACTGTGGATGGGGTAGAAGCGGACGGCTGGATGGTGAAACCTGACAACTTTGATCCCGCCAAAAAGTACCCGATTGTCTTTTTAGTGTATGGCGAACCTTGGAGTAGTACTGTCATGGACTCTTATGGTATTGGTCGCAATGGACTTTACGAAGGGCATATGGCTAAGGATGGGTATATCTATGCCTCGGTTGACAATCGCGGCACGCCTTCTCCCAAAGGGGCAGCCTGGCGCAGAGGTATTCACCGAAACATCGGCACCATCAATATCCGCGATCTGGCGATGGGGGCTAAAGCTATGTTCGAGAAGTTTTCTTTTATTGACACCAGTCGGGTGGCGGTACATGGGTGGAGTGGCGGAGGGGCCTCCACCCTAAATCTCCTCTTTCAGTACCCTGATATTTTTCAGACGGGTATTGCGGGAGCAGCTATCTCCAACCAGTTTCTGTACGACAATATCTACCAGGAACGATACATGGGGCAACCCACGGAAAACCCGCAGGACTTTATCAAAGGCTCTCCCATTACCCACGCCAAAAACCTGCGCGGTAACCTCCTCTACATCCACGGTACCGGCGACGACAATGTACACTACCAGAATGCTGAGGTCCTCATTAATGAGCTGGTCAGACACAACAAGCAGTTTCAATTGATGGCCTACCCCAACCGCAATCATTCGATGTCGGATAAAGAGGCGAGCCAACACCTGGCCACGCTGTTTACTGCTTTTCTCAAAAAGCACTGCCCGCCGGGACCACGCTAACTGCTTTTGAAACGAGTGCAGGATTAAAGAAGAAAATCATTAGTACTCCATCTGTCTCTCAATATTTATGAACTATCCCTCAAAACTCAGGAATTGCCTGGCTATATTTTTTGGGATTGTTGCTCTGCATTCCCCTGCACAAGTACTTCCAGACTCTACCATTGAAAAAGATTGATCAACACTTTTAGATTTGGAATGGAAGCACCGGGCCATACTCCTCATAGGCGTATTGGATGAAAGTCGTCTTATAACCTATGGTCGCCAATGATTTTCTGCAAGCGAGGTACCTTGACTTTTAAGCTTTCGAGTGCCCGGACGCCGGCCTCGTTATCAGACAGTCCAGCAGAAATCACAGCAGACCCGTGCCGGCACAGGTCTGCTGTATGTGTAATCCTCTTTACTTACAATCTATTTTCTTGCTAACCAGTCAAATCAAAAAATGAAAAAGCCACTTCTAGTAATTCTGCTCGCCGCCTGCGCAGGTTCAGTCTTTGGGCAGCTTCAACCAATAAAAACACTCGGTCTACCCAAAGGGTCTTTGATCATTATGGGCAGTGGCACTAGCCCGGAAGTATGGGCTAAATTCTTTGAGTTGGCTGGTGGGAAAGAGGCCGGACTAGTCATCATTCCAACGGCAGTAGACGATGCTGAGCTGTCAAACTGGCTGAACGATCAAAATCTTTGGAAAAATTTCAATAAGGAGACTACCAAAATCCTGCATACCCGGAGTCGAGACACAGCTAATATGGATGCCTTTGTATCAGAATTGAAAACAGCAAATGCTGCCGAATCAAAGGGCAACATAAGATAGTCAGCCACGGCGGCGCGCTGCGGGTGGAGTCGTGCGTGGGGGAGGGGACGGAGTTTGTGGTGGAGCTGCCGCAGACAATTGAGCGGATTGAGAAGGGTGATTTGGACGTTCCTTTCCATTTTTTTTGATCAGCGATACCGTTCGCTGGATTTTGCCTGCGTTTTTTGCATATGCCTCTTATTCTTAATAGATTAGTAGCAGTTAAGCAAGGGGGAAGCTCGCTTTTCCAGGGGCCGATTCTCCATAGGGGGTAGGTTGCTCAGATGGGCTTGCTAATCCGGAACAAAATCAATCAAACAGCTATCCAGCCAACCCCGCCGTACGCATGAAAACCAACCACTACTTCCTGACTCTTATCTTTCTGCTGCTGGCGTGGGTACCCGCCACGGCTCAGAAGAAAAAATCCTCTCCCGCGGCGGTCAAGCCACCGGTTGATTCGGTGAAAACTGCCCAGGATTCTCTGGTCACCAAGCTGAAAGGGAGCACCAAGACCCCGGGCCTGTTTACTTTTTACCAGGATACCCTCTCGGGGAGCATGCTGCTGTATATCCGGAAAGACCAGCTGGGTAAGGAGTTTATTTACCAGAGCTTTTCGATGGGGGGGCCAGCCGAGCTGTTCCTGAACCAGAATATGATCCGCGATACCTGGGTGTTCAAGGTTCAAAAAAACTTCAATAAGGTGCAGTTTGCGCGGGTCAATACCAATTTTTATTACGATCCCCAAAGCAGTATTTCCAAAGCCGCCAATGTGGATGCGCCCGAGGCGATGTTTTTCAATAATGCCATTGCCCACAAAGATTCCAATGGCTATTACATCAATGCCGATGAGCTTTTCCTGAGCGAAAAACTGGACCGGATCAAGCCCAATTTTCCGTCTACGGTACCACCGGATAAATACTTCAATCTGGGTGAGCTGAGTGCCGGTAAGTCGTCGTACCAGAAAATCAGATCTTTTCCCAAAAATACCGACGTAGTAGTGGAACTGGTCTACGATAATCCCAAGCCCGCCCACGAGGGAGGGAAGGATATTGCCGATGCGCGTTTCGTAAAGGTAAAAATGCAGCACAGTTTTCTGGAAATGCCCGCAAATGAGTATGTGCCCCGCCGTGACGACCCTCGGGTGGGCTACTTCCTGACGGAAATGGATGATATGACTACCAATAAGTTTTTGAATTATCGGGATTTCATTCATCGCTGGCACCTCAAAAAGAAAAATCCCGGGGCCGAAGTGAGTGAACCCGTGGAGCCTATCGTGTGGTGGGTGGAGAATACCACGCCGCTGGAACTCCGGGAAATTATCCTCAACGCGGGACGCAAGTGGAACGAAGCCTTCGAGAAAGCGGGCTTCCGCGAGGCCGTAGTCATGAAGATGATGCCGGACACCGCCAGCTGGGATCCGGCCGACATCCGCTACAACGTGATTCGGTTTGTTTCGTCCGACCTGGGCTACGCCATCGGGCCGAGTTTTGTGAATCCCAGGACGGGGCAAATCCTGGGGGCCGACATTACCATCGACTACGGTCTGATCGTGGGCGGTCTGGAAGAGCAGGCGCTGTTTGAGGGATTTGGCGGGGCTAAACGCACCGTAACCCCGAGCTACCTGCCCAAGCACCAGTTCATGAATTGCAGTATCTCCAAGGGACTAAAAGCGGAATTCGCCCTGGCCAACGCGGTGCTGGATGGGGAGGCTCCCGCCGAAAAAGATTCGCTTTTCAGCCAGTTTCTCACCATGCTGATATTGCACGAGATGGGGCACACCCTGGGCCTGAATCATAACATGAAAGCCAGCCAGATGCTTAGCCCGAAAGAGTTGGCCGATAAAGAGGTTACCGGTACCCGCGGTGTGATGGGCTCGGTCATGGATTATGATGCCGTGAATATTTCACCGGACCGAACCCGGCAGGCACACTACTATACCACCCGCACGGGCCCCTACGACGCCTGGGCTATCGAATATGGCTACCGGCCCTTTGCCACCGACGAAGAGCAGGGCCTGAAAACAATCCTGAGCCGCAGCACCGAACCTCAACTGCTGTTCGGCAACGATGCCGACGATATGCGTTCTCCCGGCAATGGAATAGACCCCCGGGTGATGGTGTGGGATATGAGCAACGATATGGTGACTTATGCCACCGACCGTCTCACATTGGTCAATGCCATGGTGGCTAAACTCAGGGACAGGATGGCCAACAAGGATCAATCGTACCAGGAGCTGGTCAGCAAATACGGCGCATTGACCTACCAGCGGTACAGCATGACGACGGCTCTGAGCCGGTACATTGGGGGCGTGTATGTGGACCGTAGCTACGGCACGCAGAATTCTAAAGAAAAGCCTTATACACCCGTACCCGAAGAGTATCAACGCAAAGTCCTGGATGTGGTAGGCACCTACCTGCTTTCCCCCACAGCTTTTGCAGCCGACACCTACCTGTTTCCCTACCTGCAGCGGCAGCGAAGGGGCTTCAATTTTTACGGCTCGCCCGAAGATCCCAAACCCGAAGGCCCGGGCGTTGATGCTCCAATCCAACGTCCTGGATTATCTGCTGTTTCCCGGAAACCCTCAAACGGATCAGTTCCTCTACCCTGTATGGCAATACCTATTCCGTGGCCAGCTTACTGAATGACCTTTCGGGGATGGTTTTTGATGAGGATTTGAAAACAGAGGTACACCTGATTCGACAGAACTTACAGACCGCCTACCTCACTAGGCTCATCAGCATACAGTCGGGTGAAGCTTACGATCCCGCCTCCAAAGCTGCCGCCTACTCCGCAATGGTGGCCGTGAAGAAAAAATTGAAAAAAGCTTCCTCCCCGGATGAACAAACCAAATCGCACCGGGCCTATCTGGATTATCTGATTGATAAGGCACTGGCGGTGAAGTAAAAGGCAAAATCCTTGGCGGGTCTTGGGTAGAGGTAGCGCTGATGATTGATCCCTGTCAATTGTAACGTTTTTGTAACGCCCGCTTTAGGGCTTTAGCGGCCCGATTGTTCTACATTTCCGCCGTACAGTCTCTCCTGCTGGTGCGGACTGCCAGTGGTTCCTAACTCTTTTAACCAAAACCTCCCCTTCCATGCAAAACGACTCCTCCTCCGTCGCCCTGGCCGAAACCCCCACCGCCGTCCCCGTTGCGCAATCCGATCGAGTACCCTGATTGATATTCTGAGAGGCTTAGCTCTGTTGGGCATTCTGCTTATGAATATCCCGACCTTTTCCATGCCGGATAATTTCATCGAAGCCTTCAGTCAAAATCCAGAGAGTACCAACTTCTGGTTATATGCCGTTGTTGCCGTTCTGTTTGAAGGCAAAATGCGGGCCCTGTTTTCCTTTGTCTTTGGGGTAGGGGTGCTACTGTTTCTGGCCAAAAAAGAGCAGACCGGCCGATCTGCCGCAAGCCTGTACTACCGCCGGATGGGATGGCTTCTCCTGTTTGGGCTTATGCATGCCCATTTGCTTCTGTGGTTCGGAGATATTTTGTATGACTATGCAGTCTGCGGTCTGCTCTTGTATTTGTTTAGGAATATCCGCCCGCTGTATCTGGCCCTGGGCGTGCCTGTGGTGGCCCTCATCGGATTTGTTTCAGGTACGCTTTTCAACCAGGACATTGCCAGTAAGCACAAGGCCTATCTGGAAGCACAGCAGGTACAGCAGCAAGGGCTCCCCCTGACTACTACCCACACTCAGGCCCTGGCCAATTGGCGGGAATTGGAAAAAACTATTCTTCCCAACAAGGAAGATGCCGCCCGTAATACCGTCCTGATGAAAGGCGACTACGCCAGCGTGGCTGAGCGGGTTCGCCCCTTGTCTTTTTCTTTACAGACTACGTACCTGATATTTGCAATACCGGATATATTGGCCCTGATGCTACTCGGAATGGCCCTGTACAAGTGGGGGTTTTCTGTCGGGAAAATGGACTTCGGATCGGTATCGGCGTATGCTGCTGGTAGGGTACGGGCTTGGCCTGCCCCTGGTGTGTTTTAGTCTTGTTTACGGCTACCTAAACTCCCCCACGCGCGATGCCTGGCTGGCCTATAATGACACCCATCCCATCAGTTGGGTAGGTTTGATTTATCCGGTGCAGCGTATACTGCTGGTGCTCGCCCACGTTAGTGCGGTGATTCTGGTGGTGCGGAGCGGCTACCTCAAAAGCCTCACGACCCGCCTGGCGGCAGTAGGGCAGATGGCCTTCACCAACTACATCATGCATACCGTACTTTGCACCCTGTTTTTCTACGGCTACGGTCTCAACTATTTTGCCGAGCTGGAATACTACCAGCTTTTCTACGTAGTGGGTGCCATCTGGGTTACCCAACTCGTACTAAGCCCTATCTGGCTGATGTACTTCCGCTTTGGCCCCCTCGAATGGTTATGGCGCAGCCTCACCTACTGGAAATGGCAGCCCCTGCGCCGGGAGCAACGGGCAGGCTACCAGTCACCGCTGGCGGCTTGATCCGATGAGCCGGGCTAGTGTTGGAGCGGCCAATAACCAACTGTATTCGAACTTCATCGATGAGAACTTACCTGTTGAAAAAGCTGGCATCTCTGGCATTCCTGACCGGGATGCTGCTTGCCTGTACGACTAACTCCAACCATATCCCTTTCCCTGAAAATGAAACAGAATTCTCCCCGCCGGTAAGCCGGCCCTTCAAGTTTACCGAGCCTAAACCCTTTGAGTGGGCAGATCCCGATTCCATCCACCGCAAGACCATCACCACCACGACCCTTGATCTGGACAAGATTCCCTCGCAGCCATTTCGCACAGATGGCTTTCAGCCTTTCAACAAGCCCATGCCCGAAACAAAGCTCGACTGGGACGGCTTGCCAGAAACGGACTTTGATTTTGACAAGCTTCCTACCGAGAAGTTGAAATACAAGGTTTCCATTCTGGGAAGGCCTACGGTGGCTGAGGCTCCCGACCCCGAGACCAGGCAAGAGGCAGAAAGTGCGATCCTGAATCTGAAAGTAGAACAGGGGGAAAACAATATATCCGACATGGTTCAGGATAAAGACGGAATCGTGTGGATAGGCATATGGGGGAGAGGGCTATACCGTTTTGATGGTAAAAACTACCTGTTATTTAATGAGGAACAGGGTCTAAGTTCTATCAATCTCACTAATTTGTGTATAGATGCCCGAGGGCAGATTTGGGTAGCAACCCAAGATAAAGGGGTGCTGGTGCTGGATCTGAAGGCAGGCATCATCAAGCAACTTGGTCAGAATGAAGGCTTAGGGAATGATTATGTTTTGGGCCTCATGCCCGACCAGCAAGGTCAGGTGTGGGTAGGAGGCTGGGGCGGAGGAGTGGACATTATCAATGAACAAGCAGGGACCATCAAACATTTGAAAGACAAACCTTCTCTCAGCGATAATTTCGTGAGAAGCTTCCTGCAGGAAAGGGATGGAAAAATATGGGTCGGTACAGGCAGCGGCGCGGACATCATTGATACGTAAGGCTGGTAAGATCAAGCATCTGAGCCAGAAAGCTGGCCTAAGCAACAACAATGTGGAGTACCTGTTCCAGAATACAGAAGACGAAATATGGGTCGGAACCAGGGAAAAGGTGAATATTATTGATAGAAAAAAGAATACCCTGAAGCAGCTGGGTCGGGAGCAGGGGCTGAGCAATGACAACATAATTTCTATTTTTAAGGATGGAGATGGCCGAATCTGGATTGGTAATTTAGGGGACCAGGTGGATGTTGTTGACGCAGACAAAAACCAGATCAGACGTATTGGTGCCAGAGATGGCCTGAGCGGCCGATATGTCCCCAGTATGTTGCGGCGCGGAGATGGGAATATATGGATTGTGACATCAGCCGGAATAAACATTATACAGGAGAGGGGGGGAGTTCGCTATTTGAAAGATAAGAAAAGCACTAATGATCGATTCAAACTCATATGGGGGCTTATGGAAGATTCCAAAGGTCAAGTTTGGGTGGGTAACGACGAAGGGTTCTTTATAATTGATCCAACCCTGGAAAGTGCTAAGTTCATAAAGCTAGGTTATAGATATATTCTTTTCTGGAAGATGGGTTGGGAGAATTTGGATAGGTCCACTCAGTCGGTTTTTACATATTTGACTCTAAGAGTAAGGTACTAAGACATATAAATTTAGCAAATAAGAAATCTCCCTATCATGTATTTACCTTTTTCAAAGACCAACAGGATATTTGGGTTGGATACTCCACAGAATTATACAGGTGGCATTAGTGTCTTCAATGAGCGGAATCTTACTGAAAAGAGAGTAAGCAATGGACCCAATTTGTCACCTAAAAAAAGGTGTATTATCCCACTATTGGTAATAGCTTTCAAAGACGGGCCAAACAGTTATGGGTGGCGTTTCAGTTTGGGGTCATTATGTATTGGATTCCAATTCGAAAACGTACCGTCAGCTCAACGACACATTAGGTCTTAGATCAATGACCTAACTCCCATGATCACAGATCCTTTTCATCGGACCTGGATTGGTACGGACCAAGGACTGGATATTATTGATCCAGCTAAGTCCACTACCACGTGCAGTTTCTCTACTGCTGAAGGGTTGAGGGGAAACGTCGTGATCAATATGAAAGTCGAGAAGGAGATGTATTGCGTATGACCACAAAAGGCTTGACGACACTTGTCCCTTCCTCAAAAGGACAGAAGGGTTTACGAGCTGCAAGGTGAAATCACAAAAAGTAAAAACCGGGGATATTGGGCTACATTCATATTTTCAATTCAATCCATCGGAAGAATAAGGAGTATTGGTGGGGATTGGGAACCTACATTACGATCATGCCTCACCAACGGGAAGACACCCTTCCGCGCCGTGCCTTTATTACTGGCCTTGACCTTATTGGTCAGCCTCAAATTTTTGTGGATGAAGACCACCAACAGGCACCAACTCCAAAAGGTAGACTCCCTATGGGATGGGAAAGAGGGTAAGTATGTAGGTAAAGAAGTTTATGCCCCAGGCATTGGTTTTTCTAATCCAATCCAGTGGAACGGCGTGGCGGGTGCCTACAACATGCCCGTCAATCTGCGTCTACCCTACGACCACAACTACCTGACCTTTCATTTTGCCAGTACCGGAATACGGCGACTTCGACAAAACCGTCTACCGCTACATACTGGAAGGGCAGGACGCGCAATGGAGCAAAATTTCTGAGAGTACGGCCAGCGAAAACTACATCAATCTCGATCCCGGGACGTATACTTTCAAGGTTCGGAGCAAAGGATACAATCAGGTATGGGGCGAAGCGGCCGAGCTGCGCTTTACCATCCTGCCGCCGTGGTGGCAAACCTGGTGGGCCTATCTGCTGTACCTGTTAGTTTTTTGTTGCCTCACTATGGGCATTCTCTAAGTACCGCTCCCGTAATTTGCAAAGGCAGAACAAACAGCTGGAAGAAAAAGTACTAGAAAGAACCAAGGCACTCAACGAGTCACTGGCGGAGTTAAAATCCACCCAATCCCAGCTCATCCAAAAAGAAAAGCTAGCCTAGCCTGGGCGAGCTGACAGCCGGCATCGCCCACGAGATCCAGAACCCCCTCAACTTCGTCAACAACTTCTCGGAGGTAAGCGCCGAGCTGATGGACGAGCTGGAAGGAGCTGGAAACCGGGAATGCGGCTGAGGTGAAAGCCATCATTCGGACCTACGCGAGAACCTGCAAAAAATCCACCACCACGGCCGCCGGGCCGACGCCATCGTGCGGGGCATGCTGGAGCACACCCGCGCCACACCGGGCGAGCGGCACCCACCGACCTCAACGCCCTGGCCGACGAGTACCTGCGGCTGGCCTACCACGGTCTGCGGGCCAAGGACAGAGACCTTCCAACGCGAGCTCATCACCGATTTTGACCCCAACCTGGGCAGAGTACGCGGTGCTCCCTCGGACCTAGGGCGGGTGCTTCTCGAACCTCTTCAACAACGCCTTTTACGCCGTTCGGAAGCAGGCGGTGCTGCTAGCCGACCAGACGTATGCGCCCACGGTATGGGTGAGCACCCACCGGCTAGACGACAAGGTAGAAATTCGGGTGCGCGACAACGGCACGGGCATCGCCGAGGACGTAAAGACAAGATCTTCCAGCCTTTCTTCACCACCAAACCCACGGGCGAGGGCACCGGGCTGGGCCTTAGCTGAGCTACGACATCGTCACCAAGGGTCACGGCGGGGTGCTGCGGGTGGAGTCGTGCGTGGGGGAAGGGACTGAGTTCAAGATCGAATTGCCGAATTAATACGCTCATTGGCTCTTTAATGTTTATGAAAAAGAACTATACTTTACTCTTGTTAGGCATACTGTGGGGCAGTCTTTTAATGGCTCAGTCTCCGCCGTTACGGTTTACCCATTTTACGGTAAAGGAAGGCTTGCCCCAAAGCTATGGAAATTGTCTCTTTCAGGACCGTCAAGGCTTTATTTGGATTGGAACCAACAGTGGTGTTTGCCGATATGATGGCTTTGGATTTACTTCATTTCGCAATAATATGGGTGACTCCACCTCACTTTCATCCAGTCAAATAAATGCATTAAATGAAGATGAAAAAGGAAATATCTGGGTAGGTACCAGAAATGGCGTGAATTTGATGAATCCTTATACGGGCAAAAGCAGACGTGTTTCTTTACCACGTGCTAATGCTGCCACCGCAGATTATGTAGTATATAGGAAAGGTATTTATCGCGATTCCCAACATCGAATATGGGTTTGTACCAATAAGGGGATGTTCTACTACCAACCATCCACCAAAACACTACAACCGTATACATTGACATTTCCTGACTCAACACTCGCCCCAAAGCAGGTGTGGCAAATTTATCAAGACACAGAAGGTTGGTATTGGGCCTCCTCGGGGAAATTTGGTACATTAAGTCGGTTTGATCAAAAGAAACGTCGTGTCGTTGTTCCTGAAATTCAGATTAATAATCGCAAGGTAACGATTAACTATGTTAACACTTTTTTTGAGGATGACGAAGGTTTTCTTTGGATTGGTACTTCTAATGACGGTGTGTATCGTATCAACCCAAAAACTTATCGTGCCGAGCATTACGCCAGAAATCCATTCGATAACAACAGCATCAGTAACAATAGTATTAGGGATATAAAGCAGGATAGAGAGGGCAAAATCTGGGTAGGAACAACTACAAGCCTGAGTGTTTTCAATCTTCAGACTCGGGCTTTTCATACTTATACCCATGTACTTGGAGATCCTAACTCACTGTTATACAATGAAGTGTATAGTATATTAAAAGATCGTGAAGGGGTAATTTGGGTCGGAAATGCATTGGGCGTCAGTAAATATGACCCTCATGTAAATCAGTTTCAAACCTATACTAATAATCCGGCTAACCCCAACAGTTTAAGCGATAATCGAGTGTATCCCGTAGTGCAAGACAAAGACGGCATACTTTGGATTGGCACAAGGGGGGAGGGCTAAATCGCTATGATCGAAAGACAGGAAAGTATACAATTTTTCGTAGTAATCCGCGGAATAAGAACGGCTTGATGGACGATCAGGTGTGGGCATTAGCGTATGTGCCCTCTACGAATACACTCTGGGTTGGTACTCGCATTGGTATTAACCGTTATGATATTCGGACTAACCGTTTTACAAAGGTGTTAGGAAACGAAGCTTCAAGATAATGGACAACCAACGATAACAAATATTGTAAATGATTCCTTATCTTCAATCTGGATAACAAGTGATGATGGTTCTGGATTACTTCATCTTGATACCAAAACCGGAAAGGCTGAAAAGTATACGAAACGACCCAGCAAATCCTTCTACAATAAGCAGTAACCGAGCTTTTGGACTACTTCTGGACCGTAAAGGCAGATTGTGGGTAGGAACAGACCACGGACTCAATCGTTTTGAACCGGCTACAAAGACCTTTAAACGATTTCTACCCGGTAATTCTATGCAGTCTGCACATGTAAACACACAGTCATTCTGGGGACTTTATGAAGACAGTAAGGGATTTATCTGGTTTGGCGGGGTGTCCGGATTGTATCGAATGGACCCAATAAAAGAGGAATTTACTATCTACACAAAAAAAGATGGACTTGCCAATGAAGTTATTTATAATATTCTGGAAGATAAGCACGGTCGGTTTTGGTTGAGTACTGATGAAGGAATCAGCAGGTTTGATCCTAGTAGCAAAACCTTCCGTAATTTCGATCAATCCAGTGGTTTACAGAGCAATGAATTCAATTTTTCGGCCTGTGTGATTCGGGAAACCGGTGAGTTTGTATTTGGCGGAATGCATGGTTTTAACATTTTTCATCCCGATAGCATAAAAGACAATGCTTATCGCCCACCGGTGGTTATTTCAGCACTGCTTCGCTATCGAGCCAGTGACTCCTCACAAGTGTATGAAGAAGATCGGACGGTAATTTCAAAAAAAGAGCTAATCCTCAGGCACGATGAAGCCCAACTCACATTTGAGTTTACGGCAATGAGTTTCAGTAATCCGGCCAAAAACCAATATGCCTACCAGTTAGCAGGATTCAGTAATCAATGGATTCCTTTGGGAACCCGCCGAAATGTAACGTTTACCAGCTTACCCCCAGGCAACTACGTATTACGTGTTAAGGCCTCGAATGGAGATAACGTATGGAATGAATTTCCTACCGAACTTTTAATTACGATTCTACCCCCCTGGTGGCAGACCTGGTGGGCATACAGCCTGTACGCTATACTGGTTGTTGGGGCCATTTGGAGCTTCATTGCCTACCGCTCGCGTAGCCTGCGCCGTGAAAACCGGATCCTGGAAGAAAAAGTAACCCTAAGAACCAGACAAATTCAAAATCAGAATACAGAAATAGTAGCTCAAAAAGAGGAGATCGAAGCGCAGCGAGATCATCTCGAACAAACCCTCGACACCCTGCAGTCGACCCAAACCCAACTCATCCAAAAAGAAAAGCTAGCCAGCCTGGGGGAGCTCACGGCGGGCATCGCCCACGAGATCCAGAACCCGCTGAACTTCGTCAACAACTTCGCCGAGGTGTCGGCCGAACTGGTCCAGGAGCTGGAAGAAGAAGCCCAGCGGCCCACCCGCGACGCGGCTTTGGAAGGGGAGCTGCTGGTGGACGTGAAGGACAACCTGCACAAGATCACCCACCACGCCCAGCGGGCCTCGGCCATCGTGCGGTCCATGCTCGACCACAGCCGCACCAGCAGCGGCCACAGGGAGCCCACGGACCTGAACGCGCTGGCCGACGAGTACCTGCGGCTGGCCTACCAGGGTCACAGGGCCAAGGACAAAAGTTTTAACGCGGAGCTGGTCACGGATTTCGATCCGACGCTGGGGCGGGTGGAGGTGGTGCCGCAGGAGATCGGGCGGGTGGTGCTGAACCTGTTCAACAACGCCTTCTACGCGGTGGCCGAGCGCCAGAAGTCGGCGGGTGCCGATCACAACCCACTGGTGCGGGTACGCACCGAGCGCACTGCGGAGGGGGTCGAGATCCGGGTCAGCGACAACGGGACGGGCATGCCCCAAGAGGTGGTGGAGAAGATCTTCCAGCCCTTCTTCACGACCAAGCCCACGGGGGAGGGCACGGGGCTGGGCCTGTCGCTGAGCTACGACATCGTGACCAAGGGCCACGGCGGGACGCTGAGGGTGGAGTCGTGCGTGGGCGAGGGGACGGAGTTTGTGGTGGAGCTGCCGGTGTAATAAAACCAGAATGAAGATACAACTGTCATTCAATCATTACGGAATCTGCTATGCGCTTATTCTACGTTTTGCTGCTTTCCTGGATCCTGCCTTTTACGGCAGAAAGCCAGCCATCCAGGCCCCACTTTGATCAGCTCACCACGGCCGACGGGCTGCCCGAAAACTCTGCCTTTGCGCTTTTGCAGGATCGTCTGGGCTATGTCTGGATCGGTACACAGAGCGGACTTGTCCGGTACGACGGGCTTAAAATGACCACCTTCCAGTACGACCCCAAAGACCCCCACAGCTTCAAAGGACACTTTATCTATACCTTGCATGAAGACCAGAAGGGGGACATCTGGATTGGCAGTGACCAGGGACTGGCCGTCTATGAGAGAGCTAGCGGCCGATTCCTGGACTGTTCGCCAACGGGCAAAGAACGGTATGTTGAAAAAGATTACATATTTCTCATTCATGCCGACCAAAAAGGAAACATCTGGTCCATTGGAGCTACCCAGATCTCAAACACTTTACTACTGAGCCGGTATCACCCCGCATCCAGGCGGTGGACCCACTACACCAGGGAATCAGCCAGCCGGCACGGGCTGAGCAACGCGGCTTTTCGGCCATTTACCCTTGCCAATTCCCCGGGTGA
Organism: uncultured Cytophagales bacterium; assembly: GCA_963768025.1. Classification (GTDB taxonomy): domain Bacteria; phylum Bacteroidota; class Bacteroidia; order Cytophagales; family Spirosomataceae; genus CAVYGM01. The sequence continues at coordinate 116,409 of CAVYGM010000002.1, forward strand.
TCCCTTTCCCAAACTTGGTTTCGTGGAAGATAAGGCGGGAAGAATATGGATCAGTACAGAGCCGGGTATGTCTGAAAGAAACAAGACATCGTTCTATCTATATGAGCCTTCGAAAGACAGATTCCTCCCTGTGTCGCCTAAGGCGGCACCCGGTGGGGCCGGGTTTGCCCAGGCAGGCGTTCCCTTTGCCGACCGGAAGGGCTTCCTTTGGCTGCCCACGTATGGGCATGGCCTCTACCAGCTTGATCCCGCCACCCGCGCCATCCGCCGCCATTACCGCCATTCCCCAAACACCCCCACCGGCCTGAGCAGCGATTCGGTCCGCTTGGTGTACGAGGACAGGCAGGGGGGGATTTGGGTGTCCACCCAGCAGGGCCTTGACCGCATCAACCCCGGCACCCGGCAAATCACCCATTTTGCCCACGACCCCCTCGATCCTGCCACACCCATTGCTTCAGTCATGGATCCGCTGGCCGAATCGGCTACCGGCGAGCTGTGGTTCATCTCCGCCAGAGGACTCTGCTTCTATGATCCCAAAACCAGGAAGTTTGTCCGCTACCCTACGGATATTGAACAGCCGGACGTTTTCTCCAAAGGCTTAAATGTTGTGTCTTTTCTCATTGACCGGACAAATTCAGTCTGGACAGGTAGCTGGGGACAGGGGATTTTTAAACAACGGGGGTCCACTCGATTCGGAGCCATCCCGCAGCAGCCCCCTTTCCCCGGCGGTCTTTCCACGAAGGCTGTAAACGTGACGTATGAGGCTCCTTCTGAACCCTCCATCCTCTGGATCGGCACCCAAAAAGGGCTCGAGCCGCTACGATCGGAAAACGGGGCGATTCACCCGTTACTCACCTGATCCCGACGATCCTGCCACGCTCGCCCCCGGCGCCGTAACCGCCATTGTGGAAGATGCCCAGCAGAACCTCTGGGTAGGGACAAACAACGGCCTATGCCTGCTGAACCGAAAAACGGGGCGGTTCACCCGTTTCCTTCCCAACCCGAAAACGGGCAAGGGGTTAAGTAATAAGCGCATCCGCTCACTGGCGCTGTCCAGAACGGGCAAACTTTGGATCGGGACAAGCGCGGGGCTTAATTCTCTGGACCCGGCGACCAATCAATTCACAGCCTATTTCAAGGCCGACACGATGCACGCGCCCCCACTCTACGCGTTCCTCCGGCGGCTGAGCCGTCCCGAAAGGCAGATCGCAGCCATACTGCGACCGGGAGATGGTGTGAAGGCCGTCCAGTTATTTACCCTTTCCAGGGCTACAAGGCTCGCTGTCTCTTCCATGGGAACACTATCTGAGTCAACTAACTTTGACTACGGGTGGATTGAAAACGAAAAGGGGGAGAAGGTCTGGCAGCAGACCTATGCCAAGAGCCGCTATGCGGGAGGGGCATTCTTTCTGCGCTTTCAGGCCGATACGCTTACGCTGCCAGCGGGTCGCTACCAATTACGCTATGCAAGCGATGGGGTAGATAACTATGGCAACTGGACGTACCCTGCCCCCGACGAACCGGAGCTGTGGGGTATTCAGGTACTGACGACAACCCCTACCGAAAGCGATTCCCTGGCCCGCTTGGCTAAGGAATGGGTCTACAACGGCCTGACCTCCTCAGCCATAACCGGATTAACGGAGGACTCCCAGGGGCGGCTATGGGTCGGTACAAGTGCCGATGGACTCAACCGGTTAGACCCCGGAACAGGAAAGTTCACCCACCTCTATGACCTGTTGAATGGCTTTATCTCTGTTCCGGTGATTTATGAGGACAGGCAACACCGCCTGTGGGCGGGTGACTATCTCCAGGGTCTTTTCCTAATTGACCCGGTAAGGGGGGTTGGCAAGCGCTATTCCACCGCCGACGGTCTGCCCAGTAACAGCGTGGTCGGTATTGTCTCCGATGTTCAGGGGCAGCTGTGGCTCAGTACTTTTAACGGCTTGTCCCGCTTCAATCCCGCAACGGGGCGCTTCCATAACTTCTCCCTAAAAGACGGCCTGGAAGGGGTTATTTTTAGGAGGAAATCCAGCCTGTCAGCAGACGGGCACCTTTTCTTTACGGGAGTTCACGGCATTACCACCCTTGATCCGAAGGATATTCTCGAAGACACCTACCCCCCCAGGGTGGTCCTCACGGGTTTGTCCATTTTCAGTCAGAGGGCAGAGATCGGCCCCGGCCTTCCTTTATCTACCGATGTATCCATTGCACAGAAAATTGAGTTGAACCACGACCAGAACGAGATAACGCTTTCGTTCGTTGCCCCGCACTTCACCCGTGCTGATGAGATCACCTATACCTACCGGTTGGATGGGTACGACAGGCAATGGATCCCGGCCAGCCCTGCCCGCCAGGCCCGCTACACGGCTCTGCGGCCGGGCACTTACACCTTCCGGGTCAAAGCCGCCAATGCCGACGGGGTTGTAAGTGAGAAAGATACCACGATTCAGGTTCGGATTCATCCACCCTGGTGGCAAACCTGGTGGGCATACAGCCTGTACGCTATACTGGTTGCAGGGTCCATTTGGAGTTTCATTGCCTACCGTTCGCGTAGCCTGAGGCGGGAAAACCGGATTCTGGAAGAAAAAGTATCCCTGCGCACCAATCAGCTGCAGAGGAAGTCTTCGGAATTGGAAACCTCCCTCCATACCCTCCAATCCACCCAATCCCAGCTCATCCAAAAGGAAAAACTAGCCAGCCTGGGCGAGCTCACGGCAGGCATTGCCCACGAGATCCAGAACCCTTTGAACTTCGTCAACAACTTCTCGGAGGTAAGCACCGAACAAGTGGACGAGCTGGAAGCCGAGCTGGAAACCGGAAATGTTGCCGAGGCGAAAGCCATCACTGACAGACCTGCGCGACAACCTGCAAAAGATCCACCACCACGGCCGCCGGGCCGACGCCATCGTGCGGGGCATGCTCGAGCACGCCCGCGCCAGGCCCGGCGAGAAGGCAGCCCACCGACCTCAACGCCCTGGCCGACGAGTACCTGCGCCTGGCCTACCATGGTCTACGAGCTAAGGACAGTGCCTTCAACTGCGAGCTCGTCACGGATTTTGATCCGAACTTGGGTAAGGTGGAGGTAGCCCCCTCGAGCTGGGGCGGGTGCTGCTTGAACCTGTTCAACAACGCCTTCTACGCCGTGCGGCAGCGGGCAGTGCTGGCCGACCAGGCATATACGCCTACCGTCTGGGTGAGTACCCAGCGGACGGACGGCAAGGTAGAAATAGAGGTGCGCGACAACGGCACGGGCATGCCGCCGGAGGTGGCAGAGAAGATTTTCCAGCCCTTCTTCACCACCAAACCCACGGGCGAGGGTACGGGGCTGGGACTGTCGCTGAGCTATGATATCGTGACGAAAGGCCACGGCGGGGTCGTTGCGGGTGGAGTCGTGCGCGGGGGAGGGGACGGAGTTTTTGGTGACACTACCCACAAAACCTTAATCATGACTCCTGTGAAAAAAGCTCTCTTTTTACTCGTGCTAATCACACTGCCTTACTTTGGATTAGCCCAGCAAATCCAATTTAGAATCGATAGCCTAAAAAAGGAGCTGTTAAAGCCCCAGGCCGATACCACCCGCGTTTGGACGCTCTATTTCTTATCCCAATTATACGCGGTCTGCCAACTAGACTCATCGATTAGTTATTCCCATAAAACCCTTGACTTGGCTAAGGCTGTTAACTTCAATGAAGGTATTCAGTGGGGAAAATTCAGGGTGGCCAGCAGCCTATCCGAGCGCAATATTCCCAGAAGCATGGCGATGTTTTATGAAATACTTAAGCAAAACCAAGGCTCTGATTCAAATATGAAAGAGCGTGAAGTTGACTGCAACTACATGATAGGCATGCTGTATTCTTATTTAAGAAATGCCAAACAAGCCGTTTACCATTTAAAGCTTGCTCGTAAAATGGAACTGCAACATAAGCCAAGAAAAGAATTAATTGCTTCATGTGACCGGGAAACTGGTGGGGCTTTCCTCTTTTCTAATCAATCAGACTCGGCCCGTTTTTACCTGTCCCGAGCCGTTAAAGAAAATCCTGGTTTATCTCAATCTCCTACTTATCTGTTTTATAGAGGTGGGGCCGAAATTGAGCGAGACCCCGCCCTTGCCTTACAGTATCTTCGAAAGAGTTTTCAACTGGCCCATCAATCGGATGATTTGCGGATACTGAGTTTTTCCTGTCGCCGGCTTAGTGATTTCTATCTGACTCATACTTCTCACCTTGATTCCGCTATTTACGTGGCTAAGATAGGGTTACAAGCCGCTCAGACTATGACCCTTCACCGGGGGATCTACTACAACGGGTTGGTGCTAGCGGAATCATACAAACGCCTACATGTCATTGACAGCGCTAATAAGTACCAGACGCTGATGCTGGCCATTAGGGATTCGATATTTGGTATAGAAAAGTTCAATGAAATCCAGACAACTGTTATTGAGGAGCAACAGCGCATTCAGACATTAGAGGATGAGAAAAGCCGTATCAAAGTATTTGGCTTAACGGCCTTGTTAGCAGGGTTGTTCATCATTGCGGGGATTCTTTACCAAAACAACCGCCAAAAACAAAATGCCAATGCACTACTACAAAAACTTAATGCGGAGGTTATTTCACAAAAAGAAGAAATCGAAGCCCAACGAGATAATCTTGAACAGACCTTGGACATCCTGCAATCCACCCAAACCCAGCTCATCCAGAAGGAAAAGCTGGCCAGCCTGGGCGAGCTGACGGCGGGCATCGCCCACGAGATCCAGAACCCGCTGAACTTCGTCAACAACTACTCGGAAGTGAACGTGGAGCTGATCGAAGAGCTGCAAGAAGAAGTCGAAAAAGACAACAAGGAAGAAGTAAAGGCCATCCTGGCCGACCTGCGCGACAACGAGCGCAAAATCCACCACCACGGCCGCCGGGCCGACGCCATCGTGCGGGGCATGCTCGAGCACGCCCGCGCCACGCCGGGCGAGCAAGGCAGCCCACCGACCTGAACGCCCTGGCCGACGAGTACCTGCGGCTGGCCTACCAAAGCGCCTACGCGCCAAGGACAGTGACCTTCGAGTGCGAGCTCATCACCGACTTTGACCCCAACCTGGGCAAGGTGGAGGTGGCGCCCCAGGAGCTGGGGCGGGTGCTCTTGAACCTGTTCAACAACGCCTTCTACGCCGTACGGCAACGGGCGATGCTCGTCGCCGACCAGACCTACACGCCCACGGTCTGGGTGAGTACCCACCGGCTGGACGGACAAGGTCGAAATCGAGGTGCGCGACAACGGCACGGGCATGCCGCCGGAGGTGGCGGAGAAGATCTTCCAGCCCTTCTTCACCACCAAGCCCACGGGCGAGGGCACGGGGCTGGGGCTGTCGCTCAGCTACGACATTGTGACCAAGGGCCATGGCGGGGCGTTGCGGGTGGAGTCGTGCGTGGGGAAGGGGACGGAGTTTTTTATCACCTTACCTACTATTTGAGCCATGAAACGACTCCTGCTGATCGTGTTTACGGCCGCCGTCCTAATCTGCCACGCCTTTGGACAAAACAAGTATACGGACAGCCTCAGAAACGAGCTTACTCACACCCGGCAGGACACCAGTCGGGTGCTGCTGCTGGCCGAACTGGCCTTTTTGAATTCCAGATCCTCGACCGACACCAGCGAGGTGCTGGCCCGGCAGGCCCTGCGGCTGGCTCGCACCCTGGGGTATTCGAAGGGAGAGGGCCGGGCCCTGTGGTCTTTGGGTATCTCTTTCAGGGCCCGGGGCGAGCTCCCGCAAGCCATGGAAAGTGCCCTGCGGGCCCTGCGCATAGCCCGGTCAGTGGGGGACCGAAAAGGGGAAGCACTGGCGCTCAATTCCGTGGGACTGGTCTATAATAATTTGACAGACAGACGGCAGGCGCTTGACTACTACCGGCAGGCCCGGAAGGTATACGAATCCATGGGGGACCGGGAAGGGGTGGCCTGGGAGCTTTCGAACATGTCTGATATCTACATCAGTTTGAATCTTTTGGACTCAGCCCAACTAGTGAATGAGCAATCCTTCGAGATGTTCAGGACCTTGCCCGAAACTCACATCAAGTCCGGTATTACGACGTCACTAATATGGAAGTTTGGACGGATTCAATTTGCGAGGGGAAATACGGCCAAGGCCCTCTCTTTCTATCGTGATGCTCTGATAATGAGTCGTGTGGATAATAACTTATTGAGTCGCATTAACATTTTAATCAATATGGCCGAAGCTTTCCAGCGGCTCGGGCAAGCCGATTCCAGTCTGCACTACGCCCGCATGTCCCTGGGCACCAGCTTGCAATTGAAAAGGGTAAATGTAAGCTATGTAAGTGAATTACTGGCCGAACTCTACAAGGCCCGCAGTATTCTGGACAGTGCCTACTACTTTCAGGAAATGACCACGAAGGCGGTTTCCGCCACCTATGGTCCGGAAAAAGTACAGCAGTTGCAGCGGCTGGTGTTAGAGGAGCAGCGGCGCCAGCAGGAGCAGGAGGAGGTTCAGAGGAGCTACCAAAACCGGGTGCAGTTTTTCTCCCTCTTGGCCAGCTTGATGGTAGTGATACTCATAGCCTTTATTCTGTACTGCTACAATCAAAAACAACAAAAAGCAAATCTGCTTTTGTCACAGCAAAAAAGAACAGTAGAGGGTACCTTATCAGAGTTAAAATCCACCCAATCCCAGCTCATCCAGAAGGAAAAGCTAGCCAGCCTGGGCGAGCTGACGGCGGGCATCGCCCACGAAATCCAGAACCCACTGAACTTCGTCAACAACTACTCGGAGGTGAACGTCGAGCTGATCGAAGAGCTGGAAGCGGAAGTGGAAAAAGGAAATCAAGGAGGAAGTAAAGGCCCTGCTGGCCGACCTGCGCGACAACGAGCGCAAGATCCACCACCACGGCCGCCGGGCCGACGCCATCGTGCGTGGCATGCTTGAGCACGCCCGCGCCACACCGGGCGAGAAGGCACCCACCGACCTCAACGCCCTGGCCGACGAGTACCTGCGGGTGGCCTACCATGGTCTACGAACGAAAGACAGCGACTTCCAGTGCGAGCTCATCACCGACTTCGACCCCAACCTGGGCAGAGTACTCGTAGCTCCCTCGGAACTAGGGCGGGTGCTCTTGAACCTGTTCAACAACGCCTTCTACGCCGTGCGGCAGCAGGCGGTGCTGCTAGCTGACCAGACGTATGCGCCCACCGTATGGGTGAGTACTCACCGGCTAGACGACAAGGTGGAGATTAGAGTTCGCGACAACGGTACGGGTATGCCCGACGGAGGTAAAAGCGAAGATCTTCCAGCCCTTCTTCACCACCAAACCCACGGGCGAGGGCACGGGGCTAGGGCTGTAGCCTGAGCTACGACATCGTCACTAAGGGTCACGGAGGGGCGCTGCGGGTGGAGTCGTGCTTGGGGCAGGGGACCGAGTTCATAGTGGGACTACCGACTAACTAGCCTTCTTTTCACACCTTTTTTGTTTCAAAAATGATTTGATTAGAATAATTATGAAAAGTATAAATTTTTCAATACTTTTCTACCCAATTTTCCCCAATCTACTTTAATCCAATCCATTATGAAAATGTTCTACAGAGTGCTTTTTGTAGCAGCCTCGCTGACCATTGTGTTAGCGTGCTCAGAAAATCAGTTCAGTGAAGATACCATGCCACTTAAAAGCCCCACTTCCGCCCGATTAGGAGAGGGTGGAGCAGAAGATCGTTGTGCCACGATGAAGGTGTTGGAAGCAAAACTAGCCGAGGATCCTGGCTTGGCCCAGGCTATGGATGCCATCGAATCCCAAACCCAGCGTATAATGGATCTTCAGAAGCTAGGTAAGCCGGGCAGCACTGACGATGGTGGAACCACTGACCCCTCGTTTACTATTAAGATCCCGGTATACGTACACGTAGTATATAACACAAGCGATCAGAACATTAGTAATGCCCAAATTCGGTCGCAGATTACTGTCTTAAATAAAGATTTTAGAGCGCGGAATCAGGATAGGCATAATGCTCCGGACGAGTTTAAAGGATTGATCGATGATTTTAATATTCACTTTACGTGGAATAACGATAACCTTATTCGGAAATCCTCTACCAGGGAATCGTGGGGTACAAAGGATGATGTAAAATTCTCCAAGAGAGGGGGTTCCAGCGCCGTACCCGGCTACCTGAATATCTGGGTGTGTAATATCGGGGATGGAATCCTGGGCTATGCACAGTTTCCGGGTGGCCCGGCCAAAACCGATGGAATAGTTGTTGGTCCCGAATTTTTCGGTAGCAGCGCCTTGGCAAGTGGTTACTTTGCGGCTCCCTACGATCTGGGACGCACTGCTACGCACGAGGTTGGACACTGGCTCAACCTGCGCCACATATGGGGCGATGGTGGCTGCCGTGTGGATGATCGTGTAGCGGATACCCCTGGATCCAATGGCCCTAATTTCGGTTGTCCGGCTTATCCGACCGTTCGGTGTGGGAATAATAACATGACCATGAATTACATGGATTATACCGACGATAGCTGCATGTACATGTTCACTACCGGACAAAAGGCTCGTTCACGAGCCCTATTTGCCCCCGGTGGGCCACGGGCTAATTTTGTACCGGCAAGCTGATAGGGTACCAGTAATCCCTACAAGGTCTTTCCGAAAGGAGAGGCCTTTTTTATTTTTTCATGAATCAAGAAACCTATACTTCGGATAAGTTCAGGGTTTCAGCCATTTCACAAACCAGTCTACGGCGGCTTGCAGGGCTTCGGGCTTCACCAGATGGCCGGTGTCTTTTTGGAGGTAGACCTTGAATCTATCGGCGGCTCCGGCGCTTTTGTACGCCTGCTCCGTAGGCGTAATACAATCCAACAGGCCGGGGAGGGGCGTGCGGGCATCGGAATCGCCATTGATTACCAGCAGGGGTCGGGGAGCGATGAGCGGTACCATCACGGGCCCATCAAACCGGGTGTAGATGCCGGGTACCACCCGGTCGTAGAAGGACCGGATAAAGGCGGCGTCCGCCTTGCCTGCGCCCACCTCTTTGGCCGCTTCGTCCACGGCTGCCTGAAAGGTACCTACCCGCGACATCCACATCTCGTGTTCCAGGGCCCAGCCGAAACTCTGCACCCCAATCATGGGCACGGCCACGGCAATCCGGGGGTCCACCGCGGCGGCCAGGTAGGTTTCCATGCCGCCTTTGGAAAAGCCCGTCATGCCCAGACGGGTAGCGTCCACGTCGGGCCGTGTTTGGAGGTAGTCTACCAGCCGCATCAGGTCCCATACGGTGTCGTACAAGAAGGGACGTCCTTTGCCGGTTCGGTAGGTTTCCAGCATAGCGGCCACGTATTGGGTAGCCCCGGTGCTGGTTTGACGCTCGCCGTGGTAGCGTCCGTCGATGGAGATGGCCACGAACCCAAGTCCGGCCAGGGTTTTCAATACCGGCAATTGCCCTTCTTTGGTTCCACCCGTACCCGATAGCACTACCACCACGGGCCGACGCCCGCTGGCTGCTTTTTTGAGCAGAATCCCCGGCACTCGTTGCCCCTGCTCGGAGGCGTAGGTGAAATGTTCGTAAAGGAAGCCGTCCAGCTCGGGAAGTACCTTCACCTCCGGTGCCAGCGGTACCCGTGGACGATCCAGCATCTGCAAAAAAGCACTTTGGGTAGAACCAGAAGGTACCTCGGCTGTAAGTACCTTTTGTGCCAACGCTCCGGTAGGTAGGTGTAAAGTGACAAGTAAGACCAATAGGGCTACGAGCCTGAAAAGAGAGTGGCGGTCACTTTGGGGAATACAATGCATAGTCTGACTGAATTTGGTACCATTGGAAGGGCTTTATCTCAAAATACTACTTGACACCAGCGGGTTTTAAATACCTTATTCCTATATTTTCAGATTGTTTCCTACTTCTCCAAAAGACAGTGCCCTTTATGAAAATACTTTTCCTCTTGCTGATGGTTTCTTTGCAGGTTGTTGCCCAGAATACCTCCCTCGAATCCTTCAAAAAATACCCTTTTCCGACCGAGTTGTGCGCCTCCGCCACAGGATCAAAAATTGCCTGGGCGCTTGACGAGCAGGGAGTACGCAATGTGTACGTGGCCGAAGGGCCAGCCTATACTCCCAGAAAGCTCACCGGGTATACCCGCGACGAAGGGCAGGAGATTAGCAGTCTATCTATCTCAAAGGATGGCAAGTGGGTGGTTTTTGTGCAGGGTGGTGACCACGGAAGCAACTGGGACGATCAAGTGCCCGTCAACCCCGCGGCCGATCCCTTTCCGCAGGGGGTAAAAATAGTCTGCGTGCCTTTTGAGGGCGGTCCCGAAAAAGTGTTTTCAGAGGGAGATTACCCGATTATTTCACCAGACAGCAAACGGATTGCCTTTATCAAAGGTGGACAGGTTTGGACGGCTCCCGTGGATAGTGTTCAGGCGGCGAAAAATGTGTTCAAGATGCGGGGGACGGTCGAATCCCTGGAATGGAGCCCCGATGGTACCTCCCTTCTCTTTGTTTCTGACCGGGGCGACCACTCCCTCATAGGTATCTTCACCGATGCTTCCACACCCATCCAGTGGATCGCACCTTCTTTTTCCCACGACTCTTCGCCGCGCTGGTCGCCGGATGGCAAAAAGATTGTTTTTGTCCGGATGCCTGGTACTGGTGGCGCGCCCGACTCCCTGCTGGCCCGCAGGCACCGCCCGTGGAGCCTCTACACGGCCGATGTAGCTACCGGCACTGCCACCCGCCTGTGGGAAGCGCCCCGTACGCTGAAAGGCTCGGTGCCCAACACCCACGGGGGGACAAACCTGCACTGGGCCGCCGGAAACAGAATCGTCTTTTTGTCCTACCAGGATGGCTGGCCGCACCTGTATTCGCTGGATGCCGCGGGCGGACCAGCACTCTTGCTTACGCCCGGCAATTTTATGTGCGAGCACATCGCGTTGAGTCCGGATAAAAAGCACCTGACTTTTAGTGCCAATACGGGCCCCGATCCGCTCGATCTGGAAAGAAGGCACGCGGCTATGGTCAGCGTGGACAAGGCGGATATGCGGGTGCTTACCCCCGGCGCCGGCCTGGAATGGATGCCGGTACTCACAGATGACGGCAAAAAAGCCGCCCTCATCAGTGCAACCGCCCAACGGCCACCCATGCCCGCGCTGCTGAGCCTGAGCGGGGACGACAAAGAAACTATGAAGATACTGGGAGCAGAGCTGCTTTCCGCTGATTTTCCTGCCAACAAGCTTGTAACGCCCACCGCCGTTGCGTTCAAAGCGGCCGATGGCGTGGTTATTCATGCTGATTTGTTTACGCCGCCGGGCGGGGCTGACCAGAAAGCCCGCGATCATCTATGTACACGGCGGCCCTCCCCGCCAAATGCTGCTGGGCTGGAACTACTCCGACTACTATTCCAGTGCCTATGCTTCCAATCAGTACCTGGCGAGCCTGGGCTTTGTGGTACTGGCGGTGAACTACCGACTGGGAATTGGTTACGGCTATGACTTCCACAATGCGCCCAAAAGTGGCATTCAGGGGGCTTCGGAGTATCTGGACATCAAGGCAGCCGGGGAGTGGCTGCAAAAACAAAACTTCGTGGATGCCTCCAAAATTGGCGTGTATGGGGGTTCCTACGGAGGGTACCTCACCGCCATGGCTTTGGCCAGGGATTCCAAACTATTTGCGGCCGGGGTAGACATCCACGGGGTACACGATTTGGGAGCCGCCCGGTCTATCTCGACTCTGTATGCCAACAAGACTGAACAGGCCCCCGATTATGCAAAAGCCATCCGGACGGCCTGGCAGTCTTCCCCGGTATCGTCGGTCAGTACCTGGCAGTCCCCCGTACTGATCATTCATGGCGATGATGACCGAAACGTGCGGTTCAACCAAAGTACCGACCTGATCAATCGCCTCGAACAGCAGGGAGTCCCCTACGAAACCCTGATGATCGTGGACGATACCCACCATTGGATGAAATGGGCCAATTCGGTACGGGTGTATCAGGCGGTGGCGGATTTTTTTGTGAAAAAATTCAAATAGTGACCCTACTAAAAACCAAACAGCTGGCGAGAAGCTACCTGGAATTCCCCTTTTGATTTATCCTAAAAACAAACTTCATGAAATACCTCTTTCTTCTGCTGTGCCTGGCGTCTTCTGCCTTTGCCCAAACCCACCATGAGTACCAGATTGCCTTTCCTAATGCCGTACACCACGAAGCGGAGGTATCGGCCACTTTCAAGGGGCTGGAAGACAAAGTACTCGAACTCCGCATGAGCCGCACGTCACCGGGTCGCTATGCCATTCACGAATTTGCCAAAAACGTGTACAACGTAAAAGCTACCGACGAAAACGGCAACGTCCTGCCCGTCACCCGCCCTAATCCCTACCAGTGGAATGTGAGCAGTCACCGGGGTACGGTCAAAGTATCCTATACGCTTTTTGCCGACCGCGGCGATGGCACCTATTCTCAGGTAGACGAAACCCACGCGCATCTCAACATTCCGGCTACGTTTATGTACGCGCCCCAGTATCCGCACCGGCCCATCCGGGTACAGTTCAAGGTGCGTGATGATCTGAACTGGAAAGTAGCCACGCAACTCAAAAACCTGGGCAACAACACCTATCTGGCACCCGACCTGGACTACTTTATGGACAGCCCTACGGAGATCAGCAACTACCAGCTGCGGGAGTTTACCGAAACCTCCAACGGCAAATCTTACACAATCCGGTTTGTACTGCACCACGGGGGCACGGAGGCGGAGCTGGATGCCTACATGGAAAGTGTTAAGAAGATTGTGAAACAGGAAAAGGCCGTCTACGGCGAGTTGCCTGATTACGATTTTGGCCAGTATACCTTCCTGGCCTGCTACCTGGGCCACGTTTCCGGTGATGGTATGGAGCACCGCAACTCCACGGTTCTCACCAGCACGCGGTCCCTGAGCGCGGGCGGCATGAAGGGCAACGCCAGCACGGTAGCCCACGAGTTTTTTCACTGCTGGAATGTGGAGCGCATCCGGCCCAAATCCCTGCAACCCTTCGACTATACCGAGGCCAATATGTCGGGCGAGCTGTGGTTTGCGGAAGGATTCACGCAGTACTACACCGGGCTCACGCTCTGCCGGGCGGGGGTGATTTCTACCCAGGACTACGTGGAAGAGCTGGCGGGAAGTCTCAACTACGTCTGGAATTCGCCTGCTCACAAGTACTTTACGCCCATAGAGATGAGCTACCAGGCGCCTTTTGTGGACGCCGCCACCTCCCTCGACCCCGTCAACCGCGAGAATACCTTTATCTCCTACTATACCTACGGCAGTGTGCTGGGCCTGGCGCTGGATGTGTCCCTTCGCGCGCTGGATAAGGGCCTGTCGCTGGATGGCTTTATGCAGAAGGTATGGCTTGCCTACGGCAAAGCCGAAGTACCTTACACCGTGCGCGACTTACAACTAGCGCTGGAAAGTTACGCGGGGGAGGCGTTCGGGAAAGAGTTCTTTAGCCAGTATATTTTCAGTTCAAAAATGCCCGATTACCAGAAACTGCTGGCTGACGTTGGGGTGAATTTCCAGAAAGCTAACCCTGCCTCGGCTAGCGTGGGGGCCTACCTGGCCTTTCGCGACGGTGCAGCCGTAGTAGCCTCCAATCCCACCCAAGGCAGTGCTGCCTACCTGGCCGGCTTGGCGAAGGGCGACCGGATCGTCTCCATGGGCTACAAACCAGTTGCCAGCGATGCGAATAAATTGCTGAGCGAATTTAAGGTAGGTGAAACCGTGGAGGTAGTGTATGAGCGCTTCGGAAAAACCCAAAAAACCAGCCTCACGTTTCAGGCCGATCCGGCTTACGCTACCAGCCTGAAAGCAGGTAGTTCGGAAAAAGTTCTTCAGCGCCAACGCGACTGGTTAGGAGGGAAGTAGCGTGTTTATTTTTAGCGGGTATCTGCGTTGATTTTGCTGATTTGTATCCAATAGAGAGTAGCTGAAAACTTGATTTTAGCTAGGAATAGTTTAACTTTGACAAGATAAAAATCCGCAACTAAGCCCTTATTTGATATGAAAACACGTATATCCCCTCTCATTTGGTTTCTATTTTTGACAGGTGCTGGCGCATCGGGTTTTGCCCAAACTCTGGAAACCAAAAAAGATTCCGCCAAGATCAAAACCCAGCCCTTGTTTGCTGCCGATGATGTTTTGCACATCAAAGTAGTGGCCGATTTCAAAGCCATTCAGAAAGATCGGGGAGATACCCCTTCGTACCACGAAGCCCAACTAACTTACGTGGATAAGAATGGCGATTCTGTGCAGTTGCCCGTCAAGATGCGGGTACGGGGCAATTTTCGTCGCAATTCCTCCAACTGTAATTTGCCGCCCTTGTTGTTGAATTTTCCCGAAAAGAAAACAGATAAAACGGTATTCAAAAACCAGGATAAATTGAAGCTCGTGACGCGCTGCCGCTATGAAGAGTACGTGCCACAGGAATACATGGTGTACAAAGTATACAACCTCCTGACGGATTACAGCTTCCGGGCTCGTTTGGCTGAAATTACCTACGAAGATGCGTCCGGAAAACGCAAGACCGAAACCAGCCCGGGGTTTATTATCGAAGATGAGGAGGCGCTGGCCGATCGCCACCGCACGGCGCTACGGTCCAAGGAAGCCAAAACCAGCATGGCCATCACCGATCAGGAAGGCATGGCCACCGTGGCCGTGCTAGAGTACATGATCGGCAATACCGACTGGTCGGTGCCTTACCAGCACAACATCAAGCTACTCGAACAGCCCACCGGCCTGCCCATGCCGGTAGCTTACGACTTCGACCATGCGGGCATTGTGGAAGCCAGCTACGCGGCGCCCGCACCGGAGCTCGACCTTCGCTCCACTCGCGAGCGGCTGTACCGGGGGCTGGGCTATCCAGAGGCTATTTTTCAGAAGGTATTCGAAAACTTTAATCGTGTGAAACCGCAGATCTACGCCCTCTACGAAGAAAGTCCACACCTTAGGCCTGACTACGTGAAGCGTACCCTGAAATACTTTGATGAATTTTACCGGCACATTAACAGCCCCGGTACGGCCAAATCTATTTTCATGAGCAATTCCAGCAAAGGAAAAGACGTAGTGATCAAAGGCCTCAACAACTAGGAAAAATAAATCGCGGCCAGGTACCAGAGTACCACCACCGGAAATCCGAACATGAAGATATTGTAGGAAATTTTTAACAGCCTGAATTTGCGGCTAATCACCCGGCCTTGAATATAAATATTGTCGATCATGCTATCGTGGAGCTGATCGTTGTTGGTGATCAATTCCTTCATCTTCCTTTTGTATATATCGGGAGTAAGCGCCAGATAATCTCCGAAAAACAGTAGATCGAGCGACAAAGGATTGGCCGGTAAATCCGACGCTTTTTTCTGATTGGTATTAGGCTTGGTGGATAAAATCGCAAACGTAATGGTGAGCAAACTCACGACGGCCATGAGCCCGGTAGGGAGGAGGAGGCTGGGGTAGGCCTCAAACTTACTCACCAGAAAGGACACCATGATGGAGATGATGATGGAGTTCATCGAAATCATCAAAGCGGCCTTACGATCGGCCAGTACGGTCAGGTGTACGTGGTTCGACATGGTGGTGCGAAACATCGTGTCAATGGTACGGCTGGCCTTCGGCTTTTTAACTTTGGGTGCTTTTTCGGGTTTATCGGCTTCTGATTTTTGGATCTCCATTCGTATAGTGGCTAAGGGATAAAAAGCTCCCTCAAATTTACATAAAGATGGTTGAAAATGATACGTTGTTCATCAAGCCACTTTTAGTAGCTCCCTTATACCTGTCGGGTGGGCAAGAAATAGGTTATCAGAAGAAAATAGTCATAAGAATTAAAAGGCAGGTTACTTTTCTCTTTCTTTTAGCCATTCAGCCAACTGTCTCACCAGCACCTCATTGATCCGAATGTAACTTTCGTGCGTCCAGCCGGCGATGTGGGGCGTCAGCACCACTTTTGAGGAGGTGCGGAGGTAGTCGAAGCACTCCTGTTGGGGGTTGGTGAGCTGGCTGAGTTTTTCGTTTTCGAGTACATCCAGGCAGGCCCCGAGTATCTTCCCCTGCTTCATCGCCTGAACGATCGCCCTGGAATTAATAATTTCTCCTCTCGATACATTCAGGAGGTAGAAGGGCTTTTTGAAGGCAGCAATAAAGACTTCGTTGACCATGCCCTGGGTGATATCCGTAAGGGGGATGTGCAGGCTCAGTACGTCGGCTTCCTGCTGAATCTGTTCCAGGCTCGCTTCGTGGGCGTAGGAATCGCCGTAGGTATCGCGGTATTTGTCATAGGCCAGTACCCGGCAACCGAAGCCCGAAAGCCGCTGCGCGGTAGCGCTGCCGTTATTCCCATACCCGATAAGGCCGACGGTCTTGCCCATAAGCTCCACGCCCCGGTTTCCTTCTCGGTCCCAGATGGCCTGCCTTACTTCCCGGTCCGCTTTGTTGAGGTTATTGAATAGCATCAGCAACATACCCACTGTGTGCTCGGCAACGGCGTCGCGGTTGCCGGCGCCGGCGTGAAAGAGCTCAATCCCCATCCGCTCGGTGGCGGTGCAATCAATCAGATCCAGACCTGCGCCCGCCCGGGCAATGAACTGTAGCCGGGTAGCCTGAGTCAACAATTCCTCATCAATGCGTGTTTTACTACGAATGATCAACCCGTCATACTCCGACAAACAGGATATGATGTCATTACGACGGAAGTCGGGGCGGTAGTCGTATTGCCAGCTATTGGATTCGAGCATGGCAAAAAGGGAGGGGTGCATTTGATCCGCAATCAGTATTTTCATAGGTGCAGGGGATTTTTCGTAACTTGCCCGTTGATTCAGCACAAAAGTCGCTAGTTTTTACCTAAAAGCATACATACAGGGGAAGCAATGTACCACAAGCCGTGCTTCCACTCTTCTATATTCAAATTTTACATCCATGAGTGAACAACAAAACCCTAAACCTATTCTTGGAATCAGTATGGGGGATTACAATGGCATCGGCCCGGAGGTAATCCTTAAAGCCCTCGATGGGAATCAATTAGCGCACCAATGTACCCCCATTATTTACGGTTCGTTACGGGTGCTCAACCGCTACCGGCAGCTGCTCCAAATGAAAGACTGGAACCTGCAGGCGATCCATAAACCCGAACAGGCAAATCTGAAAGCTACGAATGTGATTAATTGCTGGAACGATCAGCATACGGAAGTGGAGCCGGGAAAAATTACGCCGGAAGCGGGCAAAGGTGCCTTTGCGGCGCTGAAAAGAGCCACGGATGATCTGAAGGCTGGTCGGATTGATGCCCTTGTGACGGCGCCCATCAACAAGGATACCATGCAGAGCGAGGAGTTCAAATTCCCCGGCCACACGGAGTACCTGGCGCAGGCATTCGACACCAAAGAAGCGCTGATGTTTATGGTAGCGGGCAATTTCAGAGTAGGCGTCCTGACGGGTCATATTCCCTTGGAAAAAGTGCGGTCTCAGATCACCGCCGAAAAATTATCGTTCAAAATCAAGCAGATGCTGCATTCGCTTCGCAGTGATTTTGGGATCGTGAAGCCCCGCTTGGCTGTACTGGGCCTCAATCCCCACGCGGGTGAAAATGGGCTGTTGGGTACCGAAGAGAAAGAAGTAATAGAGCCCGTGCTGATCCGTTTTCGCGAGCGGGGCGAGCTGGTATTCGGCCCTTTCCCAGCGGATGGGTTTTTTGCGGCTAGCACTTATCAGCAATACGACGCCGTCCTGGCCATGTACCATGACCAAGGCCTGATCCCGTTCAAGACAATTGCCTTTAATTCGGGGGTGAATTTTACAGCGGGCCTGCCCGTGGTAAGAACATCGCCCGACCATGGCACCGCCTACGACATTGCGGGTAAAAATATAGCCGAGCCAGGCTCTATGCTGGAAGCAATTTACCAGGCTTGTGACGTGGTTCGCTACCGCCTCGAAATGGCTGATATTGCCAAAAATGCCCTGGTATCTACCCCGCAGGCGTCTGAGAGCCAGGCCCCCGGCAAAGCGCAGAAGTCCAATCGCCATTAGCTATAGTAAATGCATGATAGAGAGGATGTTGCACTGGATTGGAATAAAATAAAATTCTACCAAAGCACTAAAAAAATTAAGTAAGGTTAATTTTAGGGTTATACAAATAAACTCTAATTAATTGTCTACCAGATAATTAAAAAAAGCTAGCAGCCAATAGCTATAAGCTAGCAGCTATACCCTAACAGCGATTGTTACACCAAAACTATTTACCCTTTATACTTTCCCAGGAATGCTAAAATCCATGACCGGCTACGGAATTGCCACCATCGAATCCGAGGCTTTATCCGTAACAGTAGAAATCAAAACCCTTAATTCTAAATTCCTAGACATTTTTTGCCGGATTCCCCGCCCGTACTCCGAGCGAGAAATAGAAATCCGAAACCTTATTACCCAGGTGCTGGAACGCGGTAAGGTGGAGCTGGTACTCACCACTCAGCCCAAAGGCGAAGGCTCGGGAGGCTCCGTCGTGAACCGTTCCCTGGTGAAGGCCTACTTTACCGACCTGAGCCAAACCTCCGAAGAGTTGGGCTTCCTAGCCGATCCTACTCAGCTTCTGCGCTTATGCCTACAGATGCCCAATGTGTATAATACCGATACCACAAACGATGAACGCCGGGAGGAGGAAGCTGAGCTGATCAGAAAGACGGTAGTAGAAGCCCTGCATACCTGCGATCTGTTCAGGCAGCAGGAAGGCAAACTCACCGCCGACAAACTGGCCGAGTACATTGGGGCCATTCGGACGTTGCTCACGCATGTACAGGAGCAGGATAAGCTGCGCATCCCCGCCGTGCGCGAGCGCCTCAGCAAGCAGGTACGGGAATTGCTTTCGGATGATAATTTTGACCCCAATCGCTTTGAGCAGGAATTGATTTATTATATTGAGAAATACGATATCTCGGAAGAGAAAATGAGGCTGGTTAACCACCTTGACTACTTCATTGAAGCCCTCCACTCGCCGGATAGCAATGGCAAAAAGCTCAACTTTATTTCGCAGGAAATTGGCCGTGAGATCAACACCATTGGTTCCAAGGCCAACGACGCGGCCATTCAGCGGCTGGTGGTACAGATGAAAGATGAGCTGGAAAAAATCAAAGAACAAACCATGAATGTGATCTAGGCTATGCAAGCGGAATGGTCGGCCGATTTTTACCAACAACACGACACCCTCACCCTGGCGCAACTACTACTCGGCTGCGAACTGGTGCACACTAGCCCGGTGGGCACAACGGCCGGTATGATCGTAGAGACTGAAGCCTACCTGTGGGGAGACCCCGCCTGCCACGCGTACCGCCGGCAGACCCCGCGCAACGCCGCTATGTTTGGCCCGGCAGGTACACTCTACGTGTATCTGATCTACGGCATGTATTATTGTGTCAATGTAGTAGGTGGGCCCGTGGGCCAGGGTGAAGCGGTGCTGATCAGAGCCCTGCAACCCACCGAAGGGGTGGACCTGATGCAGGAGCGAAGACGGTTGAATCCGAAAACGCTACTGCCCCAGACCAAAAAAATGAAAAGTTTGACTGAGAAAGATTTGTGCAATGGACCCGGCAAACTAGTGCAGGCGATGGGGATTCGTCCTGCTCACAATAATACGTCCCTTTCGGATGGGCTCATTGGCATCACGACTCCCACACTTTCGGATTTTGAGATGGTTACCACTACCCGCATTGGGATCACCCAGGGTGTTGACCTTCCGTACCGGTTTTATATAAAAGACAATGCGTACGTGAGCCGCAAGGGCTAAAAAGACTATGCTATTCAGCCCCACCGACCCGGTTCAAAAGATCCGGGTCGGTGGGGCTGAATAATTGGTAGTGTAGATAATGCGGCTGGACCGGAGTATCGTCAGACTAGTACAGAATCCTGAACGAAGGCAATCAAATCCTGATTCAGGCGGTCTTTTTCGGTAAAGAAGAGTCCGTGAGGCGCTCCGTCGTACACAATGTATTGTGCTTGGGGTAGGGCCTCCGCTGTTTTGTCACCCGATGCCTCAATGGGTACCGTCTTATCGGCCCCGCCGTGAATGATCAGCGTCGGCACATTGATGGTAGGTAGATCCTGGCGGAAGTCGGTGGTGGCGAACGCCTCGGCGCAGTCCAGGGTAGCTTTGTGGGAAGCCATGTAGGTTCGGTTGAAGTCTCCGTCCAGGTGGGCCTGACTCACCGGATGGCTTATCAAACTGACGCCGTAGAACTGTTTGCTGAAATCCTGCAGGAATCCGGCCCGGTCGCTTTTCAGTCCTTCCATAATTTCGTCGAACACACTTTGATCCACCCCGTCCGGATTATCGTCGGTTTTGAGCATATAGGGAGTGACCGCGCTAATAAACGCAACTTTCGCTACGCGCGCTCCCTTGTGTCGATTCATGTAGCGGGCTACTTCCCCACCTCCCATGGACATACCCACCAGGGTTACGTCTTGCAGATCCAGGGTATCGAGCAGCTCCTTCAGGTCGTCGGCCAGGGTGTCATAATTGTACCCATCCCAAGGTTTTGACGAGTAGCCAAATCCCCGGCGATCGTACGCTATCACCCGCATGTTGTGCTTGGGGAGCTCGGCCAATTGGTAGTCCCACATCGAGCCGTGCAACGGCCAACCGTGGATAAGGACAACGGGGTTGCCGCTTCCTACATCCTGATAATGTAGTTTGATATCGTTTCCGGAACTATCAGTTCCTACTTTTATATAATTCATAATGCTACTATTTTGTAGTTAATTTGTTGAAGTTAGCGACCAAGGCCAAAGAACCATGCCAGTTCCACGCGCCCTTGTGGGAACGTTTAATGGTCAAACAATAGCGCGTATAGTGCTAATCTGACAATTCGTTAGCTAGAAGTATAAATTAATTTTTTAAAAGTAATTCACTCATAATCAGTATTTTAAATCAAAACTAAACCTAATTAAAGATGAACTCTTCTCCTTCTAATGTCCGTGTTCTGGTGGTAGGCTGCGGAAATATGGGCGCTTCCCACGCGCAGGCCTACCAACTACTCGATGGCTTTGAAATATGTGGCATCGTATCTACGGGAAAGAGCAAAGAAGTACTCAACGAAAAACTGGGAGGCGGCTACACGCTTTTTTCCGACTATGCTGAGGCCCTCGCCGCTACGGAACCCGATGCCGTTTGTATTTCTACCTACCCCGATACCCACGAAACTTTTGCCATCATGGCCCTGGAACAGGGGTGCCATGTGTTTATTGAAAAACCACTTGCCGATACCGTAGAGGGGGCGATCAGGGTGGTAGAGGCCGCCAACAAATCCGGAAAGAAAGTGGTGGTGGGGTATATCCTGCGGCACCATCCCTCGTGGGAGAAGTTTGTGGAGATAGCCCAGGAGATGGGAAAGCCGCTGGTGATGCGCATGAATCTCAACCAGCAGAGCCACGGACAAATGTGGACGGTGCACCGTAACTTAATGAAAAGCCTCAGCCCGATTGTGGATTGCGGTGTTCATTATATAGACGTCATGTGCCAAATGACCCGCTCTAAGCCAACGCAGGTAACGGCCATTGGCGCGCGGCTCACCGACGATATTCCGGCTTCCAACTACAACTACGGACAATTACAGATTCGCTTTGAGGATGGCTCGGTGGGTTGGTACGAGGCGGGTTGGGGGCCCATGATGAGCGAAACGGCATTTTTTGTCAAAGATGTGATCGGGCCCAAGGGGTGTGTGTCCATCGTGGCCAAAGAAGCGGGCGGAGCAGGCAAGTCCGATAACGTGGACTCCCACACCAAGACGGAGTCGCTGCGGGTGCACCGGGCAGCTATTGACGCGAACGATCAGTTTGTAAACGAAGACGAGTGGATCAACCTCACCGATGAGCCCGACCACCAGGAACTTTGCAACCGGGAACAACGCTATTTTTTGAAAGCGATTCGGGAAAATGTAGACCTGACCGAACACTTGGCCGATGCCGTCAATAGCCTGCGGGTAGCCTTCGCCTGTGACGAGTCCGTGCGGACGGGCGAAGTAGTGCGGCTTACCTAAAAGTTCAGAGCATAGGGACACATCAGGGGGCGCTCTCTGCGCCCCTTTCACAATTTTTTACGCCTAACCCCACAAATCGCTCCGTCATGCTTTCATCGTGACGGATAATCCTTATTTTAGCCCGTTGTTTCTAAAAACCCATCCGACAAATCCTGATCTGCATGGCAAAAAACTCTTCTCTCTTCCGCAAAAAGACAGTTTCTCAAATCATGGCCGACGCCCACCGAAACGATGCAGAGGCCGGTGGACTCATCAAAACCCTCGGCGTACGCGACCTGGTGTCACTGGGCATTGCGGCCATCATCGGGGCTGGGATTTTCAGTACCATCGGGTTGGCTAGTTTCAATGGGGGCCCGGCCGTATCGCTGCTGTTTGTGTTTACGGCCATTGCCTGCGTGTTCACGGCCCTTTCCTATGCGCAGTTTGCCAGTACGGTACCGGTGTCAGGTAGTGCCTACACCTACGCTTATGTGGCCTTTGGGGAGTTGTTTGCCTGGATCATCGGTTGGGCCCTGATTCTGGAATACGCCGTGTCCAACATGGTAGTGGCCATTTCCTGGTCGGAGTACTTCGTGAGTATGCTGGCGGGTTTTGGAATTATATTTCCCGAATACCTCTCTACCAACCCGAGTACCGCCGCCGAAGGTTTCGCCCGTCTGCAGGAGGTAGGAGCTGGGGCTCTCACGTCCGCCGAAACCGAAGCCGCCCTGGCTTACACCTCCGCCCCTATTATTGGCGGTTTACGTCTCATATTCAACTTGCCCGCCGGCATCATCACCGTGCTGGTAACGGCCCTTGTATATATCGGCATCCGCGAATCACGCACGGCGAGTAACATCATGGTGGTGCTGAAAGTAGGTGTGGTACTGTTGGTGATCTTTGCGGGAGCATTCTACGTGCAGCCCGAAAACTGGACGCCCTTTGCGCCCAACGGGATAGGAGGGGTGATGAGTGGTGTAGCGGCCGTTTTCTTTGCTTTTATTGGATTCGATTCCATTTCCACCACCGCCGAAGAGTGCAAAGACCCGCAGCGCGATATGCCCAAGGCAATGATCTATACGCTGCTGATTTGTACCGTACTCTACGTGCTCATAACGCTGGTACTTACCGGTATGGTCAACTACAAAGAACTCAATGTGAATGACCCGCTGGCGTTTGTGTTTCAGCGAATCAATATGAATTTTATGGCGGGGATTATTTCGGTAAGCTCCGTAATTGCCATTACGAGCGCCCTGCTGGTGTATCAGCTGGGGCAGCCCCGGATCTGGATGACGATGAGCCGCGACGGACTTCTGTGGAAACGTTTTTCCAAAATCCACCCCAAATACAAGACCCCCTCTTTTGCCACGGTCGTTACCGGACTAGTAGTGGGTATTCCCGCTTTATTTTTCAAAATGGATTTCTTCGTGGATCTCACCAGCGTGGGTACCTTCTTCGCGTTTATTCTGGTGTGCGGCGGCGTACTCTATCTGGATTATTCGGGTATTTCCAAGCAGTCAAAATTCAGGGTACCTTACCTAAATGGCAAGTACCTGGTGGGGCTTGGGTTGGTTGTGGCCATCGTATTACTGCTGGTATATGGCCAGGATAAGCTCTCCGAATGGAGCAACCTGACCTTCATGGAAGTAGTAGAGCACAAAATCCTCACCATTATTTTCTGGATCGTCTGGATCGTGCTTTCGGTGATGAGTTTTAAGTACAACTTCTCGATTTTGCCCGTCATGGGAATTCTCACGAACCTGTATCTGATGACGGAACTAGGCTCGTCTAACTGGCTGATTTTCGTGATTTGGCTGGCCATCGGTCTGGTGATTTACTTTACCTATGGGTATAGGAAAAGCAAATTGGCGCAGGATTAGGGGCTACCTTATTCAACGGTCGTAAACAGATTGTTGAGCGACTCGGCCACGGTAGGGTGGGCAAATACCCCGTCGCGGATGCGTTGGTAGGGGAGTTTCCCCATCATAGCTACCTGCAGGAGCGACATGATTTCGCCGCCTTCCATTCCCAGAATGGCCGCGCCCAAAATCTGATCGGTTTTGGCGTCAATGACCACCTTCATGAGCCCCGTAGTATGGCTGGTTTCGATAGCCCGGGCCACACTGCTCATAGCCATGGAGGCTATTTTTATGTCGATTTTCTGTTCCCTCGCCTGATTTTCCGAGAGGCCAATCCGCCCGAGCTGAGGGTCGGTAAATACGGCGTAAGGTACCAGGCGGTCGGCGGTACTGGCTTTTCCATTTTCCAACAGATTTTCCTTCACAATCCGGTAATCGTCGTAGGAAATATGCGTAAAAGCGGGGCCGCCCTTCACATCCCCTAAGGCAAAAATACCCGGCTGAGTGGTTTCTAGCCGGTCGTTTACCTGAATAAACCCTTCTTCATCCGTATCCACGCCGGCCGCCCCCAGGTTGAGTGCTTTGGTGTTAGGTTCTGTACCCACCGCAACCAACAGGTGTGATCCCGTAACTTTTTTGTTTTTCTTGCCAAGCGTCAAGGTAAGGCCCTTGGCTGAGGCACTCACTTTTTTGACCTCACTATTCAGGTGGATGGTGATGCCTTCTTCTTCCAGGAAACTGGCCACTTCGTCCGCTATGTCCTTGTCCTCCCGGCTCAGCAGCTGGTCACCATGCTCTATAATGGTCACCTTGCTTCCGAAGCGCCGGTACATTTGGCCAAATTCCAGTCCTATGTACCCTCCACCCAAAATCAGTAGATGGTCGGGTAGTTCATCCAGGTCAAGCAGATCCGTAGAGGTGAGCCAATCCACCTCGTCCAAACCATCCAGGTCGGGAGCGCTGGCGCTAGTGCCGGTATTTATGAAAATGCGCTCGGCCGATAGCGTTTGTTCTCCTCCCTCATCGAGAGCGACAACTACCTCTTTGGAGCCGGAAAAAGACGCTTCTCCCCGAATGAGCGTTACGTGCTTCGCTTTTTCGAGCCCTTCCTGAACCCCTTCCCGAAACTGCTGTACCACCTTATCCTTCCGTTTTTTGACCGCCGCGAAGTCTACTTTTACCTTCCCGGTTTGGATGCCATAGTCGGAGGCGCGCCGGGCTTCGTACACCGACTTAGCGGAGGCTACCAGCGTTTTTGTGGGGGTACAGCCATAGTTTATGCAACTGCCTCCAACCAGGTTTCGCTCGATAATCGCTACTTTCTGGCCATTTTCGGCCAGAGCGAGTGCCAATGGCTTTCCAGCCTGGCCTACGCCAATGATAATCGCATCGAAATGCTTCTGCTTAGATGAAGGCATAGTTGTTAGGTTTTAGGTGCGGATACACGGGTTTATGCAGCCGGTTTTTTTGTAAAAGGATAACTATTGAATTTTCAATTTTATGGCGTAGTCCTTTTTCTCCACCGGCCGGGAAGCGTTAGGATAGGGGAGTACCTCCGTCAGAATCAGGGTATAGCTGGTTCCGGCCAGAGTGACTCTGGCGGTGTCCGCTTCCTTAAATCCGGTTCGTGGCGTAAGCGTGATGCAGTCTCCCAGGCACATCGTGACCCGTTGTGATTCGCTGAAAGAAGAGGCGGTTTTCAGGTCCAGATTTTTCAGGTCAAGATCCACGATGGCACTACCTGCCCTGATGCAAGTGACCCCTTCGGGGCAGCGGCTATCCTCTACTTCGGCGAAGGTCAAAGTCGCGGAGGATGATCCAAGAAGTGGTACCGTTTCTTTGTATTGGATGGTATTGTCGGAGTCCTTCGCGTTGATGGAGTCCGATTTGCAGGAGAACAGCAGCAAGCCGACACCCAGTAAAAAAGTGATATTTTTCATAACTGATAGCTGTTTTTCTAAAAATGATCCAATCCGGAGGGGAAAGGTTGGAACAATGGGTATTTTTAAAGTACCAGTGAAAAAACCGTTCCACTTCCTACCTCCGACTGTGCGGTCAGTTGTCCGCCGTGCTGCTGCAGGATCTGCCGGGATAGACTCAGCCCGATACCGGAACCGGTTTTCTTGGTTGTATAAAACGGAATAAAAATCTTTTCGAGAGCTTCCGGCTCAATACCGTAGCCATTGTCTCGAATAGCGATGGTCACCTTCTGATTATCGCTCGTGAAAGCACTGATATTTACAAGCGGATGAGCCTGTCCGTGCAGCGCTTCCAGCGCATTCTTTACCAGATTGATCAATACCTGTTGTAGTTGATCCGCATCGGCACTCACGGTCAGGTCGAGTGGGGTTACCTCCATTTCCCAGAGTATACCAGCGGTCGTTAGATCAGTTTGCAGGAGTTGAAGTACCTCGGTGAGCAATTCATTAACCAGTATTGTCCGCATGTTGGGTTTTGGTAGGGTAGTAAAGTCGCGGTAGGCATTCACAAACTTCATCATTCCCTGGCTGCGTTTTTCCAGCGTTTGCAGGGCTTCCTTCAAATCCTCTACGGCTTCATGGTTGTCGGTGCTTTTTTCAATATCCTCATTCACAATCAGCCGCATGGTACCTACCAGCGACACAATGGGTGTCATGGAGTTCATGATTTCATGGCGGAGTACCCGCGTGAGGTTCTGCCAGGCTTCCACTTCTTTCTGTTGCAGCTCGGTGCCGATGTTTTGCAACGCCACGATGCGCACCCAACTGCCCCGCATCTGTATGGCCGTGGCCTGAATGGCCAGCGGCTGGTCGTTGGGTGTTTGGTAGAGTTCCCTGGCACCGGTTTCCAGGTTGGAGAGCATTTCGTAGAGGCGGGGATGGGTTTCTTCCAGATCGCTCAGTTGCCGGAGGCGGTATATTTCCAGCATCCGTAGGGCCGCATTGTTTACCAGATTCACCTTGCCATCGGCATCGAACGTGATGAGGCCCGTGCCGATGTGCTGCACGATGGTGTTGAGGTAATGCAGATTGGCTTCTTTTTCGGCCCGGGCCTGTCGGAAAGCCATCAGTACTTCGTTGAACTGCTGATTCAGTTCCACAAAAGTATCGCCCATAGCATTATCGGACCGGAACTTGATCGTAAAATCAGAGTAGCGCACCGATTCCAGAAAGCGGACAAATTTTCGATTAAACGAGGTGACGTAGGTATACAGCCCATTGCCCATAAACAGGACCACCACGGTCATCATCATCACCAACATGCCGTTGGACTGCTCCTTGGACAAAAGGTACCCTAGCCCCAGACCGGCCGCAATCAGCAGAAGTACCCGCCAGAGAATACCGATGGAAAAGTGACGCATGTTGGCAATTTTGAATAGATGAGTGAATGAGTGATTGGTTATTAGGAAACTGGTTACTGGTTATTAGCTGTCATTTTTGGAGTTATCTTATTGATTATCAAGAATTATATTTATTATTATTGTTCAAAGACGGTCAAACCATTTCAGGCAATGACAAGATAACCAATAACTAATTTACCAATAACCGATAGCTACAATCCGTACTTTTCCAGCCTCCGGTACAGGGCGGCGCGGCTTAGGCCTAGTTCGCGAGCGGCGTCGGTGATGTTGCCGTTGAAGCGTTTCAGGGCTTTTACGATCATGCTTTTTTCCATGTCTTCCAGATCAAAAGCCGTAGCCGAAGCGGTGGGTTCGGGACCGGTGTTTTTCAAGAACAGGTCTTCGGGTTGAAGCACCTTATCCTGGGATAGAATCACGGCCCGTTCGATAGCGTGCTGCAATTCACGAATGTTACCCGGCCAGTTGTACTGCTGCATCTTTTTGATGAGAGCCGCGCTGATAGAGGTAACCGGACGGTTGTATTTCTTTCGATTTTGTTTGAGATAGTATTCTGCCAGCGGCGCTATGTCGTCGGGGCGCTCGCGTAGGGGGGGCAGTTCCAGCTCAATGGTATTGATCCGGTAGAGCAAGTCCTGCCGGAAATCGCGGTTGGCTACCATCTTGTCAATGTCGCGGTTAGTGGCGCAGATCAACCGCACGTCGATGGCAATGGGCCGGTTGGACCCTACTCTGGTTACCTGCCTTTCCTGAATCACCGTCAGAAGTTTGGCCTGCAGGGCGATGGGCAGGTTGCCGATTTCGTCCAGGAAGATAGTGCCGCCTTTGGCCTCCTCGAAACGTCCGGCGCGGTCTTCGCGGGCATCCGTAAAAGCCCCCTTGACGTGCCCGAAAAGTTCGCTTTCAAACAGTGTTTCGCTCAACGCGCCTAAGTCCACGCACACGAACGGCTTCTGACTTCGCAGTGATACCTGATGAATGTGACGGGCCAATTGCGTTTTGCCCGTGCCGTTTTCGCCCAGAATCAGAATATTGGCATCGGTGGGAGCCACGCGGTCGGCGGTATCGAGGAGCGCCTGCATAGAAACCCCCGCCGCAATGATTGAACTGTCGGTTTGCCGGGGGCGGGTTGCCTCCTCGATTTCGGTCTTTTTGCCTTCCAGGGCTTTTTCCAGCGTTAGCAAAAGCTTGTCGTTTTCCCAGGGTTTTAGCACAAAATCGGTGGCTCCGGCTTTCATGGCCCGCACGGCCATCTCTACATCACCATAGGCAGTGACCATGATAACCGTCATGCGGGGGGACAGGTCCAGAATACGGTCGAGCCATTGGAATCCTTCGCGTCCACTGCTGACGTCGCGCGTAAAATTCATGTCGAGCAGGACGATGTCGTACTCACCATTATTAATCAGGAAAGGTATTTTTTCGGGATTTTTCTCAATATCCACATGCTTCAAATGACGTTTGAGCAGTAGCTTGGCGGCGCTTAGTACATCTACGTCGTCGTCAACGATGAGGAGTCGGGCTTGGGAAAGTTGCATTTTGGGTTTTTAGGTAAGAAGTTATTAGGGTGTTAGCTGTTAAGCTAATAAGAACCGGATTTCAGACAATATCAATGTAGCAAATTTCAATCGGCTAGTAACCAATATTTGCGAACAGCTATTGACCTAAACTCAATAAATATGCCGTCTAAGGTGCCGGATGCTAAGGTATTAATTAAGAAACAGTTAATAAAGTGAGCAGCAAAAATCAATGTCCATTGCCGAACAAAAGTGTCCGATAATGAACAATTGAAATAGGAATAGCAGGGGTATGTTTATTGAAAATCAGTACTTTATACATTAATGTATCATCTGGCATAAGGATTGGATAGGTAGGATCAGATACAAGAAACTGAATAGTTGAAAAATTGATATGGCTACTGATTTAAAATCATCTCCGTTAGGAACACCACTTACCCGACCCGACTCCTCGCTTGGACAAGCGGGTATGGACCGCACCAAGAAAAAGAAATTCTGGAATCCCCGCCGCATTGGCTTCTCACTTGCGGGCATCGCGCTGATTAGTTTTATCCTATACCAGTTGATCTGGGCGGATAAACGATCTAAGCTAAATGTGGAGCAGGATAAGGTAACCATTTCGACAGTGAGTCAGGGCGAATTCGATGAATTCATTGTGGTCACGGGCGTAGTGCAACCTCTGAAAACCATCCAACTGGATGCCATCGTGGGCGGCTACGTGACGCAAAAAATGGTGGAAGGCGGTAATATGGTGAAAGCGGGCGAAGTATTGCTAAAACTGGAAAACCAGAGCTTAAAACTGAACTTTCTGCAATCGGAAACCGAGGCCAGTCGCCTGGTGAACGACCTGCAAAATACCCGTCAACGCCTGCGGGTGGAGCGCTTCAACCTGCAAAAGACGCTAAGCGAACTGGATTTTCAGATCGCCCAGGCCAAGGATGTCTACGAGCGCAACGACTCAGCTTTTCCGCGATAAGGTAATGCCCGAGTCGGACTACCTCAAAACCAAGCGTGACTACGAACGCCTGGCGCAGCAGCGCGACATCGAGATAGAGTCGCAGAAGTACCAGGAAGAAAACGCCAAGATGCAGATCACGCAGCTGGAAGGTACCCTGGCCAAACGCAGAAGAACGTGGCCCTGTGGCGGCAAACCCTGGATAACCTGGTCGTGAAAGCGCCGGTAGCGGGACTGCTGTCGTCCATCAACGTGGAGGTAGGTCCAATATCAATCAGGGGCAGAACATCGGGCAGATTGACGACCTCAACGGCTTCAAAATGCGGGTGGGGGTGGACGAACACTACATTTCCCGGATCTTTCGTGGGCCTGGACGGGTCAGCATGGAATTCAATGGCAAATCCTACCCGCTGGAAATCGTAAAAATCTACCCCGAGGTGCGCAGCGGCCGCTTTGAAGTGGATATGCGCTTCACCAAAGGGGCCCCCGACGGCATCAAGCGCGGGGCAGTCGGCACCGATTCGCCTGCAACTCGGCACAACCCACCAAAGCCACCCTGCTGCCGGTGGGCGGTTTTTTCTCCGATACGGGCGGCAACTGGGTGTATGTGGTGGACGAACAGCGGCAACCGAGCCACGAAGCGGAACATCACCCTGGGTCGCAAAAATCCCGAGTTCTATGAGGTGCTCGAAGGCCTGCAGACGGGCGAAAAAGTCATTACCAGTTCGTACGAGAATTTTGGGGATAATGAAGTGTTGGAATTTTGAGAATAGGTATTGGTTACTGGTTATTTGAGATGTTTCGAAATAAATTCATTGAATTTTATCTGATAGCCAGGCATATACATTCCAGTAAACCAATAACCAGTCATCATAACCAGTAACCAATCAGCTAACAACCTAATACCTATACAAATGCTCAAAATCAGCAACCTCCAAAAAATCTTCTCTACCGAAGAAGTAGAAACCACCGCCCTGAATGGCATTGATCTGGAAATCCTGGATGGCGAATTTGTGGCCATCATGGGGCCGTCGGGTTGTGGCAAATCGACACTGCTCAATATCCTCGGGCTGCTGGATAACCCCAGCGAAGGATCTTACCAATTCTACCAAACGGAGGTGGCCAATATGTCGGAGCGGCAGCGGGCTCAGATCCGCAAAGGTAACATCGGCTTCGTGTTCCAGAGCTTCAACCTGATTGACGAGCTGACCGTATACGAAAACGTGGAGCTGCCGCTGCTGTACCTCAAAACCCCCAACGACGAGCGCAAGCAGCGCGTGGAGGCCGCCCTCGAACGCATGAGCATGATGCACCGCCGCAACCACTTCCCGCAGCAGCTCTCCGGCGGACAGCAGCAGCGCACGGCCATCGCCCGGGCCGTGGTGGCTACGCCCAAGATTATCCTGGCGGATGAGCCTACGGGTAACCTCGACTCAAAGAACGGTGACGAAGTAATGAACCTGCTCAACCAACTCAACGAGGCCGGTACCACCATCATCATGGTGACGCACTCGCCCTACGACGCCGGCTTTGCCCATCGGACCGTGAATTTGTTTGACGGGAAAGTGGTGACGGAGAAGGTACATATATAGGCTTTTGACGCAGTTTTCTAGGGTTAAAAGGTCAAACGGGTAACCGGTACGTCAGAGCGGGTCAAACAGCGTTCTTTAATTTCGTTGCTTGTCTTTTGCTCTTTTGCCTTCCGCTATTTGCGCTTCTTTTTCCCAAATTGATTTGTCTTGGCTATTGTAAAAAAATATAAACCTCTCATCATGTTTTTTTATGTGGGCCAACTACCTCAAAATCGCCTGGCGGAATCTTGTCAAAAACAAGACCTATTCCTTCATCAACATTGTGGGCCTGGCCATGGGGATGGCTGTTTCGATACTGATCCTCATGTTTGTGATGCATGAGTTTAGCTATGACAGATTCCACCAGAACCACGCCCGGATTTACCGGATTCTCGCCACGTTCAAAATGGGAGATCAGAACATGCAGTTCAACTCCTTCTCGGCCAAACTGGGTCCTGCCCTGGAAGAATACAATCCGCAGGTCAAAGGCTTCGTTCGGGTGAAAACTGCCGTGGATAAGGTCGTGATGAGAAATCCTACCCGAGCGGAGGAATCCTTTTACGAGCAGAACTTTCTATTTACCGACCCTTCCTTTTTTACGGTATTTTCATTTGACATCAAAGAAGGGAGCGCATCCACGCTGGATCGACCATTCACGATGGTCATCTCGGAACGCACCGCCCAAAAATACTTTGGGGACGAAAATCCGGTGGGTAAAAGCCTGACGTACGAAGGGAAGCACCCAATGCAGATTATCGGGGTAGCCGAAGATCCGCCGTCCAATTCATCGTTCGATTTTGACTTCGTGGCCTCAGCATCTACCTACCCCCAACTCAACGAAAGCAACAAAAAGGATTGGGAAGAGGCGGGTATCTTCAATACCTACCTGCTGTTGGATTCGGAGAAGTCGGTGGCAGTGGTGGAAAAGAACATCAAGCGCGAAGGCGAAAAGACGGGAGCCTTCGACAGCGACGTCCGATTACCATCTGGAAGGCCTCACGACGATTCATTTGGGTAACAATTTCAATGACTCCGGCAACGCAAAACTCATTTACATTTTTACGGGCGTAGCGGTACTCATTCTGTTCTTAGCTCTGTTCAACTACATGAGCCTGACCACGGCCCGGGCCACGCTGCGCGCCAAAGAAGTGGGCGTGCGCAAGGTAATCGGGGCCCATCGCGGTGGGCTGGTTCGGCAGTTCTACGTCGAATCCGTGCTGCTGTGTACCCTGGCCTTCGCGCTGGCGTTCCTGTTGGTGCAGCTTTTACGGCAGCCCTTTTACGACCTACTCGATTTGCGCATTGACTCCTCCTTCCTTTTCTCCTCGTCCTTTTTGGGGTACGTCATCGGATTACTCGTGCTAAGTGCCTTGATCGCCGGGAGCTACCCCGCGCTGGTACTGTCCGGCTTTGCGCCGCTGCAAGTACTCCGAGGCCGATTCGCAGGCGGGCAAAGCAGTGCCGGACTGAGGCGTTTTTTTATGATTTTGCAATTTACCGTCTCCATCGTCCTGATCGTGTGCAGCCTGGTGGTCAGGAATCAGTTGACCTACATGCAAAACAAAAATCTGGGATTATACAAAGACCAGATTCTGAGTATTCCCCTGACGGCCACCGTGGCGGACAGTTATTTCCCCTTGCGCAACGAGATCCGGGATCAGGTAGGCGTGCAGGACGTGACGGTGACCAACGCTGGCTTTTTCAAAGGGTATAATATGTTCTTTCTGAAAAATTTTACCAACCAACAGGACGTAGCGCTGGTCAACGCTATCGTAGACACTAACTTTATCAAAACGCTGGGACTGACCTGGAAAACGCCACCTACCCCCGAGCTATGGAAAAATCGGAATCATGTGATTCTGAACGAAACGGCAATTAAAGAACTGGGGATGAAAGGCGATCCTGTTGGCCAGAAAATAGATGATAGGGATGAAGTGGCGGGTATCCTCAAAGATTTTCATTTTACTTCGGTGCAGAACGAGATCAAGGCGATGGGATTATTTGTGGTGAATGACACCACCAATATCTTAAAATTCCCCGGCGCCAGGGGTACCCTGTACGCCCGACTCGACGCAAAGGCTAATATTCAGGAAAAAGTAGCAGCTATTGGCCGGATCTTTAAAAAGTACGACCAGGAGAAACCCTTCGAGTACTATTTTCTGGACGACGCCTTCAACGAGACATTCAAGACCGAAATCAGGATGTCGACCATGTTCACGATCTTTACTTCGTTCGCCGTATTCATTGCCTGCATGGGGTTGTTTGGCCTGGCCGCTTTCACCGCCGAAACCCGCACCAAGGAAATCGGCGTCCGTAAGGTTCTCGGTGCCAGCGTCGCCAGCATCGTAGCACTGCTTTCCAAAGATTTCCTGAAACTGGTGCTGATTGCCATCGTCATCGCTTCGCCCATCGCCTGGTACGCTATGAACGCAGTGGCTGGCGGATTTTGCCTACAAAGTGGACATCAGTTGGTGGGTCTTTGCTTTGGCTGGCGGGTTGGCCGTGGGTATTGCGCTGCTGACGGTGAGTTTTCAGAGTGTGAAGGCGGCCTTGATGAATCCGGTGAAGAGCCTTGAGAGCGAATAGTCACGGACGGCGCTTCTTGAAAATATGGTCAAGGGGTATTTCCAGATTGGTGACGGGATCTTTGACGACGCCTTCCGAAAAGGTCAGTTTCTCGCCATTGGGAGTGCGAATCGTGATGGTCTGTAACAATGGAACCACAATCCAAACCGACTGGACGCCCGCTGGGAAGTACACGTCGTTGGTTTTGTTGGTAATGTCGGACATGGCTTGCTTAGGCGAGAGTACTTCGATGGCCGTAATGGGAGGCTGGGTGATGAAAATGATGTCGGTGTCCCAGTCTTCGGGTAAGTTGGGATAAATAGAAACATCGGGTTTTACTGGTTTGCCGTCAAGTTTCATTTCTAATTCGGGGAAGATATCGTAGGTGTCGTCGTAGCGTTCTAGATAAGAGCTGATCCGCTGAATGGTACGCGAGTGGTTAACAGACATGATGTCTTCGGTTTGGTACTCTTCAATGAAGTCGTGAAAAACGGTTTCCATAATGGTTTTCCTTTTTTCAAATATAACAAAAATAACAACCATGCTCCCTAACTACCTCAAAATAGCCCTGCGCAACCTCGTACGCAACAAAGTGTACAGCAGCATTAGCATCTTCGGCCTGGCGGTGGGTTTGGCGGCTTGTCTGGCCATTGGGCTGTATGTGCAGGACGAGTATAGCTACGACCGCTTCCATAGCAAGGCCGCCGATATTTACCGACTTACCGAAATTCAGCAGCAGGCCGATGGTACCCATCCCATGGCGGTCACGCCCGGCCCGCTGGCCCCGAGCCTGGCGGCGGAGTATCCCGAAATCGTCCACAGCGTGCGGGTGGGGAGGTGGAGCTACCTGCTGCAAGCCGGACAGACGAGCGTAGAGACAGAAAGAATGCTGATCGTCGATAACGATTTTTTCAAGATGTTCGATTTTAAGCTGCTGATGGGCAATCCGGAGAAAGCACTGACCGGCCCGGACGAAATCGTTATCAACGAAAAGTTAGCTGCGCAACTGTTCGGTTCCGGCTGGCGGAAGAAATCTGTTTTGGGGAATGTGCTTACATCAAATGCCCAACCGCCGCTGACCGTCGTGGGCGTGGTAGCCGATCCGCCTACCAACTCGCATATACAGTTCGACGCGTTGCTACCTTTCAAATACGTCGAAAAGTACGACGAATGGGGCAACAAATGGAACAGCAATAACTACCACACCTACCTCGAACTCCAACCGGGCACTGACGCGGCGGCTTTCGAGCAGAAAATCATGCGCTACATTGCTAAGTATGATACCGAGAATAAGGCTACGCTGCACTTGCAGCCCTTGCGGGATATTTTCCTGTATTCCAAATTCGACTTCAACACCGATTGGGGCAAGCGCAGCGATATTTTCTACGTCAGGATTTTTCTGGCCGTGGGATTCATCGTGCTGCTGATCGCCATCATCAACTTCATCAACCTGGCCACGGCGCGGGCCTCGCAGCGGGCGCGGGAGGTAGGTGTCCGCAAAAGCGTGGGCGCCTTGCGCGGAAGCCTGGTTTGGCAGTTTTTGAGTGAGTCGTTCCTGCTGACGACGTTGGCCCTTGTAGGGGCGATGTTTATTTTCCAATCGACGCTCCCTTTGTTCAATGCGCTGGTGGACAAGCAAGTGAGCCTACCGATGGGTCAACCTGCTTTTTGGGGATATTTCGCGGGCTTTGCCGTTTTGGTCAGCCTTCTAGCGGGTACGTACCCGGCTTTTTTTCTGTCGTCCTTCCGACCAGCCAAAGTACTGAAAGGTATCGTCGACGTAAAATCGGGAGTAGGTTTCCGGCAGACGCTCGTGGTGGGTCAGTTCGTACTTTCGATTGCGCTTTGCATCGGAACGATCGTCATCTATCGTCAGCTGGATTTGATGCAAAACAAAAAGCTGGGATTTGACAAATCGCAATTGTTGTACATAAAGTTAAAAGGCGATTCGCGCGCCAAAGCCGCGCTTTTCAAGGAGGAAATCAATCAATTGGCGGGGGTAGCTTCGGTCAGCAGCACGACCTCGACGCTCGTTGAGGTGGGGAACGAGTCCAATATTAAATGGGAGGGACAAGAAAAAAACGACGAGTTTCTGATCACCCAAATCAACGTGGACGCTGATTTCCTGAAAACCACCGGTCTTTCGCTGGCTAAGGGACGCAATTTCTCTTCTTCCATTCCAGCCGATACTTTGGATAAGTTCGGTAAGTACCTCATCAACGAATCAGCCGCCCAACGCATGGGCTGGACCGACGAAACTGCCCTCGGCAAGCGGGTGAATTTTTGGGGACTCGACGGTGAGGTGATCGGCGTAATCAAGGATTTCCACTTCAAGCCGCTGAGGTCGGCGATCGCCCCCATGATATTTCGCTTTCGGCCCAAGGAATTCTATTTCAATCTGCTGGTAAAAACCAGCGGGGGCAACCTCCCGCAAACGCTGGCCGAAATCAAAAAAATCCACAAAGCCAACGAACCTAATTACCCGCTGAGCTACGGTTTTGTGGATCAGGATCTGGCTGCACAGTACCGCGCCGAGCAAAAAACAAGTCAGATTGTACTGTATTTTTCCATCATTGCCATTCTCATTTCCTGCCTCGGCCTCTTCGGACTCGCCACCTTCACCGCCGAAACCCGCACCAAGGAAATCGGCGTCCGCAAAGTACTTGGCGCGAGCGTAGCCAGCATCGTGGCTTTGCTTTCCAAAGACTTTCTGAAACTAGTACTCATTGCCATCGTCATTGCGTCACCCATCGCTTGGTACGCCATGAACGCGTGGCTGGCGGATTTTGCCTACAAGGTAGACATCAGTTGGTGGGTATTTGCTTTGGCGGGTGGACTGGCCGTGGGCATCGCGTTGCTGACGGTATCATTTCAGTCAGTCAAAGCGGCGCTGATGAATCCGGTGAAGAGTTTGAGGTCGGAATAGAAGCTATCAGGCTTGACGGAGCTTTTAAGATTTTTTAACGCACTCTTCCTAAGCGTCTTTGTTACCTTGCTTTGGTATTCAATAAAGCACCTGCCTGATTGGGTTAACTTCTGACCAAAGTCTTCATGCTAAAAAACTACCTCAAAATCGCGCTGCGTAACCTCCGTCGGCAAGGGAATTACACGCTCCTGAACCTGCTGGGGCTTACCCTCGGCCTAACGGGAGGACTGCTCATTTTTTTATTCATCACCTACCACCTCAGCACGGATCGGCACCATGCGAAATTCGACCGCACGTACCGCATCGTGACGGATCTGCACCTCGACGATGGCTCGGTGGAGTACTATCCCGAGGCCCCGTTGCCCATGGCGCAAGCCTTGCGCGAGGGGTACCCCCAGGTAGAGCAGGCGGCGTTTCTGATCAAGAACCGGTCGCTGACGGTGAATATTGATAGACCTGGTCAAACGGTTCCCGTGGCTTTTCTTGAGAACGAAGGCACAGCCCTGGTCGAACCCGAATTGTTTCAGATTCTGGACTACGAATGGCTCAGGGGTACCCCCGAAACCGCCCTCCGCGCTCCGAACACCGTGGTACTGACCCAATCCTGGGCTACCCGCTATTTTGGGAATACCGATCCCGTGGGACAGGTGATGGAATTGAATCATACCGTAGAAGCCACGGTCACGGGGGTGGTGGCCGATCCAGTTCATCCCACCGATACCGACGTCGGCCTTTTTATTTCGATGCCTACCCTTCGTCAGCTCGATCCCGAGTATAATGTGGACGACTGGTACTGGCTCAACAGCACCAATCGGCTGTATGTTGCCTTAAAGGACGATTCACCGGTCACGGCTGACCAGCTCGAAGCTGCCTTGCCGGCCCTGTCGAGGAAACATTTCGGCAAAGACGCGGCCATTTTTCAGTTTCACAGCCAGCCCCTGGCCGAGGTACATTTCGACGTGCAGCGCGTTGGGGGTGTCATTCGGGATGTCGGTGTTGGGTTCGTTGGGATTGATTGGGGTATTTTTAGTGTTGATCGCCTGCATCAATTTTATCAATCTGGCCACGGCGCAAGCGATCCGGCGCGGCAAAGAAGTTGGGATCCGCAAAACACTGGGCAGTTCGCGCTTTCAGGTAGCCGGGCAATTTTTGCTCGAAACAAGCTTACTTGTGCTGGCGGCCACGGTACTTTCGGTGTTGCTGGCGTTTTTGAGCCTCCCGCTATTCAGCCAATGGATTCACCTCCCACTTTCACTTCGACCTACCTTCTCGTTACTGGCATTCGTTGGTTCGTCGATGCTTTCCATGATTTTACTGGCGGGGGGGTACCCTGCCTTCGTGATGTCGGGTTTCAGTCCCTGGGCCAGTTTGCGGGGACGGCTCACGGCGGTGGGTGGTTATTCGGTACGGCGGGGGCTGGTGGTGCTGCAATTTGTGGTTTGTCAGGCCTTGCTGGTGGGGGCGCTGGTGGTGATGCGGCAAATGCAGTTCATCCGGCAGACCGACCTGGGTTTTCAGCAAGACCAGATAGTCGTCGTCAACCTACCTTATTCCGAAAAAGAATCGTGGCCTTCTTTCAAAAGCGAGCTCAGCCAGTACGCCGGCATCGCGTCGGTCACGTTGCAGTACCGTCCTCCGGCGGCCAGCGTCATGAACGGCGGTACTTTCAAATTTGGCAGTAACACTGAATGGGAGAAATTTCCGATTCGCGAGCGGCTCGCCGATGCCGACTACCTAAAAACGTACGATTTGGAACTGCTGGCGGGCCGGAATATTATAAAAAGCGACTCGATTCGGGAATATGTGATCAATGAAACGCTGCTCCATCAACTCGGCTTTCGGAATCCTCAGGAAATCCTCGGCCAGCGGATGCAGTACTACCTGTCGGAGGTACCCTTACCGATTGTGGGTGTCGTCAAAGATTTCCATCTGAAATCGTTGCACGAGGCGATTGCGCCCTGTTTCATTGCCTCGTTCCCCAGAATGTACCGGCAGGCGGGTATTCGCATTTCGGGTCAATCTTCGGCTCAGGCTCTGGCGCATATCCGGGGGGTGTGGCAAAAGCTTTATCCCAACGATGTGTTCGAGTACGAGTTTCTTACCGACCAACTGGCCCGGTTCTACGAAACCGAAACCACCGTTTCGCACCTGGTCAACGTCTTTGCGTTGATGGCGATCGTCATTTGCGGACTTGGACTGTACGGTCTGGTCGCGCTGTCAGTAGCGCAGCGCACCAAAGAAATTGGTATCCGCAAGGTACTGGGCGCAACCGTAGCCAGCATCGTGGCTTTGCTTTCCCAGGATTTCCTAAAACTAGTGCTGATTGCCATCGTTTTTGCCAGTCCCATCGCCTGGTACGCTATGAATGCGTGGCTGGCGGATTTTGCCTATAAGGTAGATATCAGTTGGTGGGTATTTGCTTTGGCGGGTGGATTGGCCGTAGGGATTGCATTGCTGACGGTGTCGTTCCAATCGATCAAAGCGGCGCTGATGAATCCGGTGAAGAGTTTACGGAGCGAGTGAATTGAACATGTATCATCTAAAACATTCGCCGCCCATTGCCCAATTTTTAGTATCCTTTTTATCAACTGGATCATGATCGGAAGCTACATCAAAACATCGGGACGCAACTTAATGCGCAACAAGCTGTTCTCGTCCATCAATATTGTTGGTCTTGCCATCAGTATGTCGGTCGGGTTACTGCTGATCGCGTTCGTGCTCGACCTGCGTTCGTACGACAGGTTCCACAAGAATGGTGACAGGATCTATCGCATCACCAACGTAGCGACTTTCAAGGGTGAACAAAGCCGGGGATCGCGGCCCGACCACGCGGTCGCGGCCCGGCGACAAGTTTGCATCGACATCCATAAAGACCGGAAAGCTTATCCGGCAGAAAGTGACCGGCGTTGAAGAAGTGGCTATTATGCGCAATGACTTTTCGCAGGATGCGAAGGTTGGCGACAACGTTATTCCCGATCAAAGGCTTCTGGGCGGAGCCGTCGCTGTTCAGGATATTTACATTTCCGATGCTGGAAGGCAATCCCGAAACGGCGCTGAAAGATCCTTACTCGATCGTTCTTACGGAGACGGCAGCCAGAAAACTGTTCGGCAACCAATCTGCGCTCGGCAAGGCGATCAAATTCGATACACTTGATTACCAGGTGACCGGTGTCATGAAGGACGTTCCCTTCTTTTCGCATATCAACTTCGAAGCGCTGGTATCGCTGTCGACGGCCGAGCAACTTAACAAGAACGACAGGAACTTCGAAAAATGGACAAGCATGTTTGCGAACTCCGTGTACCTGTTGCTGCCGCCAACTGCCGACATGACCTCAATCCAGTCGCAGCTCGACGCCATTGCAAAGGAGGAAAATCTCGCCGAAGAAAACACGCAGATCCAACTCGAACTTCTTCCTTTATATGAGATCGTGGTCGGAGAGAATCTCCGCTCCGGCTCCATGAGCGGCTCTGTGGGTCCTCACATGTCGCCTCCGGTTGTGCTTTGGATACTCGGTGGACTTGCACTTGTTGTGATCTTGTCGGCCTGTTTCAACTATACCAATCTTTCAATGGCACGAGCCATGCGTCGCTTTAAGGAAGTAGGTCTTCGCAAAGCAATTGGTGCCGGAAAGAGCCAGGTATGGCAACAGTTCCTCGCCGAGGCGATTATGATTTCCCTGGCAGCCCTTTTTCTTTCATTCTTCCTGTTTCTTGTTTTGCGGCCGCAGCTGATCAACCTGGCTCCGGAGATGCAGCGCATGGTGAAGCTCGACCTCACTCCGACTATGGTTGTGGCCTTTATCATCTTTTCGGTCACCGTAGGTGTTATTGCCGGTTTCATGCCTGCCCTATTCTTTTCGAAAGTCAGCGCGATCAATGCGCTCAGGAATGTCTACCACTGGCGCACCGGTCGGTGAAAGTATTCAAACATGTAACACTCAGACGCGCTCTGGTGGTGATTCAATACACGCGTCACCCTGATTTTTATCACAACAACCGCCATCGGCTATGTGCAGTATAAAAACATACTGGCATTCGACCTGGGATTCAACACAGAAAATATCCTGAACATTAATATGCAGGGCAATAAACCCGATGCACTTCTGAAGGAACTGAGCGAGATGCCGGAAGTAACTGCACTATCCCGGTCGTTGATCATCACCAGCGTTGGAAATGCCTGGGGCGGGTATATGAAATACAAAGATTCGCGCGACTCTGCGCTGGTCATGACCAACCACGTCGACGAAAATTACTTGCCTCTGCATGGATACAAGCTCATTGCCGGGGGAAATTTTAAGGCACGACCCACCACAGCCGATGCTGCCAGCGAAGTGATCGTTAACCAGCAGGTTTTAAAACGATTTAACATCGCCACCAACGACCCCGAGAAAGCAATCGGGAAGGAGATCACATTCAGTAATTTCAAAGTACATGGTCGCAAGATGACCATTGTTGGCGTAATGAAAGACTTTCACTATGGCAAGGTCGACAACCTCATCGAGCCGGTAGCCTTCATGTTCTGGACACCCGGAGACCGGGCAGTCATCAATGCCAAAATACAAAGCACTGACATGCTGGCGACCATGGCCAAAATCGAATCCACCTGGAAGAAGATTGATCGTGTTCATCCATTTCAGGCTGAATTCTATGACGAAGCAATAGAAGATGCCTACAGCGAATTTTCTACCATGATCAAGATCATTGGCTTCCTTTCATTCCTCGCCATTTCCATCGCATCGATGGGATTGTTCGGAATGGTGGTATTTACAACCGAGACAAGACTAAAAGAAATCGGCATCCGAAAGGTGATGGGTGCCAGCTCCGGCAACCTTGTGTACTTACTGAGTCGCGGTTTTCTGTCGCTGCTGTCGATATCGGCACTCATCGCCTTGCCGGTAACTTACTTCTTCTTTGAAAACGTTGTACTCACGAATTTTCCCTATCATACACCCGTGCAGATCGCCGAGCTATTCGTTGGCTTGCTGGCGGTATTGCTGATCGCATTCATTATGATCGGTTCGCAGACGATGAAGGCAGCGAGGAGTAATCCGGTAGAGAGTTTGCGGAGTGAGTGAATTTGGGGGTGAAAGATTAAAAGGGAAAGCTATATGAACATCTGTCAATTGAAAACATGGGACAAACTTAACTCAATACCGGAATTTGGATCTTTGAGTAGGTCACTGTGATGAAAAAACCTGTACTGGTTAGGCTGAAAAAAAACAAAAATAGCTTCTACCCCCGGTTGAATTATAAGGAATGTAAGGCTTAGGCCACGGATTAGAGCATTATTAGTGAACTCAGCTAAAAATGTTTTAATACAAAACCTTATATTTTGGAGTTTCTCTTGGGCTCTCCAATTTCTCGATCACCCAAGCGGCCCGCAAGGTGTAGGCGTAAGTCACTTTTCTCTGGTTCGCATCGGTTTCTTCCATGAGAATTCTTATTCTTTCCGGTTTACCGGCGGCTTGCGCCTCTGAAAGGTTCTTGTACTTGGGATACAGGGCAGGATCCAGGTATCCTACTCCTGGTCGCCAGAACAGGAAGGGCTCCGAGGGGAATTGGACTGAAATCTTCTTCTGCCCCTCATCCCAACCCCATGTTCCGTGCCAGGGGACGTAAGGGATAAAGAAAACCCGGATTTGTAACTCAGTAACTCCGTAAGGACGCTTGCCCGATAGGCTTTTTGAATAATCAAGGGTGTTTATACCGTCGTCTGCCTGAGGAATTTCATATACGATCTTACCCTCCGACCCATCCAGAAACTGGTAAGCGTTGGTATGGGCGTGGTAGATCTGACCCGGACTTAAATAGGTGATATCTTCCGATATTTCTATACTCTGATCGCCGACCTGCCTGGTAATTTCTTCGATGCACCAGTATCGCTGGGGAACGTTTAGCAAGGCAATAATCTTGTCCTTGTCAACGGGATTGGGCGTTCCCACATCTTCATGATCCACACAGGAAATCAGAGCAAAAAGCAAAAGCCCCAAGGCAATAATTAAACGGGAATTTTTCATGGCAAAGAAAGTTAGTGGTAAGTGATGCACACAATGAAGTTACTATTCACCAAGACACAAGATACACTGCAAAACGTCCCGAAAAATAAAACAAACAGACCTACTGTAGACCCAAGTCCGAATACACGTTTTTACTTTTTGGCATGCCACTCAACATGGTATTAAACTAAATATCCATTCGCTGCAATTATCCGATCAAGAGGCAGTTTTCGTGCATCGGCCAATATTTTGATGTTTGAATTTATCACTAAGCAATGGTATTAAATTTACAAATGTTTACAAAAAATTCTGTATAAATTTATTCAATGGCAGCAGAATATTCTGAATGCAGGCAAGTACTCACAGAAAATCTCCCAAGAGAGGTACCTAATAGCATAGGTTTTCCCCCGTTCGCCAGCGGCCAACTGCCGTCCGATAGCGGACAGTTTTTATAAAAACACATTCATAAATAATTGATAATAAGCCACTCCATTAGTTGGCATAAGTTTTTCCAGATTGGAGAAAGTGGCTTCTGTCATTAAGCCTAAGTAAGATATTCCGCTCATATCTGTTCCCCCTTGGCCATTAACCTCTCATCCATTGACCTATAAAGCACTCTTTCAAT
This sequence comes from uncultured Cytophagales bacterium, assembly GCA_963768025.1. GTDB lineage: Bacteria > Bacteroidota > Bacteroidia > Cytophagales > Spirosomataceae > CAVYGM01. Next base: position 159,756 of record CAVYGM010000002.1, read on the forward strand.
ATTTAACCCGTTATAGAAAAAGTCATGTTAACCAATTACCTTAAAATTGCCCTGCGTACCCTTTGGAAGAACAAGCTGTTTTCTTTAGTGAATATCCTGGGCTTGGGGCTTGCGATACCCTTTGCGTTGCTGGCGTTACTTCACCTGCAGGCGGCGTTTGAATTCGACAATTTTCACCCGCATTCCGAGCGTATTTACCGGATCATCACGGACGAGAAATCGAGTGACGGCGGAGTGATCAAGTATGCGTCTTCGCCCTACCTGCTTTCGGAGCGGCTCAGGAACAATTATGCCTGCGTCGAAAAAGCAACCGGCGTGGTGCGGGATTTTGGCTGGGAACTCAGCAATCAGCTGAAAACTTTTAAGGTAAATACGATCTACGTTGAGCCTGACTTTTTTGGGATATTCGGATTCAGGTTAGAAAAAGGTACTCTGCCGGTGGAACCAAATAACCTGGTGATGAGCCACGAAGCAGCGGAGAAATTTTTTGGCGAAATTGACCCCATCGGACAAACGCTGGAACATCCTACCTACGGCGTTTTTACCATTACCGGCGTGCTGAAATCTTACAAAAAAGAAACGCAGTTCAGGAGTGATGTGATGGTATCGGCGGCGACCTACGAAAAGTATCATGCCGAAGCCCGCGCAGGCAAATCCTGGGGTGATTACAACACCCATACCTTCGTCAGACTGCACCCGACTGCCCGGCCGGAAGCCCTCGATCAGGCGATTGGGGAGGTAGCGAGCAAAACAAACCCAACGCTGTCGCAGGCCAAAAAATCAAACCTTTTTCACAAGCAGGTACTGGCCGATATATCCCCGAGTAAAGACGAGTTGCGAAACAATGCCTATGTAGATTCCATGCGGGATATCTACTTCAATTTTTCCATGCCACTCATGATTCTTTTACTTGCGGGCTTTAACTACACCAACCTGACGCTGGCGCGGTCGCTGAGCCGGTCCCGAGAGGTAGGTGTACGTAAAGTAATGGGGGCCATCCGGCGGCAGCTGGTGGTGCAGTTTATCTGTGAAGCCCTGGTAATCGCCTTTCTGTGCGCTGGTACTAGGTATCTGGATTCTGTACGCTATGAAGCAGTTCATCCACGTTCAGTGGGTGACCTGGGAGGTAGACAATCAGGCCCTGATCTGGCTGGTATTTATTCTGTTTACCGTACTGCTGGGCGTTGTAGCGGGTATTCTTCCGGCCTGGATTTTGTCGGGTTTTCAACCCGTCAGGGTACTCAAAGGTACCCTGACTCCCGCTTCGTTGGGGAAGATCAATTTCCGTAAAGTGTTGACGGTCATTCAGTTTGTGGTGACGATTGGCTTTATTTTTCAGATCGGGCACATGTATAATCAATTTAACTACATGGCCACTGAAAACGAGAATTTCAACCGAAAGGATATTTTCAATATTTCCCTGGCAGACACTAAGTACCAACTGCTCCGGAACGAGATTTCCCAGAATAAAGAAGTGGAAAACATAGGTCTAACCTCCGTGGCTTTTGGCGGCATGACGGCCGAATATGCCATCAAAGCCCACAAAAATGACGATAATATCTCCGCCTTCTACTATGCCGTAGATGCGGGCTTTATCGAGAATATGCAGCTGCAATTTCTGGCAGGTACCAACCTCCCCGTAGCCACTTCTGATTCAGCGGGGCACTTTGTGGTAATCAACGAAAAAGCCGTTGAAAAGCTTCGGTTGGGTACCGTCCGGGAGGCCATCGGCAAAACCATTTTTCTGAACAACGAGCCGGGATTGCAGGTAGTCGGCGTGGTCAGGAATTTCTGCCATTACAACTACCAGTACGACATAGAGCCGCTCGTGTTTCGCTACAATCCTTCGCAGTTTAGGCTACTGTCGGTAAAGACCGCCGAGAATGTACCGCAGGAGGCGTTTCTGGCGCAGATGCAGGCGGTTTGGAAAAAGCACTTTCCCTACCAGTCCATGGGGTACTCGTGGTTTGAGAAGGAGATGTACGACCGCTACTACCCGGCTGAAGACATGAAAATGATGGGCATGGCCTCGGTGGTCATCTGGGTGATTGCGGTGCTTGGCCTGTTGGGGATGGTGACGTACAGTACCGAAAAGCGCTACAAGGAAATAGGAGTCCGGAAAGTAATGGGAGCGTCGGTAGTGGAGGTGGTCAGAACCCTTTCGTGGAGCTTCCTGAAACTACTGCTGATCGCGGGCCTGATTGCCCTGCCCCTGGGCTATGTTTCAGGTACTCTCTTCATGAGTCTGTTTACCTTCCACACGGGCCTCAGCTACGGGTTGATGGGCCTGTCCATGAGCGTGGTACTTGCTGGTAGCGGTTGCTTCGATTGGGTACTATACCACGAAGGCGGCGCTGATGAATCCGGTGGAGATTTTGCGGAGTGAGTAGGGGGGTAGATGTTTTTGATTTCGAGAAGAGGTGTAATGCTTTGGTTATCAATTGCTTGTGAAAGACCTGTGAGATACAGGCCACGGAGTGGTCCACGTGCCCAAGAGCAGATTTTTCTCCCGTCCACCAGCGGCCACTCACCGTCCGATAGCGGACAGTTTTTATAAAAATATATTCCTAAGACATTGATAATAAGCAACTACACTGTTTGGCACAAGTTTTTCCAGAATGCATAAAGGAAAAACCTTCCTTCACGCTATTTGAAAACCTCCGCCAGACTCATCTCTATGTTCAGGGTGCGGTCCAGGAGCGTTTCGGATCATGGAAGAATTCGTAGTTGAAAGGATTTTCATACACAAAAACGGCCCGGAAATCAGGTGCGACAATCCAGCAGGATGTTACACCAAAATAGAAATAAGGTTCCAGTTTGCTCACCATGTCTTTGGAGCTTTGCGAAGGAGACTGAATCTCAACCACTGGTGAGGGAGCGTCTGACCGGCGGGAAGGGTCATTTTTGAAATCTAGTTCACCCGTAGGATAGAGTCTAAATCGGGCGTACTGCCCATCGGGTTTGTTATCCGGGTAACCTCACTGGCTATACGGAATCGGTCGGGATCGGCAATTTTAAGCGCAAAGCCGATATTAAATTGGATGGCTCCGTGAATGAGTGTAGGCATGGGCTTTCCTCCGGTCCCACCGACAGCGGTTCGAGCTCGTAGGGTGAAAGTTCTCGTGCGGTTACGGTTTCTTCTGATGGGTTCATCATTTTCCCGGTTTTTGTTTATAACAGAGTATAACAATTTCAACAACCATGCTCAGAAACTACCTCAAAATAGCCTTCCGGAACCTGTGGAGGAACAAAGGCTTTTCGGTCATTACCATTGCCGGACTGGCCATTGGGTTGGCGGCCTGTTTGCTGATTGTGCAGTACGTATGGTTTGAGAAGAGCTACGACCGGCAGAGCCCCTATGCCGGGCAGATCTGGCGGATTTATACCGAAAACTACGCCAATGGAACCGTGGAAGCCCGCGATGCTAATTCGCACAGCGCCATTGGTCCGGCCATGAAGGCCGAGATACCCGAAGTAGTGGAGTACAGCCGGGTGTACAATGCCCGCGATCTGGCGGCATTTCGGGGACAAACTCCGCTGCTACAAAAGCACGCCTACGCGGTGGATGAAGGATTTCTGCGGATGTTTCCCTACAAGGTCATCTATGGCCAGGCCGCCGGGGCCCTGGCTCAACCCCGCACGGTAATTCTGACCGAAAGCACAGCGCGTAGGTACTTCGGCCAGCGCAACCCCGTGGGCCAAACCCTGCGCCTGGCCGGGGGCTGGTTTACGGGCCTGCATACCGTTAAAGCGGTGATCGAAGATGTCCCTTCCAACGTGCACTTCAAGTTTGATATGTTGCTTTCGTACCACACGCTCTACGCCGAAGGACACGAAGATAACTGGGAGAATTACTGGGACTACAATTACTTCCAACTCCGCCCGGATGCCGATCCGGAAAAAGTGCGGAACAAACTGACGGCGCTCAACCGCAGGTACCTGAGCAAAAGTACCCTCAAACTCCGCATGCAACCCCTGACGGACATCCACCTGCTATCCGACCTCACCTACGAGCACGAGCCAAACGGCAGCGCCCGCATCGTGTACTTTTTGGGGCTGATCGCACTCGTAATTCTGCTCATTGCCTGGATCAACTACAGCAACCTGACCACCGCCCGCGCCATGAGCCGGGCGAAGGAAGTGGGGCTGCGCAAAACCATCGGGGCCGAACGCCGGCAACTGATCGGACAGTTCCTGGCCGAAGCCTTCCTGGTGAATGCCCTGGCGGTGATGCTGGCTGTGGGGCTAATGCAAAGCGTGGGCCCCGTTTTTGACCAGCTCACGGGTCGGCCCCTATCGGGTAGCGGCTTTACCCAAAGTCAGCCGTACGCACTGTTCGTGGCTGGATTGTTTCTGGTCAGCATCCTGGGTTCGGGAGCGTATCCGGCGCTGGTTTTGTCGGGACACAAGCCGCTCGCCATGCTGCGGGGGAATTTTGCCCGATCGGGCCGGGGGGCCTTGTTGCGCCGCGGGCTGGTGGTGGTACAACTGGCGTGTACGGTGGTGATGCTGGTGGCAACGATGACTATTTACCGTCAACTTACCTACATGCAACAACACGACTTAGGGCTGACGGTGGATCAAATGCTGGTGCTGAAATCGCCCCTGCACGACTACCGCGAGGACTCCGTGTACCGGACCCGGTTTGAGGTATTCAAGGCCGAGGCAGCGGGCCTGCCGGGTGTGCAAAAAATGGCCACCTCGTCGGTGGTACCGGGCGACGGCATCAACGAGATCGGCGGTACCAGCGAAGGGGTCTATTGGAAGAAAAACATCACCAACGAAAAGCAGACGTTCTACTTCGTTTACGTGGACGAAAACTTCCTGGATACCTACGGCGTGAAGCTCCTTGCCGGTGAGCCTTTCCGGGCTAACGGCCCCCAATGGCGTACCCGGTACATGCTCAATCAGGCGGCGCTGCGGACACTGGGTTTTGCCTCAGCCGAGCAAGCCGTGGGCGAAAATCTTGTTTTTGGCGGATCCGAACCCAGCGAGGGGAACGAAAGCAAAATCGTGGGCGTGGTGGAGGATTTTCACATCGAATCGCTCAGGCAGCCTACCCGCCCCACGCTCTATGTGTGCGCTCCACCCAACCACATGGCCTACGTTTCGCTCAAACTGGATGCCCGGCAACTTTCCGCCAGCCTGGATCAGATCAGCGGCCTTTGGAAGCAACTCTATCCGGAAAGTCCGTTTGAGTACTTTTTTCTGGATCAAAAATTTGAAGAACAATACCGGGCCGAGCGTCGGTTTAGCGGGTTATTCACCCTCTTTACCGGGCTGGCGGTATTCGTGGCCTGCCTGGGGCTATTCGGATTGGCAGCCTTTACCGCCGAACAGCGCACCAAAGAAATCGGCATCCGCAAGGTACTGGGCGCTTCGGTGGCCAGCATTATGACCCTCCTATCCAGCGACTTCCTCAGGCTGATCGGCATAGCCATCATTCTGGCCACGCCCATAGCCTGGTACGCCATGAGCCAATGGCTTACCGAATTTGCCTATCGGATTTCATTGGACTGGTGGGTGTTTGCCGGGGCGGGGGCGATGGTGGTCGTGATTGCCATGCTTACTATCTCGTTCCAGTCCATCAAAGCGGCACTTATGGATCCCGTGAAGTCGCTTCGTTCGGACTAAACTCATTTCCTGGCAGCCCGTGCTACATCACCTTTTTGGCCTGTTCATAGGCGTACAGAACTGTCCGATATCGGACAGTTTTTTTTCTTTGTATTTCACATAAAAGATTGAAAATCAATACTTACTATATTCTGGCATGAGGTTGGTACCAGGCATATACAGGGCGGGATGGTACATATAGCTATCGGCTGGTTTTCCGCTTCCGATCCCCTATTCCTTCCCATGAGCCATGATCCGTAACTACCTCAAAATCGCCTGGCGGAACCTGATCCGCAACAAAACCTTTTCCCTGATCAATATTCTGGGTCTGGGACTGGGAATGGCCAGCAGCCTGCTCATTGTCCTTTGGATACAAGACGAACGCAGCGTGGACGCCTACCACCAAAACGGCCCGAACCTGTACAATGTGATGGAGCGGCAGATCTACGATGGCAAGGTAGAAGCGAGCCCGGGTACCCCCGGCCTGCTGGCCGACGAGCTGAAAAAAGAATTTCCGGAGGTGAAGTATGCGGCCAGCTTTTCGTGGGAAGATCAGCATACGTTTGCCGTACGGGACAAAATCATCAAAGAAAAAGGACGGTATGCCGGAGCCGACTGGTTTGTGATGTACACCGTGCCCCTGCTGGAAGGTACCGCCCCCACGGCCCTGGATGGACCCAATAACCTGGCTATTTCCCGCAAAATGGCCGAGAATCTGTTTGGCAGCGCCGGGCAGGCTATCGGAAAAAGCGTGCGTATCGATAACAAGGCGGACTATCAGGTGTCGGCGGTATTTGAAAATATCCCCGAAAACAGTTCGGAAAAATACGAGTATCTGCTGAGCTGGCAGGATTTCCTGGCCCGTAACGAATGGGCCAAAGACTGGGGTAACAACGCTCCCCGCACCCGCCTGTTGCTGCATGCAGGGGCCAATGCCAGTCAACTGGAAACCAAAATCAAATCCTTTCTCAAAGCCTACAATCCGGGCCTGGCTACCGGGACGTTGGATATTCAACTCTTCTTACAACCTTTCACAGAAGCCTATCTCTATTCCAATTTCGAAAATGGCTATCAGGATGGGGGCCGCATCGAATACATACGGCTGTTTAGCATAGTAGCCGTTTTTGTGCTGCTCATTGCCTGCATCAACTTCATGAACCTATCCACCGCGCGTTCCGTGAAGCGAGCCCGGGAAGTAGGCGTTCGGAAAGTAGTGGGAGCGGCCAAAGGGCTGCTGGTGGGGCAGTTTATGGGCGAAGCCCTGCTGCTTACCTTTCTGTCGCTGGTGGTGGCCGTAGCGCTGGTGGCCCTGCTGCTGCCTGCTTTCAACACCCTCACCGAAAAACACATTTCCCTACAAATTCTACAAGGTCAATTTTGGTTGCTTCTGCTGGGTATGACCTTCCTGACGGGCCTGGTGGCCGGGAGTTATCCGGCCCTATTTCTTTCGTCGCTTCATCCGTTGCGGGTACTCAAAGGCTCCCTGCGGTTTGGGTCGGGAGCGCGGCAGTTGCGGCAGGGGCTGGTGGTATTTCAGTTTGTCCTTTCCCTGCTGCTCATCGTGGGTACGCTGGTAGTGTACCGCCAGATGAACTACATTCAAACCAAGAACCTGGGCTACGACCGCGAAAACCTCATCACGCTGCCCGCGGAGGGCGCACTGGCCGACAAGTATCAGACATTCAAGCAGGAATTACTCAACAAGCCCGGTATCCAGAGCCTCTCCTTCATGGATGGCACACCTACCGAGCGCTACGGCAGCACGGGCAACGTGCAATGGCCGGGCAAAGATCCGGCCGTGAGCATCGAATTTCAGTTTTCGACGGTGGACTACGATTTTGCCAAAACCCTTCAAGTAAAACTCAAAGGCCGGGACTTTTCGACGGAATTCGGCCAGGATTCAACCAATTTCCTGATCAACGAAACGGCCGCCCGTCGCATCGGCTACGAGGAGCCTCTGGGCAAACCCCTGACCATGTGGGGGAAAGCGGGAACCATCGTGGGGGTGATCGAAGATTTTCACACCGGGTCTTTGCATCAGTCAATAGAGCCCTTTGTGGCGCGCCTCAGCCCCAACGCCAACCGGAAGAATATCATCATCAGAACCCAGCCTGGTCAGACCCGACAGGCTTTGGAAAGCCTGGAAGCGACCTGCCGCCAACTGAACCCGGCCTTCCCATTTTCCTATCAGTTTGTGGATGCGTCCTACCAGCAACTCTACCGGGCCGAAACCATGCTGGGCAGTTTGGCCAACTACTTTGCCTTTCTGGCCATTTTTATTTCCTGTTTGGGGCTGTTGGGATTGTCCGCTTTCATGGCCGAGCAGCGCACGAGGGAAATCGGCGTGCGGAAGGTACTTGGCGCCAGCGTGGCCAGTATTATGCTCTTGCTATCGCAGGATTTTCTCAAACTCATCCTAATTGCCATCCTCATCGCCAGTCCGTTGGGTTGGTACGTGATGAAAGGGTGGTTGCAGGGTTTTGAATACAAGGTTGATATAGAGTGGTGGGTATTTGCGCTGGCGGGTGTGCTGGCTTGTGGTATCACACTGCTGACAATTAGTGTGGAGAGCATCAAAGCCGCACTGATGAATCCAGTGAAGAGCTTGCGAAGCGAGTGATTGTTAAGAAGCTGTTTGAATTAATCTTATTATGATAAAAATGGCGTTTTTCAGCCAATCCTACGTTACCAAAGTCCTTATTTGGCGCGGCCAAACTGCGGATTTGGTATCTTGTCTTGTCAAAAAAACACTCATTTTTATCTATAAAATTTAACTCAAATAGCTTCTAGGTGATTGCCACTGCACCCCGGCAGGCTGTTAAAGTCTGCCGGGGCTAGTTCATTAAATTCAATGTTAACCCTAAATACCTTTCCCTATGAGCCATATCGCTATACCCATTCCTCCGCTGCCCGGTAAGCAGGAGATTGAAGTAGAGGTTACAATCAACGGCCTCAAACAGCAGCTACATTACCGGGTGGAGCTGTTCTACTGGCAGGATTGCACTAACCCGCAGGGCCACCGCGCCGACTGCATCAGCGAGATGTTGGCCCACCACGATCCCGAATGGACAGTGTACTACATCGGGGCGCCGACGGACGAGTTTGTACCCATCACGTTTGTAAAGGAGGAGAGTCGTCGCCTGCTGCGGGGAGCAATGGCGTAAGGTAGCGGTCAACCCTGACAGGTTTCCAAAAACATGTCAGGGTTTTCAAAAAAGCCGGGCCAACGGCTCCCTGGAATCCTGTACTTTCCCCACGTATTTATGCTCAAAAACTACCTCAAAATCGCCCTGCGCAACTTTGTAAAAAACAAGGTCTACTCGGGCATTACGATCATGGGCCTAGCGGTTGGGATGGCGGGGACGATTATCATTTTTCAGTTGGTGGCGCACCATCTGAGCGTGGACAGGTACCCTCAGAAGGCGGACAAAACCTACCGGGTAGTGGTGGATCTGCACCTGGACGATGGCTCGGTGGAAAAAGAACGGGGCTCGGCCTATATCCTGCACCAAACGCTGAAAAATGAGTTTAGCTCGGTGGAGCACGCGGCCTACCTGGCGCACAAAGAGGTGACCGTGGCGGTTGGGTCAGGGCTAGCCCGGTGGCGTACTATTTCATGCACCGGTGGCTGGCTGACTTCGCCTACCGAATCGACCATTGCGTGGTGGATGTTTGGGTTGGCCGGTTTACTGGCGGCCGGTATCGCCCTGCTGACGGTGAGTTTCCAGAGTGTAAAGGCAGCGCTGATGAATCCGGTGGAGTCATTGCGGGGGGATTGAGGGTTTGGGTGGAAATTTCTAAAACTGTATTAAAATGTATTTTTCTTAAAATCAGGTACTTGTGTAAAGCCTGTGAGATACAGGCTACGGATTAGAAATCGGACCGTCCAGGTTTTTTTATGCTCTCGTAGCTTGCCGGGTTACTGTTGATGCCGGGTCATTCTCCACGTCATGAAGAAAGGCTCTGTCCAGTTTTTTTAGGAGTTGAAGGTGAATCTGCGCCGATTTTAACTGATACCAGCCGCGCTGAAACGACCAGTAGGGCACGCCCCTCGCGTGGTTCTGCCGGGCAATGCGCGCCAGCACGGACCAGTGGTGTAGCACGATTCGGTAAGCCTGCCAGAGCGAGTTTCCGTTTCCATAGACGTGGTGCGGGGCTGCTCCCGCGCCGTTAAATTCAAGAATTGAAAAATTGCGGCCCGCTTTGAGGTCGTCTATGGACGCACATTTGATGTCATATCGTCCGAAATAAAAGTGCCCTGCATAATGGCTCAGGGCATCAAAGACGCCGAGCAGCCGTTGGTCTTTTTCGTGGGCAAGACTTACCAACCGGCCACCCCTGGTTTGGTTGAGGGCATTACTCAGGCGATACCCGTCGCCGTTGGGAACCACGTAGTCCAGGCGGTTGGCGTGTTTTGCCCGCATCTCATCCAGTCGGAAGCGGGCCGGCGGATACTGTTGGAGCAGCTCCCAAAGCGTTGACTGTCCGTCGCCAATTACTTCCAGGAAATCTTTTCTGACAAACCCAGTGATCGTGCCGGTTGAGTCGCCGGGAAACCGGTAGTAGAATACACTAACCTCGATAGGGTAGGTGATCAGATCCTGAACGATGTATTCTACTGGCATCTGCTGGTGGTACAGGCGTAACTCATGGGCCGTGTGAATAACGCGAAACAACAGCCCCATCATGCCTACATTAGGTTTCACCGCAACGGGATAAGCGTCAAAATGAGTCGCTACCAATTGCTCTACCTCATCGGCCGAAATAGTCGGCGCTATATAGAGGCTCTTTGGGCATAGGTCCGGCGGTAGCTGCTCATACATTTCCCGTTTGGTTTCTCCCTCGAACCCCCCAAAGGTGAGCGTTGGGTTGGCGGGCGTGAAAAACCACCACGACCGTGACCGCCCACAGTGCCACAGCCAGACGGGAATCAGCGGAATTAGTTTTACGCGATAATCCCAGGCTTCCCAGTGCGTGAGTCGATAGATGGCTTTCTTAATCATTGGTAGGGCTTTACAACAAAGATATGTGTAACGTTCCGACCACAGCGGATTTGAGCTATTCAGGGCTTTAAAAATAGGTTACAAGACAAAACTCAATTAATGGGTCTCAATGGGTCAGGCAGATTGTATCTTACTGACTTTTGGCTGCAACTCTCTTCCTTTACTTTTAGCATTTTTTGCCTTAATGTCTTGCATGATTTTTCGAAAATCTGAAAGCTCTTCTTCTGTCCACGGCTCAGATTTATTAGATAAATCAGCATTTTTTGGTTCCTTTATTAGTCCCATAATTTAACTTTTAAAATACTGTGAGATAAGTTTTATCGCCGCACTTGTTTCAATGAACATTCTTAATCCACGAAAATGCGTTGCATGAAGTGATAGCTCGTAATGTTTGATGAGTGCTGTCTTCGCATCAAAAGCAAGAAAGCCCTCATATCCTTTATCAACCGACACTTTACAGGCGTAGGCAACTAAATTTCCCGGAACACCCAGGTAAACCTTCCCTTCACCCTTATTAAATTTTGAACTCTCAATAAGGTGCATGAAAACATGGTCTTGTTTGTCTTCAATGCTTAAAAGCCCTTGAATGATTGTAGGGTTATTAATGGTCGTTAACCTGTAAACCTCCTTTGTTTCGTCTTTGAGTTCCTTATGCCAATCAAACTGCCAATCTGTCTTTTTGATTTTTTTGCTGTCGGCACTGGTAAGTCTGCCAATTTCTGTATCGAACACTTCGCCTGTCGAGACATTTTCGATCGAGTTGGTCAGCTTGTCAACCTCAAAATCAAGTCCTGGTGCTTTGCGTTTTTTCACTTGGCTAATTTACGAAGATTTCGCTTGTGCGGCAAGTAGAAAGGTTGAGCGTTGGCTGGAAGGCTTCTCCTGCAAGATTGACAACGCCTGGGGGAGGGACACCACATACTAGAAAAATAGTGCTGGGCCGTTGCAAACGGCCTGTTATAGTTAGTACGCAGTCTCCCTTCGGAAGACATACGCACAACGCCGCGACGATAGGGGAAGACTACGACGAACTGGTTTTGGCTTAATTGTAATAAATTTAACTAAGTTTTCATGTTTGGTACTCAATACATCACGAAAGCTTAGTTGTTGTAGGACATTTTCTTATTTTTATAAATACCAATGCAACTTATAAAAACAAAAAAATAATTTAGGTTTATTCAATTTGTGAATTCCATTGAATACCAAAATAACCATGCATATTTACTTCATAGGCAATTTTATTAATCTGCCCGTCTTTATCTCTTACTGATAAATCTACTTGTATACTGTCAAATTTTTGTATACTTAAATTAGTAGATGGGTCAACTATTGTTTTTCGTATCAATTTCCAATCATCAATTTCATTACCTGCATTTACGCTGGTGCCTGCATTAAATATCGAATTAAAAGAAGCATAAACAGTCCATTGTAATGGTACAAATACCCACGAAGCAAAACTATCATCGGGTCTATTTGGTGGCAACCCAGGCAATATTGAACTCACTCGTGTTAACACCCTATCCATTTCAATTCTATGATCTTCTATATTAACAACTTCTGTATGCCAATTACCATCGGAATTACCTTTAAAATTTTCTAGTACTGCTACGCCTGATAAATTAACCATAAAATTTATTTCGCTGGTTGAACGAAAATTAGAACTAGGCAAAACCATATAGTGTTTTGACTGAAAATTAGTTGGAGTGACCATAAATTTAAATTTTTAATTTTTGTTTTCCCTACTCTTGGATTATGGTTTTTTGGGTTACACCATTATTAAGTTATTCTGAAATTACTGCTTTCATATTCTCATGTCTGTCGCTATTAGTAAGGTTTTCAATGAAACCGTTTGATGCCGATGTGAGTTTGTCTGCGTGTAAGAAATCTCCTACAACTCGCCGATTGCCGCACTTTCAATACAAAAGACGCACCGCACCGGTGGCCCGGTACGTATTTTGTATTGCTGTATTTTTTCAAGCCCAACCTGTCGGGACGTTTGCCCTGTCGCAAAGACGCTGACTGACAAACCGAAACCTGACTTGTCGGGGCGTTCAACCTGTCACATCCAACCCGAAAATGGCAGCCAAAAACCTGACCTCTGGGACGCGCTGCCTGTCGACCGACACGCTGGCACACGAGACACTTTATGGACCATCACCCAACGACCGAGAGGGTTGATGGATGAGGAAGCTACTTGACTGAACTGCCGTACTTGCAACCTTTACACCCTCACCTTGTTGGGCTGAACGCTCTCCTTCGGGACATGCTTCCTGTCGCACAAGACCTGCCCATCCCGAGAACCTTGGCTTACAAACGAACGTCTGAACTTGTAATACTAGGGGCAATTATTTAAGAAACCGTGTCTCAACATGATTTCAATTATTCTTGTCATTCCTCTTTTGCGTAATTCTTCAATTAAAACTTTGGGTGGTGGCCAATTACTCATGTATGGGTTTGAGTCGGCACCAGTATATAGCCCACCACTAGGTCCAGTATATAAGCCGCCCCAAACGCCCGTAACCTGTCGCCCGCAACCCGCCCCGCAAGCTAATTTATGGACTTGCACCCAACGCAAACGGGTGTTGATGGTGGGCGCGAAACTCCACTGAACACACGTACCTAAACCTTTACACACCCGTTTGGTTGGGTTAAAAACCTTCCTTCAGGGCGTGCTGCCTGTCGCCACACAGGTGGAAGATGCGGAGCGAAGCAATGTCAATTTTGCCCCAAACTTATTCTTCTTGCTTGCAAGGCAAACTCAGCAATAAGTAAGGGTAGTGACCAGCTAGCCCATGCTGTAAAACCTCCTACTTCCTCTTTAAATGCGAAATTATCAAGTCCCAATAATCCGTAAAAGATTAGGCGAAATATGATAAAATTAGCGGTTAAAACATAGCTTCGTACCATCCATTCTTGGTGTTGAGAAAAGTTCCTTTTCTTAATGGCCCAAAATGCCATGCTGCCCGTTATGAGCCAAGCAAGTGCCATACCTAACGTGCCGGTAGCAAACATAAACTCCTTCTTTCGGAGTAAATTATCAAATACAGCCAGATAGGTAGCCGAAACTACTGATATAAGCACGGCTATAAGGTACACTCTTCCAATAATCCTATGCAACCGTGCGTATTTTTTGCGTAATACTGGGAAAAACTGAAATGGCCCTATAAGTAAAGCAATCATACCTCCTGCCACGTGTGCTACAATAAAAGGTGCATATGGCTTAAACTCTGGTGTATAAATGGCAAATGCAGGATCAAAATAACGGAGGGCATTGGTGTAGATGAAATACAAAGCAAGCCCCCAAACAATAGTCCAGGCCAAAAGGGAGATCCGATTTGATTTATCTACTGAAGTGACAGGCACGTACTTGTTCGTTTTCATCTCACAGTTAGGGTTTGGTGTATGGTTTAGACCTAAATATTGAGTATTGAAGGATAATAAGCAAATTGCTCTTATAGTGAGAATTTGAGCGATTGTCCTGTCTAACGCAACTAGGCCCATCTGTCAAACCCGGCCCACCGGTGCGTTCACTTTGTCACACAAAACCTGCCTGACGAGCAAAAAATCTGACCGCTGGGGCGTTCCAACTGTCACACGGCAGCCGCCCATGGCTCCCAGCCTGTTTGGTTCACCCAACGTGTTATTGTACGAAATACCACTTCACTACAATGGATTGATTAACAGGTAGTACTCGTGAATTGTTAACAATTTGAGGGTTAGAGGCCTTAACTGTACAAGGATATTGAATTGTGCCTATATTCACTACTAATTTTTTGCTTTTTTATCTAGCGGTACCAAAACATCCGGAATTCAAGCAAGAAGTGGTTCGGAGATGGAACATTTCAGGCTACCCCACCTAATTCTTTGGAATAGATAAGCAATGGTAGCCGCCCATTAGCCTGCGTTCACAGATGAACGTGACTGTTCGAAAATGAACAATTCTTAGAGTAGAGTATTATTTAATTCTCTGGTTATCAATAGCATGAACACCGGGGCATACCTTTTATAAGTGAGGGTATATACCTAGACTCGCTTGCTATGCTCACCAACTACCTCAAAATCGCCTGGCGGAACCTGCGGAAGCACTCCTTCTACTCTTTCCTGAACATCTTCGGACTGTCGTTGGGGCTGGCGAGTTGCCTGCTCATTACGCTGTACGTGATCGATGAGCTGAGTTATGACGAGTCCTTCGCACGCGTCGACCGGATCTACCGGATTGATTCCGACCTGAAATTCGGGGGTCCCGAGATGAAACTGGCCGTAGCGCCCGATCCCATGGCGTTTACGCTCAAAAAAGACTATCCTCAGGTGGAAGCCGCCACCCGCTTGCGCGAAAACGGAAGCTACCTGGTGCGGCGCAACGAGCAGGCCGAAAATCTTCAGGAAGAGAACGTGGTATTTGCCGACTCGACCTTCTTCCAGGTATTTTCCATCCGGTTGGTGGCGGGCAACCCTGCCACGGCCCTTACCGAACCCAATACCCTGGTGCTCTCCGAACGCGATGCCGAGAAGTACTTTGGGTCAGAAAATCCCCTGGGCAAAACCCTCCTGCTCGACAACGAGCAGACCTACCGCGTGACGGCTGTGATGGAGAATATCCCGACCAACTCCCACCTGAGCAGCCTGAACATGCTGCTGTCGATGGCTTCGCTGGAAGATAGCCGCGAGAATAACTGGGGAAGCCACAACTTTGTCACCTACCTCGTACTGAAAGAAGGGGTGGACCACCGGCAGTTTGTGAAGAACTTTGACACGGTTCTTGAAAAATACACGGCCCCCTGGGTGAAATCGATCATGGGAGCCACGATGGACGATCTGAAAAAATCCGGCAATTACCTGCGCTATTCACTGCTACCCGTCCGGGACATCCACCTACACTCCGACCGCGTGGCCGAAATCAGCATCAACGGCAACATCCAATACGTCTACATATTCTCGGTCGTGGCGATATTCCTGCTCCTGATCGCCTGCGTCAACTTCATGAACCTGGCCACCGCCCGCTCGGCCAACCGCGCCCGGGAGGTGGGGGTGCGCAAGGCCCTGGGCTCGGAGCGTTCCTCGCTGATCAAGCAGTTTCTGACCGAATCCCTGCTGCTGGCCTATATCTCCCTGGTGCTGGCCCTGCTTATCGCTTTTTTGGCTATACCACTATTCAACGAGCTGTCGGGCAAGCAGATTCAAATTCCCATAGGGAATGGGTTATTCTGGGGCATTCTACTACTCACGGGTGGTGTGGTAGGCTTGCTGGCGGGCAGCTATCCGGCCTTTTTCCTGTCGGGTTTTCAGGCGATCAAGGTGCTGAAAGGAAGGCTGGCCGTTGAGGGCAAAGGGGGGTACCTGCGCAACACGCTGGTGGTGTTTCAATTTGTGATATCGGTGATGCTCATCATCGGGACGATGATCATTTACCGGCAGCTCAATTACATTCAGACCAAAACGCTGGGGTACAATAAGGAGCAGGTGCTGATCATCGACAATGCCTACGCCCTGGGCACCCAGACGGAGGCCTTCCGGCAGGAGATGCTCAAACAAACCAACGTAGAGAGTGCCACGGTATCGGGCTACCTGCCCACCCCCTCTTCCCGCAGCGACAATCCCTTCTATCCCGAAGGACAATCGATAAAGGATAGGGGGGTAAGCATGCAAAACTGGCGCGTGGACCACGACTACGTCAGTACCCTGGGGTTGAAGATACTAAAAGGGCGGGCGTTCAGCCAGGAATTTCCGTCCGACTCCTCGGCCATTTTGATCAACGAGGAGGCCGCGCGCCTGCTGGGTTTCGACGATCCGATCGGCAAACGGATTGCCACCCTGCTCGATCCCGATCCTTCGAGTCAGCGGGTGTACACCGTCATTGGGGTTGTTAAAAACTTTCATTTTGAATCCCTGCGCAAAAACATCGGTGCCCTTAATCTGGTGCTGGGCAAAAGTACGGGGATGCTGGCTTTGCGCCTGACTACCGCCGATGTGCAGGGCACCGTCAAGCGAGCCGAACAGGTTTGGAAGCAAATGGCCCCCGGACAGCCCTTCGAGTACCGGTTCATGAACGATGATTTTGACGGTACCTACCGGGCCGAATCACGCGTGGGAAGTATCTTCATCACCTTTGCCCTCCTCTCCATTCTGATCGGTTGCCTGGGGCTGTTTGGCCTGGCGGCTTATACCGCCGAGCGCCGCACCAAGGAGATTGGCGTGCGCAAGGTACTGGGGGCTTCGGTGGGAAATATCGCGGCTATGCTTTCCAAGGACTTTCTCAAACTGGTACTCATCGCCATCCTGATTGCCTCGCCCATAGCCTGGTACGGGATGAACAAGTGGTTGGATGATTTTGCCTACAAGATTGATATTCAGTGGTGGATGTTTGCGCTGGCGGGTCTGCTGGCCGTGGGCATCGCGCTGCTGACGGTAAGTTTTCAAAGTATCAAAGCTGCCCTGATGAACCCGGTGAAGTCGTTGCGGAGTGAGTAGGGGTAGATGGTTAGGTTGTTAGCTGTTAGGTAGCTAATAGTTAGGATGTTCACTTTTTTCAAAACTTTAAATTGGTGTCTGACACCTCCTGCCCTCCTCGTTAGGGAAAATATTGCTGTTCAACTGCTCTTTTTCCTAAAATCAAATGACCTAACCCCTAACCACCTACCAGCTATAACCCTAAAAAAGCCATGATCAGAAATTATCTCAAAATCGCCCTCCGGAATCTTCAAAAGGACACCTTTTATAGCCTTATCAACGTCTTGGGCCTGACGATCGGGGTCACCTGCGGCATGCTGTTGCTATTGTACGTCACCGACGAACTTAGCTACGACCGCTACCATACCAAAGCCGATCAAATATACCGGGTCGTGTCAAAAATCCGGGAACCTGACAAGTCTTTCGGCTGGAATACCACCCAGCCACCGCTGGTCGAGACGCTTAAAGCGGGACTACCCCTTCATTGAAAACTACGTGCGTTTTGTTCCGTACGGTCGGGTGATGTTCCGACAGGGGGAAAACCGATTTTACGAAGAGGATATCTACTCGGCCGATTCCACGGTATTTGAGGTATTCAGCTACAAGCTCCTGGAAGGCGACCCCAAAACGGCGCTCAATCAACCCGGCAGTATTGTGTTGACCCAGAAAACGGCGCAGAAGTTTTTTGGATCCAAACCGGCCCTCGGCGAGTCGCTACAAACGAACGATACCACTTTTTACAAAGTAACGGGCGTGATGGAGGACGTACCCCGCAACTCTCACTTTACCTTCAACGCCCTGGTTTCGAAAGGGCAATTTGAGCGGGGGCTGGCGACGGCCTGGGGCGCATTTTTCGTCACCAGCTACCTGCAATTACCCAAGAATTTTGATACCCGAAAACTGGAAAGCAAGTTTCCCGAAGTGTACGAGAAGTACGTAGGGCCTATTTTTAAGAAAATGGGAATCCAGGTCACCTACGAGCTGCAGCCCATTACCAGTGTCCATCTACACTCCAAGCTGGAAGGCGAAACCAACGGCGATATGGGCTACGTGTATACCTTCGCGGCGGTGGCGTTTTTTATGCTGCTGATCGCCAGCATCAACTACATGAACCTGGCCACCGCGCGCTCGGCCCGGCGGGCCAAAGAGGTAGGGCTTCGGAAAGTGATGGGGGCCGTCCGGGGCCGACTGGTGGGGCAGTTCATGACCGAGTCGGTGCTGATGACGCTGCTGGCACTCCTGGCCAGTATTCTGCTTGTGGTGCTGCTGCTCCCGTTTTTCAATACGGTGTCGGGCAAAGACATTCAGTACGGGGAGTTGCTAAATCCTCAGTTTTTATCCATTGCCCTGGGGGTGGTAGTGTTCACGGGTATTATCAGTGGGAGCTACCCGGCTTTCTATTTATCCTCTTTTGAGCCAGCCTCGGTACTCAAAGGCTCCTTCAATGCCCGCGGCGGTAATTTCTTCCGGAAAGCCCTGGTGGTGGTGCAATTTGCCATTTCGCTGAGTATGCTTATCTGCACCTGGATCGTGTACCAGCAGCTCAATTTTATGCGAAAAGCAGATCTGGGATACAACCGCGAGCAGGTACTGACTATCAACTACCAGGACCGCCAGCCCCGTGCCGGGTACGGAGCCCTGCGGGAGGCTCTGCTGGCAAACCCCCGCATTCGTAGCGTTGCTACGGCCTCGTCGCCCACCAGTAACGTGGGGGGACGGAATATTTTTGCGGTAGAAACCAACGAAGGACTCAAAGATATGGGATTCAAGCCCCTCGGCATTGACCACGACTATCTGTCCACGATGGGGATGGAGATTGTGGCGGGGCGTGGTTTTTCGGCCGATTTTCCGGCGGATACCACCAATGGCGTGATCGTCAATCAGGCGGTAGTAAAGCGGATGGGCTGGAAAGAGCCACTTGGCAAGAAGTTTCTCCTCGGTGGGTTGCCGCAAGAAGGGCAGCCTACGCCTCCCGCTGCCAAAGTCGTGGGCGTCGTAAAGGATTTTCACCAGCAGTCGCTCTACAACCCCATTGAGCCTTTGGTGATTCTCTACCGTCCTTACAACTCGGTGCTTCATATCAAAATTCAACCCAAAGATATTGACAAAACAGTAGCCTTCATCGGACAAAAATGGCGCGAAACCTATCCCGACCGCCTCTTTGAGTATCGGTTCCTGGATCAGGATTTTGAGTCGGCCTATGAAGCCGACGAACTGCGGGGTCGAATTTTTACGGCATTTTCGGCCATGACGATCCTTATCGCCTGCCTGGGATTGTTCGGTTTGGCTACATTTACCACCGAGCAGCGGGTCAAGGAAATCGGGGTGCGCAAGGTACTGGGTGCTTCGGTAGGGAGCATCGTTACCCTACTCTCCAAAGACTTCACCAGGCTGGTGCTGATTTCCTTTCCGATCGCCATTCCGGTAGCCTGGTATTCGATGTACAAATGGTTGGAAGATTTTCCCTACAAAACGAACATCACCGTGTGGGTATTTGTCGTAGCCTGCCTGGCTACCCTGCTCATTTGTTGGGGGACGGTTGTGTACCAGAGCATCAAAGCCGCCCTCACCAATCCGGTGAAGTCGCTTCGAAGCGAGTAGGGTACCCTACACCAGCACAAGTTAAATGGGATAGTCCTCAGAGCATATATCCTACCGGGGAAGTCGGTACAAGTAAGGCGCCTTGTTGGCGGCTCCGGTAAACTTCTTTTCGAGGCGCTCGAGTACGTTGGGGTCGAGGATCTTCTTCTGGAAATTGTTGCGCGCAAAGGGTTTATCAAAAATCACTTCATAAAGCTCTTGCGCTTCCTTCATCGTGAACGGTTCCGGGAGCAGGTGAAAGGCATTCATCTTCTGGTCGAGGGTGAGCCGAAACGTTTCCAGCGCCTTATCCACAATCTCGCGGTGGTCCATAATCATGGGGGGCGTGAATAGGATTTATGAATTAATTCACCCATCAAAAGAAAGTTTGTTAATCGAAAATTGAGGCAAGCCCTGTAAGTCAGTTTGGCTTCGGTATCCGTCACTCCGCAAAAAGTGCGTCCATTGTTACCTCATTCTGCACGATTCCTAGGGAGTGCATATTCTGTTTCAGGCCAAAGGTGGTGATCATGGCTAAAAACACAGATTTCCGCGTCTTCGATTCGGTTTTAAACGCATACAGCTTGTTTCTCAGGTTGGCCGCATAGGCTTTGTTTATTTCAAAGGAGCCAGTCGAGTACTTTATTTCACAGACGGTGATGACATTGTCTTTTCGGTCGATTAGGAGGTCGATCTGAGCCCCGTTTTCGCTCGATGAACTCCGCCAGGAGGAAGTTTCAGTATAAATTCCACTGATTCCCAACGCCTTCTTGATATTCTGAATATGACGCAAGCATACGTATTCAAACGCGTAGCCGCTCCAGACCCGCCAGGTAGAGCTGTCGATCAGATTCAGCCAGGTACCTTCGCCCGTTGCCCGCGAATTCTTGATGAATTTGTTATAAAAAAGGGAATAGGGGTCGGTCAGTTGATAAAGACTATTTCTGAATTTACGGTTGAAGGGCTGGTATTTCTTAATAAAACCGCTCACTTCCAATTCATTGAGGACTCTGGTGGTAGAGCCACCATTCGGGAGTCCACTGGCGGCGATGATTTCCTCTCGGGTTAGCCCCATTGCTTTTTTACTGAGTGTTTCTACGATGGCCAGATGGCCCTCGGCATTCTGGAATAGGGAGTGGTAAAGAGGATAGTATTCGGTTCTGAGCAAGCCGTTCTCACTAAAACACAGCCGATCGATGATTTGAAATGCGCTCAATCCCTTCTCGACGGCAGTGAGGTAGAACGGTATTCCGCCCATCACAAAGTAGAGCTGCAAAATCTGATAGCGATCCAGAGGGATGTTTTTCGTCTGGAAGTAGCTTTCTGTCTCGCCTAGGGTAAAAGGCTGCAAATGTACGCGTCGCGTGACCCGGTTGTGCAGGCCACCGTGGTTATGGATGAGTTTAGTAATCATCCACGAGGCCGCCGAACCACACACTACCAGTTTTAGATTGGGCTGCGCCGAGCCGAAGCTATTCCAAAAATGTTCCAGCGCCGATACAAAGCCCGAGCGGGCCGTGTCGAACCAGGGAAGCTCATCGATGAATATTATTTTAGGACTTGCGTCATTTTGCTCGATGAGGTGGCGTAAATGGACAAAGGCCTGCAACCAGTTTTCGGGCGGACTTTCCAGTTGGCTGGGCGATTGCAAATTAAAAGCCGCCCAAAAGTTCATGAGTTGCTCTTTGGTTGAAACGTTGGCCACTCCGGTCATTTGGAAGGTGAATTGTCCAGCGAAAGCATTCCTTACCAGGAATGTTTTGCCTACCCGTCGTCGCCCGTAAATCGCCACAAACTCAGGCTGTCGGCTGGTCTTGACCTCATATAGCAGTTTTAGCTCCTCGCTTCTACCGACAAGCTCCTGTCTAATTTCCATTTTATATCACGCTATTCAGCTATAAATATAGCAAAATTAGTACTTACAGTCAAATTAATATCTACTATTCAGCTATAAGTGGTCTTAAAAGACCACTTATAGCTGAATAGTTGTTTGAGGAAGGGAGAGATCTGAACCTCCACTAGCTCATGATAGACCAGCTTAAAGCTGGTACCGTTGCGAACTCGAAAAGACGCGCCCTCAATTTCAGATGGGGTTAGTGGGGGACATTTGAGATTAGGAAGGGGTGTAATTAGGCTTCGAAAATTTTTCCTTGACCCTAACTGTACTTCATTACCATAGGCTAATAGCGTAGCCACAAATAGCCGCCCTCTTTCCCTAAGACCTTACCTGTCCGTCAGCGATCACTCATCGTCCGAAAGCGGACAGTTTTTAGAACAACTTCCTTATAAGTGGTTGATTTATAGTCGTTATACTTTTTGGTATAATTATTTGATATCTACTGCCTGTAGGAATCCAACTAGCTTTATCCTCGCCGACTACCGCACAATTACCTTCCGCCACTTCCGGCGGTAGCTTTTCATACTACCTACCCTAGCCATGATCAGAAACTATCTCAAAATCGCCTTTCGGAACCTGATAAAGCACAAAGCATTTGGCTTTATTAACATAGCGGGCGTGGCCCTGGGCCTGGCCTGCTTTCTGCTGCTGTCCCTGTACGTCCGGGACGAGCTGAGCTACGACCGCTACCACGAAAACGCTGATCGGATTTACCGCGTCTCGCGTACGTTCTTGTCCAAAGACGGCACTGAATCGCTGCGGCTGGGGCACGCGGCTCCTCCTTTCGGACCGCTGATCAAGCAGGACTTTCCGGAGGTGGAGGAGGCCGTCCGACTCCTGGAAACGGGCTGGCTGGTACGGTATGGCGATAAGGTATTTGACGAAGAAAATGCCTTCGTAGCCGAGAGTAATCTCTTCAAGGTCTTTTCCTTTAACGTTAGCGTCGGTAATCCGGATAAGGCGCTGGAAAATCCATTTTCCATTATGTTTTCCCGACCCATGGCCGAGAAATATTTTGGCAAAGAAAATCCTCTTGGAAAAACGGTTCGCCTTGACAGTCAGTTTGACCTGACCGTGACGGGCGTGTTCGAGCCCCTGCCGGCGCAGTCGCATTTTCACCCCGATTTTCTGGTTTCGTTCTCCACGCTCAACGACGAGCGCGTCTACGGTGCGGAAGGTCTGCGCAACAACTGGGGCAACAACTCCTTTTCGACATTCCTGTTGCTGGCCGAAGGGAGTGACCCCCAAAAATTGCAAAAAGCCTTTCCTGCTTTTCAGGACAGGCACGTGCCCGCTTTTCAGCAGCAGAAAGCATCGAATTATTCGGTCCTGAACCTCATGAAACTGACGGACATTCACCTGCACTCCCAGCTCGATTCCGAGATTGAGCCTAACGGGGATATTCAGTATGTATATCTGTTTTCGGCCATTGCGCTGTTTATCCTGCTCATTGCCTGTATCAACTACATGAATCTCGCCACGGCCCGCTCGGCCTCCCGTGCCAAGGAAGTGGGCATGCGCAAGGTGGTAGGGGCCGAACGTGGCCAGCTGATCAACCAGTTCCTGAGCGAATCGCTGCTGCTGGTGGTGATATCGGTAGTAATCGCGCTGCTGCTGGTAATTCTCTGCCTGCCGGTACTCAATGAATTCACTCAGAAGCAACTGTCCTTCGGGGTGTTGCTTGATCCCATTTTTCTGGCCATCGTACTAGGCATTACTCTGTTTACCGGACTCATTGCGGGGAGCTATCCTGCCTTTTTTCTGACCTCTTTCCAACCCACCAGCGTACTGAAAGGAAAGATAGCTTCGGCGCTGCGCAATGGCAAGCTGCGGCAGACGCTGGTGGTGGCGCAATTTGCCATTGCCGTAGCCCTTATCATAAGCACGGCAGTGGTGTATAGTCAGATGCGGTATATCCAGAACTACAAGTTAGGCTTCTCCAAAGATCAAGTCGTGCTGTTGGGGATGGTGCCGGACAGTAGCATCAACTACGAAACAGTGAAGCAGGAACTGCGGCGGAATAGCACCATTCTGGAGGTGGGCGGGTCTTCACGAATCCCCTCCGGCCGCTTGCTCGACTCCTGGGATGCCTATGTCATGAAGGGCGATTCCATGGCGTCCACGGATATCAATATCAAAGCACTTACGATCGACCATGAATTCATCCCGGCTTATGAAATCGAATTGGCCGCCGGACGAAATTTCTCCCGCGAATACGGTACCGACGACTCCACCGGATTTATCCTGAACGAAACGGCTACCAGGCTCCTGGGCTGGCAGGATCCCGCCCAGGCGATCGGGCAGGGATTTGGCTACGGACAGGATCGGGGGCAAATCATCGGCGTAACCAAAGACTATCACTTCGAGTCATTGCACCAGTCGGTAGCCCCCATCGCGATGTTTCTGGAACCCCGCCGCCTCAACTGGTTGTCCGTGCGTATTTCGGGGGGGGATATCCCCCAATCGCTCGCGCATATCGAGTCGGTATGGAAGTCCTATTTTCCCGAACGCCCGTACAGCTACGAGTTTCTGGATCAGCGCTTTGGTCTCCTGTATGCTCGCGAACAAACCCAGCAGGTCCTATTTGGAGTCTTTGCGGGCATTGCCATTTTTATTTCCTGCCTGGGCCTATTGGGACTATCCATGTTCATGGCCGAGATACGCACCCGGGAAATCGGCGTTCGGAAAGTATTGGGGGCCACGGTGGGCAATGTGGTCACGTTACTGTCTAAGGATTTTCTAAAACTAGTCCTTATCGCCATCCTGATCGCCTCGCCCATTGCCTGGTACGCCATGGATCAGTGGTTGGAAGATTTTGCTTACCGAACCGACATCCCCTGGTGGGTATTTGTGCTGGCGGGGATTACGGCTATTCTGATCGCGCTACTGACGGTGAGCTTCCAGAGTGTGAAGGCGGCGCTGATGAACCCGGTGAAAAGTTTGAGATCGGAGTAGAACAAAAGAAATTTTTTACGAAGTATAAACCTGTTGCCCCAAAAATAGCTATGCTCAAAAACTACCTAATAATAGCTTTTCGAACTCTGTTCAAGGGGCATTGGTACTCGTTTGCCAATCTGCTGAGCCTAAGCGTTGGTTTGGTAAGCACCGCCCTGATTGGCCTGTATATCCATCAGGAGCTTAGCTATGACCGGCAACATGCACAACGGCAACAGGTGTACCGGCTGGTAGCCGAGCGCAACTATACCAATGGCGAGCAAAAACTGTATGCGACCAGTCCAGTACCGATGGCGGCGCTGGTGCAGGAGGAAATCCCCGGAGTCAGGAAAACCGCCCGTGTGTACAGTCCGCAGTGGATCAGTCAAAAGACCCTGGTAGCCCATGGGGCCGACCGTTACTACGAGTCAGCGGTGGTGTATGCCGACTCTACTTTTTTTGAAGTACTGGATGGCTATACGTTTGCCGCTGGGGATCCCCGTACCGCCCTGAGCCGTCCGGCTTCGGTGGTACTGACGCAGAGTGCCGCCCGGAAATACTTTGGCGGTAAAGATCCCATAGGTCAGCAACTGACCCTCGATCAGAAATACAAGGTTGAGGTAACGGGCGTGCTGAATGGAGAGCAAAGCCCTTCGCATCTGAACGCCGATTTCATTGTCTCTTTTGACCTGGTAAAAACGGAGTACGGAAATCTGCTCTCGCTTTGGGGATGGGACATGGTGTATACCTATGTGGTGCTGGAACCCGGCAGTCGCCACGCCGATGTAGAAAACCAACTGGCCCCCCTGCTGGCAAGGCATTTGCCAGGCTTCCGGGAGGAGCGGGGGTATGCGTATGAATTCGATCTGCAACCGCTGACCGATATTCACCTGCATTCGGACCGGCAGTGGGAAATTCAGCCAAATGGTAAAGCTTTGTACATACAGGTGGTGGGCGTGATGGCGTTGCTGATTCTGCTGGTTTCGTGTACCAACTCCATCAATCTACAACTGACGCGCTTGTCGGCTCGCCTGGTGGAAATGAGTGTCCGGAAAGTACTGGGAGCCGGTAGCCGGCAGGTACCCGTCCAGTTGGTCACCGAAGCCGGGCTCCTCACGGGGTTGGCGCTGCTACTAGCCGGCCTTATGGGTTGGCTTGTGTGGCCGTTTTTCGAAAACCTAACCGGACAGCAGTACACTTTTCAAAACCTGGCCCGGACTCCCTATCCCTGGCTGGTGGGCGGGTGTGTTTTGTTCATAACGGTCCTGGTAGGTCTGTTACCGGCGCAGTTTATTGTAAGAATGAATCCCGCGCAAGCTCTAAAAAGCAAAATGGCCCCCTCACTGTCTTTGTCGTGGTTTCGGAAAGGCATGCTGCTCGGGCAATTTTCGGTTTCGGTCTTTCTGCTGATTGCATCGATTGTCCTATACCGGCAACTGCACTACTGGAACAATCAGCCCCTGGGATTTGATAAGGAATCGGTCATTATGGTTCGGGGCTATGGGAGTACCGAGGCTTTCCCGGCGTTGAAAGAGGCATTTAAAGGCGTGACCGGCGTATCGCACGTTGCGGCGGTATCGGGCCTGCCCGGAAGTAATATTGAAAAAATGCGCGTAATCTGGGAGGGCCGGGAAGAACCCGAACCGGTGGATATGCTGTGGGTGGACGAGGATTTCGTACCTACGCTGGACATCAAACTGGCCGCCGGACGCAATTTCTCCGATCAGTTCGGTACTGATTCACTAGCGGCCTTTCTGATCAATGAGAGCGCTGCCCGATCCCTCGGCTGGCAGCAGTCCTTGGGCAAGGAGGTTCGTTGGGGAGGGAAGTCCGGTCTGGAAGGAAGGGTAGTGGGGGTGATTCGGGATATCCACCACGCTTCGCTGCACAAGCCCGTTGAACCTCTGGTGCTGTTTGTACGGCCATCGGGCTATACTATGCTGGCCGTTCGCAGTAGCGGCGAAGTGAAGCCCGTACTAGCGGCATTGGAAAAAATCTGGAAAAATACCCTTCCTGCTTCGCCTTTTGAATACGACCTCCTGGACCAGCATCTGGCGAGGCAGTATGACCGGGAATCACTTTTTGGGCAGGTGATAGTAGCCTTCACCTTTTTGGCTATATTCATCGCCTGCCTTGGCCTTTTCAGTCTGACGGCACTGGCCGTAGAGCAGCGAACCAAGGAAATAGCGGTCCGAAAAGTGCTGGGAGCGGGTATTGGCCAAATCGTTTCCCTGCTTTCCAGAGACTTTTTCTGGTTGATCCTGCTTGCCATTCTGCTTGCCAGCCCGCTGGCGTGGTGGCTCCTGAGCCGGTGGCTGGAAAGATTTGCGTACCATACAACCATCCTCTGGTGGACATACCCGTTGGCGGGTACCTTGGCTGTGGGCATTGCACTTATTACCGTCAGTTTTCAATCCATCAAAGCCGCGCTGATGAATCCGGTAAAGAGCTTGCGAAGCGAATGAGTTCCGAGTCAAAAATGTAGGTGAGATTCTCCCCTGCGGTGGAAAGTTGAAGTTTAGGGTGAAAGGATAGGATATAGTATAAACAGGCCTTTTCACTTTTGAGTTATGAAACCCCTTTTCAATGAACATGCTAAAAAACTATATAGAAATAGCGTTCCGTAATCTTTGGCGACAGCGGCTTTTTTCTTTCGTCAATATCGTAGGATTGGCTTCTGGTATGACCGTATGTCTTTTAGCGCTGATTCAAGTCAAGGGTGCATTTGACTACGATACATTTCATCCCAATGCCGATAGGATATACCGTATCCTGACGGATATGACCCGACATCAGGAAACAGTCATGTCAATGGCCAGTACGCCATTACCCTTAGCTGATTTGCTAACCCGTGACTACGACGTTGCCGAACAAATCACCCGGGTTCGCTATGGTTTGCCCGATAAAGCAACCGCCAATGATAAGACGCTGCCCATTACAGGTGTTTTCGTTGATCCGGGCTTTTACACTATTTTTGGCTTTCGGCTGGCAACGGGATATCCGGCAACGGAAGCCGGCACTGTGGTTTTGACCCGAGCAACCGCTGATCGTTTCTTCCCCAAACAAAATCCAATTGGCAAAACCCTGACCGTAGGACACTTTGGTCAGCTCACCGTAACAGGTATCATGGAAAAACCGCCTTATCCCTCCCATTTGCGGTTTGATATAATTGTCTCAATGGCCACCCTAAGCCAATCATCAGAAAAGGGTAAGCTAATGAACTGGCAGGATGAAGCAGCGGGCTATACCTATGTACAACTCAAAAAAGGCATTTCATCTACTGTTTTACAAACTGCTTTGAATGCGGCAGCCAAACGGATTAATGGCGGGTATTTGGCCACAGCCAACAGGCGATATGGATTTCGTTGGCAATCGTTAGCTCGTATTTCTCCGGGTAATGAACCCTTGTATAATATTACAGCTGAGCCTATTATGCCTAATCTGCTATCAATGGGTATATTGGCTTTAGTGGTATTACTGCTGGCTGGGTTCAATTATGTTAACCTGACATTGATCCGATCTTTGGGCCGCGCGCGGGAGGTAGGGGTTAGGAAAGCAGTCGGGGCGCTGAAAAGTCAGCTGATCGGCCAGTTTTTGACAGAATCAACCGTAGTGGCCTTGCTTGCTTTTGGGCTGGCCTATGGCCAACTCAAATTCGTTTCCCAATTGCCAACGGTACAACGCCTGATTGAAGACGTGCGGCAGGATGGTTTTCAGTGGGCGTACTTCCTGGTTTTTGTGCTGCTTACCGGCCTTATTGCGGGCTGGGTACCGGCCCAAACACTAGCCAGCCATCAACCTGCTCAGGTTTTACGTGGGTTTCTCGAAACCCGACTTTTTCGGGGGTTAGGGCTGCGAAGGACATTAATTGTTTCGCAGTTTGCCGCCACTTTGATAGCACTCATTTTCCTGGCCGTTTTCTATCGCCAGTCCTCATTTATGGCTACGACCGATTATGGTTTTAACCGTCAACGAATACTTACTGTTTCCCTAAACAAGCCAGGGGATTTAACAATGGCAACGGAAGTAAGCAAACTGGCCGGCGTTGAACAGGTAGCCGCTACTTCTGCCGAGTTTGGCTTTTCAGGCGGTTATGTTCGGTTCATTCGCTCGCGTAGAAGTGGTGATTCAATTCAAGCCACTGCATTTTCAGTTACCCCTACCTTAGTCCAGACGGTGGGTTTAAAGGTTATAGCCGGACAGAACTTACCCCGTAGCACCAATGACTCGGCCAGCTACTTTGTGCTGGTTAACGAGGAAGCCGTACGGATGTTGAAACTCGGTACCCCGTCCGAAGCCGTTGGGAAAACCGTATGGTTAAACGATAGCACGGAGCGGCAAGTAGTGGGTGTAGTGCGTGATTTCCACCATTCTAACCTCCTTCGCCGTATTAACTCCTTAGTGCTCTACAACCAGCCCCGGGAGTTTAGGGTTCTTATGGTCAAAGTAATCTCTGGTGCCGATGAGGCTGTGCTGGCGGGTCTGTCAAGCAGTTGGAAACGGCATAATCCGTACGTACCGATTGAAACTCGCTGGCTTGATGAGCACCTGAAGGAGCAGCACCTCCACCGAGATGATCGAGCGTTCATCGGTTTACTAACGGGCATGGCACTTTTGATCGCCTGTCTGGGCCTGTTGGGTATGGTTACCTACACCATCGAAACCCGTATAAAGGAGGTCGGAATCCGCAAAGTGATGGGGGCTACATTCTGGCAGATTATGCAGGTGCTTTCCAAAGAATTTGTATGGTTGCTACTACTTGCTGCATTAGTTGGCTTACCACTGGGGTTTGGGGCTGGGCAGGCCTTTTTGCAACAATATGCCTATCATACCTCGGTAGGACTAGGGCTTTTATTGGCCTGTTCGCTGCTACTTTTTAGTATTGGCGGGTTAATTATAGGCTGGAAAACCTACCGAGCCGCGCTGATGAATCCGGTAAAGAGCTTGCGAAGCGAATGAGTTTTTGGGGGAAGAGTACTTTTCTTGGTCAAGGGTAAAAAGCCTACGAAAAGTACCTCCATTTTAGCCCGTTGCCAAGGTACTAGTTAACCGATCAACCAATAACCAATCAACCAGTTACCAAAAATGCAGCCATGATCAAGAACTACATAAAAATAGCCTGGCGGAATCTGCTTCGCAACAAAGCCTTCTCGGCCATCAACATCGCCGGCCTATCCATGGGCCTCGCTGCCTGCCTGCTCATGGGGCTCTATGTACTGGATGAGCTAAGCTACGACCGCTTTCATGAAAAAGCCGACCGCATCGTACGGGTCACGTTTAAGGCCAACATGAGCGGCAATAAGATCAACGAGGCCACGGTCATGCCACCCACGGCCAAAACGTTGCAGCGCGAGTACCCCGAGGTACTGGAAGCTACGCGGCTACGGCAGGCCAGGGCGTTTATCATAGCAAAGGATGATCAGGTATTTGAAGAAAATTCGGTTGCTTTCGCCGATTCTAATTTTCTGCAGGTATTTAGTTTTCCATTGGAAAAGGGCAACGCCCAAAACTGTACTTAGTCAAACCCAATAGTGTGGTTATAAGCCATAAAATGGCCAAAAAATATTTTGGCGAAGAAGACCCAATTGGCAAAACCCTCACTTCCAAAAACTACGCTGAGGTGATGGAAATTACGGGCGTCATGGCCGACTGGCCCACCAATTCTCATGCCCACTTTGACTTCCTGATTTCGATGGCGGGCCTGGCCGAAGCCAAAGTAAATTCGTGGATGCAGTCGGAGTACTTTACCTACCTTGTGCTACCGGAGGGCTACGACTACCAAAAATTGCAGGCCAAACTCCCGCAAGTGGTGGAAAAATACATGGGGCCGGAAATCAAGCAGGCCTTTGGCGTCAGCTACGCCCAATTCCGGGAGCAAGGCAATGACCTCGGGCTTCAGTTGCAGCCGTTGACGGACATTCACCTCCACTCTGACTTTGATTATGATTTGGGGCCGTCGGGCGATGTGCGCTATGTGTATATTTTCGGGGCCATCGCGCTATTCATGTTGCTGATCGCCTGCATCAATTTCATGAATCTGAGCACCGCCGGGGCATCGAAGCGGGCGCGGGAAGTGGGCATTCGTAAAGTAATGGGTTCGGCAAAAAGTACGATGGTCGGTCAGTTTTTACTGGAATCCATACTGCTCACTACGGTAGCGCTGCTGTTGGCTGTGAGTTTTGTGTGGCTAACTTTACCGTATTTTAACAACCTGGCCGACAAGCACCTGGCTCTCAACTTTACGGAAATGCCATGGTTACTGCCGGGTTTGGTACTGCTCGGACTACTGGTAGGGGTACTCGCGGGAAGCTACCCGGCTTTTTTCCTATCCTCCTTCAAGCCTATTTCCGTGTTGAAAGGCGGTACTCCAGGTAGGACGTTTGGCGAGTGGGCGCCGTAGTATTGGTTTGCGGGGAACGTTGGTAATCGTGCAGTTTTGTATTTCCATCGTGCTCATCGTGGGTACAACGGTCGTATACCGGCAATTGCAGTTTATTCAAAATGCCCGACTAGGGTACGATAAAGAGCAGGTGCTGGTAGTGCAGGAAACCTACCGGCTAGGCAAAAACGAGCAGCTGTTCCGGAAGCAGCTCATGCAGGATTCGCGGGTAGTGAATGCGACTATCTCGGGCTACCTTCCCGCCGGACCTTCATTCAACAATAATTTCATGGTGTACGGCGACGACAAGGTCAACGAGTATACCAAGGGGATCCGGTACGATGTGGACGAAAACTACATTCCTACGCTGGGTATGTCTATGGCGGCCGGGCGCAATTTTTCCCCGGATTTCGGTACTGACTCATCGGCCATTATCCTGAACGAAACGGCTGCCAAAGAAATGGGCTGGGGCAAAGAAGCCATCGGCCATACCGTAACCCGCCCAAATAACGACGGTACCAAAGCTACCTACCGCGTCATTGGCGTGGTCAAAGACTTCAACTTCAAATCGTTGCACGAGCGTATCACCCCCCTGATGATGACCTTGGGCGGCAATAGCGGTGCCGTGCTGGTAAAAGTAAAAACCCGTGACCTGCCCTCCCTGGTACAATCCGTAGAAAAACAGTGGGCCGTCCTGGCGGTAGGTGAGCCGGTCAAGTATGCGTTCCTGGAAGAAAACTTCAACGCCATTTATAGATCGGAGCAAAGAACAGCTCAGATTCTGGGCTTGTTTGCCGGCCTCACCATCTTCATTGCCTGTCTTGGGCTTTTCGGATTAGCTACTTTTACCGCCGAGCAGCGCACCAAGGAGATTGGCGTCCGGAAGGTACTGGGTGCTTCGGTGGGCAGTATCGTGACGTTGCTTTCCACCGACTTTCTGAAGCTGGTAGCGGTGGCCATTCTCATCGCTTCGCCGCTGGCCTGGTACGCTATGGACAAATGGCTCGATGACTTCGCCTACCGGATCGATATAGCCTGGTGGATGTTTGCGTTGGCGGGTTTGCTGGCGGCGGGTATTGCGCTTTTTACGGTGAGTTTTCAGAGTGTGAAAGCCGCGCTGATGAATCCGGTAGAATCGCTTAGATCAGAGTAAAGCTTTTTTGCTATTAATTCATCCATACGGCCCGTTAACCTTTTACCCTCAACACAAAAAAACATGTTCTTCAACTACCTCAAACTCGCTTTCCGACAACTCTGGCGCAACCGCCTGTTCACCGCGCTCAATGTGCTGGGCTTGTCGATTGGCTTGTCGGCCTGCTGGGTGATTTTTCAATTGGTTAATTACGAATTCAGTTTCGACGCCGACCAGCCTAACCGCGACCGAATTTATAAAGTGGTGTCGGATTTTACTTTCGACGGGAAAGAAAACGGAAATGCCGGAGCACCCAAACCGCTGGCCGAGGCCATTCGCAAACAAATAGGCGGCGTAGAAACCGTCGTGGGACTTTATGATCAGTGGATCATGAGCCTGAAGGTACCGCAGCCGTCGGGCAAGTCGCTGGATTTTTCGGATGTGGAGCAAGTGCAGGCTACCACGACCGACTACTTCACGCTGGTACCCTACCACTGGCTGGCCGGATCGCCCGCGAAGGCCCTCGCGGAGCCCAACGAAGCGGTGCTGACGCTCTCCCGCGCTGAGAAGTACTTTCCTAATCTGACGCCGGAGCAGATGCTGGGCAAAACCATCCTGTACCGCGATACGGTGGCCATAGAGGTGACGGGCGTGGTGGCGGATTTGGATCGCTCGACTTCCTTCACGGGGCAGGAGTTTTTATCGCTTTCTACCTTTCAAAAAGGCGAAGATGCCAAAGGGTATACTGAAAACTGGGGCGGCGTCAACTCGTCCGACCAGGTTTATCTGCTGCTCGGCCCCAAAACAGATGTGGCTAAACTCAACAAAAATATTAACGCTCTTTCGCGGAGGAACTCCCGGGAAGCCATAAAAAACTGGGGCGCCAACTTTACCCGTAAACATAGTTTGCTTCCCCTTTCGGAGGTGCATTTTGCTCCCAAATACGCGGGGCGTGTGCGAACCGTCGACAAAAACACCTTGCTGGCGCTGCTGGGTTTGGCCGCTTTCCTGCTGGCTCTGGCGGCCATCAACTACGTGAACCTTACCACGGCGCAGATACCCCAGCGCGCCCGCGAAATTGGTATTCGCAAGGCACTAGGTAGCTCTCGGAGCCGCCTGATCGGGCATTTTCTGGGCGAAACTTTCCTCGTTACGGTTTTAGCTTGCGGTTTGGCGTACCTCTGGACCGTACTCTTCCGCGATAGCATGAGCGATTTGTTTCCCGATGGACTTGATCTGTACCCCCACATTGAGCAAACTCTGCTGTTTATGGCATTGCTGATGGTCGGGGTCAGCGCATTGGCGGGCTGGTACCCCAGTCTGCTTATTACCCGTTTCCAACCCACGGAGGTACTTCGCGGACAAGTCAGTCTGAAAATCGGCAGAAACAATTTCTCCATGCGCAAAAGCTTAATCGTTTTTCAGTTCGTGATTGCGCAGGCCTTCGTCATTGGGGCTATCATCATGAATCAGCAGATGCGTTATACGATGGAGAAGGATTTGGGTTTCGATCGCGAGGCCGTGTTGACTTTTGAGGTACCCTACCGATTGCTGCAAAGCGAAGCGTACGGCGAAAAACAATTTGCGCTGAAAGACGAACTCAAACGCCTACCGGAAGTAGCCGCTGTGAGCCTGGGGAATCCACCCTTCAACCAGAATTTTTCCAGTGGTAGTATTATCTATAAAGGCGCCAAAGCAGGAAATCGAACGCAACGTGTACCGCAAATACGTCGATACGGATCTGCTAGGTACCTACAACATGAAACTCCTCGCCGGGCGTAATCTGCTGCCCAGCGACACGGTACGGGAGTACATCATCAACGAAACAGCCATGCGCGAATTCGGCTTCAAAAGCCCGCAGGAGGCAATCGGAAAGTTTTTGACGGAACAAAATAACCATCTTTCAATTCCCATCGTCGGTGTCGTGGCAGATTTCCATACGGCCACTTTTACCCAAAAAATCGACGCGCTAACGCTAATGACCGAAAAGGACAAAACGGGAAATTTCAACATAAAACTAGCCTCCAACAAACCCGCCGACTGGCAGGCAGGTATCCAGAAAATGGAAACACTGTGGAAGGAGACCTACCCTGACGCACCTTTCGAGTACAAGTTCTACGACGACATGATCGCGCAGTACTACGAATCGGAGCGCCGCATGGCCCAGATCATCAATCTGTCCACGGGGATCGCCATTCTGATTAGTTGCCTGGGTTTGTTTGGTTTGGCCACACTCACGGCTTTCCAGCGGACCAGGGAAATTGGGGTCCGCAAGGTACTGGGCGCGAGCATTGCCAGTATTGTCGGGATGTTGTCCAGAGACTTTGTGCTATTGGTCGTGATCGCGCTGGTCATTGCCAGTCCGCTTGCCTGGTACATTATGAATCAATGGCTGGCCGATTTCGCGTACCACGTCGCTATTTCGTGGTGGGTTTTTGTCCTGGCAGGCGGCACCGCTCTGATAATCGCGCTATTGACGGTGAGTTTTCAAAGCGTAAAGGCGGCGCTGATGAATCCGGTGAAGAGTTTACGGTCTGAGTAGAGTTTTGAATTTACTCTCAAATTCTTCGTACGTCAAGACAGAAACAGAAGGAAATTCCCGAGTTGACAAAGCGCGAAAATGCCGATCGTTGCTGATGAGGTAGTCTGACTGGCTGGCCAAGTAACAATCTACAAATTTGTTATCATCTTCGTCAGCCTCAATCATTCGCCAGAAGTAAGATGGATTTATAGGAAGTACATTAGGGAGTAATAGCAGATAGTCAAGCGTAGATTCGGTACGTTCAATTCCGTAACGATACGCTACCTGTTCAGTATATTCCGTGAGAATGTCATTTGAAACGGCAATTTCAAATTTACCAAGAAGCAAATATTCGTAAATCCAGTGATACTTGTATTGAGGAGCCAAAGAAACAAGAAATACATTCGTATCCAGTACAAGGCGCAGGTTATTCATTCAACCATCGATCAAGGTCTTGTTCAGTAATTTGTCGCTCTTCAACGGCTTGCTGGACTTTACCGATGAGTTTATCGGAGAAATAAGAAGCGAGTAGTTTGCGAATTGCCAAAAGATCGTCTTCGTCTGGTTCAAAAGAATAAACTTTGAGAAGATCCAGTTGCAGTGAGCTCAATTTTTGATTTTCCATAGAATGCTACACTTTTTACAAAGTTAAAGTTAATCATAAATCGTCAATGCTAAAAAACTACTTCAAAATCGCCTGGCGGAACCTCTTGAAAAACAAGATGAACACCGCTATCAACATCATCGGGCTCTCCATTGGCATGGGCTGTTGTATCCTGATTGTGATGTATGTGCTGGATGAGAAAAGCTACGACAAACACTGGGCCAACGGCGACCGGATCTACCGCGTAGCCCTGGAACGCAAGTACCCCGACCGCGCCGCCCGCTACGCCATCATTCCGCAGTCGTACGCTTCGGTGATGAAGCGCGACCTCCCCGGCGTGGAGGAGTCCGTCCGGTTGTTTTCGTTTGGCGGTGGCCCCGTGGTCATGAAGTACGAGGGACGGGTGTTTGAAGAACGAAACGTCTTGTCGGCTGATTCCACTTTTTTCGAGGTATTCCGGGTGCCACTTTTACGGGGCAATCCCGACCAGGTACTCAACCGGCCCGACACGGTCGTCATAACCGAGCGTACGGCCATCCGTTTGTTCGGAAAAACCAATCCGCTGGGCAAGGTGATTGAGATAGTGCAGGGGCCTAAGCTGGAAGTGACGGGTGTGTGCGCTGATCTGCCCGCAAATACCCACTTTACTTTTGATTTTCTGCTGTCGACCGTGGCCCCGCCGAATGCCGCCTCGGCCAGAGAGAATTTCATCAGTTTTTCGGCCCATACCTACCTTCTGCTCAAACCCAACGTAGATCCCGCTACCGTGCAGGCGCAGTTTCCGGCGCTGGTGGAAAAATACGCCGCCGGACAGGTACAGCGTAACTTTGGGGTGTCGTTCAAAGAGTACCTCAAAGCGGGAAATGGGTACTTCTATTTCCTGCAGCCCATGTCGGGTATTCACCTCAACTCCCAGCTGGAAAACGAACTGGGTACCAACGGCAGTCAGACCCTGGTGACGATTTTTTCGATCATTGCCCTATTTGTGTTGCTCATTGCGGCCATCAACTTCATGAACCTGGCTACCGCCCGCTCGGCGGAACGGGCGCGGGAAGTGGGTATCCGCAAATCGCTCGGCTCCAACAAAAGTCAGTTGGCCGTGCAGTTCCTGACCGAATCGGTGCTGCTGAGTCTGTTCAGTTTTGTGGTAGCCCTGGTGCTGGTGGCGGCCCTGCTGCCAGCCTTCAACGGCCTGGCGGGCAAGCACCTCTCGCTGGGCTTTCTGGCCAGCTGGTGGCTTCCACTTTTGCTGCTGGCGGTGGGCATCGGCTTGCTGGCGGGTAGCTATCCGGCGGGCGTGCTGGCGTCGTTCGAGCCGATCAAAGTCCTGAAAGGCAAGTTTTCGGCCACCCGGCAGGGACATTTGCTTCGCAACGGCCTGGTGGTGTTTCAGTTTGCCATTTCGGTGGTGCTTATTGTGTGTACCCTGGTGGTGTTCAGTCAACTGCATTACATCCAAACCAAAGAGCTGGGCTTCTACCAAGGAAGCGGTTATTACCATTCAGGGCGCGGGCTTTCTGGATCAGAAAACAGTGGCTTTCAAGGAAGAGGCTAGCCGCCTGCCCGGCGTAGTGCGGGTAGGCGGTACTAGTTCTACGCCCGATGCCCAGAATTTCTTTGGCATTACCTTCCGCCGACCCACCGAAACCGAGACTGTGACCGGACGCGCCATGATGGCCGACGATGAGTATCTATCGGCCATGGGAATGAATATGGTGGCCGGCCGGTCTTTT
Organism: uncultured Cytophagales bacterium; assembly: GCA_963768025.1. Classification (GTDB taxonomy): domain Bacteria; phylum Bacteroidota; class Bacteroidia; order Cytophagales; family Spirosomataceae; genus CAVYGM01. The sequence continues at coordinate 196,599 of CAVYGM010000002.1, forward strand.
TCCAAAGAGTTCAACGATTCCCTCTCGGTGATTCTGAACGAGGAAGCCGTGAAAGAAATGGGCCTGACCGACCCCGTGGGCAAGCAGGTCAAAAGCCCCGATACCTTTACCGCAGACGGCGAGGGCGAGACGACGTATACAGTGGTAGGCGTGGTCAAAAACTTCCATTTTGCCTCATTACACCAGCGCATTACGCCGTTGTTTATCCTGAACGACCGCCTTGTCGGGCGCAACAGCAATCAGATCGTCCTCCGCATCCGGGATCAGGATCCCCAGGCGGTTGTGGCCCAAACGGAAGCCCTCTGGAAGCAGTACCTGCCCGAGCGCCCCTTTCACTATTCCTTTCTGGAATCAGACTGGAATCAACTCTACCAGTCGGAGCGGGTGTCGGAGCGTATTTTTGGGGTGTTTTCGCTGCTGGCTATTTTCATTGCCTGCATGGGGCTGTTGGGCCTGGCGATCTATGTCATTCAGCAGCGCACCAAGGAGATCGGCATCCGCAAGGTACTGGGGGCCAGCGTTGGCAGCATCGTGGCCCTGTTGTCCCAGGATTTTCTCAAATTGGTACTCATCGCCATCCTGATTGCCAGTCCGCTGGCGTGGTACGCCATGAGCCAGTGGTTACAGGGCTTTGCTTACAAGATCGAGCTGGAATGGTGGATGTTCGTGGGGGCCGGGCTGCTGGCTATCGGGATCGCTTTGTTTACGGTGAGCTTTCAGTCTATCAAAGCGGCTCTGATGAATCCGGTGAAGAGTTTGCGTAGCGAGTGAAAGCTCCCAATGCTGACAGCGTTCTGCTACCTGAAAATCTCTTCCAGGCTCAGTTCTACTCCGCTAACCGGATCATGGAACGTGCCTTCGGTAAAATGTTTTACGGTTTCGTTGGGCAAAAATAGCTGGATGGTCTTCACAGAAGGCAACACAATCCAGGCGGATTGGACGCCGGAGGGAAAGTAGTTGGCGTATACCTTATCGGTCAAATCATTATAGGCTTGCTTGGGAGAAAGTATCTCTATGGCGGTAATAGGCGGTTCCTTCCAGCGCACGGTATCCCGCATCCAATCTATGGGAATTTTCTTACAAATCGAGATATCTGGTTTTGCCCGGTCAACTACTAACTCAAACTCCAACTCGGGCATTATGTCGTATTTTTTTTCATAAGGTATCAGTCCTTTCACCAAGTTGAAAGCCACGCGGGAGTGGTTCACAGACCTAATATCTTCTGATTGAAATTCTTCGGTTTCCAGGATTTGATTTTCCATAGCTTGTGACTTTTTCTTAAATATATTCAAAATCAAATCAGGCAGCTTAGTAATGGGTCTAAATTCACCATCTTTCTCGTGATTTTTATTTAAAAAGCCATGAATAGTCTTTTGAAAAACAGCCAATTACCAACTTTTACATTTCCTTTACATTCTTTTACCGGGATTTTTTTAACTTGGGAAAAGGAGCGGGTAGCTTTGGCTATTCTTTCATTCTAAACGAATAGGCCCATGAAAAAGCATACCCGATTTCTTTTCCTTTTTGTATGTAGTTTGCTGCCTTGTCTGAGCTTCGCCCAGGACTCGTTTCAGAGCTGCACCGCCGCTTTCCTGAACAAAAGCATGGTCGTCAATGAGTACAGCCCGACCGGCAAGTGCGTGCTCTCCACAACGGCCACCGGCGAACTTACGGTACAAACCGTGGACTTGTCGCCATCGGCCAGTAAGCCAACGGGTGTCATCCCCTTCAAGCTGGCTATTCGCGACGGGCAGACCAATACCCTGACGCTGTTTTCCAACGCTGATTTTACCAGTATTGCCATCCAGAGTGTATTGCCCAAATGTAAAAAAGGTGACCGTTTGGTACTCCTCACCCTGAACGACCAATACTCACTTCCTCACAACGAAATTCTGATCAAATGAAAAAGATGCAAAATATCTCAAAAATCGCAGGCGTATTGCTGATAGCTGGCTTGCTAACCCTTGTTCAATCTGCTTTCAATACCCGCGAAACCGAAGACCTGGCTTACAGCCGGGTACTGTTCAATGGGCAGCCATTGGGGGTTTCTACCATGACCCTCGACGCCCGGGGGGTACTGACCGTAATCGCTAACGACCCCACCCTGACGAAGGTCATAACGATCCCGTTCCGGGTGTATCTCCGACGGGGGGAGTTGACCGTCAAACAGGTCGATTCGCAGAGTGGTCAGGCCCTAAATGAGGTAGAAATAAGCAAGTTACTGGTAGCAGCCCGACAGGGCGATGAACTGGTTATCGAACCCCTGGGCGCGAATCTGCAAAAAACACAGAAGGTAATCATACTAGCTGGGTACAAGGTATACTACTGGTTTCCTATTCCGGGGATGAAAGGAGATGGCTGCTGAGCTATCCGTAGGTAGCGGTCATTGTAGAACGTCACTTGGACATTGAACATAACATTAGAAATGAAACGAATTGATATGAAAAAAATCATTTATGCGCTGATCTTACCGCTGGTTGTGGTAAGCGGACTGGTATTTGCTAATCGTGAAATTAAAAATGAAACTTCTAAAAAGTCAACCTCAAAGCCACTCTCTGCTGCTGAAAGGAAAGCCGCATTGAAAAAATGGGAGGCTACCCCTGATGGTATAAAGTACAAAAAATGGGAAGCGTCTCCCGAAGGTAAAAAAGTGTATGCCGGTGAAGCTAAAATAAGGAAGCCATATAAGTGCTTTTACCAGTATGGAGGCTGTTGTAACCTCTCTTTCTCTTCCGCCAGGCTCACGATTAGGTTTCGGAGTGATGGTCAGGATTAATGGTGACGATTATATTCTTAGTTTTGGGCCGGAAAAGTCTGGCGAGAATTTTTTGAACTTTAACAATGAATTTGAGCAATTGCATAGCCTGAAAGTTAACGACAAAATAATTATAAGAAGCCATACTGTATCGCACGCGCCCAAGTATTCATATCCAATAGTATCGGGCGACTATGTAGAACGAGACGGTAAAATAATTTATAAACGTGCCCCTCGCAAAGGCGGTTGCTAAGTAAATAAATTACGACATATATTCACCCATATGCTTTGTTGACCGTCACGGATTTTAAAATTAGGGAGATAATTAGCTACTGTACAAGAAGCGAGAAAAAACAACGAACCGCTAAACGCCGTTTTGCGTATCTTTGAGTATGAGTAAACTAGGTATAGGTATTGGGCTAGTATTGGTAGGATTGCTGTTTGCGCAGTTTGTCGGGTCTGTTTCTTCGGCGCAGGAGACGGCCGGGAAAAGCTTTGCGCAACATGTCAACCTGGCCCTACGCCGGACGGCCCATGGTCTATTGCTGGAACAGGGCGACACTACGTCGCGGATTGCCCCCGTGCAGCAGCCCAATGCCCATACTTTTACGATCCGCCTCGAAAATTCCTTTGCCTACGACCGCATTCCGGCTTTGTTGCAAGAGTCTTTGGCACTGCACAAAATCGACACCCCCTACGACGTGGCCGTGCTGGACTGCACCAAGGGTGAGGTGCAGTTGGGTTACAGCTTCTATGACCTCAAATCCCCCGAGGGTGTAGCGTGTAGCGGACGCATACAACCACAGGGCTGCCATACCCTGCAGGTGACGTTCGGCGAGCCTGTTGCCGCTTCATCAGCCGGGGGGCTTTGGTGGGCGGGAGCGTTGGGTTTTCTGCTGGCCGGAATCAGCGGCCTGGTCTGGTACCGGGTAGCCCGATCCAAAGAGTCGGAGGCAGGAACAACCGAATCTGAGGTAGTACCCCATGAGCAGGTAAAATTTGGCCAGACAACCTTCTATCCCGCTGACCAATCCCTAAGTATAGCGGGTATTTCGCAACCTCTCACCTACCGCGAAACCAAACTGCTACGGCTATTTGCCGAGCGCCCCAACCAACTGCTGGAACGGGACTTTATCCTAAAATCGGTCTGGGAAGACGAGGGCATTACCGTGGGCCGTAGTGTGGATGTGTTTGTGTCGCGTCTGCGCAAACTCCTGCAACAGGATACCTCCGTTCGGTTGGCATCCGTGCACGGTGTAGGGTATAGGCTGGAAGTGCGTTTGGAAACCGAATGAAGGAACTTCTTAGTGAAACTCTGTTTACTACAAACTGCCTGACAAGATATAGCTTATAGTGCCTGTGCTACCAAGGTACTTCTTACCTGCCGGTGGTGGTTTGATTACCCTACAATTTCAATGAATTTCTCCCTGCTTTCAAAGCCAGATTTTTGCCCTTCCAAACAAAGGTACCCGAAGTCTTTTCCGGAAGATCAATCTCTGCCTGCATAGCGCCCTGCTTCACTTTATAGCTGACCGCTATTTTCCCATTCGGATGTGGCATTTCGCCACTGATATCTTCGATTGTACCCAAATGGGGAGTAATCCGTATTTTAGAGAAGCCGGCGGCGTCACTGTCTATGCCCAGGATAATCCGGAAAAATTCAATATTCGGACTCGATCCCCAGGCATGGCAGTCCGACCGCGACGTACTTGCATCGGAGGTCTCCGCCCAGGTGGTAAGCCCTAAGTCCATGTTTTCGCGCCATTTATCGAGCCAGCTCAAATAGTCATTCCCCAACCCTGCCTTGGTAAGCGCCTGGTGCAGATAATACTTGAAATAGATCGAGGCCGGGGCCAGACTCGTATCAGCCAGCATTTTGTTAGCCAGGGGTTTTGCCTGGTTCGGAGCTACAACGCCCGAAAGAATCGCCAGCGAATTGGCGTGCTGGGAGTAGGTATCCTTGTCCTGAGTATCGGCAAATAAGGTTCTTCCCGGCGTCCCAGTATTTGCTTTGAATGGTCTTTTTTAGCTGCTCGGCGCGGCTTCTGTACTGGCCTGCCAACTCTTTGATTCCCACAGCACTTTCCAACTCAGCGGCTAGTTGGTAGGTCCAAAGCAGCTGCATGTCCAATACGGCCGATTCCCCGTTTTTGCCAAGGGGTGCCATGCCGAAATTCCAGCCTTTTCCCTGCGACCAATCCGTAAAGACCCAGTAGGGAACGTTTTTCAGCGATCCGTCGGGCTGTTGATAGCGTTCAAAAAAAGAGAGTACCTGTCTTGCTCCCGGAAGCTTATCCTTGATAAACTGGCTATCCGGGCGGTACATGTAGTAATCATGCAGCATGGCAACCCACCACAGCGAAAAGGTGGGTATTTGCTGGTGCAAATCGGTGGGGTAACGGCTCAGGGTGATCCCTTCGGCAAGGCGCGAATGATCCATCAGGGTAAGTGCGTTCCTGACTAGCCGGTCGTCTCCGGCATAGTACATGGAAACCAGGGCTTGGATTCGGGCATCGCCTATGTACTGCAACTGCTCGTAGTAGGGGCAATCCATGTAGGTTTCAAAAGCGCAAAGCCGGGCTGTTCTCCATCCAATATCCAGCATCTTACCCATTTCGGCATTCTGAGTTTGAAGCCTGGCTTTCGGCTCGAAAGGATAGCCTGTAAAAGTACCGTACAGGTCATTGATGATCAGGGGGTCAGCTTTCGTTTCGATTGTCAGTTGAATATACCGGTACGTTCGCCAGCTGAGCGGGGTGTACTGCTGATTGGCACTTCCGTTCGAACGAATGCTATCGGCCCGGCCAATAAAGATCTTTTCATCAACTTCGTTCCGGTTACCCTTCGGAAGCGTGGGTATCCTGGGACTGTTTAAAACTTCCTTTTTACCAATATAAAGCCCTTCGGCGTACCCCATGGCTATACCAGCATCCTGACCGCCACTAAATTCCAGAGTCGGATAGGCGTTGGTTAAAAATCCCTGATCCACCAAAATCGTTGCCCTTGTATTGGCGGGTATCGTCACGTTTGTTCTGGTGGCCGGAAACCCCGCCGCCACCTGCACCCCTTCGGCTTTTCTGGTGGTGGCAAGCCGCTGTACGGTCATCTCCATTTGGGGTATTTGCGATTGTACCAGCATCCATCCCGTTGAATTCACGGCGGCATCTTTGGTTACTCCCGGTCCGATCGAGCGGGCTTTCACCCATTTACTATCGTCAAACCCGGCTTTCTCCCAACCCGATACGTGGCTTTTCATATCCACCAACTCAGCCGGCCCCGCCACGTAGTACCCAGGTACCCGTACCGACAAAGGCTGGTAGCTTTCATCCTTGACGGTTTTCCAGCTATCGTTGGTATTCAGGATTTCTTCCGCCGGCGTATTGCCCTGCAGAATAAACCCGGTCAGATAGGAAATCTGAGATTCAGGTTTTACCCGGCCCTCGTTCCAAACCACCGCGGCGACGATATTGCTTCCGGCGTTGAGGTACGGGGCGATGTCTACCGTTTCGAAGTTCCAGAAATACAGGTCTCCCCGGGCCGGGCCTTGCGAAACCTGCGTGCCATTGACATAGAGCTTGTAGCGGTTGTCGGCCGACACATGCACCACAAACGATGCCGGTTTTGCAGTAAGGTCAATCGTTTTTCTGAACTTGTACACCCCGTACTCCTTTAAGGTCAGATCTGAGGTAGCCGTAAACCGGTTGATGGGTCGGCCGGGGCCGGTAATCCATTGGGCTTTCCAGGGTTTCTGCAACAGATCCTCGCTCAGCTGTTGTGCCGGGAGGAGGTAGGGTAAGAAGAATACAAAGGCGAGAAAAACTCGAAGTCCTGATTTCATTAGAAGGGTTTAGAGGTGTTTGTCCTAGATAAAGCACCGTCGGGTTACAATTTTCCAAGTGATCGCCACAGGGCCAGCTCTTCGGCGAGCCGGTTGTTAATTACTTCGCATTTGGTATCAATGCGCATCGTGGGCCGGGTCTTCAGATTGTAGGCCGGCCATTGGGGTACGTCTTTGGCGGCTGGTTTTCCGGTGCGGGCGAAGGTTGTCCATAGTTCGGCGAAGTGATGCGAGGCCGCAAACCGTTCCGGCTTGTTGCCCCCGAAGAAGCTTTCTTTCGGCGCCGAACCGTCTCGGGGCGGGATTTCATTATTGAATTTGAAAGAGATATCCATGGCATGGGGAGTTCCCATGGCATAGTCGGTACCCGGAATTTTCTTTTCAGACTTATAGCCGAAATTGTACAGATAGACGGGGGCTCCACCTTGCTTCACTTTTTTCTCGGCAATTTCCACCGAACCCAATCCCATCATGGTAATGGAGGAAACCGCCACAAAAATATCCGGGGCCGAAGCGTTGGGGTTTGCTTTTCGGTAGGTGTCAACAATCTTTTTGGCATCCTCACCGTATTGGGGTTCCAGTCTTTTCTGTACTCCCGCAAAGTCAAGTTTGGCAAATTCGGTGTCTTTTCGCTCCCAGGCAAAGAAGGTGTATTCATCCTCATTCCAGCCCACCAGCAGCGGTTTGTTCTTTGACATGTCCGGAGCCGTTGGATCGAACGGATGATAGGGCAGCACGACGCCATCTACTACCGGTCCAAAGCCCCCGATTCGGCGGGGAATACCCCCTTTGCATCTCTTTTCACAAAGGGGGCTACAAAAGGCAACTTGCCCTGCATTGCCAGCAAGTCAGCCGCAGGTACGTCCAGCAACTTTCGCCAGTCTTTGGGGGCAATGTTCAGTTCTTTCAGCAATAAGGCGGTTGTTTCGGCGGCTACGTCTTTGGTCGTCATCCGAACACCCGGACCGCTTTCAATGGAGGCCTTGTTGAAGTAGGGAGCCGCTTCGGGCATGGCGTATAGACAGGAGGTTTTGGCTCCGCCACCGGATTCTCCCCAAATCATCACGTTGTTTGGATCGCCCCCAAACTGGGCAATGTTGTCATGCACCCATTTCAAGCCATCCGCAATATCCAGCATGCCCATATTGCCCGAACCGGCATAGTCGGCACCGGCTATTTCATCCAGATACAGAAAACCCAGCAGTCCCAGCCGATGGTTAGTTTCTACGACCACCACATCAAAATTTCGGGCCAGATTGGATCCATCCTGCCCGGCAGAAGCTCCTGAGCCAATCACAAATCCGCCGCCATGGCTGTAAAACATCACCGGTCGCTTCTTGTTGTCATTGGCCGGGGTCCAGACGTTCAGAAACAGACAATCTTCGGCAGGAGCAGGCTCATTGCGTCGGGGTGGCTGAATGGCCGGTGCGCCAAACTGGAGTGCATCCCGAACGCCCGTCCAGGGTTCGAGCGGGGCAGGACGGCGGAATCGTCGGTCACCGGAAACTTTGCCCCCGTAGGGTATCCCTTTGAAAAGATTGACCCCATCACTACGCATACCCCGTATCTTACCCGGTGCGATTTCAACTTCCACAAATTCGTCTGGTTTCCTGAATGATGAAAAACCAATTGCGGGTATGGCAACTGCCGCCGTAGCCAGCGAAAGTTGGGATAAAAAGTGTCTTCTGTGAATGGGTTGCATAGGGGCTAGGTTCGTTTTTTTGGTCAATCAATTCGTACAACAATGTAATACAATCGGGAAAAGTCTATTCGTATATTCTTACTACGTGATATGTATTTCTTATCAAAGGACCCTTTTAACCGACTAACCTGAGACGATGGAATTGCGTCAATTGAAATACTTTGTTGGGGTGGCCGATCAGCTGCATTTCGGCCGGACCGACAAAAAGCTTTTCGTTTCCCAGTCCGCGCTGAGCCAGCAGATCAAACTGCTGGCGGGTGAATTTGGAACCCGGCTGCCTACATAAACTCAGACTGCTCTTAAAAGCTTGTCGAGTGTGACAGGATAATCCCGTACCCGAATTCCGGTCGCATTATAAACTGCATTAGCCACGGCCGCTGCCACACCACAGATGCCCAGCTCGCCAATCCCCTTCGCCTTCATGGGCGACATGGTCGGATCAATATCTTCCAAAAGGATTACTTCCTGGTGCGGGATGTCGGCATGAACCGGCACTTCGTATCCTGCCAGGTCATGATTTACAAAAAATCCTACCCGCTTGTCAACCACCATTTCCTCCATCAGGGCCGCGCCAACCCCCATCGTCATCGCGCCAATGACCTGGCTGCGCGCCGCTTTCGGGTTCAATATCCGCCCGGCGTGGCATACGGCTACCATTCTTCTTACGCGGATCTCGAATGTAAAAGCATTCACGCCCACCTCAACAAAATGCGCCCCAAAAGTATCCTGGGCAAATTGTTTTGAGAGGTCGCCGTACGTCATTTCATCTTCTGCGACAAGCTCCCCATTTTTTGCTGCATCACTTAATGCAGCACTTTTGTCGCCAAGGATTATGCGGCCATCGGAAAACTGGGCTTTTTCCACATCGAAACCGAGCTTACTGGCCATTGCCTCACGTAGTTTCATACAGGCAGCATACACGCCGGAAGTGGAAGAAGCCGCGCCCCACTGCCCGCCAGACCCAGATGACTCCGGGAAGGATGAGTCGCCAAGCTTCACCTTAACCTGATCGAGCGCGACGCCCATCATTTCCGCTGCGGTTTGTGCGATGATGGTATAGGTTCCAGTACCGAGATCGGTCATGTCTGTTTCCACGGTTATCCTGCCATTGCTGTCAAGTCGTACCCGTGCAGCTGACTTAGTAACAGGCGCACCCCGCATAGCCGAAGCCACACCCATTCCGATGAGCCAGTCTCCTTCCTGGATAGCACCCGG
>CAVYGM010000003.1:0-215354 GCA_963768025.1 uncultured Cytophagales bacterium
CCCCAGGTACCTCCTTCTTCCACCTCATCCAGAAGCAGAATAGACAGCACATCCAGAGGTTTTCGCGCACGCGGCCCAGGTGAGGGGCATAGTAGAACAGCGTTTCGTAATAGGCGGGGGCGAGCTTGGTTCCCCGCAAAGCTGCCTGCTTCCGACAGTGCCCGGAACTCGCCCGCTTCGGCCCAGTTCCACGAAGCCCCGTGCCGCATACAGTTGGGGCCAAATTCCATGGTGGTCTCCTGGTAGCATACGCGGCCAGACAGCAGGAGGTCATTCACCCGGGCCGAGCTTTCTTTCCATTGGTTCAGCAGGTCCGTAGGATCGGGCAATAGCCGTTCAAATTCCTTTCGGGCTTTCTCGTACTCGTACGCATGAGCCCGGCCCATGGGGTGGGTCGGGAAACCCGTCGGCAACAATACGTACCGCATTCAGGTAGTAGGGGTGGTCATATTCCAGGTTCTGGGCCAGCAGGGGTGCCTCGGTCAGCGAAACCAGCAGGGTGCGAAACAGGTAGGCGTCACTGTCGAGGTGGATGAAGGCTTCGGTTTGCAGCGCGTAGGGTATGGAGCTTGCGCATGGCCCAGGCTTCGGCACGGGGCGGTTGGTAGCTTTTCCTGAGATAGCACCACGGCCCGGTAGGGCAGGTCTAGCTCTCCCAGCAGCCAGTCGGCCCCGCGCGCGGTGGTGTGCAGCACGGCCCCTCCTGCGTGCGTAGCCAGGCTGTGGGCGCTCAGTGCCCAGCTGTACGCGTGGAACTCCTCGCTGAGCCAGCCCGCTGCCGGGTCATGAGTGGTCCAGAAGGTTTGGAGAGGTAGGGGCATGGCAAGTAGTCAGTTACCAGGGTTTTCCTGACATGTAATGACATGAAAGCTTAGAGCCTGTTCGGACGAGTGTTTGTTTTTTGGGTGCGTATTACTTATGCAGAGGCCCTTTTTGGACTGAAACCAACTGAATGGCTGATAGGTATACCCGGGAAGGTTGTGTTCGCCAATCAGTTCGAAACGAGGATTAAAAACTTTCAACAGAAGTTCTTTTTCTAAAAAAGTATTCAATTCTGTATTCGACTTTTTGTAGGGGGTACTTTTCCATATAAATTGATAGTATAGTTTACGGTAGGGGTCGTAAATTACTTCGAGATAGTGGGTATTTTCTAGGGCGTGTCGCTCCCAAATTTCTAATGAGTTGGAGGCTGGTAATGGCACTATGCTGCCCCCACTGCTGGTTTGTGGATATTCTCTTAATTGCCCGGTACGTAGCGAATACGTATAAATTGAAGGGTCGTACAGATGATTGTAAACCACCAACGTATCCTCGATCACACTCCCATTGGTATAATTTAAGAAACCATACTTTCCCTTGTTTTTCAGATAATATTCGGGGAACTCAACTGGAATACTTGTAAATGAGTTGGTTGTTAGATTATATAAAACCAGAGGTGTTTCTTTTTTTTGGAGATAGCTTTCCCGGACGGAGAAAAGAAGTACAGACTGGGTAGCATGACTATACCGTAGCGGTACATATTGGTTGCTGATAGGATTGCCAATCAATTCGTATTTCTTATCAATTTGCTCCGCGTAGGTATGGTCTTTTCATTATATGGCCTTTGCTGTCCAGAATTTTCAAATGTCCGTATTCCTGTACAAGTACCGTAGTACTGTCTATCAGCGTGATACCTTCTATTCTGCCAATGCCATCAGGCCCCTCTCTTCGGACCGGAATTTGATGGATCAGCTTCCTGCTCTCGAAGGAGAATATTTCAAAGCTACGTAACGGTTCATTGTGACCCCACAAAAAGACCCAATGCCTCATTGAAACCATACGTATCGTAGGTGTTTAGCTGGGATGAGTCTATTTTTATTTGAATGGAATCTACTGAGAAAGTGATCTGCGTAGCCTTTGTATTGCTTTTGTCGATACCACACCCAGAGGCATACAGGAGAATCGATACTATTATTGCAGTAAAAGCGTATTTCATCGAATTGATATGGATTGAGGATGTGTTGCGTTTTTTGCGTAACGCAACACATCTAATGGGGTTATTTACATCTATCTGAGGTCATAGTAGAACAAGAAAGACCATTCCCATTTCCACAATCCTGATAAGAAGTTGTTTTTTTACACCATACATATTTGTAATTACCACCACCGGTTGCCTGCGCTTCGTTGAAAATTGAATCACTGGCAGTAAGACCTAAGCCTGCCATGGCAGTAATCATTATTGATTTTTTTAAACTACTTTTTTTCATTGTAGGAAAATTAAAGTTAATTATCTATATCCCTTCTTTCTAAGCCGGGCCCTGACCGTAGGAAAAAGGTTACTTCAAATCACCACCATAAACTCACCAAAGTCAATAGCCCCTTCACCCCAAAAAGTGATCATTTTTCAAAAAAGTGATCATGTTTTTGTAATTATTTTTTTACTTCTTCATTCAGGCTATTGCGGCTTGCCGTTATTTCGTACAACTTTATGAACTGGGAAAGCCGCGCCGGGCTGCCGGTAAGTGCCAGTTTTTTCTTGATGTTCTTGCAATGATTTTTTACCGTGACCTCGCTGAGATGGAGCTGCTGCGCAATGTCGCGGGCCCGTCTTCCGCGGCCTACCTGATCCAGAATCTCCCGCTCGCGCGGGCTGAGTTGAAGCAAGAGCTGAGCAGGCGGAGGGTTGGGTAGTAGCTTCGGCGAAATAAAGGGCTCCTGGTCCTGACTGGCTTTCAGTAAAGCCTCAACTTGCGCCGGTTCTTCGTCGGGATGGAACAGGGCGTCGGCCGTCAGGTAAGTGCAGAGGGTCGGGAGGTTATTTTGGCAAGTGAGGCATACGAGGTAGGTGCGTGGGGCGATCCGCTTTCGGACGGCTATCAGTAGAGCCGGGGTTTCTTCTGGCAGTTGCTCTTCCTCCACCAACAACATATCTGGGGCAAAACTTCGGACCGCGGCGAATAGCTGTTCCGGTGAAGAGCACAGATAGTACTCGTGGACGGTTTGGTTTTTGAAAAGCAGGCTGAGGGTTTCAAGTTTCTGGGATAGGATTACGAGGCGCATGAGGAATGGGATAGAATGGTATAGAGTGGTATGGTTACTATAAATGGTTTGGAAAATTAGTTATAATTTTTAACAAACAAACAAACAAACAAATGTTCCCATATTGGATGAAAAGGTTGGAAACTAAGGTCGGGATGCCATGCTGCTGAGAGCGTATCAGGTACTTTTAGTGTTTTTGTTGCTGAGCCTGTTGGGGTTGGCCGTGGTACCCCGCATCGGGCTCCGGTTGGCTCCGATGCCGCAGGGGGCCACGCTGCGGGTAGCGATCGGCTGGCCGGGTGCCTCGCCGTTGCTGATGGGAACAGCGGGTGACCACGGCGATCGAGGGCGTGGTAAGCACCCTCCGGGATATAAAATCCGTGGAGTCTACTTCGGGTTACCATCAGGCCCACGCTCTATCTGGATAGCCTCCACGCCGGGGCCGATGCCGATCGGGTAAGGTTTGAGGTGGCGGCGTTGCTCCGGCGGCTGTACCCCGCCTGCCGCCCGGAGTGTCCTACCCGGAGCTCAGCCTGAACAGCGCCCGGGAGGAGCAAAAGCAACAGCCTTTCATGATTGTGCAGGTCAACGGCGCGGGCTCGGTAGCGGAGCTGTCGGCCTTTGCGCAAAACACCCTTACGCCCCGCCTGGCGCTGATGGAGGGCCTCTACGGAGTGCAGGTGGAGGGCGGCAGCCGTAAGAGTGGCGCGTAGCCTACTCGCCCGATCTACCTTCGCCGCCTGGGCCTTACCCCAGGAGAACTGGTAGCTGCCCTGCAACGGCAGGGGGCCGACGAACCGGTTGGCTGGTTGCGCGACAAGGCCGGTCGGCAGCAGAGCGTATCGGTACTTTCCGACCGGGCTGCGGCTCCCCTGACGGAAGCAGTGGTAGGGAATAGGGGCGGCAGATTGTTGTATATCAGAGACTTGGCTACGGTAGAGTGGCGCGCGCCCAGAGCCGTGAACTATTACCGGGTCAATGGCCGTAATGCCGTGCAGGTAGTGCTGACGGCCCGCCCCGACGCCAACCAACTGGCGCTTTCGCGGCGGGTAAGGGAGGTACTCGCCGCCGTACAGCAGCAGGCCACGGTAGGGCTGCGGGTGGAGCACGACGCCTCCGACTACGTGCGACAAAACCTGGTACGGATGGGCTGGCAGTCCGGAGCGGCGGTGGGGCTGCTGCTGCTGGTACTGATCCTGCTGCTGCGCGATGTACGCTACCTTAGCCTGGTGGTGGGCGGTTTGGTGGTGAGCCTGCTGGTATCGCTGCTGGTATTTTACGGCCTGGGCATCAGCCTGCACGCCTACACGTTGGCGGCCCTTACGGCCTCACTAGGCCTGCTGATCGACAATACGCTGGTAATGGCCGATCACTACCGGCACTACCGCAACCGCCGGGTAATCACGGCCCTGCTGGGGGCTACCCTCACCACCTGCGCGGCCTTGACGGTGATCTGGTTTTTGCCCGAAGCCGCCCGGCGCGACCTGCTCGAATTCGGGCAGGTGCTGGTGCTGACGTTGCTGGTATCGCTGGCGGTGGCCTACTGGTTTGTGCCCGCCTGGCTCGAAACCTGGCCGCTTCGCTCCACTACCTCGCCGAAGCCCTCCTCGGCGGCGGCCTGGCTGGACCGCCGCTACGGCCAACTTTTGGCTGTTTTGTGCCGATTTCCGAAGACTGTTACCGGGCTGGCCGTGCTGCTATTCGGCCTACCGGTGTTTATGTTGCCGGCTTCCCTGCCGGATACATATCCCTATGAAAGTGGTTACAATAATTTGATAGGAAGTAGCTTTTATCAGGAAGAAATACGCCCTTTTGCGGACAAAGTTTTGGGCGGTACCCTGCGGCTTTTTGTGAACTACGTGTACGAAAACAGCTACTACGCCAATAATGAACGTACATTACTATACGTCGTAGCCGATTTGCCCAATCAGAGTACCCCCGAGCAGATGAACGACCTGATGAAACAGATGGAAGGCGTAGTGGCACAGGACGCTGCCGTGGAGCGGTTCGTGACCGAAATCTATTCGGGGCAGCAAGCGGTACTGACCACCTATTTCAAAAAAGAGGAGGAGAACGGCCTGGCTCCCTACCGCCTGAAAGCCCGGCTCATCAACCGCTCCACCGAGATGAGCGGGGTAGGCTGGGATATCTATGGCGTGGGTCAGGGCTTCAATCAACGGACGGAGGAGAATCAGACCCCCAGCTTCAACGTGGTGCTGCGGGGGTACAACTACGACCAACTGGAAAAAGTAGCCAACCGGCTGGCCGCAAAATTACTGCCGCACCCCCGCATACAGGAGGTGGATATTGACCGGGTACCCGGTTTTTTCAGTCAGAAAAATCTCTATGCCTACCGGCTGCCGCTGGACGAAGGCGCGCTGGTACAAGCCGGGGGCCAACGGGCGGCCGTAGTAACTGCCCTCCGCGAGCGGTACAACACCCGGCCCGATGCCGATCTGTACCGGTTGACGCCCTCGGGCTACGAAGCCGTGCGGGTGGTGCCCGACCAACCCGGCGATGTGTGGGAGATCAGCCAACTAGCGTTTGGGTTGACCGATAGCACGGCGACCAAACTGGCCACCACTCCGCCACAACGCGAGCGGACCGCCCCGGAGATCCGGAAAGAGGATCAGCAGTACATCCGGCAGCTAAGTTTTGAGTACTTCGGCAACTATACGTTTGGGAGTGAGTTTCTGAACAAAACCTTGCAAGAGTTTCAATCGGAACTACCCCTGGGCTACGAAGCCGAGCGGATCACCCTCAACTGGTGGCAGCAGGACGCGCCCCGGCAGTACGGCCTGGTGCTGTTGGTGATCCTGGCGATCTTCCTGATCGGCACGGTGCAGTTCGAGTCGTTCGGGCAGTCGTTCTGGATGATCCTGCAAATTCCGCTGTCTTTTACTGGGGTGTTTGTGGCATTTTATATATCCGAATACAACTTCGATCAAGGAGGCTACGCCAGCTTCCTGCTGCTGGCGGGACTGGTGGTCAATGCTTCGCTTTTTCTTCTCGACGAATTCAACCGGCAGGCAGCGCGCTGCCCCCAACGGCCGCTGGTGGCCTACCGCCGGGCGGTGCGGGCTAAGCTGCGGCCTATTCTGCGGTCGGTGCTGACCACCGTCACCGGTCTGCTTCCTTTTGTGTGGGGAGGGGAAGCGCAGCCCTTCTGGCCCGCTTTGGCGGTGGGTACCTGCGGTGGGTTGCTCATCTCCATCGGGATGCTGCTGCTGGTGTTTCCGGTGTTATTCCGGCGCTGGCTAAACCAAACGGCCCAAATGAGCGTAGGTTATAGGGAGGGCCGTTGGGAAAGGATGTTGGAATAAAAAGTCGTTAGAAAACACAATGCAGGTGGGGGATTGCAATTTTTTTTCGTCCTCTATGGTTATATAGGCAATACCAACCACTTTGTACTCATCTATGGCAAACAGCTCTTTGACGGCGCAGATTTTGCGTTCTATATTTTTTAAAAAAGCCACGGGGAAGGCCGGAAAATACGCATCCAACGGCGCCCGCTTGTTTGAATTGGCAAAAAAAGTACTGGCAAAATCGCAACAGAAAGGGTTCAGGGAGGGCATGTCCGAAGCGCAAGGGCAGGTGCAACTCCTGGTGAGGCTCATCCGGGCGTATGCCTCGGGCGAGTACCGCAAGCTACCCTGGAAAAGTTTATTGTCGGTGGTGGGCGTGCTGATATACTTCGTATCGCCCATTGATTTCATCCCCGACTTTCTGCCCATAGTGGGCCTTACGGACGATCTGGCGCTGGTTTTCTGGCTATTTAAAACGCTGACTGACGACCTGAGTGATTTCAGCCAATGGGAAAAAGAAAACAAAACGATCAACATTGGATAGCTTCCGGTGTTTTATTTAGTAAAAAGTTTAATTAAATTTGTATTCATAATAAAACAATCAATAAAATGGAATTCGGATCAATTTTTGCATTTATGGGATTAGGGGGACAGGAAATTTTCCTGGTAGCTCTGTTCATTCTTCTTTTCTTCGGAGCGAAGAAAATCCCGGAACTGATGCGCGGACTAGGTCAGGGCATCAACGAATTTAAGAACGCTACCAAAGACGTAAAAGAGAATATAGAGAAAGGTATGGAAGACTCCTCAACTACCAAGAACTGAGGAAATTCTGACATAGCATTTCTGAATGCAGAGCCGATTTGGTTTAGACTTTAAAAACGCCTATACCAAGACGGCTCTGACTTTTTGTTTGTATCATCCCTAATTCTCCTCGCAATTGAAAGAGTACCTGACGCTCGCTGATATACAGCACGACTTGCGTGCAGGAAATACTACCTGTGTAGAGCTGGTGGGGCAGTACCTGGCCCGCATCGAACAGCACCAACATCTCAATGCCTTCGTGGAAGTATACGCCGACGAGGCCTCACAAAAGGCCCTTGAGGTAGATCTACGTTTGCACAATTCTACCGCCGGACGCCTCGCTGGGTTGGTGCTGGGTATCAAAGATGTACTCTGCTACACCGGCCACGGCGTGCAGGCCGGCAGCAAAATCCTGGATCAGTATAACTCCCCATTTACGGCAACCGCCGTACAGCGCCTGCTCGACGAAGACGCTATCATCATCGGTCGTCAGAACTGCGACGAGTTTGCGATGGGTTCCTCCAACGAAAGCTCCTACTTTGGTCCGGTACGCAATGCCGCCGACCCTAGTAGCGTGCCCGGTGGCTCGTCGGGTGGCTCGGCCGTAGCGGTGCAAGCCGGGCTGTGCCATGCCTCACTGGGGAGCGACACGGGTGGTTCGGTGCGCCAGCCCGCCGCTTTTTGTGGGGTAGTGGGTATGAAGCCCTCCTACGGGCGGGTGTCGCGCTGGGGCTTGATTGCTTATGCATCTTCTTTCGACTGCATCGGGCCGATTACCAAAAGTGTAGAGGATGCGGCCTTATTGCTGGAAATTATGGCCGGAGCGGATGAGTACGACAGCACGGTTTCGACCCGGGAGGTACCGGCCTACTCGGAAGCGATACAACAGCCGGACTACTTCGGAGACCGAAAGGCCCGGATAGGGTACCTGCGGGAATCGGTGGAGAGCGAAGCCGTGGAACCGGCCATTCGGCAGCGTACCCTGGAAGCGTTGAATCTGCTGCGCGAGCAGGGCCACGTGGTGGAGCCCGTCGAGATGCCCCTGCTCCATTATGCACTCCCTACCTATTATATCCTGACTACCGCCGAGGCTAGTTCCAATCTGTCGAGATTCGACGGCGTGCGCTATGGTCACCGGGCTGAGGCGGCTACGGACCTGGAAAGCCTGTACAAAAAATCCCGCACCGAAGGGTTTGGCGAGGAAGTCCGCCGCCGGATTCTGCTTGGGACATTTGTTTTGAGCGCAAATTATTACGATGCATACTATACGAAGGCGCAGCGCGTTAGAAAATTAATACGTCAGGAGACCGAGCGTTTGCTTTCTTCCTATGACTTCCTGATTTCGCCCGTCACCCCGACGACGGCGTTCAAGCTGGGAGAAAAAATGGATGATCCCTTGCAGATGTATTTGGCCGATATATTCACCGTACAGGCAAATGTGGTAGGAGCACCGGCCATTTCTATTCCCAATGGCCAGGATGATGCCGGCTTGCCCATCGGCTTGCAAATTATGACCCGCTCTTTTGGTGAAGCAGAATTATTTAATTTTTCTTCCTATGTGACTGATTTAATCTCCACAACCATAAAAATAGAATAGTAAGTATTTGGTTCAAGACACTTTATTGAGTGTAAAATAAAATAATACAGTCTAATTAAACTTACCTGACACTGATGATGATAGTAAAGCGAGTTGTGAGTCTGGCGGTAGTTGCATTTGGAATGTGGAATGCTTCGGCCGCAGTCGCCGCCCCCGCCCAGCTTCAAAAAGAAGCAGAGTATGAAACGGACACATTGGGAATTTTCTCGGATATTCTGCCGGAGGTAGAAATTCCTGATACCCTTATTCCGGGCAAATTAATCAGAGAACGATTTGCGCTGCTTCAGAAAAAAATCCCGCTTGTGTACCACCAGGTATCTCATCAGTTTGTTGAGTATTTTATTTATATCAAACCCGACTTTACCCGTCGGATGATGGAGCAGAAAGGCCTGTACTTTCCTATCTACGAAAAAGCTTTGGCCAAGTTCAAACTGCCCGACGAGCTTAAGTACCTATCCATGATTGAGTCGGGTTTGAACCCCAAGATTATTTCCTATGCGGGTGCGGGTGGCTTGTGGCAGTTTATGCGAGCCACGGGGCGCGAGTTTGGGTTGCATCAGGATTCTTACATCGACGAGCGGTTTGATCCCGAAAAATCTACGGAAGCGGCCTGCAAGTACCTGCGCCAACTGTACTCCATTTTTGGTGATTGGGAAATGGCCCTGGCCTCTTACAACGCCGGGCCCGGTAACGTCAAGCGCGCTATGCGCCGCAGCGGCGGGGATAGCTTCTGGTCGGTATACGATGCCCTTCCCAAGCAAACCCGGGGCTACGTACCGCAGTTTGTAGCCATGCTTTACATGATGCACTATGGCCAAGATCATGGACTAACCCCCCTCAACGTAGAATACCCATCCATTACCGATACGCTGCATATCAATGGCTATCTGGATTTGGCGACATTTTGCTCGTTGAGCGGTGTGACCATGGACGAAGTTCAAAAACTTAATCCTCAGATTATCAACACGGTACTTCCGGACTATACCCGCAATTTTGTCCTGAAAGTACCAGCCCAGAAATTTGCTAACATAAGCCCCATGCGGCTTGCGATTCTGGACTCGGCCGCGAAAAGAGCCACGCCTGCCGCTTCACTGCTCGCTGGAGCGGAAGCTGAGGAAGGTACCTCAGACTACACCACCAAACGCCTGAGCCATACCGTGCGAAGCGGTGAAACCTTGTCGTCAGTAGCCAACCGCTACCGGGTAACTGTGACTGAATTAAAAAAATGGAACCGGCTGCGCAGTACCCGGCTGTTGAGAGGCCAACGGCTGACCATCATTCGTCAGGTGGAGGTACCCAAATCCCAACCGGTGGAAACGAGACTTGCTTCCAGTATTACCAAAGCAAAAGTGGTGGCCGACACCACGGAGGATAGTCCGGAACCTGCGGGAGAACTTGTAGCGGATGCCGGTGAAGCAACCCCTCCAAAAGCCAAGGTAACTAAGGCACAGGCAGCTCCTAAGACCGTTGTACACTCGGTCAGGAAGGGCGAAAACCTTACTTTGATCGCTAAGCGCTATCGGGTGAGTGTGGAGGACCTGAAAGAGTGGAATAACCTGGCTAGCGGCAGACTTTCCCTCGGTCAGAAGCTAAAAATAGGGGATGGGCCAACGGCAGGTTCTGCCAAGGTGACGTCCACCGTGGTCAGCAAGGCTACTCCGCAAATAAAGGCCCGCTACCACACCGTACAGCGTGGGGATACCCTCTGGACCATCTCGCAGCGCTACGGCCTGACCATTGACAAAATCAAGCAGGCCAACAAAATGAAAGGAAATGCTATCAAAGCAGGCATGAAACTCCTGATAACGGGCTGATCGCTAGCTTGCTATATAACTCACCACCCACATGGTCTTGTGGGTGGTGTTTTTGTTACTATATTGCCAAAAACTTAGAAAAAAATGATTGCGTACGTTGAAGGAAAATTAGCCTACAAAGATCCGGCTTATGCCATTATTGACGTTCAGGGGGTGGGCTATGAGGTACGCATTTCTTTACAAACGTACTCCGCTTTGCCCGAAATAGGAGAGAAGTGCAGGGTAAACACCTATCTGAATATCCGTGAGGATGCCCACATTCTGTTTGGCTTCGGGGAGCCCGACGAGAAAAAGCTTTTTCTGGACCTGGTCAGCGTATCAGGCGTAGGGCCCGCTACGGCTTTGGTGATGCTTTCTTCGCTTTCCTCTTCCGAAATTCGCCACGCTATTATGAATGAAGATTTGCGGGTGGTCCAATCCATCAAAGGCATAGGGTCCAAAACCGCCCAGCGGGTCATTCTGGAATTGAAGGATAAAATGCGAAAAGACTCGCTTACCTCCCCCGTTCCGTTCCTGGCCGCCACCGCCACGGGAGGGCAGGTACGCAGCGAAGCTTTGGCAGCCCTGGTGACGCTGGGTATACCAAAACCATCCGCTGAAAAGAGCCTGGACACCATTATCAAACGGGAGGGAGACCAACTGACAGTGGAGCAATTGATCAAGCTGGCCCTGCGGTGAGTCACCGTTTAATTTTTATATTCACAAGAGAATATTGGCAGTGTTTTAGCCGTTTTGTGGATAGCACAAAAAAGTTCACCCTACCGGACCCTCATTAACCAGCGTGTTAGGCTTTGTCAGGAACTATTTACCAATTTCTTTTTCGGACCGTTACCATCACAGCAGGCGCTTACCTGCTTGTAAGTGCTACAGGTAACCTCATTCCTTCACCGTCGGATGAGGTAGGTGCTGTTGTGTCGTATCAGGCCGATACCGTCGTAGGGGATACTACCGGCGATGAGCTCAAAAGGTCGGGGCGTCGAACCATTATGCGCTGGCAGGATTACTACCGAAACCGCTTTTCGGAATCGAGACCCCGTTCGTCTTTCTACCTCAAAGACCCTACCAATATCTCCACTACCATGCAATTGGATAGTACGGGTAGGGTGGTCATATCGGAGGATGTCATTACTCCCAAAGGATCGCTGAATTATCGCCCCACCGAAAGTCTGGACCTGACTACCTACAACGAGATTCAACGAAAGCGAGCTTTCGAAACTCTCATGCGGGAGTATTCGGCTCGATTGGATGGGAAGAGTGCCATGGGAGGACGTGGCCTACTGCCCAAGCTAGACTTACCCCCGGCCCTGGACAAGCTTTTTGGCCAGGATTTCATGGATTTCAAGCCCAATGGCTTTGTGGCGCTGGATTTTGGGGTGCTGCATCAATTCATTGATAACCCGGCCGTTCCCGTCCGGCAGAGGCGGAATACCAACTTTATTTTTAATGAGCAAATCAATATCAACTTCAATGCCAAGCTGGGGGATCGGCTGGGCTTCCTGACCAACTTCGATACCAAGGCAAGCTTTAATTTTGAAAATGCCCTGAAGCTCAACTATAAGGCTCCCGAAGAGAGCCTGGTTCGGAAGGTAGAAGCCGGAAATATCAGCTGGCCCATCAATAGTCAATTGATTCCGGGCGTTCAGAATTTGTTCGGAGTCAAGACCGAGTTTCAGTTCGGTCGCCTGAATGCCACTTTTGTAGGTTCCCAACAACGCTCCCGTAAGGAACGCATCGTGCTGCGGGGTGGTGCCCAAACCAAGGATTTTGAGATCCGGGTAGACAACTACGACGAAAACCGGCATTTCTTCTTATCCCAGTTTTTCAGGAACAAATACGAGAGTGCACTCAAAACACTGCCGGTGATTACCTCCGGCGTGACGATCACGCGTTTGGAAGTGTACGTAACCAACCGTACCACTACCACCGAGTCGCTTCGCAACCTGGCCGCTTTTGCCGACCTGGGCGAGCCCCGGCCCTACAATACGGCGAACCCCAACCTGCAACCCATAAACTCGCAATTGCCCGCTGACAATCAGACCAATGGCTTGTACCCAAGCCTACTGAATAATAACGCGTTCCGGCAAATAGACCAAACGACTTTTGAACTTACCTCCACCCTGGGCCTGCAAAAAAGTGTGGACTTCGAGGTGCTGCGCGGTGCCAAACGTCTGATTGAAGAGCGGGAATACAAGTACAATCCCCAGCTTGGGTACCTGTCGCTTACCGTTCCGCTGAGAAACGACGAAGTACTGGCGGTTGCGTACGAATATACCCTCAACGGCCGTGCTTACAAAGTGGGCGAACTCACCGAAGATTATCAAAATCGGAGAGATGACGAAGTGATTGCTTTGAAGCTTTTGAAATCTTCTACCATCCGCAACAACACGCAGTTGCCGATGTGGGATCTGATGATGAAAAACGTCTATTCGCTGGGTACTAATCAGATTGACCGCCAGGGATTTCAGTTTAGGATTATCTACAAAGACGACCTGACCGGCATAGACAACCCTAACCTACAGGAAGGAAGGAACTTGCAGAACAAGCCCTTGCTACGCATCATGGGATTGGATCGGCTCAACCCCGTGAATGATGTGCAGCCCGACGGAAACTTTGACTTTGTGGAGGGGATCACCATTGATCCCAAAACCGGGCGAGTGTTTTTCCCGGTGCTGGAACCGTTCGGATCGAACCTCGCTAAATACTTCGATGCCGATGAAGATATTCTTAGGAATAAGTACGTGTTCAATGAACTGTACCGTACCACCCTGATCGACGCCCAGCAGGTGTCGGAACGGAATAAGTTTTATCTAAAAGGAAGCTATCAGTCGGCCGGAGGGACGGATGTGCAGCTGCCGTACGGAGTTTCGGAGCAGTCGGTAACCGTTACGTCCGGTGGAGTTTCACTTTCGCCGGGTTCTGACTTTATTGTAGAAGCACAGATCGGCCGCGTACGCCTGGTGAATCCGAGCGTTCTGAACTCCGGTCGCGAGATTGTGATTGAATTCGAACGCCCCGATATGTTCAGTAACCAGATTCGTACCCTGTTCGGTACGCGCCTGGATTACCTGGTCAATAACGATATCAACATCGGTATGACCGCCATGCACCACCGCGAAACCCCGGCGGGTTTCCTGACTAGGGTGGCCATCGGGAACGAACCCACCAATAACACTATCGTGGGATTGGATGCCAATATCCGGAAAGATGCCCCTTTCCTCACCAAATGGCTCGACAAACTACCCCTGATTCAGACCAAAGAACCGTCCAGCATCCTGTTTAAGGGCGAAGTAGCCAAACTCTTCCCTGGGGTGGCTCCGCGCGTAAACAACCGATCGCTGGTGGATGACTTCGAGGCGGCACGTACGATCTATGATCTCACCCGGCAGCCGACGCGCTGGCGGTTGGGGTCAACCCCTCAGCAGTACCCGCAGGGAACCCCCACCAACCCCCTCGAATTTGGGTACCGGCGGGCCAAGATTTCGGCCTATACCGTGGATAATATTTTTGTGTTTCAAGGCTTTGGGGCCAATTTACGCCCCCCGAATATCACGGACGCCGACCTGGAAAACTACTACGAGCGGCAATTCAATCCCCGGGAGTTGTTTCCCGGCCGCTCGGTGCCGCCCCTGAATTTGCCGCAGAGTATCCTGGATATTGCCTACTACCCCAGCGAGCGGGGGATGTATAACTACAATCCCGATCTGGATAATAATGGTTTTCTGAAAACCCCGCGCCGCAACTTTGGGGCCATTAGCCGGGCGGTGACGTCGGATATTGATTTTGACAATGCCAATATTGAAAACATCGAGTTCTGGCTGATGGATCCGTTCATTGGGGGAGAAAAAGGGATCGTGCGCGATGGAATTCAAAATACAAACAATACCACGGGTGGTAAGCTGGTGTTCAACCTGGGGGATGTTTCGGAAGATGTGATCAAGGATGGCCGGTACAATTTTGAGAACGGGTTACCGGTCAATGATCCCCAACCGGGCGTCAATGTAGACAGTACCGCCTGGGGGCGTGTGACCAAGCAGCAGTTTTTGATCAACGCGTTCAGCAACGAGCCAGGAGCCCGCGAAAAGCAGGATATAGGACTGGATGGCCTGAACAATACCGACGAGCGGAGGTACTTCAGAGAGCGTTTTCTTGATCGCCTTCCCGCCACCCTCACCACCGAAGCTCGGGATCGCATCCTGGCTGACCCTTCCGGGGATGACTTCCAGTTTTACCTGGGGGCGGAATTGGATGCGGCCGACAAGAAAATACTCGAACGCTACAAAGAGTACCTGGGTATGGAGGGAAACTCACCGGAGAGCAATTCTACGGCTAACTCCAATGAGAATGTTACGCCCGCCTCCACCAATATACCAGACGCGGAAGATCTGAACGTAGACAATACCATCAACGACAACGAGGCTTACTATGAATACGAAATAGACCTCAAACCTAACCAACTGGATATTGGAAAAGGCTACATCGTAGATAAAACCGTAGCCAATGGCGCCAACTGGTACCTGTTCCGGATGCCGATCAAGGAGTTTACCCGGAAGGTAGGACAAATCAACGGCTTCAAATCCATTCGTTTTGTCAGGCTGTACCTGACGGATTTCGCGCAGCCGGTGGTGCTTCGCTTTGCCCAGTTGCAAATGGTAGGTCAGCAGTACCGCAAGTACCTGTCGGATCTGGATGCACCCGGACTTCAGGAGGTACCCGAGCCGTACGATGCCAAGTTTATCGTTGGTACCGTGAGTATTGAAGAGAACAGTCAGGCAAATAACGCCGACAAGAAATACGTGTATGCGGTTCCGCCGGGTTGGAAGCGGGACCAGGACTTTACCCAGCCCGCGGGCAACTTCCAGCTCAATGAACAGTCCATGAGCCTGTGCGTAACCGATATGCGCGATGCCGATTCTAGGGCGGTTTTCAAAAATGTGAACCTGGATTTGCAGTTCCGGGAGCGGCTTCGGATGTACATCCACATGCACAACGACGACAACGAAAGCACACAGGTGGGAGCCTTCCTGCGCCTGGGGACGGACTTGACCCAAAACTACTACGAAATAGAAGTAGCTAACCTCCGGGCTACCCCCGAGAATGTGAGCTTGCCCGAAGAGGTATGGCCCCTGGAAAATGAGTTGAATATCGCGCTCGATGAATTGATTCAGGCCAAGGCCCAACGCAACCGGGCCGAAAATAGGGCCATCAGCTTGCCGTATTCGGTCACAATTGTCGATAAGATGTCCCTGCGGGAGTACAAAATTACCGTGGTGGGCAATCCCGACCTGAGTACGGTACGCGTGATGATGATCGGGGTACGCAATCCCAAATCGGCCGATGAACGGAGCAAGAGTTTTTGTATATGGGTGGATGAAATGCACGTGGAGGGCTTTGACCAAACCGCCGGCGGAGCGGCCGTTGCCCAATTGAACGCAAAGCTGGCTGATTTTGCCACCATCACCGCTTCGGGAAGAGTAGAAACCTTTGGCTTTGGGGGCGTGCAGCAGCGCATCGGCGAACGCACCCGGGCTACCACCACGGAGTTTGGATTTTCATCCAATATATTGCTGGACAAGCTGTTGCCTCAGCAGTGGGGTTTCAGCATCCCGTTGTACGTAAACTACGATAACCGGCGCATCAGTCCGCATTTTAACCCGCTCGACCCGGATACTCCCCTTTCCACTTCCCTGGAAAACCTGGATAATGCCGATGAGCGCGAACAGTACCGAAGGCTCGTGCAGGATAACTCCGTTCGGCGGGGGATCAACCTGTCTAATGTGAGGAAAATAAAAACCAAACAGGGGGCAAAGAGTCATTTTTATGATTTTGAAAACCTAGCCTTTACCTACGCATTCAGCGACCTCACCCGCACCAACATCCTGACGGATATTTATGCCCAAAGGATGTACCGGGCGGGGATTGCCTATACCTATTCCGCCCAGCCCAAGGCATTTGAACCATTTAGAAAATGGCAAACTGACAGCCGCTATTTGAATTTCATCAAGGATTTCAATTTGACTGTGTTGCCTACGTCCGTTTCCGTTCGGTCGGATATAGATCGTAGTTTTACCAAAACTCAACTTCGTAATTCGGATCTGACCACCACGGGTATGGAGCCGCTCTTCGAGAAGTATTTCTGGTTTAATCGCTACTACGACGTAACCTGGAACCTGACCAAGAATGTTGTATTGAGTTATAATACTGTTGCTAACGCCATAGTGGACGAGCCCAGCGGGGACATCAACACCGAGGTAAAACAGGATACCCTATGGGATAATTTCAAAAAACTGGGTCGGTTAAAGAACTTCGATCAGCGCATCCGGCTTACCTACCGGCTGCCGCTGGACAAACTACCGCTTACGGACTGGATGACTGCCGACTATAACCATACTATTGGCTTTGACTTTCAGGCGAATGCGTTGGGCATAACCGATTCGCTGGGTATTCCGTTTGGCAACATTATCCGCAACAGCCGAGAGCGGGGCGTAACGGGTCGGGTAGATTTCGTGGCTCTGTACAACAAGCTAAGGTACCTTCGCTTTGCCAACTCGCCTTCGCAACAAAAGAAGAATTTTGCCCGTAGTCCCGGTGATATGGAAGAACTTCCGCCACCGCCCAGCAAAGTGTTAAAAGACCTCACCCGGGTACTCATGACCGTGCGGGGCATCAACGTAAGCTACACCATCCTGGAAACCACCGCCCTGCCAGGGTACCTTCGGACGCCCCGGTACTTTGGGCTTGACGATGCCAATGCACCCGGTTTGCCTTTTGTGCTGGGCAGTCAGGATCGAAACATCCACGTGCGGGCAGCCAACAACGGCTGGATTACCACGAGTACCGTCCAAAACCAGCCGTTTCAGCAAACGGTACAGAAGAATTTCAATTTTAGAACCACACTAGAACCCTTCAAAGATTTCAGAATGCAGATTGAAGGGCGGCTGACCCGGCAGGATGCCTACCAGGAGTTCTACCGACCCGAACAGCCCGGCGGCGACTTTATTAGTCAGAGCCCGGTGCGCAACGGACAGTTCAGCATGTCGTTCCTGTCGTTCCGGACGGCCTTTACCAAAATGAACCGGGACAATACTTCGCCCGTATTTGACCGTTTCCGTAGCTATCGGGAGATTCTGCGGCAGCGGCTCAACCAGGAGAACGGTAGTACCGGCGAATACAACGAGAACTCCCAGGATGTGCTCATACCAGCTTTCTTTGCGGCCTATACCGGCAAAGATCCCGAAACCGTACGGATTTCACCCTTTTTGGGCTTCCCCATGCCTAACTGGCGGGTAGATTACAACGGGTTGGCGCAGTTGCCAGCTTTCAAGAAGATTTTCAGCTCTTTCACCCTAACCCATAACTATATCTCCAATTACAGCGTGGGTAACTTCACCTCCTCGCTGGGGTACGAAGCGCTCTACGTTAATCTGGCGGTGACAGGCTACCCCCTCTCTGCCCGGACCAATAATTTGGGACAATACGTGCCGGTTTTTGTGATGAGTACCGTGACCATGGCGGAGAAATTCTCTCCCTTGGTCGGAATCAATTTCCGTACGCAAAGCCGTATCACGGGACGGATCGACTACAACCGCGACCGTACGGTAGCCCTTAACCTGTCCAACTCGCAGGTAGCCGAGCTGTTCAATCAGGACTTGACGATCAGTATAGGATTTACCAAAAACAATGTACCGCTTCCATTCAAGATAAATGGGGTGAAGAAAAAGCTAAAAAATGACCTGACGGTGCAGGTAGGGCTCTCCTTCCGGGATACGCGAGCCATCCAACGGAAATTCGATGGGCAGAATATTCCTATTGCCGGTAACATCAACTTCCAGTTACGGCCTACGGTTAACTATGTGGTGAGCAACCGGCTTAGCATGCAGTTCTATTTTGACCGAACCTTCAACGATCCCCTGGTCTCGAATTCGTTCTACCGGTCTACCACGGCGGGTGGGGTACAGGTCAAATTTAACCTCGCAGAGTAGGTGTAGAAAATATTATTTTGAGGCTTTGATTCTTAAGGCCAAGCCGGTCAGTTTGGCTTTTCACCGTTGAGGGAATACACTTTCCATTTTCCCGCACCTAGCCGCATCCAACCCCGGTAGTTCATTTTTTTTACAAAGCCCGGCTCAGGGTCATACACCTGAGTCAATTTTCCTTCGACTTCTTCCTGGTCACCTAACCCTACAATGATGTATCTTAGAGTATCTGTTCGAATTTCTTCATCAGGTAATTTTTGAAGAAATCCTTTTTCCCATCTTTGAATGGTAACACGATGGCCGTCTTTGTAGAAAAACGGAGTAATGTCTTTTTCACCTGAGTTTAGAGCATAATAGAAATTATCCCCCTGGTAATAAAACAGGAGTGGTTTGTCGGGTAGGGTCCGGATGAATTTGTGAATTTCAAACGAATTGTCAGATACACTGAACAGAGCGGCTACAAAGGCAAAGCCATTAATAATTCCAAAGGGAACAAGGAGCAGCAGCAGCTTATTTTTTTTCCCAAACAGGGTATAAATTGTTTCCACTGCACGTAACGCCATGTAGGGGATGAGGACCAAAATCGGATACAGGAATCTCGTCTCTTTGTGGGAAATAACGCAATGTACCAGCAGAAATAGTGAAAATATCCAGGCAATGGGGTTCTTGATCTCAGTAAGGACAAAAACCACCAATAAGCTGATTAATCCTATATTTAGAATTTTCATCCATTTGCTCAAATCTACTTTGCTGAAATACCACCACCAGGGCTCCACCCCAAAACTGGCTGCCACGCCTTCCAGAAGATTAGCATTGAAATAATTCCAGGCCGTGATGGCCCATTCGCCATAAAACCACCGATCAATGAGGATACCTACGAGGATCATAAAAGCAAACCCGGCGAACAGGAGGAGCCAGTACCGAAACTGACGCCAATGAAATACAAGCAGCCACACAGCGAGACAAAATATCATAATGGCTGCCTGGTACCGAAATAGGAATGAAAGGCCAAAGAGCATGCCCGTAGAGAGCATGGATCGGGCATGTAGGCCTTTTGGTGGAGTAGCTTTGAGCGAGGTGTGAAGCTGGGCAAACCCCAGCATAAAAAAGCAAGTACACCAGTTTTCGGAGCTGAATCGAACCCCGATGATCGGAAAGATGTACAGGAAAAAGGTCGCTCCCAGAAATAGGTATTTCAGCCATTTGCTTTGGAAATCCGTTTCCAGTGATTTGAACAGAACGAAGGAACTGAACAAAAAGAAAATGCTACTGAGCAATCGGAGCAGGAAAACCTGGACATTAGGATCATCGAGGCCCAAAGTGTCCAGGGTTTCGAGCGCGATCAGCGCCAAAGTCGGCTGAATCGTAGGCCGCAGCCTGGCCTCAAATTCCCAGGGGAGGTGCTTTGCTTCGAGTAGGCCTCTTTTATAATTGGCAAATTCAAGGATTTGAAAATGCTCGTCGGCGTGTATGATACCAACCATCACATAAGAGGCAACTGCATAGCAGAGCAAGGAAAGTAACAATACGGGTATAAGAATTCTCTGCGTAACCATACTTTACAAATAGACGGTACCGGATGGTATCCAACTTTTTCTGAAAGCCGCTAAGATAGTCCACAGCGCTTGGAGGACAATAAAAAGAATGAAAGGAGTGATAAAATTTGAGATCATACTTGCATTGGCTCACTACCTTTTGGCCCGGACATATTGTGGGGGCCAGGCAATATCCTCACTGAGTTGTTTGGCAGCGTGTAATGGAAAATAAGGGTCGCGCAGAAACTCCCGGGCCAGCAAAACCAGATCGGCCTTTTCGCTGGCAATAATATCCTCAGCCTGCTGTGCATCCAGAATCATGCCGACGGCTGCCGTTAATATGCCCGTTTCTTTTTTTACTTTTTCGGCAAAAGGTACCTGATAACCAGGCTCTACCGGAATATGCGCGTGGGCTGCATTACCGCCCGACGAACAGTCCACCAGGTCTACGCCATGCTGCATCAGTTCGTTGGCCAGCGCTACGGAGTCATCGGCGGTCCAGCCGCCTTCGATCCAGTCGGAGGCCGAAATGCGAGTGAAAAGTGGGAGGCCTGCTGGCCAAACCTTCCGGATGGCATCGGCTATCTCAATCACGATCCGGATGCGGTTGGCGAAGGTACCTCCGTAGGCGTCGGTGCGTTCGTTGCTGAGAGGAGACAAAAATTCGTGCAGCAGATAGCCATGGGCTGCGTGTATTTCGATGACCTTAAAACCAGCCTCCAATGCTCTTTCCGCCGCTTTCTGAAACTGACCCACCAGGGCGTTGATTTCGTCTATGGAGAGGGCGTGGGGCGTGGGGTGGTTGTCAGAGAAAGGGATCGGACTGGGACCGACGGTTTGCCAGGCCTCCGGATGGTCGGCAGGTAGGGGTTTTCCGCCTTCCCAGGGACGCTGCGTGCTGGCTTTGCGGCCCGCATGGGCTAGCTGTATTCCCGCCACTGCCCCCTGCTGATGAATGAAAGAAGTAATGCTTTTGAGGAAATCAATGTGTTCGTCCTGCCAGATACCCAGATCCTGGGGACTAATCCGGCCTTCGGGCACCACAGCGGTGGCTTCGGTAAAAACCAAGCCAGCGCCTCCTACGGCCCGGCTCGCCAGATGCACCAGGTGCCAATGGTTGGCGAAGCCGTCCGTGCTGCTGTACTGGCACATGGGCGAAACCCCGATCCGGTTTCTGAACTTTACGTCTCGTATCTGCAAAGGGGAAAATAAGGTACTTGCCATCGATAGTTGTTTTTAGGTTGGATAAAAATAGAAAAAGGAGCATAGAAAAGGCTGTCCTTTTCTATGCTCCCCTGCACAACAGTCGTACTGGCCGACAGGTTTCCTATCGGCTATCCAATGATCAATTCGTCATAGGCTGGGCCGAGGCTCCGCTCAATGCCCGTCCCCTGCATGTACGTCACGCCAGGGATGCTGGTAGCTTTCAGGATTTCTTCCCTGGATTTCCCGGCTTTTATTTCTTTACCAACGTATACCAATACCTTTTCGAGGTAGTCTTTAAAAAGCTTCACTTCTTCCAGCCCGCCCGTTATTTTCTCGGGGTCGAAAGCATGGCCAAAGACAAAAAGTGTGTTTTTATCAAATGTTTTCTGGGTCTTTTCGAGGACATTTACCCAGCTCTTGACACTGGCCCCGGCTGATGCATCAATGAAGGGGTACCGGCCGTTGAAAAGCAAGTCGCCCATGTGAGCGATATTGGCGTTTTCAAAATGTACGATACTATCGCCATTGGTATGACCGGCTCCAAAGTAATGCATCCGAATACTTTCGTTGCCTACTTTCTGCTTCCACTTGTCGGTAAAGGTTTGATCCGGGAACAGGTTCTTGTCCACGCTATTCTGTTTTTCGGCCACGGTGCGCTGGTTGGTAGCAGAGTTGGCGTGAGCTACTACGTGTTGAGCCAGTCCTTTGAAGGCAATATTTCCCCCCGAATGATCACCATGGTGATGGGTATTGATCAGGTACTGAATGGGTTGGGTACTGATATTTTTTAAGGCTCCGATCAGGTGCTGCGATTGCTCCGGAAACTGCGTATCCACCACGGCAATCCCCTGATTGGTAATCAGATAGGCAATGGTACCGCCTTTTTCAGTGAACACACCCACGCCCCCGCGGAGGTCTTTCATTTTGTAGGGGTCCTCGGCCAGGAGTTGGGCTAATAAGGTTTTGCTGCTCAGAAAGGAAAACCCAGCAATAGCTGAGGATTGTAGGAAATGACGTCTTTGCATTGGGTACAGTTTTTGGAGTTTCTGCAATATACCAAATAGTCCGATAACTTGTTTTTATGGGGAGATGTCAACGCGCTGTGTGGTTTGATTTTTATTTTTTTTCCGCAGTTTTTTCAATCGAACTGCATCCTTTTGAATAGAAATAGAGTATTATCAAAGTAGCATTGAAAAAATCCAAATGGGGGGAGATACCGTATATGACTATACCTTCTAAAGCAACCAAATTCAACCCTGCTTTTAGAACGATATTTATCTTTCAAAGAATAAAAATAGGTTCTAGGGGCGGATACTCAGGACAATAGTTTATATCCTGGAAAAAGGCTTAATCCAGTCCCCAAGATCGATAGCCTGGTACGTAAAAAAGCGGAGGTAGAACTATTTGTATTCAATCATCGATTTTTTCAATAATATTTTTCTAAATTTAACTTTCAAGACTCCGGCATTTCATCCTATACACTACTGAAAAGGCGCTTCCAATGAAACATCTCTCCCGATGTATTTACTACACGTTTATACTGGCGATTAGTAAATCGTTTTTATTGGCCCAAACTCCACGGTCATCGAATCTAATTCATGCCGAAGTAGAAGGCGGGGTTCTTGTTTCTGCTACCTCGACAAATCCATTTTGGATTCAAACCAATCAGAATGGGGAGGTGCCTCTGGAATCGCAACTTCTTACCCTCCGTGGCCAGCTGCGCAAGGATTATGATTCTACCAGGAAGTTTTCGTTTGGGTATGGTGCCAGAACGGTTTTGAATGTTGGTAAAAAACAGCAGTTTTTACTCCCAGAAGCGTATGCCAAAATTCGATTCAGAGCTTTTGAGCTGTACGGTGGTCGTCGTAGAGAAATCATCGGGCTGGTTGACTCCACCCTTACATCTGGTTCGTACATCTGGTCGGGCAATGCACTCCCTATTCCCAAGGTACAGCTAGGGATTCCTACCTACACGCCCGTTTTATTTAAAAATAAAATTTTTGCCATTAAAGGCCAGTACTCCCACGGCTGGTTTGGTTCTGGCGACTCTACTCAGAACTACTACCTACATCAATCAAGCTTGTATTTCCGCTTAGGGATGCCATCGTGGCGCTTCAAACTTTATGGGGGCATTAACCACCAGGCTCAGTGGGGTGGAAAACCGAGGGTCCCATTCTATGATGCAGTGACAAAAACCACTGTGAACCAGTACGGGAATTCATTGGAGGCGTATCTAAACATTGCTATGGGTCTTCCCATTGACTTTTCTACCCAGAAATTCAGAACAGGTGGACAAGTATATGGGGAAGTATACCGGCCAGGCAACCACCTGGGATCGCTGGATTTAGCCTTAGAGTACCTGGGGGCTGGCAGCAAGTGGATGTTTTACCGTCAATCCATCTACGACGATGGGTCCATATTTTTTCTGGGTAACATTGCCGATGGGTTGACTGGGGTGTCGTGGGCCTCGCGCTCTCCGGCCTCTATCTTAAAAAGAGTTTCGGTTGAATTTCTGCAAACGTCCGACCAGGGAGGTGCCTATTGGGGAAGGGGGTGGCCTGAAGTAGTCCAGGGGCAGGACAATTATTTCAATAATGGAGTGTATGAGGAGGGATGGGTGTACCGGCAACGTACCATTGGGACTGCTTTTTTAATGCCCCTTCGTAACTCAACGGGCCTTTCCACAGATGATAGATTGGCAAAAACTAATCCAACCTACATTGTTAACAACCGGGTGAAGGCCCTTACTGTGGGCGCTATGTACAAAGTGCGCAAGTTTGATATGCTTTCCCGGCTTTCGGCCAGTCAGAACTTAGGCAATTACGATTTTGACTACCCGCTCTCGCTTTATCAGCTATCCTTGCAGCAACGTATTTCCTATCTGATTGGTCATTACACGGTATCGGGTACCCTTGCCTACGATGATGCGGGAATTCTGCAACGAAATCTCGGCCTAATGATTTTGTTGAAGTACACGTTTTGACTCCTGTATAGACTACATCTAATAAACTTCACACCTAAAAAATCCACCTGTGCATATGAGGTTTTCGCCGTTACTACTTCTGTCTTTTTGTCTTACGCTGTCGGCAGGGGCTCAACAGATTCCCCAAGCCAATCCGAATTCTGAAGCGGCAGCCAAGCCTGGTGCGCCGTCACTAAATCCCGCAGATTCGTTAAAAGTTAAGCGAACTATTTTCATAACATCTATTTATAAGGGTAAAACGAGGCTACCATCCAAATCGCTAGAATCCCTATTTAGCAAAGATGCCCTAGCATCCCGTCAATATCATAAAGGCAGAATACTACAACCAATTGGTCCGCTAGTGTCTGCATCTGGTATTGTGTTAAGTTTTATTGCCATTAAAGGCAAGCCGGCGACCGAAGAAGTCGTGTATCGTAATGACTATTTTACCGTTCATTATACCGAGCGTAGCCGCCCCCAGCTCATTGGAGGATTGATGCTTTTTACGGGAGGGGTTGTTATGGTAGAGCTATCCAACGATCTTATTGCCCGCGCCGCACGACAATACAACGCACGGTTTAGAAACCAGCAGTCTACCGCTCCCAGTGTCAGTTTTCATTTAGGTGTCACCCCTTCCTCTGGGGTTGGCTTGATTGGCCGGTTCTGATTCAGGCAAATCAATATTCAAAGATTTTATCTCCTTTTTTCTATAATTCGTGCCACAGTTTTGAACCGCGGCACGGATACAGGATACGCCTGGCCTAGGATACCCAGACACCAATAAAAGCCCCTATTCCAAAAACTCAATTGCCGACAGCGTAATAATATTCTCATTGGGTTTGTCGGGCTTCATCACCACGAAGTACACGTCGTGCCGACCAGCGGTGCGGGTACTGATCTCCCCGGCCACTGTGCCTGGCTTACCTTGGGTAGGCGAGTAGGGGGTGCGGCTGATGATCGGCCCGGCCTGGGAGTCGATCCGTACCAGAATTTCCCCCTGCTTATCCGAACTATACTCGTACATAAACCTGCGGATGCCCGTCAGGTCAATGTTTTTGAGCAAGACGTAAGACTTGTGATTGCCACCGCTGAGGCGATTGCCCCAGCGTGGGAAGCCCACGTGCGCGTCGGCGTAGACGGTCTCTACGCGGGCCGGGCGCAGGGTGAGTACCTCGCCGTTGGTTAGGGGGCCGATGGATGTGGTGCCGTTGTCCGTATAGGTAGCCATGAGCGTATACTGCCCGCGAGCTTCCTCCTTCTGATGTTCATTTAGCGTGAGGGTACCCTGCGGAGCGAGCAGTTTTACCTGCTTCTGTGGTTCATTGAGGGACATAATATACTTCACCATCTCGTTGGCGTCTTGGGTGGAAATCTGCGGGTGGGCGCTCATGACGTGCTCCTTGCCCCAGTTACCACCCCCGCCGTTGATGATCTTGGCCGACAGCAGGGCCAAGGCGTTGGCCTGCCCTTTGTAGCGCTCGGCCACGGCGGTGAAGGAGGGGCCGACGGAAACTTTATCCACTGTATGGCAGGCTTTGCAATCACTGGCCGCAATCAGACTGCTGCCCAGCGAAGCCGACAGGAGGGGAGCCTCCGGTTGATGGCCCATTTTGGGAGCGGCAGGTAGAATACTCGGTTGAGGGTTATAGCTGAAATACACCTTCACCTTCTTGGGGTCAATGGCTCCATCCTCCTGATCCGTTACTTTAACATCGTACGTGAAAGGCTTATTTTCCCAGAAGAATGACTTATTGTTGGGGGTCGTAATGGCCACCTCGGGTAAGGCGTTACCTACCTTCACCACGATGGTGTCCATCCCTATCTGCCCGGCTTTGTCGGTTACTTTTAGGATGGCGTTATAGGTGCCTGTCTTCGTGTAGGTGTAGGAGGCTGTGGGGCGGGTAGAACCAACGGTCTTGCCATCAAACAGCCATTGGTACGTAATTTCGTCGTCATCGTCGAGGTCGGCGGTGCCGCGGCTGCCAAACATCACGCGCAGGGGAGTTTTCCCAACGGCTTCTTTCTGGTTGGAAACGTAGCGGTTTTCGGAGGTGAGGTACACCCGTTTGGGTAACCGGGCGGCCTCCACCGAATCCATTACGAAGGCTTTTGCAATGGGGGGGCGGTTGCCGGTGTTGTATTCAATTTTGACCAAACGCGCATCGTCGTTATCAGCCCCGTAGACCGAACCGTATTCCAGC
Source organism: uncultured Cytophagales bacterium (assembly GCA_963768025.1). Classification (GTDB taxonomy): domain Bacteria; phylum Bacteroidota; class Bacteroidia; order Cytophagales; family Spirosomataceae; genus CAVYGM01. The sequence continues at coordinate 26,413 of CAVYGM010000003.1, forward strand.
ATGTACATGACGCCATCCTTTCCAAAAGCCTGGTCAATGGGGCGACGGAAATCGCCGTTGGCAGTCATGAAAGGTTCGGCGCGCAAGAAGTTCTCGTTTTCGTCAAACCGGAACGCCATCACCCAGTTGCGCATCCAGTCGAAGGCGAACAGGGTACCATCGTAGTACTCGGGAAATTTGCCCTTGGAGGTCGAGTTTTTATCGTAAGTATAAAACTCTCCTACCATAGCGGATCGACCACCCAGTCCAAGCTCGGGAAATTCCTTGGAGGCCGCGTAGGGATAGTAGATCATCGCCGGGGTGGCGGAGGGAAGATTCTTCATTCCCGTATTATTGGGTGAATTGTTCACGGGTGCTTTGGGGTCGAAGAGCGGTCCGGCCTTTTCGGAGGCAAAGTCCCATTTGGCGTAGGGGTAGCTGTTGCCCACAAAATAGGGCCAGCCGTAGTTACCGGGTTTTTTGGCCTGGTTGAATTCATCGTAGCCGCGGGGCCCCTGAATGCTATCCTTGCCCGCATCCGGGCCAATCTCACCCCAATACAACACCGATGATTTGGGATTGACGGCAATGCGATACGGATTGCGCAGGCCCATCGTATAAATTTCGGGTCGGGTTAGCGCCATGCCTTTCGGGAACAGGTTGCCTTCGGGTATGGTGTAGGATCCGTCAGGCTGGGGCTTAATGCGCAGAATCTTTCCTTTCAAATCGTTGGTATTGGCGGCCGAGCGCTGGGCGTCGAGACTGTAAGTATTCCTGGCCAGGGCGCTCGTCGAGGGGGGCGTAGCCGTTGGATGGAAACGGGCTGGAGCTATCGCCGGTGGATAGGTACAGGTTACCTTCTTTGTCCCAGGCTAGTGAGCCGCCGTGGTGAGCCCCGCTGTTTTCCTGCACGGGAACTTGTAAGAGTACTTTCTCGGAGCCCGCATCCAGCGTATTATCGGCTTTTACCGTAAAACGCGACAGCTTGAACATGATCGGTTCCTGGTCGGTAGGCGGCGAATAGTAGAGGTAAATCCACCCATTTTTGGCAAAATTCGGGTCCAGCGTCACGCCGATCAGGCCGGTGCCGCCTTTGGTCGCTACATCGAACCGATGCACCAGTGAGTTCTGATTGGTGCGCGTATTATAGACGAACAGATTGGCGGTACGCAGCTCCGAATAGAACACACGGCCATCGTCCGATACGGCCAGCTCCATGGGGGTATTGAGGTCATTGACCAGTATAGTTTTTACAAAACGGTTTTCCTCTGGCATCGTTTTGGCGTAAGCCTTGCTATAATCCAACTGCTTTCCGATGCCCATCGCGTACTGAAGGCCACCCAGGATGTGTTGCAAAAACAGCGGTTCGTCGTAACTGGTATCCATGTGGCCTCCGCCCGTATAGAAAGCCCTTCCGCCGTCAAACTCGTGATACCAGGCTATGGCGTGGTTGGCACCGTTGGTACCGTTGTCGTAGGTGTTCTCATCCAGATAGGCCAGCACGTTTAGGCCAGGATAAAAGGAGCGATAGCTGTACCACTCATCCTTGCGCTCCCAGCGATCGGGGAGGTGGGCGCTGGCGGGGTGGTTTTTATTGACCACATCTAGGGAAGCTACCCGCTCGCCGGGATTGAGCGGATGGCTGGAAAAATGCGCCCCCATCAACTTGCCATACCAGGGCCACTCATACTCGGTATCGGCTGCGGAGTGGATACCCACATACCCTCCCCCGGCCTGAATGTAGCGCTCGAAGGCGGCTTGCTGTTCGGCATTGAGCACATTGCCCGTGGTGCAGTTGAAGACCACGGCCTGGTAATTTCTCAGACTGTCGTCCGTAAAGTACGCGGCGTTTTTGGTGGTATCTACCCGAAAAGCATGCTCTTTACCCAGTTTCTGAATAGCTGCATTGCCAAAGGGAATGGAGGTGTGTTTCCAGCCTTTGGTTTTGGAAAATACCAATACCCTTGGAGTAGCCTGGGTGGTTTGGTTGCTAGCCAGCTGGTTGTTGCCGTTTGGTTGCCTGCTGTTCAGGCAGGAGTACAAGCCCACTGAGAGACCAAGAAGGCAAAATGTGCCGAACCACCACCGGCTGGAAGTGGCTAGGTTAGATACGAAAGGTGTTAATTTTACGTACATACAGTTCTTACGGGTGATTTCAATTGTGTACTTGTTAGAATGCAATTTTTTAAAAAAACTACTATATGAATGGCAAAAAAGGGGATGAAAACTAATTTGGAAAATAGGCAGTACATCCTGTAATTTGCGGAGTTTATTTACTACTCTACTTCAAACCGTAAGATTACTGATACTATGGTATTTCCCGAAGACCTAAAATATACCGAAGACCACGAATGGTTGCGCCTGGAAGACGACATAGCCACCGTAGGTATTACCGATCACGCGCAGACTGAACTGGGAGATATTGTATACGTTGATGTTAATACCGTAGGCGATACCCTGGACAAAAGCGAAGTATTTGGTTCTGTGGAAGCGGTAAAAACCGTTTCTGATCTGTTTCTGCCCGTTTCGGGTGAAGTACTGGAAATAAATCCTGCGCTAGATGCTTCCCCCGAAATAGTGAATGACGATCCCTACGGGGAGGGGTGGCTGATTCGCCTGAAAGTCTCCGATCCCAGTGAGGTCGACAATTTGATGTCAGCCGAAGAATACAAAAAGTTTGTGGGTGCCTGATCAGGTTGCCCGAAGCTCCGAAAGGAGCTTTTTTTATGCAGATAGAAACAAAGTCGAATGAAACTACTAATACGCTCCGTCCGAATTGTAGACAAAGGGTCGCCTCTGAATGGACAAATCTGGGATATTCTGGTGAAGGATGGCGTGATTTCGCAAATCGGCATTTCACTTCGTGCCGACGATGCGGAGCTGGTGGAAGGTACCAACTGGTGCGTGTCGCCGGGCTGGGTGGATATGCGCGTGGCCTCGCGCGATCCGGGTTTTGAACACAAAGAAGACCTCGATTCTGTGCGGGAAGCGGCCATGCGCGGGGGCTTTACGGAAATCGTGCTCTTGCCCAATTCACGCCCCGTCGTGGACTCCAAAGACACACTCAGCTACGTCAGGCAAAACCGCCACTCGGTACCCGTGAAGGTACACGTGGCGGCGGCAATTACGAAAGGAAGCGAAGGCGTGGACTTTACCGACATGATTGACCTGCAGCGGGCGGGTGCGGTGGCATTTACAGATGGAGAGCACCCAATTCAGAATGCGGATATACTCTTGAAAGCCTTGCTGTACCTGCGTCCGTTGAATGTGTTGCTCATGAATCGTCCGGAGGATCGCCAACTGACCCTATTCGGTCAGATGAACGAAGGTATTACCAGTACGTTGCTTGGCATGAAGGGGATGCCCGCCCTGGCCGAGGAAATGATGCTGAGCCGCGACCTCAAACTGCTGGATTATATTCTGGAACAGGATCCCCTCCACGCTCCCGATGCCCCGCTGTTGCATGTTTCGCTGGTGTCAACCGCCCGGGCGGTAAGCCTGATCCGCGATGCCAAGCGGCGTGGGTTGCCGATTAGTTGCGACATTGCCGCCCACCAACTGGTATTCGACGACAGCGCCCTGATGGATTTTGATACGAATCTGAAAGTGAATCCCCCTTTTCGCATACCTTCCGATATGGAGGCCCTGCGCACGGGCCTGGCCGACGGGACGATCGACTGCGTGGTATCGGATCATAGTCCGCACGATGAAGAGAGCAAAAATCTGGAATTTGACCACGCTGACTTTGGAATCACGGGTCTGGAAACCACGTTTAGTCTTTTACTGATGCACAGTGGTTTGTCATTGGAGGCTATCATTGACAAACTGACGACTCATCCCCGCCGGAACTTGCGCCTGCCTGCGGTAACTATTCAGGAGGGACAGCCGGCGAACTTTACGATTTTTGCGCCGGAGGAGGAATGGCTTTATGAAAAATCAGCATCCAAATCAAAAAACACCCCTTTCCTGGGACAAACTCTCAAAGGCAGAGCATTGGGAGTAATCAATCAGGGGCAGGTACGGTGGTTCAGAAACGGCATCAAAACTTCCTGAATCCTCATCCTAGCCCGATTGTATACTATCTTGGTTGCCCTATTAACTTTATAATGAACACAGTACTGAATTATTTCAATAAGCCCTTACTCAAAATCCCTCTGGTATTTGGCCTTGCCACCGGACTGGTATCTTTTCTCTTTTTTCTAGGGCTGTATGCGTTGGGAGTCATGCCGCTGGGCAACAAGAAGGTCCTGGATTTTGGCATCTTTATCATCATGATGGCGGCAGCTTGCTGGTATTATCGCAGAAAAATAGGAAATGGGTACATGCATATGTGGGAAGGACTGACCATATGTTACGTCGTCAACTCCGTAGCTGCTTTTATCGTAGGGTGGTTGATCTACCTTTTCGTAGCCTACATTGATCCTGAGCTTTTTGCCAGGTATCTAGTAGAAATGAAGCAGCTTTTGTTAAACGGAAAGGCTGAATTGGTCAAGAATATCGGCGAGGCGGAGTTTCAGAAAATGCTGAAAGGTGTATCCGCAACCAAACCGGAAGAACTTATTACGGATGAACTGAGTAAAAAAACAATCATGGCTGTTTTACCAATCCTGATCATCTCTCTTATTTTCCGCAGACAGAACCCCGCTCAAATTCCCCGTAAGCCGCAGGGATGATGTTTTGAAATTAATGCCAATTCCGAGTAAATTTACCAAGTCCCTTATCGTTTTTCTATCCTCTAAAACTTCAAAATCTCATGCAAGAACAGGTATCTACCGCCAGAATTGCCTTAAAGTACGGTGTTATTACCGCCGTTGCCGTTATTGTTTATTCTACAATTCTGAGTATCGCCGGCCTAGCCCAAAACCGGGCTCTAACCTCCATTGGCTTTATTATGCTCATCGGTGGAATCGTGTGGGGTATGCGTGATTTTCGAACTCAGAACAACGGCTTTATGTCCTATGGACAGGGGTTGGGAGTCGGTTCGCTGATTTCGGCTATTGTCGGTTTCCTCGGGTCTATCTTTACAATGTTCTACACGCAGTTCATTGATACCACCATCATGGAACAATCCCTGAATACAGCCCGCGCCGACATGGAAGCGCGTGGCATGGATGATGCTCAGATAGACCAGGCAATGGAGATGTCGCAGAAGTTCATGACGCCGGGTGTGGTCTTTTTTATTGGAATATTGACCTACTTGATTTTAGGCTTCATTATCTCCCTCATCGTAGCCGCTATCATGCGTAGAGATAAGCCAGTTTTTGATTGATACGTTTTACCAGTAGAATGATAGAATGAGTGAATGATACAATGAGTGAGTAAATAAAAAATATTCCACGGCGGCCGTTATCACTCTATCATTCTATCAATCACTCATTCAAAATTAACTCCCCCGTGTTTGCAATTTTTCAGAAAGAAATAAGTAGTTTTTTTAATTCCCTGATCGCCTACATCGTCATGGCGGCTTTTCTGGTGGCGGTGGGGCTTATTGTGTGGGTATTTCCAGATTCCAGCGTGTTGGATTATGGCTACGCCGATATGAGCGTATTTTTCAGCCTGGCTCCTTTCGTGTTGTTGTTTCTGATACCGGCCGTTACCATGCGATCGCTGGCAGAAGAAAGTCGGACGGGTACCCTCGAGCTTTTGCTCACCAAGCCGCTGAGTGATGCGTCGCTGGTGGTAGGTAAGTTTCTGGCCAACTGGCTATTGGTGGCACTCATGCTACTTCCTACTCTGTTGTACTATGTCAGTTTGTATGTATTGGGCAATCCGCCCGGAAACATTGACTCGGCGGCCGTATTTGGCTCTTACATCGGCTTACTACTCCTCAGCGGAGCCCTCACCGCCATGGGGCTTTGGGCCTCTTCTCTCAACGAGAATCAGATTGTAGCCTTTGTAATCGGGGTATTCCTGGGGTTTATCTGGTATAGTGGTTTTGGGGCGTTGTCGCAGCTATTGAGCTCGGGTGACCTGGCCTTGTTCTTTTCCAACGCCGCCCTCGACCAGCAGTATCAGGCGCTGGGTCGAGGGCTCGTGGATCTTCGAAATGTAGTGTATCTGGTAAGTCTTATTCTCTTTTTTATTACGCTTACCTATTGGCGGGTGCAGGGGTTGAGGAAGTGATTTACACCTTCCCAATCATGATTTTCTTTCCTCCCTGCCGCACCGACTCGTAGATGGCGTCGATGATCAGCATATCCTTCAGGCCTTCCAGGCCCGTCATGTTGGGGTCGGGTTTGTTGTTCAAAATACAATCCGCCAGTCCGTCCATTTGTGCGGTTTGGTGCGTTACTACCGGCTGATTGAGCGGACCTTTATGGGTACTTCCTTTGATGGGCCCGTACCCAAAAGCCGGATCAAGCTGGGCGTGGCCTTTACTGCCGATCAGCCGTAGGCTCCCTATTCCGTTGAAATTGTAGGTGGTAGAGCAGGACGCAAGGGCACCGCTCGGGAATCCTAGTTGAAACGTCATAGTTTCGTCCACTTCCTTAAACTTGATCGGATCAGTCTTCACTTCCTGGGCCGTTACCCACATCGGTTCTTCGCCCGTGCCGTAGCGGGCACCGTTGATGCAGTAGATACCCACGTCCATGAGGGCACCTCCACCGGCCAATTCTTTTTTGAGGCGCCACTGGGTAGGATCGCCGATTTTGAAACCCGAAGAGTTTTCTACGTACATTATGTTACCAAATTCACCGGCTTCCCTCATCCGGATGATTTCGCGGGTGTGGGGCTCAAAGTGCAGCCGGTAGCCTACATAAAACTTCACTCCGGCCTTATTGCAGGCAGCGATCATTTCCCGAGCCTGTTTGGAGTTGTCGCCCACGGGCTTCTCACTGATCACATGCTTTCCCGCGGCGGCCACCTGAAGGACGTGTTTTTTGTGCAGAGAATTGGGTGTGATCACGTACACGATGTCAATGTCCGGATTGTTTTTCATCTGCCCGACGGTCTCATAAGTATACACGTTTTTGTCGGGGATATTGTACTTGCTTTGCCAAACTGGGATTTTGGAAGGTGTACCGGTCACGATGCCCACCAACTCCGCCATCTGGCAGGTTTTCATAGCTTCGGCTACGCGGGTACCATAGCTCCCAAGCCCCATGATCGCTACGCGGAGCTTACGGTCGGCTTTAATGGGAGTGTCTCCGAGTGGCGATGCCGTGGCGGGCGTCAGTATGGAGTTGGCCAGGGCGGTAAAGCCCACGCCGAGGGATAGGTTTTGTAAAAAATCTCTGCGGGTTGACATGGTGAATTCGATTGATTAGTTTAAGACAAAAGGTCATAGATGAATTTACCTACTGAGTAAGCACTACCCCTCTTTTACCTCCGCGGGTGTCATATTGGGCGATAAAAAGTGAATGCATACCAGCGCTACGATGTAGGCCACACTTGCGATCACAAAAAGGGGTACGTAGCCGATCCGACTGATGGTCACCCCGGAAAAAGCCGCAAAAATAGCTCCCCCTACGGCCCCCACCGTACCGCCAATCCCCGTGACGGAGGCCACATCCTGGCGGGGGAACAAATCGGAAGCAAAGGTGTAGAGGTTGGCGGCCCATCCCTGATGAGCCGCCGTAGCCAGGGCGATCAGCGCCACGGCCGTAGGAAGGCTATGGGTGGTAGAGGCCAGAAAAATAGGAAGGATGCAGAGAGCACACAGGGTCATGGTGGTTTTGCGGGCGCGGTTGAGGCTCCATCCCATTTTAATAAACCTGGACGATAGCCAGCCAAAAAATACACTGCCCTGCGTCGGACACCAGGTAAATAATCAGGAAAGGCACGCCAATCGAGGTGAGGTCCAGTTTGCGGTCGAGTGCCTGATGGCTGTTGAAAAAATCAGGTAGCCAGGTAAGAAAAAACCACCAGATGGGGTCCGTAAGGAATTTCCCAACAGCAAACGCCCAGGTCTGACGGTAGGTGAGTAGCTTTTTCCAGGGTATTTTTTGGCCGGGTTTCACGTCTTCATCGCTATTGATGTAGGCAAGTTCGGAGGCAGCCACTTTCGCATGGTTATGGGGGCGTTCATAGGTATACCACCAAAGTACCAGCAATAAAAATCCCAAAAGCCCGGTGACCAGGAAGGACATTCGCCACCCATAATGAAGCGTAAACCAGGGGACGAACAGGGCCGTAAGAATGATACCAACATTGGTGCCGGCGTTGAAGAGCCCGTTGGCAAAGGATCGTTCGCGCTTTGGAAACCACTCGGCTACGGTCTTGATGGAAGCGGGAAAATGCCCGGCTTCGCCCAGCCCGAGCAGAAAGCGGGTAAGGCTAAGGGAGCGGACCGTACCCACAAACGTATGCAGGACGGCGGCCGTACTCCACACAAAAATAGAGATCGCATACCCGCGTTTGGTACCAATGCGGTCAATGAGCCAGCCAGCAAAAAGATACCCTAGCGCGTAGGCCCATTTGAAGGCGGAATCTACATAGCCCATCCATTCTTTGTAGTGGGCATTGTCGGCTTCCGACAGTGGCTGTCCCGGTGCCAATCCAATCATTTCGCGTTTGAAATCGGCGTCAATCATGGAAAAAGAGAGAACGTTACGGTCTATATAGTTGATGGTTGTGGCTACCAAAAGTAACAGTACGATCCGCCAGCGGTAAGCACCAATGCCCTTGGAGGTCATATGTGTTGGGGAAGATTAAAAAGTATGTTTAGGAAAGTGAGGGCTAAGTTAAACAGTTCGGGTTGGAATCTTGCAAAATGTTCCGTCACTTCTCAAAAAATGAGTCCGGAAGAAAACTCCCCCGGACCCTTGCCATTAGCTTCGATTAACCGCATAGAATCGGCGGATTGCCTCTTTTCTGCTTATTTGGATTTATAAACCACCCCATCCTTCATCACAAAGGTTACTTTCTGGAGGGTTTTGACCTCTTGCAGTGGGTTGGCATCTACGGCTATGATATCGGCCAATTTTCCGCTTTCGATACTTCCCAGTTCGTCACTCATACCCAATAGTTTGGCATTGGTGACGGTAGCTGCCTGCAGGGCTTCGGCAATGGGCATGCCGCCCTCCACCATGTACTCAAACTCCTTGGCATTGTACCCATGCGGGTATACGCCGGCGTCCGTTCCGAAGGCTATATTCACGCCGGCTTTGTAGGCTTTGGCAAACGTAGACTGGATTTTGGGCCCGATAGCCAGGGCCTTGGGGGTTACCAGCGGGGGGTAATAGCCCATGATCCGGGCCGAGTCGGCGGCCGTGCGACCCGCAATAATGGTGGGGACATAGTAGGTGCCGTATTTTTTGAATAGTTCTAGGGTCTCATCGTCCATCAGCGTACCGTGTTCGATGGTCTGTACACCGCCTTTGATGGCGCGTTTCATTCCTTCGGCTCCGTGGGCGTGGGCCGCCACCGCAAACCCATAGTCTTTGGCGGTTTCCACGATAGCCCGCACTTCTTCTTCCGTAAATTGCGGTCCCTGTCCGTCCTTGGCGTTGGAAAGTACCCCTCCGGTGGCGGTAATCTTGATCAGATCCGACCCATCCTTGTAGCGCTGCCGGACGGCCTTGCGGGCCTCATCCACGCCATTGACTACGCCTTCCATGGGGCCGGGATCCCCCATCAGGTCACGGCGGTAGCCGTTGGTGGGGTCGGCGTGCCCGCCGGTGGTAGCGATAGACTTACCCGAAGAAAAGATCCGGGGCCCCTCGGTGATGCCCCGGTTGATGGCGTTGCGCAGGGCGATATTAACCCCGCTGCCACCGAGGTCGCGCACGGTGGTGAAGCCGGCCATCAGCGTGATTTTGGCGTACCTGGCTGCCTGAAAGGCCACGTCCGGCGGATTTTGGGTGTAGCGGTCATAGGACCCGCCCCGCCGGGTTTCGCTTTCGAGGTGTACGTGCATGTCAATCAAGCCGGGGAGCACATAGCTATTTTTGAGATCAATGACTTTATCATTGGTACCCGCGCGGGTATACCCACTTTCGATACTCGTTATTTTGTTCTTTTCGACGATTATGGTCACCTGCCGCTGCATTTCGCCCTTCTTGGTATCAAACAGATTGCCACAATGCACCAGCGTGCGCTGAGCAAAGCTGGTAGACAGACATAAAAGGACGCCTAATAGTGTCCATACGAGGGATTTTTCTTTCATAGGGGTAGTTCAGGTTGGGTGAAGATTTATTTTTGTGTCGTGCAAATTAAATCTTTTTTAGGTAGGCGGTTCGCAGGGTATCCCTAAATTACCCACAAAAAGTGAGGTACTTAAGAACAAGGTTTTTGGATAGAGAGAAGGGAATTAGTGATCCAGATTAATCCAAAATGCATATCATATCGTATATGATAACATAAGGTACACAGGAAGAGTGGGACGCCCGATCTCCTGATGTAGCCAGTGTAAGTGCGGAGATTCCAGAGACTGGAATATTGTAATTTTTCAAGAAACACAAGGGTTGATGAAGATGTGCAGAAAGAAAGAACCTCGAGAAGAAATGTTAACCCGTTTTTGCTATTACACTATCAATCAAAATAGAAAAGTCTTTTCCCGGCGTCGCAATTGGGGAGGAGCAGCCGAATACGAAGCTGATGGAAGAAGTAAGATAAACCAGACCCTGTCTTGCTCTTCTTGGTCAGAATAAAATGCCTTCGAAGGAACTATCCTTTCGAAAAAATTAGTAGATTGCCCCTCTTGAAATATAAATAAAAAGAACCCTTGGCGACCAAGAAACCCAACTATTCGGAAGAAGACCTGGTAGAATCGCTAAAACAGAACGACCGTGCGGCTTTTGAGTACTTGTACGACCGGTATTCCGGTGCTCTGTTTAGCGTGATATGTAAGGTCTTACGAGACAATGAGAAAGCGGAAGACGTAATGCAGGACGCTTTCCTCAAAATCTGGAAAAGCATTACATCATATGATCCCGGAAAAGGCAGGCTATTCACCTGGATGCTCAACATAGCGCGGAACAGTGCTATTGATGCGATCCGGTCGGATGGTAGGAAACCCGGTATGGATGATATTACCGAGAATCTCGATCGCACAGAATTGAATGCGTCGTATCAGCCCTCCACCTCTACGTTAGATCTGAAAGCATTAGTAGACAAACTAAAGCCCGATCGAAAAGTGCTTGTTGACTTAGTCTATTTCCAGGGTTACACCCAGGAAGAAGCCTCTAAAGAACTTGACATTCCTTTGGGAACGGTAAAATCACGCATTCGGACCGCGTTGCAGGATCTTAAACTTTATTATAACCTATGAATACCCAAGCCTACATAGAGTCAGGCATATTAGAAGAATACGCTCTTGGTGTTGTTTCTCCTCAGGAGAAGCAGGAAGTGGAATGCCTATCCAAAATATACCCAGAGGTAAAAGCAGAGTTGCTTCGCTTAGAAGCATCCCTGGAACAGTACGCTATTCAGCATCAGGTACCCGCACCAGCGGGCTTGAAAGATAAAATATTTGCTCAGATGACCTTTGGACCTACCGCTGAGGTAGATACCGCCGAAGTCGAACCCGAGGAAGCTCCTGCTCCTTTTACACCCACAGGGGCTACCGAAATTCGGTTAGGACAAGGTCAGGTGGCCCGCCCTTTGTGGGGTATGATGGCCGTGGCCGCATCGGTCCTGCTGGCGATTTTTGCCGGGTGGTCGGCTTACCAGCTGTCAGAAGCTAACGAGCAGAACACTCAGCTGAATTCCGAAGTTGCGAGTTTGAAAGAAACAAGCGAGTACAGTCAGGCTCTGGCGGCTTTCTACCGCGATCCGAACGTAAAGAGCATCCGGATGCCCGGGCTCGACAAATCACCCGAAAGCTCGGTGGTAGCCTTGTGGAACCAACAAACCAACCAGGTATACCTCGACGTACAGAACCTGCCCGCGGCGCCTGCCGGTAAGCAGTATCAGCTGTGGGGAATTGTGAATGGGGCCCCGGTGGACCTGGGTATGTTGGATCGGGAGTTTGCAGGGAAAGTACTCCAAATGAAGTCGACCCTACCCAATCCAGCGGCCTTTGCCATAACCCTAGAAAAAGAGGGGGGGAGTCCGAATCCGACGATGGAAGAAATGTACGTGATGGGTAAAGTGTAAGCATCCATCCCTGACAATACCTACTAAGAAGCATACCTGAGCCGGCTGAAAAGTCGGCTCTTTTTTATGCAGAGTCCTTTTCCTAATCCCGTACAAAAAGAGACGGCGCATTACCGAATCATCAACCGCTGGGTTTGGACACTGGTACCTCGGGTTACCTGTAACAGGTACATGCCGGGAGGGAGAAAATTGGCAGACTGTAAAACAGCGAGTCCGTTCACGCCACTTTCGGCTACGAGAGCAGGGAGGAGGGTACCTCGGATATCAAACAGCTGAAAGGTGGCATTTTCCAAAATATCGGTGCGCAGGTAGATGGGTTCGCCAGCGGTAGCCGGATTGGGAAATGCAAGTAGCACGGGGGGAGTGTCGCCCCGAAAGTTGGCCAGGAGGGCCGAGTACTGAACATCGAACCCAGGTCTTTCCAAACGGATTCGGTAGTAGGTGGTTTGTTGGGAGGGCTGTGGATCGGTAAAGGTATACAGCGCCGATGCGCTTGCGTTGGTTGGCTGGGCCGGCAGTGTGCCCACGGACTGGAAAGTTCGGAGGTCGTCGCTCCGCTCTAGAACCAGCCGGGCTATATCGGGATTGGCGCTTACCAGGGCGTGTACTTTCAGTTGATTTTCGGAAGTGCGTATTTCCAGCGAACGGATAGACTGGGGAACAGGTAGGCCACGGACGACCTTGAACAATTCAGAAGGACTTCCTGCTAGCGTTGGGTTCTGGGCTACTACCCGGAGGCGATAGGTGCCTTCTGGTAAGGTGATGGGTAGCGTAACCCGCAAAGGGCTCTGCGTGCCTTTGGCTACATTACCTACAAAATTCCCGTCCTGATCCAGCAGATGAACTTCCAGGGAGGCAAAGGAAGCTTTCCCACTTGCTTGAAAAGGCAAAAGAAAGCTGTGGCCGGGCGAGGCCGTATGGGGTACCAGACCGGTGGACAGGGAGCTGGCCGGGGTATAAGCGGGGGTTTGGGCAAAAAAAGCATCCGTCAGGTTGCGGTTCCAGGCCTGAGCTACCTGGGTGAGACCCTGAGTACCTCCGTTGACGTTCTCAAAATGACCGTGTTGGGGTCGGGGTGCCTGAATTGTATCGGTATAGGGACCCTTCCATACGTTGAGACCGGGAATTTCCGAAAGTAGTACCTGGGCGCTCAGCACCGGCAGATAGGGGTCGATGGTTTGGCTAACGGAACAGAGGGCCACGGCCCAGGCCATATTTCCGCCAAAATCTTTACGGGTCAGTTCAATCAGTCTCCGGATATTGGTAAAATAGTCCTGCTGGGATATTTTCAAATGGAACGCATCATTTTCCCCGTGAAACCACAGGATGGCGCGTATCCCCAGCCAGGAATGGTAGTACCGTAGCGTATTGATGAGGTTGGAATAAGGCTGTCGGTTGGGCCAGTTTTTTCCTACATAAATATTGAGCGTATTCTTCCCTTCGGCAGCTTCGCGCCAGTTGATGGAGTTGGCCGCCGCCCAGGCGGCATTCATAAACAGCACGGGAACACCCAGTCGGTTCGAGAGCAAAGTTCCCAACTCACCCCAGTTCCAGGCCGACTCGCCCGACGGAAATACAAAGTCGTCGGCCTTAAGTCGGCTAAAGGTAGGGACGGGCATGGGCTCATCGGGCGCCACGGTTATATTTTCAGCGTTGAGGTTTTTATTGAGGGCATTGTAGGAGACCACCCGCTCCGAGCCATCTTTTGATCCCAACTTGGGTAGTCCCATGGCATTAGAATGCCCGGATACGAGGAATACCTCACCAATCCCCACGGGATGCACCGAAACGGTGTCCGTCTGTCCCTGTTCCGCTAATCCTCTTATCTCCAACCTGTACCAGCCTCCCTTTGCCACCAGCGCTCCCCAATACGTCCCCTGTCCCGCCGGGGCAGTAAGGGCGGTCCAGGCTCCTGAGCCCGACCCGGCCTGATCCAGGGATACCAATCGTGCTTCCAGTTTGGTGTAGGGTACGGTATACATCCCACCTACCTGAAGGAGCGCCTCATTCTGTTGGTTGCGCTGGATTACCGTATGGTGAGTGGGATAGCTGATGATGATTCGGGCCTGAACAGACTCGATTTTGGCAAGCGTAAGGAAGATAAATATGAGCAAAAGTCGGATCATGCCGTAAGGAGTTATGTAATCTATAACTGATTACGCTTTTCTAATGTTGCCCGCTATTCCCATTTCTTCATCTTTTAGACCCGATCCACCGGCATGGACTTTGAGGCTACGGACGAGGAATGCAGCATCTCCAACGCATTTGTCACCAACTGTCGGCACCAGCGGGGGGAGCTGTGCGCGTAGTTCGTGAAAATCGGATGTACGAAGTATATGACGCGGTTGTGCTGGGTAATGGCGGGGTAGCTGCCGAGGAACTGACTGCCACTGGCCGAAGGGAAATCCAATACGCCGGCATGGGCTAGTACTTGGGCGTTGGTAGGAAGCACCTCCATTCCCCTCTTGTACATGAGTAGGTCCTGGTTGCCCGTGTGCCGGGCGATTGCCTCAGCCAAAGGGTTAATAAAGTCAGGACTGAACGGCGCTTTTCCCAAGAGGGTAACCCCAAAGGCAGGACTGGCGAAGCTCGTACCCTCAGGAGTAGTACCCGACCGATGCGAGGCCAGTAAGCTACCACCCTGATGAAGATAGGCTTCGATTTTGGTTGTTATAGCCTCCGTAAATTGAATCATATCCGGCAGGATCAGTACCTCGAATGGGTGGAGGTCATCCTGGCTATCCACCAGCTGGTAGGTGCACCTTATCTCACGCAGCATGTTGGAAGCACCTGCCAAGGCCGACTCCCACCCGGCGGTTTCTATTTCAGGGCGCAGGATGCCGATTTTTGTAGCTATTTTGCCTAAAATTATACTTTGAACAGGCGCTATTGATTGGATTTCGCGGGTGGTAAGAATACTTTTGGCAAAAACCGACTGCCCGGCAAGCAAACCAGTAAGGCCGAGCGTACTGCGATAGAAGAAGGTACGGCGTTGCATAAGCGGAAAAGTTTCGGTTCAAAACCAGGTGAATTCATGTGGAAAAGAGCATGGCATGGTTTTCTTACTTTTCGTTCTACTGTTCATTTTAATAGGGTCCTGATTGTTACGAGTATGCACCGATTTTACAGTTTTATCAATTCACGTTCATGAGGAGTAGACCCGGTATCTTACTTTTAGTTTGCCTGCTTGCTAGTTGCACCTATTTGCAGGCATTCGGGAGTCGCGACACCACCAAAGCCTTCCCCTGGAAGGCACACCTGCAAACGAGATTTTCGTTTCCTCAAGGCCGTACCCTGAGTGTATGGGGGGCTAGTGTGGGGTATACCTGGGGGCGATTTGAGCGTGAAATCACCCTGGGGTACCATTGGCTGGGCCGACGAGGTACCCGGCAGCTAGGCAGTATTGAAAAACAAAACGCCCTCGATCAATTCCAGCCTATCTATCCCCACATAGAGGCGGGGTATGGCACGGTAGGTTACTGGCATATACTGCACAACTCGCGACGCTGGAAAATGGGCTTCCCGCTGGAAATAGGCCTGGGGCAGGCCCGTATGCAGTACTATTCCCTTCTTTCCGATATGCCCCTGCCGCTAACCAGCCCTCAGTCCTCGTGGATTGTTCCGGCCCACGTCGGGGGCTACATCGAATACAAAGCTACGCGCTGGGTGGGGGTGGGGATTCAGAGTGGCTACCGCTATAATCTATACCGGGCAGGCGGCGTGGACAATTTGGACGGCATGTACTACCGGCTCCGAGTGATTGTGTATCCCGCCGCTTTCCGGGAGGGGTTCAATTTTGTGTTCAAAGGTACCCCCTTACCCTCTCCCTTCTTTTCCAGGTACAAACCCCAATCTGAATAGGTTAAAATTGGCTGATTTCGGTCGTTTTCAGAACGAACTTTTTTGGGACCTGTGGCGCACTCCCTGGCGCACTATCCGAAAGATAGTTGCCGATTTGGTATCAGCCGACTACCAGCCAGTATGGGGAGTTAAGTAGAGGAAATGCGCCCTCGCTATGGTATATTGCGGCATAGTATCGCGCTGATTTTTACCTACCTCATGAAATTAAACCGAAGAACTTTCCTGAAAAGTGCCGCCGTCGGCGGCGGAATCGGGATGCTAACCGGACTGTACTCCTGGCAGGTGGAGCCATTCTGGCTGGAATTCGTGCGGGTCAGAATGCCTATTCTCAATCTGCCGGACGCCCTGGTGGGCAAAACCCTTATGCAGATTAGTGATATGCACGTGGGCAATCGCTTCAATCGGCAGTACCTCATCGACTCTTTTCAGAAAGCACAGCTATTGGCCCCTGATTTTGTGGCCTATACGGGAGATTTTGTCAACTACGAATCGGTCGAACAGTTCGAGCAGCTGCACGAGGTATTTGCGTATGGGGTGAAGGGGACTTTGGGGACGATGGGCGTGCTGGGTAACCACGACTATGGCAAGGACTGGCACGAACCCCATGTGGCCGATCGGGTGACGGAGATTCTGACTCAACACGGAGTTCGAATCCTACGAAACGAGCAGCAGGAATTCCACGGCCTAAATTTTATTGGGATAGACGATTGGTGGGCTACTAATTTCAAACCCGAACAGGTCATGACCCAAGTGAAAGCAGCCTTACCTCAGCTGGTACTTTGCCACAATCCCGACGTGGCTGATCTCCCGATCTGGAACGGGTACCAGGGCTGGATACTATCGGGCCATACCCACGGAGGCCAGTGCAAGGCACCTTTTTTACCCCCACCGCTACTACCCGTTCAAAACCGACGCTATGCCGCCGGACAGGTGGATTTGGCGGATGGCCGCACCCTCTACATCAACCGCGCCCTGGGGCACCTGATTCAGGTGCGGTTTAATGTTCGGCCGGAGATTACGTTGTTTGAATTGGTGAGGGGGTAGGGGGAAAGCTATCGGCTATTGGCCAATAGCTTTTTTTCTCTTGAAGCAATAATCCAGTACTCTCCAACTCCTCGGCCCTGACAGGGCATCATCCATCAAGGCAGGGAGTAGCCCTGTCGCCTGACTTCACGGTCCACTTAGCCCTGGAATGATGACATCTGGGCTGTTAACAACTTCCCGAAAGTCTTTTGATCTGGTTGTCGAAACTTTCGGGAAGTTTAGTTTTTAAACAAATGATTAAAAATGATTAATTAATCATTTGTTTAAATGGTATTGCTTTCTACCTTTGTCAGGTAGTAAATCAAGGCGATGAAAGATAAGACAGGAAGTGTGGCAGTTGATCCCTCCACGGAAGAGAAAATTAAGAATGCCGCGCGCAGCATTTTTCACAAGAAAGGCTATGCCGCTACCCGCACGCGGGATATAGCCGAGGAGGCAGGTATCAACCTGGCTTTGCTCAACTACTATTTTCGCAGCAAGGAGAAGCTCTTTGACTTGATCATGCTCGAAACCCTGCAGCGCTTCAAGGACTCTCTTGCCAGTACGTTTAATAACGAGGAAACCACACTGGAAGCTAAAATTGAGCATATGGTAAGTAACTATATTGATCTGCTGATTCGAGAGCCTAACATGCCGGTCTTTATTTTGAGTGAATTGCGGAGCAATCCGGACGAACTCCTGGCCAAAATACAATTCAAGAAATTTCTGATGAAGACCTACTTCGTGAAGCAAATGCAGGAGGCCCTGGCGCAAAATCGTATTGCGCCCATCCATCCCCTGCACCTGATTATCAACATTATGGGCATGACGGTTTTTCCTTTCATTGCCAAGCCCATCGTGACCAACCTGGGGGATCTGGCCGAGGAGGATTTTAGCAAACTCATGCAGCAACGCAAAAAACTGATTCCGCTTTGGGTCAAAAGTATGCTGGAGGTACCCTGATATTTTTTTGACTTGTAGTTAATCAATTGTTTAATACAATCATTTAAAATAAATGAATAAAATACAATCACCACTAACCAGCCCCGGAAGCAGGCGCTGTTGGCTGCTGGTTATCAGCCTGCTGACCTATACCGTTTCCCTAGCTCAGCCTTCCTCGCCCCTGACGATTGAGCAGTGCTACGCCCTAGCGCGGGATAACTACCCCCTGATCAGGCAAATGGCATTGATCGAGAAGACCAGGGAGTACTCCCTGGACAACGCCGCCAAGGGGCTACTGCCGCAAGTAAGCCTGGGCGGACAGGCTACCTACCAGTCGGCGGTGACGAGCGTACCGATTACGCTGCCCGACCGCACCATTCCTTCTCCCAATAAGGATCAGTACCGGATTTTCGGAGAGGTAAGCCAGGCCCTGACCGATGCCCCTTTAATCCGACAGCAAAAAGAACTGCTGGAAGCTACCACCGGGGCCGAGCGGCAAAAGGTCGAAGTGGAACTCTACAAGCTCCACGAACGCATCAACCAACTTTTTTTCGGCATTTTGCTCATAGATGCGCAGCGGGAACAGACTACGCTGATGAAAAAGGACATTCAGACCGGGCTGACGAAAGTGGAAGCGTCCATCGCCAACGGGGCAGCGCTGAAAAGCAACGCCGATGTGCTGCGGGCTGAAATGATCCGGGCCGACCAGCGGATGCTCGAACTCAAAGCCAACCGGCAGGGCTTTGCGGATATGCTCGGCCTGTTGATCCATCAGCCCGTAGAGGCCAGTACCGTGTTGCAGACCCCGGTGGTGCAGGCCGTTTCTTCGGAAATAAACCGGCCTGAACTGAATCTCTTCGAGTTGCAAAAAAAGGGGTTGGAAATTCAGAAAAAGCTGATAGCTGCCAAACGAAATCCGCGCCTGAATCTTTTTTTACAGGGGGGGTACGGCAATCCGGCGCTGAATGTGCTGAGCAATTCATTTGATTTTTACTACATAGGAGGGCTACGCTTCAACTGGAATCTATCGGGTTTTTATACTGAGAATAATGACCGTCAGCTGCTAGCGATTAATCAGAATGCCCTGGATGTTCAGCGGGACGTTTTTGTATTCAATACCCGCCTGACGTTACAGCAGCAAAACAGTGAGGTAGCCAAGTACCGGTCGCTGATTGAATCGGATAATCAGATCATCGCGCTCCGGGAAGAGATAAAAGCTACCGCCAACGCGCAGCTGGAATTCGGAACCCTAACGGCCAACGACTACCTGACCTACGTCAACGCCGAAGATGCGGCTCGGCAGAATCTGGCTCTACACCGGATTCAGCTCCTGATGGCGCTCTATACCTACAAAACCACCACCGGAAACTAGGTTGCTCCAGCGGGCGAGTGCACGTTTTTACAAGATTTTCAATAACAATTTTTCAAACCAATATCATGATCGCACGTAAACCATTCTGTCATCCCCTAAAACTAACGGCAACGGGCTGCCTATTGGCGTTTGCGGCGCTCCTGCTGCTGTCCTGCAACAAAGACGAGGAGCAGTTCGATGCCTCCGGTTCTTTTGAGGCCATCGAAACCATTATTTCGGCCGAAGCAGCCGGTGTAATCCTGCAACTTGATCTGGAAGAGGGGGCTACCCTGGCGAAAGGACAGGTAGTGGGCTACATAGATAGCACGCAGCTGTATCTGAAAAAGAAACAGCTGGAAGCCCAGCTAGGCTCCGTCAGAACCCGGAAACCCAATATTGCCGCGCAAACAGGCTACTTTGGGGAGCAACTGGCCGTGGCTCAGACCCGCCTCAGTACCCTGCTGAATGAGCAGAAAAGAGTGCAGAATCTGGTGAATGCCAGCGCGGCTACTCCCAAGCAACTGGACGATATCACTGCGCAGGTTGACGAAGCCCGGAAGCAATTGCTGGTGATCAAAAGCCAGAAGGAAGCTCAGGTATCGGCCCTGCAAACCCAGTCGTCGGCGCTGAGCAGCGACCTGCTCCCGTTGGCGGCCCAGGTCGACCAGCTCAACGATCAACTGGCCCGGTGCCGGATTGTGAACCCAATGGCCGGCACGGTACTTAGCCAATACGCCGAGCCGAACGAAATGACCTCCCCCGGAAAACCTCTCTACAAAATCGCGGATCTCTCCACCATCGTTCTGCGCGCTTACCTCACCGGCGACCAGCTACCCCAGGTAAAGTTAAACCAAAAAGTGACCGTACTTACCGACGACGGGAAGGGCGGCTACACCGAAAAGGAGGGTACGGTGACCTGGATTAATGACAAGGCTGAGTTTACGCCCAAAACCATACAGACTAAAGACGAACGGGCCAACAAGGTATATGCTACCAAAATAAAAGTAGCCAATGATGGTACCTACAAGATTGGGATGTACGGGGAGATTCGGTTGGCAGCTCCCGGTCAGGAAGGTGTAGCCCGGAAATAAGCATGGTAGTACTTAATAACATAACGAAGACCTACAACAACAGACAAACAGTAGCCGTGGACAAGGTATCTTTCTCAGTGGAGAAAGGCGAACTCTTCGGCCTGATTGGTCCCGATGGCGCGGGAAAGACTAGCATCTTCCGCCTATTGACCACCCTGCTGCTACCCGATGGAGGTTCAGCCAGCGTCAATGGGCTGGATATAGTGAAAGACTACAAGGCCATCCGCAAACAGGTAGGGTACATGCCCGGCAAATTCTCGCTCTACCAGGATTTGTCGGTGGAGGAAAACCTGCATTTTTTTGCCACGGTCTTCGGTACGACCATTGCAGAAAACTACGATCTCATCAGGATATTTATGTGCAGATCGAGCCATTTAAAAACCGGCGGGCGGGTAAGCTCTCGGGCGGAATGAAGCAGAAACTGGCGTTGTGCTGCGCGCTGATCCACCGGCCCACGGTGTTGTTTCTGGACGAACCCACCACCGGCGTGGATGCCGTGTCGCGCAAGGAATTTTGGGAAATGCTCAAACGCCTAAAGCACCAGGGTATCACCATTCTGGTATCCACTCCCTACATGGATGAGGCGACGCTGTGCGAACGCATTGCGCTGATTCAGGATGGTAAAATCATGTCCATAGATACCCCGGCCGGTATCATGCAACAGTACCCCGACAAGCTGTACGCCATCAAAGCCCACAATATGAATGCCCTGTTGCGCGATTTGCGGGAATACGAGCCCATAAAAAGCTGTAATTCCTTCGGCGAGTACCACCACATCTCCTTCACAGAGGATAAGGAAACTATTCAAGAGGACTTGCTGGCCTATCTTGGAAAGAAAGGACACGCCGAAGTAGAGTTGAAACCCACGCCACCCACCATTGAGGACTGTTTTATTCATCTGATGAAAAAAACGGACACGGAACCAACCATATCCTGATCATGAACGAAGTAGTCATAGAAACCAACAAGCTCACCAAGCGGTTCGGGGATTTTGTCGCCACCAACGAGATCACGTTCAAGGTGTACAAAGGAGAAATTTTTGGCTTTCTAGGGGCCAACGGCGCGGGCAAAACCACCGCCATGCGGATGCTCTGCGGACTGCTTGCTCCTTCGTCGGGTAGCGCTACCATTGCGGGCTTCGATATCTATAAACAAACCGAAGGCATCAAAAAGAATATTGGCTACATGAGTCAGAAATTCTCGCTCTACGAGGATCTGACTATACTGGAAAATATTCAATTTTTTGGCGGAATCTATGGCTTGTCCAACAGGCAAATCAAGGAAAAAAGCCAGGAATTAATCGGTCAGCTGGACTTGCAAAACGAAGCGAATAAACTAGTAGGTTCCCTGCCCTTGGGCTGGAAACAGAAACTGGCTTTTTCGGTGGCAGTGCTGCACGAACCCAAAATCGTGTTTCTGGACGAACCCACCGGCGGGGTAGACCCGGTAACGCGGCGGCAGTTCTGGGACCTGATCTATGCCGCTTCCGCGAGGGGCATTACCATTTTCGTGACTACCCACTACATGGACGAAGCGGAGTACTGCAACCGAATTTCGATGATGGTAGATGGCGTAATCAAGGCCCTCGACAGCCCGGCTAATCTGAAAAAGCAGTTCGCTGCCGATTCGATGGATGAGGTGTTTTTTGAACTAGCCAGGGGTGCCGTGCGGGGGGAGTAGGGGGAAACGAGCTTTTAGCTGATGGCTGATGGCTGACAGCTTTTTTGGGCTCGACTTGAAAGCCGTTTTTTTTCATCATTTTACTCAAACCCAATGAAGAATTACAAAGAATTGAATGTCTGGAAAAAAGGGATTGAACTCGTCAAAGAAACCTACCGGGTGTCAAGGTTATTTCCGGCGGAGGAAAAATTTGGAATGGTGTCTCAAATGACCCGCGCATCTGTATCTGTACCCGCCAATATTGCTGAGGGAAGTAGCAGAACCAGCGATAAAGATTACGCCAGATTTCTTCAAATAGCATTAGGTTCTGCTTTTGAGCTTCAAACCTACTTCATCATTGGGAAAGAACTTGAATGGATAACTGAAAACGAATGTCAACGATCTGAGGCTTTGGTAGAAGAGGAAATAAAAATGATACAAGCATTCCTAAAAAAGCTATTAGCCATCAACTAATGGTCAGTATGTACTGTAGCAGAATTAGTTTAGCAAGAAAGCATCTAATTGCCTATATATCAAATGCTTAAAAGAGCTATCAGCCAATAGCTAATAGCCATTGGCTCATAAAAAATGAAACAATTCTTCACCTTCGTCAGAAAAGAGTTTTACCATGTTTTTCGGGATCGGAAAACGTTGCTGATGCTCTTTGGTTTGCCCATTGCCCAGATCGTGCTGTTTGGGTTTGCGCTCACCAATGAGATCAAAGACTCCAAAATCGTGATTTGCGACTACGCCAAAGATGCTGCTTCTCAGCGGATGATCACCAAAATTGAGGCCAATTCCAGCTTTCTGATTGAGAAAAGCCTGCTGAGTCACCGGCAGATTGAGGACGCCTTTCGGTTGGGCACCGTAAAGCTTGTGCTGGTGTTCCCGGATCACTTCAACGACGATCTGTTGCAGTTTAACAAAACCCAGATGCAGGTCATTGCCGATGCCTCTGATCCCAATACCGCCACGGCCCTTACCAACTACATCACCAACATCGCGGCTGATTACCAGAGAGAACTAAACCAAACCGGGACGATGCCGTACCAGATTGTGCCCGAAACCCGCATGTTGTACAATCCGGAGCTCAAAGGAGCCACCAACTTTGTGCCGGGTGTAATGGCGCTGGTACTCATGCTGGTGTGCGTGCTCATGACCTCCGTCTCCATCGTGCGGGAAAAAGAAATGGGCACCATGGAAGTACTGCTGGTGTCGCCCTTTAACCCCTTTCTGGTGATTATCTCCAAGGCGGTACCCTACTTCATCTTGTCGCTGGCAAATCTAGGGGTCATTCTGTTGCTGAGCGTGTTCCTGCTCGACATGCCCTTGCGGGGGAGCCTTTTCTTGCTTTTTGCGGAAAGTGGCCTCCTCATCATTACGTCGCTTTCGCTGGGGTTGCTAATTTCCAACGTCACGGATTCCCAGCAAACGGCCATGCTCATTTCCCTCATGGGAATGCTCATTCCCACCATGCTGTTTACGGGGTTCATGTTTCCGTTGGAAAACATGCCCATCCCCTTGCAGGTGGTGGCCAACATCGTCCCTTCCAAGTGGTACTACATCATCGTGAAGTCCATTATGATCAAAGGGTTGGGCTTCGCGGCGATCTGGAAAGAAACCCTCATTCTGCTAAGCATGACGCTGTTCTTGCTCGCTTTCAGCTTCAAACGCTTTAAAATAAGACTCCAATGAGAACGATCCTCTTCCTGCTTCGAAAGGAATTTAAGCAGATATTCCGCAATAAATCGTTGCTGCCGGTGATTTTTGTCATGCCCATCATTCAGCTGATGGTTATGCCTTTGGCGGCTGATTACGAAATCAAAAACATCAACATTTCGGTCGTTGACCACGATCATTCTACTTACTCGCGGCGACTGACTTCCCGCATTACCGCTTCAGGCTACTTCCGACTGGCTGGCTATGGCCATTCGTACCGGGAAGCTTGGCAGGAGATCGAGCGGGATCAATCGGACCTGATCCTGGAAATTCCCCAGGGCTTTGAGAGAAACCTGGTGCGCGAAAACCAGCAGCAATTGTTCATCGCCCTCAACGCCATCAACGGCACAAAGGCCAATCTGGGCGGGGCGTACCTCAGCCGGATTATCGCCAGCTTCAACGAAGACATCCGCCTGGAATGGATTCAGCCGCCGCGGTTTAGTCCTATGCCGGTGGTGGAGGTGGTATCGTCCAATTGGTTCAATCCTAACCTGGATTACAGCTTTTTCATGGTGCCGGGCATCCTGGCGATTCTGGTCACGATGGTATGTGCCTACATGTGTTCCCTCAACATTGTGAAGGAAAAGGAAATAGGTACCATTGAGCAAATCAACGTGACGCCCATCCGGAAGCACCATTTTATTCTCGGTAAGCTCATTCCCTTTTGGGTCATCGGGATAGTGGTATTTACCATTGGGTTGTTTGGCGTGGGTCGGCTGGTATATGGCATCGTTACCCTGGGGAATATAGCGCTGCTGTATTCTTTTCTGGCGCTGTATCTGGTAGTCATGCTGGGGTTTGGCCTGCTTCTTTCCACCTACGCCGACACCCAGCAGCAGGCCATGTCCGTCGCTTTCTTTTTTATGATGATTTTTATATTGATGGGGGGCCTTTTTACCCCCGTGGACAGCATGCCCGGCTGGGCCAAAATGATTGCTACCCTCAACCCCGTCACCTATTTTATTGATGTAATGCGCATGATTGTTCTGAAAGGGAGTCGCTTTGCCGATATCAAAATCCACTTTCTGGCCATGGTCTGCTTTGCTGTGGTGTTCAATTCCTGGGCAATTCTGAATTATAGGAAAGTGAATTGAAGGGAAAAGCTAGGGCTATACACGAACTATCGCCTTCCAGATAGCTGATACCTCAGATGCAAATGTTTTTTGCCAGAATTGCCATTTCGGCCTAGTGCGATGAATTTAATGGAAGGGCAGTTGGTTAGAAATCAGGGAACTTCCCTCTCAAACCTCCACCTCCCAAAACGACTGCATACCTATGATTTATTTTTTGCTGCTTTTGATACTTTCCACACTGGCTATATGGCTTTTCATGCAGCTGCCACAGTTTGGTAAGGTCCCCGATAAAACCCGACTCGATCGTATAAAAAAGTCTCCTAACTACGGGAAGGACTCTTTCCAGAACCAAAGCCACACGCCTAGCCTGGCTGAAGGGACATCGCCTTGGGACATTCTGAAAGCCTATTTCAATCTACCCAAAGACCGGGAACCCGGTCAGCCGATCCCGTCGGTGAAGACCGACCTGAAAACGATTTCGGCGGATGTTCCAACCCTAATCTGGTTTGGACACTCCTCCTATTTGATTTTGCTGGAAGGCAAAACCATCCTGGTTGACCCGGTATTTAGCGGGAACGCCTCACCGGTTGCCTTTTTTGGAAAAAACTACGAGGGGAGTAACGTGTATACCGTGGACGATTTGCCGGACATTGACATCCTGCTCATTACCCACGATCATTATGATCACCTGGACTATCCGACGGTGAAGAAACTGCGGCCGAAGGTGAAGGAGGTCATTACCTCCCTGGGGGTAGGGGCACACCTGGAACGCTGGGGCTATGAGGCAGGCATGATCCAGGAATTGGAGTGGGGCGAAGCCGCCCGCCAATTAGGTACCCTCACGCTCACAGCCCTGCCAGCCCGACACTTTTCGGGGCGGGGACTGAAGCGGAATCAGACCCACTGGTCGTCTTTTGTGCTCCAAGCTACCCACCATACGCTATACCTCGGGGGAGATTCCGGCTATGACAGTCATTTCAAGAAAATTGGGGACGAATACGGCCCCTTTGACCTGGCCATTCTGGAATGCGGGCAGTACAATGAGTTCTGGAAGTACATTCACCTGTTGCCCGAGCAAACCGTGCAGGCCGCGCTGGATCTGAGAGCCAAAACCCTCCTGCCCGTCCACTCGTCGAAGTTCTCATTGGCGCTTCACCCCTGGCACGAACCGCTGGAACGGGTAAGCCAGGAAGCACAAAAATTGAATCTTTCGGTGACTACACCGTTGATAGGACAGCCGGTAAGAGTTGGGAAGGACTACCCCAATGAGAAATGGTGGCGGTAGATTTTACCCACAGTTTCTCTCCTGAGGCACTTTTGAATCACATTCTTTGCAACAATTAGTAAATAGTTTTTGTATATACTACTAGAAAAGATACATAAGAAGGGCAAAAACTTCTAATTTTCCTTAAATCACTCCCCATTTTGCCAAAATATGGCACAGATATTTTAAGTGATTCGAAAAAAGTTTTATCCTACTACATTATTTACAAACTTCGAGATAGACATGGAAACGAAACGACAGAGCAGATTTAAGGTGGTAATGTATCGTTTTTGGATTGAGTACAAGCAGTTTTTTGACGGGGAGTCCACGAGACGTATGCGTCGACGGGCCAGTATGAGAAGACTTCGTGCATTTGCCAGCTCGGGAATAGAGTTGTTTGGCTCGGGAAGAATAGATTTGATTGGGATTGTGTAAGCTCCCATTTTTTGTGAATAAATACAGTGAATAGATATGAAGGCGAACGAGGTAAGCGCGGCAAAGTCAGGAAGTTTTAAGATAGGAGGAGAGTTGGAAATAAACCGGCTTGGATTTGGTGCCATGCGCATCACGGGCAGCGGAATCTGGGGGCCACCTGCCAACAAATCCGAGGCGATCCGGGTACTTCGGCGTTTGCCCGACCTGGACGTAAATTTCATTGATACTGCCGATAGCTACGGTCCCAATGTATCCGAGGAACTCATCGCCGAAGCCCTGCACCCGTACCCACAGGGAATGATAATAGCCACCAAAGGAGGCCTTACCCGCCCCGGCCCCAACCAATGGAAACCCGACGGGCGCCCCGAGTACCTCCGCTCGACCCTGGAAGGGAGCCTGAAACGGCTGAAAACCGACCACATTGACCTGTACCAGCTGCACCGGATCGACGCCAACGTGCCGATGGAAGATAGTCTGGGAGAATTGAAGAAGGCGCAGGAGGAAGGCTTGATCCGCCACATCGGCTTGTCCGAAGTAAGTGTAGAGCAGATGGAACAGGCATCAAAAATCATTGATATTACGACCGTACAGAATATGTACAACCTGGCCGAGCGCCGCTGGGAAGATAGTTTGCGCTGGTGTGAAGAGCATCAGGTAGGGTTCATTCCCTGGTACCCTCTTTCGGCGGGGAGTATCAACACGCAGGCGGTCCTTAAAAAGATAGCCGAAAAGCATAGTACCACCGAGTATCAGGTGGCCCTGGCGTGGCTGTTGCAGCATTCGCCGGTAATGCTACCGATTCCGGGTACCTCCTCGGTGGCCCACTTGGAAGAAAACGTAAAAGCGGCATCGCTCGAACTTGACGAAGACGATATGAAGCGACTGGATAACCTGGGAAACAGCGCGGACTAAAAATATAAATGAATATCCTATCCAAACAGCAACGGCCCGCCTCTCACGAAGCGGGCCGTTGCTGTTTGATTCTGTTTTTTATTTTACAATTACCCCATCGGCCACAAACGCCAGTTCTTCCTTCGGGGTGTTAATCTCCTCAATTTCTTCCTTGCTTTTCCCGGCATCCTTGGCATAGTGGCGCAGTTCGGCCACAGGAGTGGTTTTCTTTTCGGCTACTCCTTCAAACACGACGGTCTTGCCGGCGATGTCTTTGGGAACGAAAAAACCGTAATCTTTAAAAGTCACCCGCATGGATTCGCCATTGTCCATTTTTACCTTCATCCAGCAGCCCTTGGCCTGGCATACGGACTCAACGGTACCGGTTACCTTGGCGGTCATGCTTTCTTTGGGGCCCATCTTAGTGGGTAGTTCGTCGGCGGCAATGGCGGCTTTGTCGTTAATTTTCTTACCGAAAGTATCCTGAGCTTGTACCTGAACGGCCAATGCAAAACAGAAAAATAAAGCGAGTAGTTTCTTCATGGGTATAAGGTTTTGTTTATTAAACATAAAGGTAATGTATAAATATAGATGCGCAAAATCCTGCGGATAAGGCGCGTTTTACAAATACTTTTTTTCAACTTGCCTCTACTCCATTACCTGCACCCAGCCTTTGCAGCGACTTCCCTGCGGGGTCACGATTTCGTAAAAATAGGTACCGTTGATAGTGCCCTTTCCCCAGTTGTTTTGGTAACTTTCGGCCTGAAACACCTCTTTGCCCCAGCGGTTATACACCTGCAAGGCCGAATTGCCCACGGGCACCACAAAGGTATCGTTCTTGCCGTCGTCGTTGGGCGTGATGATATTGGGAAGTACCAGCGGTGGTTCGGCGTTTAGCGTTCGCGATACCGTCAGGGCGCAACCGGCCTGGTTGTAGGCCGTCAGCGAAATCGTATATTCTCCCGGCTGCTGATACACCGCCTCCCGGACATCCGGAGTGGTGACCATCCCTCCAATTCCTACGTTCCACTCGTAACGTTGGGCGTTTTTGGTTAGGTTCCTGAACTCGTACTTCACGGGTTCGTTGCAGGCCTCACCCGCCCGCACAATTTCAAAGAGAGGCTCATAGGCCCGATCCACCTGCACTACGATCTGCTTTTCAGGTTTGCACCCATCGGCGTATTGGGCCTGCACGGTGTAGGTGGTGGTCACCGCGGGCGAGGCCGTTATGCTCGGGCCGGAATAGGCACTCAGCGTCGAATCGCCCTTCCAGACAAAAGCTGTGGCCGCTCCGGTGGCCCGCAAATTTACTTTTTGACCCGCGCACACCAGTTGCGGCGGACTCACCGCAAAATCAGGCTTGTTGCTATCCACGGTAACCTTTACGGTCTTGGTGGGTCGGCAGCCATCGCCATATTGCGCTTCCACGATATAGGTGGTCGTAACGGTAGGACTGGCCGTGATGCGGGTACCTACCGTATCGCTCAGGCCGGCCCCGCCCGTCCAGCGGTAGCCCAACGCGGAGCCGGAGCTGGTCAATATTACCGATTGTCCGGGACAAATCGTGGTGTCTTTTCCCGCCAGAAAGTCGGGCTTACTATCGTCAATGGTTACTTTTACGGATTTGGTCACCACACAACCTGAGGCGTCCTTTACTTCTACTTTGAAGTCCGTAGTTTCGTTCACCTTGGCCGTAGGGGTGGCGCTTTTGGTGTCGTTCAGCCCCAGCGCCGGCGACCAGGTATAGTCCGTTCCGCCCTTAACCATCAGGGGAACGGGCACACCGCGGCATACCGTCGTATCCCCATCCGTAACTACGTTCAGGCTGCTGACTTTGATGATGCGCGTGGCTATATCCTCTCTTTTGCAGGTGAGCCGGTTGAATGCCCGCAGCGTGACGGTATATTCCCCGGCCTGATTAAAACTATATTCTGATTGGATTTTCTCCCGGGAAAAACCACTCCCGTTCACTTCCCATATATAGTCCACCCCACCTACACTTGTATTTACAAAGGTCAGTTTGAGCGGTGCGCAGCCCTGCACTACGTCCTTTTTGGTTCCATCGTACACGTCAAAATCCGCTTTCAGGCGGTCAATGTCAATCTTGAAGGCGGCATTATTGCAGTTTTCGCTGTTGTTGGTTCGTGACCAGGCCTTGGCCGTGGTTGGGAAGCGGGTACCCCCGCAGGCGCAGGTAGCGTGGTAAATGATCCCGTTTTTGTCAAACCGGCTGGTGCCACCATCCACGTGGTCGCCCCGATCTTCAGCCGGATTAGGCGGGCTCACACTCCCAAAATAGGTAGAGTAAAGCATCGCTTTCGCTCCCGTTTCCAGAATAGCGATGTAAAAATTATTGCCGTTGGTAGTAGCCTGCAAGGCGTCGCTGGTCACAACCATACCATTGGTGCTGCTTTGGGAGTTATAGGCCGTCCTTACATTCACCATCCCGCCCCAGCCCGCTATGTAAATATTGCCGCACTCATTGACCAGAAAGGCCGTGGGGGAAATATCCGGGGTGCCCTTCCGCGAGCCAATGACGGTTGAGAAAATGGTCTTCGAAAGGGTAGGGTCCAAGGCGTGCACAAACTGCCCGCTGTTGGCATTGCTGTACACCCCGGCCGAAATAGGATAAACGCCCCTGGTTAGGCCCAATACGTGCACATTGCCGCTGGGGTCCAGATCCAGCAGGTACCCGCCATCGGCGGCGTCAGTACCCAGGTAGCTTACCTGCTGAAACTGCTGATTTTTGAAGTAGGCTACGTAAGCATCTTCGGTACCTTTGAGAGCCGACTGGTAGGCCCCGGCCTGGACGGGCAAGTCGGTACTTTTTGTAATCCCGGTTATGTACACTTCTCCATCGAGCGTTGGCTTAACAGAAAAAGCCGCTTCAAATTCACCCCCACCAAAGTAGGTACTCCATTGCAAGGTACCGAGGTCAGGAGAAAGCTGCGAGATCGTGGCGTCCTGCCGTCCTTTGAGGGTACCTTGGAAGGCGTTTTTGGTGGGAAAATTGGTGGAGTTGGTTGAGGAAGCTGACCAGTACGTTTTCGTCTTTATCGAGCACGATTTCGCCCCGAAAGGTATCCCCGTAGTTTTTGATAATAATGTTGGACACACTACTGAGGGCGTCGTTGCCGCTGCCGCCCAGATAAGTAGCCGCCAGGAGCCGGGTACCGTCACTGCTGAGGCGGGCCAGGTACATGTCGCTGCCGTTGGGCAAGCCCAGGCCGTCAATGGGCGTGATGGAAGCCCCGCCCCCGAAAGTTTTCTGAAAGGCCGTGGCCGTGGTAGCGAAGTTGGTAGACGAAGTGGTGCCGTACACAAACAGCTCCCCCTTGGAATTGGTAACCAGACTATTGGGAATGTCGGTGCTGGCCCCTCCCAGAAACGTAGCGTAGAGGAGCAGGGAGCCGTCGAGGCTGAATTTCATCAGGCCGGTGTCCACCAGACCCCCAAACTGTACCTGGTAGGCTCCCACCTTCACGGGGAATATGGCCCCGAACACCGTCCCGCCGGAGTACAGGTTGCCGGCGGCATCGTAGGTGGCGGTATGGCCCCAGTTGTCGGAAGCAGCTCCTGAGAAGGTAGAAAAAATCAGTTCGGGGTCAATGGTGAGCGTATGAGAATGATCGTAATCGGCAGGCAACGAAAACTGCACCTGATTGTCGCGCAGCACGTAGCGGGAGTTTACCTCACGAGTGCGGCTATTGATTTCCTGAAACGAATACGGTTTGGCTTCTTTGAAGGAGCCCAGGCTGGTTTGGATTTCCAGTTGCCCCGATTGGTTTACAGAAATACCGTTGGCACCCTGATAGATCATTTTTATGCGGGAGGCATCGGCGGCAGGATGGACGATAAACTCGTACTTGATGGTGTTCTGGTAGGTATAAATCCGAAAATCAATTCCTGGGTAAAGGCCTTGGTAAAGTACCTCCCCGAATCCCCCGGCACCACTCCCCCACCGGTTGGGGTCTGAACCAATGAAATAATTGTACACGCTCCCGTCGGACTTGGCTTGGGACAGCTGAACATCCGGGTTGCTCCCTTCAAAGCGGACCTCCACCCCGTGGGCATTGATCAGTTCCTGGGAGGTTCGGGTGCGGGGATCATCCGCCACGGGCCGGGTAGCATGACGGGCCATGACCTCGCGGGCATCGTAAAGAACATACACCAGCGATTGCTTTTTGAGGAATAAAAAGCCGCCCGGTATGTCAGCTCGATAAAGAATCTCTTTTTCCCACTGCCCTTTGTTTTGAATAAAACGCAAGCCCCCGGCCATCGCTACTTCCCCAAACCAGAGCCACACCAGAACGAGTAGACTGAGACTTCGTAAAAATTGATTCATACAATCGGAGTAAAAAATCGATCAAATAATAAAAGTCAGAGTAAATAAATTGGTTAAAATAGTAATCAGCGCAACCCTGCGGATAAGCGGACAGGGCTTGAAAAGAAGAGGTAAGCTACCGAAAACTTCTCATTACTTGAACGCCGAAACTGAAATGATATTTTTACAAAATTCATATTCCTGGGGTTGGTTTGAACCCAGCACCACCAGTTGATTCTCAGCAAGGCCCACCACCTGATCCAGGTACCAGCGCGTACCCCGGGCGTCGAGGTTGGAGGTAGGCTCATCCAGAAACACGACGGGTACCTCCGACAGAAACGCCAGCCCCAGCTTGACCCGCTGCTTCATCCCCGACGAAAAATGCCGCACTACCTTGTTGCGGGCGTGGGACAGCTGCACAAAGTCCTCAAAATCAGGGGTATTTAGTCCGTTTTTCAAGGGTTTGAATTTCTGATGAAAGGTAACCAGCTCGCGGAGCGTAAATTCTTCAATCAGTTCGAGGTAGGGCGCTGCCAATACTATGTGACGGTACCAGTCGTCAATTTCCAGTTCTTTCCCCTTCATCCGGTAGTGTATAGTTCCTTCCGAAGCGGGTACGCTGCCCATCAGCAACTGAATCAAGGTAGACTTCCCGCTGCCGTTGGGCCCTACGAAAGTATAGCTTTGCCCCGTTTCTAAATCAAAATTTACATGACGGAATATCCATTCCGATATAAATTTTTTACCCGCATCTTTTACCTGTATCTGCACCTGTTCGAAGGATTCAAAGTGAGTTGCGATGGTTGGAAAAGCAACAAAATGAAATTTGATGGCCCGAATTTACATAGATTCCTTATTTTGGTCGTCAAAACCTAATCGAACTATACGAATGAATACGCAAAAAAGAAACAGAGTGTTGCTGGTGGTAGCCTTGCTCCTTCCCCTGGGCTGTGGGCTCAGACCCCACACGAGCGCATTGTGAAGGAATTGAACCAGAAGGAGATGATGTACGGCCAAAAGGCCAAGGCCATCTGGAATTACGCCGAGGTAGGCTACCAGGAGGAGAAAAGCTCGGCGTTATTGCAGGATATGCTCAGCAAAGAAGGTTTCAAAATACAGAAAGGCGTAGCAGGCATACCCACCGCCTTCGTGGCGAGCTATGGCGAGGGCCAACCGGTACTAGGCATTTTGGGCGAGTACGACGCACTCCCCGGACTCTCACAAGACTCCCTGCCCTCCCGTAAAATAATGCAGGAGGGTGCCGCCGGGCACGCCTGCGGTCACCACCTCTTCGGCGTGGGATCGGCGGCGGCGGCCATCGCGGTCAAGAACTGGATGGTAGCTACGAGGCAGAAGGGTACCATCCGGGTGTATGGTACCCCCGCGGAAGAGGGTGGCTCGGGCAAGGTATACATGGTGCGCGCCGGGCTCTTCAAGGACGTGGATGCCGTGCTGCACTGGCACCCCGCCGACTCCAATAGCGCCAGTCCGGGTACGTCGCTGGCCAATATGTCGGCTAAGTTTCGGTTCAAAGGCGTGGCCGCCCATGCCGCGGCGGCTCCCGAGCGGGGGCGGTCGGCGCTGGACGGCGTGGAGGCCATGAACCACATGGTCAACATGATGCGCGAGCACGTACCCTCCGACGCCCGTATTCACTACATCATCACGCAGGGTGGCAAAGCCCCCAACGTCGTGCCCGACTTTGCCGAAGTGTACTTCTACGTACGCCACCCCCGCCGCGACGTAGTGCAGGATATGTGGTCGCGGATTGTGAAGGCATCCGAGGGAGCCGCCATGGGTACGGGCACCACGGTAGAGCACGAGATCATCGGTGGCGTGTACGAGCTACTGCCCCTGGATGCCCTGGCCAAAGTAATGTACACAAACCTGAAAGAGGTAGGTGGTGTGAACTATGAGGCATCAGAAAACGCGTACGCCAAACAAATGCAGACTACCTTCGGTGGTACTACCCAAACCCCTGAGCTAGCAACCGCCAGTCAGATACTACCCTATGAGTACGAGCGCACCGGTATGGGTTCCACCGATGTAGGGGATGTGAGCTGGACGGTACCTACCGTGGGTATGCGCACCGCTACCTGGGTACCGGGCACCGCCGCCCATAGCTGGCAGGCCGTGGCAGCGGGAGGGACCAGCATTGGCCGAAAAGGCATGATGGTAGCCGCCAAGACCATCGCCCTCACCGCCGTAGATTTGTTCCAGAACCCCAAGGTACTGACCGAAGCCAAAGCGGAGTTTGACGAAAAACGCGGAAAAGGCTTCCAATACGATGCCCTGCTCGGCAACCGCCCCCCCGCGCTGGACTACCGGAAATGAAGTAAAAGTGTATAGAGTTGATGAGTTGAAAGTGGATAAGTGAAAAGTATGTGATTTAGCGTTGTGTACAGAACTCCTATTGTTTTATACTCATCGACTCTAAACTCATCAACTCCTACTGCTTTCAACTCCCCAAAACTCCTAAACAGTCCCAAAATGAATCCCTCCCAAAAAATCCTTGACTCGATTCAGATTGATGAGTACTCGGTAACGCCTAAGTACCTTCAACTGAGCAACTCTATTCTGAAAGGCATTCAGATGGGCGCCATCGGCAAGGGGGATGTGATGCCGTCGATCAATGAGATAAGTTTCGAATTTGACATCTCCCGAGTGACGGTTGAGAAAGGCTACAACCATCTCAAAAGCATTGGGGTACTTAGTTCGGTTCCTGGGAAAGGGTACTTTATCAAGAATACCGACCACACCCAGCATCTCAAAGTATTCCTGCTGTTTAATAAGCTCAGTCCCCACAAAAAAATCATATACGACTCGTTTGTGGAGACCTTGGGTAGCCAGGCCGCCATAGATTTTTACATTTATAACAATGACTTCGTCCTCTTCAAGCGCATTATTGAGCAACGGAAGGACGAGTATACGCACTTTGTGATTATTCCCCATTTTATAGAGGGGGAAGAGAAAGCCTACGAAGTAATCAATACCCTGCCCAAAGACCAGCTGATTGTTCTGGACAAGATCATTCCCCGAATCAGCGGGGAGTTTGGCGCGGTGTACCAGAACTTTGAGCGGGATATCTATACCTCCCTCGAAAAAGCGGGGGAGGCCTTATCCAAGTACGACACGCTCAATCTGATTTTTCCCGAAAACAGCTACGCGCCCCGCGAAATAACGGTAGGGTTCACCAACTTCTGCCGTGACTATGCCTTCGAGTACCGGGTCATCGCCTCCATCGCCGATGAAACCATCCAGAAAGGGCAGGCCTATATCAATATCATGGAGGATGATCTGGTGATTCTGATCGAAAAGATTATTGCCCAATCCCTGATACTGGGAGAAGAGGTGGGGGTAATTTCGTACAACGAAACGCCCCTGAAAAGGTTAATATTGAACGGGATTACTACCATGTCTACTGACTTCCGGGCTATGGGAAAAACCGCCGCCGAACTGATCCTGACCAACTCCAAAGATCACCACGAAAATCCTTTTTATCTGACCGTACGCTCTTCTCTGTAAGGGAGGCAGGGATCGGATTTTTGTTGGAATGCAAACGTCAGTAAATATAAATGTAGGCAAATTTGAAGTTTTGATGAATGGTGTAAAATAGGTCTATTTTTATTAAATGATTGATTTAGAGTAGGTAAAATAAAGTTATCAGCAACCTGCTCAAAGAGATGTTTTGTCCAAACTGCAACTAGTGGTACGGTGTAGGACAGTTAGGTTAGCCGCACTAAATACTTTTGCAACAGACGTCTGAGTACTTTATTCCCAATCAGAGCTTCTAAGTTGCTATCATTATTTCAAATTTAACCTCATACGACTCCAAAACCCGTTAACCCATGGAACCTACCAAAACCTTCAAGCATGTCAGTTATTTGTGGGACGAAGCCAAAGCCGCCGAACTTGCCGGCGACGAAGTGGCCCTGTTCCTCTATCGCTCCAATATTCTGGGAGCCGATCTCCGCATCACCAACTACGGAGGTGGCAACACCAGCTGTAAGACCATCGAAAAAGACGTGCTTACCGGAGCGGACGCCGAAGTAATGTGGATCAAGGGATCGGGGGGAGACATAGGTACCCTCAACCGGAAGGGCATCGCCGGCCTGTATACCGAAAAACTACGGGCCCTAAAAAATATTTACCGGGGTCTCGAGAACGAGGACGAAATGGTGGCGTTGTTCTACCATACCCTCTACGATCTGGAAAGTGCCGCGCCTTCCATTGATACGCCCCTGCACGGCATGTTGCCCTTCAAGCACATTGATCACCTGCACCCTGATGCCCTCATCGCGATCGCCGCCGCCAAAGACAGCGAAGCCATCACCAAAGAGATTTGGGGTGATACCATGGGCTGGGTACCCTGGCAGCGACCGGGCTTTGACCTGGGGCTGCAGCTGGAAAAATGCCTGAACGAAAACCCTGGTATCCGGGGTATCATCCTGGGAAGCCACGGGCTGTTTACCTGGGGCGATACCTCCTACGAATGCTATATCAATAGCCTGGAAGTAATTGAGCAGGCTTCACAATACATCGAAGACCGCCTGGGTAAAAACCGTCCGGTATTTGGAGGTAAGAAACTAGACGCTCTGGACGAAACTACCCGCAAGAAGCAAGCTGCCCTGCTGGCCCCCATCCTGCGCGGACTTTGTTCCAGCGACAAGCGCATGATCGGTCACTTTACCGACGATCAGCGGGTGCTTGATTTCGTGGGTAGCCACGACCTGGACAAACTGGCTCCGCTGGGTACCTCCTGCCCCGACCACTTCCTGCGAACCAAGATCCAGCCTCTGGTACTTAACCTTGCTCCTGATGCTGATTTGAATGACTCCGAGGAAATAAAAAAACAACTAACCTCCTCCTTTGAAGAATACCGGGCAGGATACAAAAACTATTACGATTCGCACAAGCGTGACAACAGCCCGGCGGTGCGGGATTCGAACCCCGTAGTGATTCTGTACCCTGGCATAGGGATGTTTACGTTTGCCAAGAACAAGCAGACCGCCCGCGTAGCCGCTGAGTTTTATATCAATGCCATCAACGTGATGCGGGGTGCGGAAGCCATCTCTGAGTATACGGCCCTGCCGCGTCAGGAAGCTTTTGATATTGAGTACTGGCTGTTGGAAGAAGCCAAGTTGCAGCGCATGCCCAAGGAGCAGCCGCTCTCGCGCCGCGTAGCCATCGTGACTGGCGGTGGTGGGGGAATCGGCAAGGCCATTGCTGATAAACTGGCCGCCGAGGGAGCCTGTGTGGTACTCACCGACATCGCCGAAGACCGCCTGAAAGAAGCCCACGCTACCTACAAGCGCGACGTGTCGGCGTATGCCGCCGGCGACGTGACGGACGCCGAAGCCGTGGAAGGTACCTTTGAGAAAGCCTGCCTGGAATTTGGCGGGGTGGACATCGTGGTACACTGCGCCGGACTGGCTATTTCGAAGCCCCTGGCCGATACTACCCAGAAAGACTGGGATATTTTGCAAAACGTGCTCGTGAAAGGTCAATTCCACATGTCACAGTCGGGCGTGAAGGTGATGCGCAAGCAGGGCTTCGGTGGCGATATTGTGAGCATTGCGTCCAAGAACGGCCTGGTGGCTGGTCCTAATAACGTAGCGTACGGTACGGCCAAAGCCGCCCAGCAGCACATGACCCGCCTGCTAGCTGCCGAGCTGGGACCCGAAAAAATCCGCGTCAATACCGTTAACCCCGATGGGGTGATTGTGGGGAGCAAGATCTGGGAAGGTGCCTGGGCCGAAGGACGCGCCAAGGCGTACGGCATCAAGGTAGAGGAACTGCCCGCCTACTACGCCAAGCGCAACCTGATGAACGAGATTATCTACCCCGAGGACATCGCCAATGGCGTGTTTGCGCTGGTAGCTATTCTGGATAAAAGCACCGGGAACATCATCAATGTAGATGGTGGCATGGCCAATGCCTTTGTACGATAAGAGTCGGTTCGACTTTGGATTGAGGTTTGACCGATGAGTTAGGTGACGATTTATCAAAGCCACCTGACTCAGGATTATCACTTTAAAGTCAAGACTCTAATCTCAATCCTAAATCATGAAAATTACACAAGATCAAATACAGGATTTTAACCAAAAACGAAAAAGCCGATCAGGCCGAAGCCTACGGGTTTCTGAAACTCTCTTTGGATAAAAAAGGCATCGATGCCGAAAAGATTGTGGATCAGTTGGCCGACTTCCAGGTGGCTATTCCTAGCTGGGCCCTGGGCTCGGGCGGTACCCGCTTCGGCCGTTTTTCCATCGGGGGCGAACCTACCAACCTGGAACAAAAGATTGACGACATCGGACTGCTGCACGCCCTGACCCAGACCGCCGGGGCCGTGTCGCTACACATTCCCTGGGACATTCCCGGCGACGCCAATGCCATCAAGGCCCTGGCCGACAGCCACGGGATCGTGTTTGATGCCGTTAACTCCAATACTTTCCAGGATCAGGACCGTGCAGGAGCAAAGCTACAAGTACGGCTCCCTGGCCGACCGGCAGCAAGCCGTGCGCGAGCAGGCTGTGGCGCATAACGTGGAGGTGATTCGCTACGGAAAAGCCTTAGGATCACAATCCCTGACGGTATGGCTGGCGGATGGTGCGAGCTTTCCCGGGCCAGAATAACTTCCGGAAATCCTTGCAGAACACCCAGCAGTCACTCCGCGACATTTATCAGGAGCTGCCCGCCGACTGGCGCATGTTCATCGAATACAAGCCCTACGAACCGAATTTTTACAGTACGGTAATTCAGGACTGGGGTACCTCCCTGATGCTGGCCGAAGGCTGCGGCGAAAAGGCATTCTGTCTGGTGGATTTAGGGCATCATTTGCCAAACACAAACATTGAACAGATTGTAGCTACTCTGATCATGAAGGGCAAACTAGGCGGCTTCCACTTCAACGATAGCAAGTACGGCGACGACGACCTGACCGTGGGTAGCATCAAGCCCTACCAATTGTTCCTGATTTTCAACGAGCTGGTATACGGCATGAATCACAACGACGCCAAAAATCCGCCCCTGGCCTGGATGATCGACGCAAGCCATAACATCAAGGACCCGCTGGAGGATCTGATCCAGTCGCTGGAAGCGATCCAACTGGCGTACGGACAGGCGCTCTTGGTAAATACATCCGCCCTGGAAGCCGCCCAGGCTGATAACGACGTGGTGCTGGGTCAGGAACTCTTACAAGATGCCTACCGTACCGACGTCCGCCCACTAATTCGGGAAGCACGTTTGCGCCGCGAAGGAGCCTTGAATCCGATTGGGCTGTACCGGAATATGGAGGTAAGGGAAAATTTAATCAAAGAGCGCGGCCTGAAAACCGTCGCCACGGGACTTTGAAATTCAATGATAGAATGAGTGAATGATAGAATGAGTGAATAAAACACACTCCATAATCTTATTAAGCCTATACTAATTCATTCTATCAATCTATCAATCTATCATTCAAAATTTCCATGAAAGTAGGTTTATTTATTCCCTGTTACGTCGATCAGTTTTACCCACAGGTGGCGTATAGCTACGCTGGAACTTTTGGAAAAACACGGGTGTGCAGGTACATTTTCCACCCAATCAAACCTGTTGCGGACAGCCTATGGCCAACTCGGGCTTTGAGCACCTGACGCACGGGTGCAATGATCTTGTTCGCCAAAAACTTCCAGGGCTTCGACTACATCGTGTGTCCGTCGGGTAGCTGCATCGTTGCATATCAAAGACCACCTAGGGGTACCCGAACTCGCCGATAAATGCTACGAGCTGACGGAGTTTCTGACGGATATTCTGCAAGTGAAAGATCTGAACGCCAGGTTTCCCCACAAGGTAGGTCTTACATCAGAGCTGCCACGGACAGCGAGGACTCAAAATTTCGCAAATGAGCGAACTGAATGCTCCGGCCTTTTCCAAGGTAGGGCAGCTTCTGGATCAGGTAGAGGGGCTGGAACTGGTGACCCTCGACCGGAAGGACGAATGCTGCGGTTTTGGCGGTACCTTCTGCGTGGCCGAAGAGGCCCTGTCGGTGCGGATGGGGCAGGATCGGGTGCAGGATCACGTCAAAAATGGCACCCAGGTACTCACGGCGGGCGATATGTCGTGCCTGATGCACATGGAAGGGATTATTCGCCGCGAGAAGTTGCCCATTAAAGGTGATGCACCTGGCCGAGATACTGAACAGTTCGAAGGTCAAGGAGCCGCAACCCGTAACTCCGTAGGAACGGCTAACATTCAGCCGGAACAGACAAAGCGATGAGTACACCGGGGTACTAATTCACCGGTTGTCTTATTTCCTAAACTGGACGTTCAGCTGATTGCATTACTGAAAGACATTGACGCCCAGACGACTGGAATAAACCGACCCTGGCTGGCCAATGGACGGTAAAGGATGTAGCCGGTCATCTGCTGGATGGCAATATCGGGCGCTTATCCATGCTCCGCGACGGGTACTTTGGAACAACTCTGCCCCGGAGATCAAAACCTATCAGGAGCTGTTGGATTACCTGAATAGCCTCAATGCAGAATGGGTAGCGGCGATGAAGCGCGTAAGCCCTGCGGTGTTGATTGATTTACTGGCAAAGACAGGAAGGGAATACTGGGAGTACCTTGCCACGCTGGATTTGCCGAGAAGGCGGCCTTTGCGGTAGCCTGGGCTGGAGAAGATGAATCGGCCAACTGGTTTCACATTGCCCGCGACTATACCGAAAAGTGGCACCATCAGCAGCAGATTCGGGTAGCGGTAGGAAAGGAGCAAGCGCTTGTATGCCAGAGAGTTTTTTCAACCGTACCTGGAAACCTCGCTGCGGGCGTTGCCTCACCACTACCGGACTATGAAAATGGCAAAGGGAACCGTGTTGAAATTCGTCATAGAGGGAGAAACGGACTACGTGGCCTTTTTATATTCGGAAGGAAGCCATTGGCGGTTGCTCAATGCGCATGAGGGCGATCCTGACAGCAACTGTGGTGATAAAGCAGGAAATTAGTCTGGCGGATTTTTACCAAAGGAATTACGCCCCGAGACAGCAGAAAACTATGTGAATAGTTACCGGCAATAAGAGACTGGCTGAAAGAGTAGTGGATATGCTGGCCGTCATGGCCTGAGCCTGAGTA
The DNA here is from genome assembly GCA_963768025.1 of uncultured Cytophagales bacterium. GTDB lineage: Bacteria > Bacteroidota > Bacteroidia > Cytophagales > Spirosomataceae > CAVYGM01. The sequence continues at coordinate 67,175 of CAVYGM010000003.1, forward strand.
CTCAAACCTTTAAAGAAATGAATCACCCCGAACTAGCCGAAAAATTTATAAAGGATGGCGAACGTACCACCTGGCACGACGAAACGCTGTGGTGTGTGCGGCAGAAGCGCGACAAAGCGGCTTTTCAGATGCCTGAGTGGGAGGAATTGCGCGAAACCGCTTCCCAGATCAAGCACAATGTACTTTCCAATTTGCACGATTACCTGCTTGCTTTTGAAGAAAAAGGCGACGGAAAACGGCATTAAGGTACACTGGGCCGCGGATGCACAGGAGCACAACGAAATCGTGTTAAGCTTCTGAAAGAGAATCGGGCGCACAGGCGATGATCAAAAGCAAATCCATGCTGACCGAGGAGTGCCACCTGAACGAGTATCTGACCGAGCATGGCGTTGATGTAGTGGATACCGACTTGGGCGAGCGCATCGTGCAGCTTGCGCGAAGAGCCGCCGAGCCATATCGTACTGCCCGCTATTCACCTCAAAAAGGAGGATGTGGGCGAAACGTTCCACCAGCACCTGGGTACCGAAAAAGGCAACAAAGACCCCCAATACCTGACCGAAGCCGCCCGCCAGCACCTGCGCGAGAAGTTCGTGACCGCGCAAGGCGGCCCTTACGGGCGTCAACTTTGCCATTGCCGAAACGGGCGAGTTTGTGGTATGCACCAACGAAGGCAACGCCGACATGGGCGCGCACCTGGCCGATGTACACATTGCCTGCATGGGCTTTGAAAAAATTATTCCCGCAGCGCAAGCACCTGGGCGTTTTTCTGCGGCTGTTGGCCCGCTCGGCCACCGGGCAACCCATTACGACCTATTCGAGCCATTTCAAGAAGCCCCGCGCCGGGCAGCAGATGCACATCGTTATTGTGGACAATGGTCGCTCGCGGCAGCTGGGCCGCCGAGGATTTTCGCAATTCGCTGAAGTGCATCCGTTGCGGGGCCTGCATGAACACCTGCCCGGTGTACCGGCGTAGCGGCGGACACAGCTACCACAGCGCCGTAGCCGGGCCCATCGGCTCGATTCTGGCGCCCAATCTGGATATGACGCAAAAATGCCGACCTACCCTTTGCCTCCACGCTTTGCGGCTCGTGCACCAATGTGTGTCCGGTCAAGATCGACATTCACGAGCAGCTGTACAAGTGGCGGCAAGTGCTGGTACAGGAAGGCCACGTCCCTTTGTCAAAAAAGTGGCCATGCGGGCCATGACCTTCACGCTGTCGCATCCGGGGGTATTTGGTATGGCCGGAAAGGTAGGTCGTAAGGTCATGGGTATGGCTCCCTTTGTGGTCAGTAACGGCTTGAATCCGTGGTACAAGCAGCGCGAGATGCCCGAACCGCCCAAGGAAAGTTTTCGGGAGTGGTATTCAAAAAATAGAAATGGACAGTCGAGCAAACATCCTGCACGCCATCGCCCGAAATCAACCCGCTGCGACGCCACTGCCGGATATGTCGGATTTGGCGGTGGTGGACTACGATACCGTGGAAAAATTTACAACTACTCTCGAAGGCATCGGCGGTCAGGTGATGAGATATCGTCACTGTACAGGAAATTGTTCCTTATGTGAAAAGTATTACGCTGACAATCCGCAGCGCATTATTACTACGTGCCGGAGCTTGCGGCAATCGCCGAAACTAATTGGCAGCACGATGATCCGCATGCTTCGAAAACGTGGAGCTGTGCATTCTGGAAGCGGAGTTTCGGCGTGGCTGAAAACGGGGCCCTGTGGCTAACCGAAGCGCATATGGGGCAACGTGTAGCCCCCTTTATTACCCAAAATCTGGCCGTAGTTGTGAAAAAAGCCGAAATGGTACCCACCATGCACCACGCCTACGACCGCATCGCGCAGCGCCGAGTACCCGTTCGGCCTGTTTCTGGCCGGACCTTCCAAAACCGCTGACATCGAACAGTCGCTGGTACTGGGTGCCCACGGCTCGCGAAGCATGACGGTGTTTCTTATGAGTAATTTTTTCAGGGTAAATGAGGTAATGATAACGGTTAAGAGTTTTACTCGTAGTTTTAGCAATAGCTTATTTACAAGCCACTCGTTGTCCCTTCACCTTTGAACGTTAACCTTTTATTCTTTCATCCACTCCTCACTATGATCCTTGACAACATGACCCCTGACACTACTCTTGACGCCTGCCCCTCCCGTTGTGCAGGAATACGAGCGTGAACCCGTTCCGGCCAGCCAATGGAAAGGCTGGAAAAGTTTTTTGGGCATGTACGCCGGAGAGCACGCCGCCGGTACCGAATTCGTGATTGGGCCGCTGTTCCTGACGGCGGGCGTCAGTGCGTTCGATTTGCTGGTCGGATTGTTTTTGGGTAATCTGTTGGCGGTGCTGTGCTGGAGGTACCTCACGGCGGCCATCGCTACCGACGTCCGTCTGACGCTCTACTACCAACTGGAAAAAATCTGTGGACGTCGCCTGGTTACGGCCTATAACCTGGCCAACGGGGTACTGTTCTGCTTTCTGGCGGGAGCCATGATTACCGTGTCGGCCACGGCAGTAGGTATACCCTTCAACATGGAAATGCCCAAACTCACCGATACGACCCCCAACGGCATTACCTGGATTATCGTGGTGGTAGCCATCGGAGCGGTGATTTCTATCGTGGCGGCGCGGGGCTACGATACGGTTTCGAAGTTTGCCAATGTGGCCTCGCCCTGGATGGTACTGGTTTTTCTGGCTTGTGGCGTGGTAGCGTTGAAAGGGCTTGGGGTAGCTTCGTTCGGGGATTTCTGGGATATATTCGGTGAAGGACGGGAGCCCTTTCCCGGACAAATCAAATACACCTTCTGGCACGTATTGCTGTGGTCGTGGTTCTGTAATGCGGCCATGCACATCGGTATGTCCGATTTGTCGGTATTCCGCTACGCGAAGCATCCGCGCTCGGGCTGGACTACCGCGGCGGGTATGTACGTGGGTCACTATCTGGCCTGGATTTGTGCTTGCCTAATGTACGCCTTGTACATTCGCTCGGCCGAAGCCCAAGCTTTGCTGGCGGCGGGTACTGCTCCTCCCGTTGCGCCCGGTCCTTTGGCGTATGAAGCCGTGGGGGTAGCCGGCCTTGTGTGTGTGGTGGTAGCTGGCTGGACTACCGCCAACCCCACCATTTATCGCGCCGGACTCGCTTTTCAAGCCATTGCACCCCGTTTTTCTACGGCCAAAGTCACGATTATTGCCGGTACAGTAGCTACCGTTGCTGGTCTGTTTCCCGCATTTGCTATGAAACTCCTTGATTTTGTGGCCGTGTACGGATTCATTCTGGCCCCCATTGGAGCTATCATTGTCTTCGATCACTACTTTGCCGGTAAGGCAGGTATTATTCAGAACTACGCGGAGAAAGTAAATAGTACCTTCAATGTGTCGGTGTTGTTGGCGTGGCTAGTGAGCATGGCAATATTCTATACTCTTTCAATCTACCAGGGCATCTTCTTGTCCTTCCTGACGCTGCCTGCCTGGATATTCTGCGGTGTGTTGTATTTGGTACTCAGTAAGTTTTTACAGAAAAAAATATGAAGATTTTAAAATACATCTCCTACCTGTGCCTGGTAGCCGAAGTTCTGGCTCCGATTCTGTTTTACGCGGACACCCTTACCGATGCCCAAATGAAAATCACGCTTTTGGCCGTAACGGTGGTCTGGTTTGCAACCGCCTCAACCTGGATGAATAAGGAAAAACCGGAAGCGGAGCTTGAAACCAAATCGCCTATCTGAGTACTTTCAGCCAATACGCGATGGGAACAAAAAGGGGAACGGCCAACGGCCGTTCCCTTTTTTGTTTTGAATCATACGGATTAAATACTACTCATGCTCCCCATGGTCGCCAAATTGCAGCGGGCTTTTCATGATACCCCGCTCAGAGGTGCGAACAAAATTTACGATTTCGTCGCGCTCGTCCGACGGGGGTAGTTCCAGTTCGATCTGATTGAGGGCTTCGGAGTTGTTGAGGCCCTTCATGTAGATGTACCGGTATACGGTCTGAATCTCGGCAATCTGCTGATTGGTGTAGCCCCGTCGACGCAAGCCCACGGAGTTGATTCCGGCGTAGGAAATCGGCTCACTGGCCGCTTTGGTAAAGGGAGGTACGTCTTTCCGCACCAGCGATCCACCGGATATAAAGGCGTGGGCTCCAATCTTGACAAACTGATGCACCGCGCTGATGGCACTCACGATGGCCCACTTGTCTACGTGCACGTGGCCCGCCATCTGCACATTGTTGCCAATGATGCAGTTGTCTCCCACCACACAATCGTGGGCTATGTGCGCATAGGCCATGATGAGGCATCCACTTCCTACTTCGGTTTTCCAATGTTCCTCGGTTCCCCGACTAATGGTGGCGTATTCGCGGATCGTGGTATCGTCGCCCACAAAAGTAAGCGTGTACTCATTATTATATTTCAAATCCTGGGGAATGGCTGATATCACCGCTCCAGGGTAGATCCGGCAGTTTTTACCGATTCGCGCCCCTTCGTTAATGACAGCGTGCGAGGCAATCCAGCTACCTTCGCCAATCTCCACATCCTTATGGATCATGGCAAAAGGCTCAATGACAACGTTCCGGGCGATTTTTGCCTCCGGGTGTATGTAGGCTAAGGGTTGTATCATTTTTTCTTGACTAGGCTTGCAATCATGTCCGCTTCACATACGAGTTGACCACTCACGTAGCCCCGTCCGCTCATTTTAACAATACCCCTTTTCATGGGAGAGGTGAATTGACACTTGAATATGACGGTATCACCGGGTAAAACATTGCGTCGGAAGCGGCAATTTTCGATACCTATCAGGTAAGGCCAGTAATTCTCCGGATCAGGCACGGTACTCAGGACCAGAATACCGCCCGTCTGCGCCATAGCTTCTAGTTGCAGTACGCCCGGCATTACGGGATTTCCCGGAAAATGCCCCAGGAAAAACTGCTCGTTCATGGTCACGTTTTTGATACCAATCACACTCATTTCGTCCAGGGCGATGATCTTATCAATCATCTGGAACGGATAGCGGTGCGGCAGCAGGTTAGCGATCTGATTAATATCCAAAACGGGTGCCTTATTAGGATCGTAGGTAGGGATACCATCCTTGGCGGCTTTCATGAGCTTCTTAATCTTCTTGGCTAGGGCCACGTTCGCCGCATGTCCGGGACGGGCCGCCAGAATCTGCGCTTTTAATGGACGCCCCACGAGGGCCAGGTCTCCCACCAGATCAAGCAGCTTGTGGCGGGCCATTTCGTTAGGAAAGTGCAGATCTACATTGTTCAGGATACCTCTGGATTCGTCTACTTCTACTTTGGGTTTATCGAGCAGTTTTGCCAGGTGATCCAGTTCGCCTTCCTTTATCTCCCGATCCACAATCACAATGGCATTGGTCAGGTCGCCCCCCTTGATCAGGTTTTGCTTGTAAAGAGCTTCCAGTTCGTGCAGAAAACAGAACGTCCGGCTGGGGGCAATGTCTTCCTTAAATAGGGCAATATCGTTGAGGGAGGCGTGCTGGCTATTGATCACCTTGGAATTGTAATCCACCATGACCGTCAGGCGGTAATCCGAAAGGGGCAGGGCCGCCATTTCGATATCTTTATCAGCGTTGACGTAGTGTACGTACTCGGGTACTTCAAAATAATTCCGGTAGGCATTCTGTTCTTCCAGGCCGGCGTCTTCCAGGGCATCTATGAATTTCATCGAGCTGCCATCCATGATGGGCGGTTCGGGGCCATCGAGCTGGATCAGAACGTTATCGATCTGTAAGCCTACCAGGGCCGCCAGAGTGTGCTCCACGGTATTGATACGGGCACCGTTTTGCTCAATCGTAGTCCCACGCGACAAGTCCACCACATTGTCTACGTCGGCGTCCACAATGGGCTGGCCGGGCAAGTCTACCCGCTGAAACTTATAGCCGTGGTTAGCGGCGGCAGGTACAAATGTCATCGTTGCCGATACACCTGTATGCAGTCCCACGCCCGACACCGAAACGGACTTCTTTATAGTTTGCTGTTTTTCGTTCATTTCTAACTAATTCTACTACGTACGTTTGAGATTGGAGGTTTGTGGCAATCGGGGCGAGAAAAATATCCTTTATTCGTCGAGTTCCTTTTCCAGAAGCTGAATTCTTTTTTCGATATCCGGTAGCTTGCGTACCAGGGCCAGGGCGCGCAGGTGATCGGTCAGATTATAGGCCGGTGAGCCACTTAGCGATACGCCCTCTTGTTTGATGTTTTTTCCTAAACCCGACTGAGCACCAATTTTGGTATGATTGGCCACGGTGAGGTGCCCGGCAATACCCACCTGCCCGGCAATGACACACTGCTCGCCTATCTTGGTGGAACCCGATATGCCTGTCTGCGCGGCGATGACGGTATTCTTGCCGATTTCGACGTTGTGCGCAATCTGCACCAGGTTGTCGATTTTGACCCCCGACCGGATGATTGTCGAGCCCATAGTGGCGCAGTCGATGGTGGTATTAGAGCCGACGCTGACATGATCTTCAATGATCACATTGCCCAGTTGGGGGATGGTGCGATAGGTGCCGTCGGCCTGGGGCGCAAAGCCGAATCCATCACCCCCAATCACCGTATTGGCAAAGATAGTGCAGTGGTTTCCGATTTGGGTGTTGTCGTAGATGCGTACCCCCGGATGAATAACCGTGTCGTTTCCAATCCGCACGTTGTCGCCGATGTACGCCGACGGGTACACCTGAACCCGGTCGCCGAGGTTACTGTTGCGGCCAATGTAGGAAAATGCCCCCCGGTAGCCATCGACGCCCACGTTGCTGCCCTCACCGATATGGCTGGGCTGTTCCACGCCCTGTTTTTGCTGGCGGGAAAACTTACGGTACTCTTCCAATAGGATCGTGAAAGCCGTGTAGGCATTTTCTACGTAGATGAGTGTGGTGGGCACTTCCTTCCGGGGCTCAAAGCCCTTATCCACTAAAACCGCCGTAGAACCGGTCTTGTAGAGGAATGGCTCGTATTTGAGGTTGGATAAAAATGAAATGCAACCGGCGGTACCTTCTTCAATTTTGGCAGCAGAATTAATGAGGGCGGAGGCATCGCCTACCACGGTTCCATGTAGTAACTGGGCTATTTGCCCGACAGTAAATTCCATATAAGATGAAAATGATTTGGACAACTACCGCTTCGTAAGGGCTCTATTTTGTGTATTACATTTACCAAGCTCCAATGTCCCAAAATCATGCGGCACTACTTTGCCCGCAAAGATACGGTTTTAGCCCAACATACGTAATACTTACGGACAATCTTGCTCAGGGCTGTGATGGTAGGTAGTTCGGAAGCGTCCACAATGTCAAGCACGTCGCCGTTTTTCATTTTTACTTTGATCTGATCTTCACCCGTTACATAAGCTGAGTTAGTGGTTTGGCCTTCGACCAGAAAGTAAGAAAGGTTCTGCTCCGAGAATCCCTGAGCCAGCAGTTGCAGTCGGAGGGCTTGCAGGAGTTCGTCCGTGGGCGGGGCCGCCAGAAACTGAATTTTGAACAGTCGGCGGTTAAGTAAGCCCTGGCACAGGGTAGACAGGACGGTATCGGTATGCCGGGCCCAGCTTTTGAGGGCACTCCATATATCGTAGTCGTCGAGTCGGGTAAAGGTTTGCAGGAGTTCGGGATCGTTGGTGAAGTCGGAGAGAGTACTTTCATTTTCCAGAAAATACAGCAGATCCTCCGAGGCCGAAAGCGACGTGCCGACCTCGGTCAGTTCGCGGGCCCGGCGAAAAATCTGCATCAGCATCGCCTCGGCGCAGAGGGAGGTTTTGTGCAGGTACACCTGCCAGTACATCAGGCGGCGGGCGTTCAGGAAGTTCTCAATGCTGAGCAGCCCCTTTTCTTCCACCACCAGCTCATCCTTATGAATATCGAGCATCTTGATGATCCGGTCGGCCCCGATGGTACCCTCCGCCACGCCGGTATAGAAGCAATCGCGGTTGAGGTAGTCCATACGGTCCATATCGAGTTGACTGGAAATGAGCTGATGAAAAAACTGCCGGGGGTAGGTACCCTCAAACATCTGAATGGCCATGTCGAGTCGGCCGTTCAACTGCCGGTTCAGGTCTTTCATCATCAGCAACGACAGGCTTTCGTGGTGAATGCCCGTGAGCAGGGTGTTTTCGAGCACGTGAGAGAATGGCCCGTGGCCGATGTCGTGCAATAGAATCGCTACCTGCGCCGCCTCACACTCCGGCTCCCAGATCAGATGTCCTTTTTCCTGCAGGGTTTTCAGGGCCTGCCCCATCAGGTGCATGGCCCCCAGCGCGTGGTGAAAGCGCGTGTGCAACGCCCCCGGATACACCAGATCGGCCATACCCAGCTGCCGGATGCGGCGCAGCCGCTGGAAATAAGGATGCTCCACGAGATCATAGATGAGCTCGGAAGGCAGCGTGATGAATCCGTAAACGGGATCGTTGAGGATTTTTCTTTTGTTCAAGGGAGATCGGTGTTTTTTACAAAAATAGAAAAAGAAGCATGCCGGAAGAATTTTAAATAGGAGATACTCTTTGTGTATTTGCTTCCATTCGTTAATTTTGCACTTCAAACTCGTAAAGAGTTGGGCCTATAGCTCATTCGGTTAGAGCAACTGACTCATAATCAGTAGGTGCCTGGTTCGATTCCAGGTGGGCCCACGTTGACTGAACCATAATCGGTTGGTACCTGTGGGGCGGCCCTTGCCGTTCGATTGCAGGTGGATCCAAAAGTATAAAGCACCCGACGTTATGTTGAGTGCTTTTTTTATGTTCCAATAGCACCACAAACAAATTCCTGAATTCAGGTCAGTAAACCAAAAGTGCCTGCTGCCTAACTGCGTTTAGCGTCGGATTTTATCCTGATATCCACCCGTGGCACGGCTCCAAGCCGTGCCACGGGTCTATTCCCCAATCTCCACCCGCACCAGATCCTGAATCTCCCGCCCCTCGTGCATAAACCTTCCCAGAAAATACACCGCACCATCGGCTCCCACGGCCAGCGAATTGACGTAGGTGGGCCGGGAGCCGTCGGCGTAGAAAATGGGGCCATGGTCGCGGTAGGTGCGGGTGGGAAGGTGGAACGTAACGAGGTGGAGGTTTTCCAGACCTTTAGCCCCGCCTTTGGCGATGTGATCGAGGCCTTTGAGCCGTTGCCCGTTTTCGTAGATGGGCCCGCCCGTGAGGTAGTAAATCGTATGCCCATCGGGGCCCAGCTGAAAGCCCAGGTACCCATAGCTAAACTGATCGAACATGCCGCTGCGGCGAGATGGCTCGGAGGTAAGGCGGTCCACGAGTTCGATGCTCTGCTGTTGGGGATCAAACCGAAACAGGTACCCTGAGTTGCCGTGAATGCCGTAGGCCACTCTCTCGGGGGCGTACCAGAAAATCTTGCGCCAGTTATAGCCCATGCTACCGGGCCGGGTGGGATCATAGCGGCCGAAGTAGTCGAGGCGGAAGTCAACGCCCGCCACGGGTTGCAGGGTACCCTGGTCGGGTTGGTAGCACATGATGTTACCTTCGGCGGTGGAGTAGAACACGGCTCCGTCGCGGGGATCTATGAACATAGAACGGCACAGCACCCGGTAGTCATCTCCGGGGGTACCTGCCTCGCCACGGGCAGAGACGGCGCCCCGGTTATGGAGGGTACCCGTGCGTGGGTTGTAGTGTAGAAAGTGCCCGACGGGCCAGGTGATAGCGTAGATGTCGCCGCGGTGTTTGTCGAGCGTCATGGTCAGGATACCTTCGCCGTGGGGAGCGAGCGCCAGGTTTTCTAACTGTCCGGTGACTAAGTCGTAGGATAAAAAATGCCCACCGGGGTAGAGGTCCAGTCCCTCAGGTGGATGCACCGGCAGGCACTCCATGCCGTTGATCATTTCGTAGTAGCCTACGTGGGTGGCAAAGTACAGCTTGCCCTCCCGCTCGTAAAATCGGACGTGACTTTTGCCTTGTACGATGGCCCCCTTTTCGCCGCATACTTCCGTCAGGTCGGCCAGGAAATGGGTTTGGTCGGTGGCGGGGTCGTACTTGTACATTTGGCCTCCTACCGTGGGGGAGTCGGAGGAGAGGACGTAGTAGATGTTGCCGTCGCTGGCGGCTGTGATGGCGTTATAGGTGTCGTGGGCCAGGGGGAAGCCGGAGTAGTAGGGGGTAGCGAGGAGGGGTTTTGGGGGCATGGGGTTTGGGGATTTGTCGAGCTTTATTTACCATATAGAGTGGCATTTTGCTATTACACCACCCTAACCCTCCTTATTAGGAGGGAATTCCATTGAACTTACGTTCATTTCTGCTGTTTAGCAAAAGGGATGTGAACTTCCTCCGCCAACTTCTCCAACTCATTCAAAATCTGCTCTTGCAGGCCGGGTAGCCAGGGGCCGGGATGGCCGTAGACCATTTGGGAGGAGGCACCTTCGTAGCCGCCTTCTTGCAGGATGGTTTCGGAGGGGATGTAGGCCATCACGTCGTTGGAGTAGCCTAGTACAAAGACCTCGGGACCGTAGCGTTTTTTGATTTCTAGCGCGTAGGTAACCACCAGTTCACCACCCAGGGCAAAGAGGGCCTGATCGCCCAGGCGCCACGCCTGTATGGGGTAGGGGTAGGAGGTAGGAAAAGGTTGCCCCCCTTGCTCTTGGCTTAGGATACGGCGCGCCCAGCGCTGCTGGTAAGGTTCGTTTTGGCTGATAATTTTGTTCAACTCCGCCTCGGTGGGCGGTGGCGACAGCGCCAGCTCTATTTCGGCGTAAGCAGTGATAAGTTGAGGAGCAAGGGACCGCATGGGTTCGGCGAGGACACGCTGCACGGCGGCGGCCAGTTCGCGGCCAAACTGCTGCGCCAAAGGTACCGTGCGACGGGGCATGGGGTTTTGATCGGCTCCCGCTCCCTGAAAATAAAGGGCCGTTACACCCGGATACGCCTTTTCGAGTTCGAGCTGGGCAAAACCGGCGTAATCGCCCGAAAACTGGTACTGATCCAGTACGGTATTGTGGCAGGCATAGCCAAACACCAGGGCCTTGACGGTACCCTTGGCGTCGGCTATTCGCAAGACCGGAACGGCGTAGTCGTTCGGACCTCTCAGTTCGGACTGTTCGAGCAGAGGCGCTCTCTTTGTTGTTTCGTCGGTTTACCTGAAAGCGCGTAACTCCGTTGGCGGCCGAGAGCGAAGCCGGGGCCAGGTTGGCAAACGACTCGCTGCACCAGTTGCACCAGCTGCGTTTCGAGCTGTTGGGTGTAGGTGTCAATTTTGGCCTGCTCTGCGGCATTGAGGGGATAAATATCCACCAAAGCGTTGGACAGGACTGGCCCGCTGTGGGTATGGGAGCTATTAAGAATAATCTGCGCTTTGGACAGGTTCAGGCTTTTTTGCAGCTCGGTACGTATCCGGTCTGAGACGGCTTTCGGAATGCCCAGCAGGTCGGTCGTAACCAGGACGGCCCGATTGCCCTTTTCGTCTTCCAGCGCCACGGCCTTGGCCCACAGCTCGTGTAAGGTACCCTCTGACGCCCGCGTACGAGCGGCGTAGCCCGCCTGCCATATGGGTTGCTGAGGAGTTATCACTGTCCGGGCAATGCCCGCCTGCCAACCGGCCGCTTCAACTGTCCAGGGTAAGACAAGCAGCAGCCACACGAGGCATGCCTTCCCACATTTGATTCCTTGTTTCATTTCTTCATAACAAGTTTATCGGCCTGACTATGAATTTTCTCAATGGCGTTGGCAATGTCATCCATGTCTGCCCGGCTACCCAGTAGCATGTTCTGTGTGAGCCACACGGCTTCCTGGCAGAGCTGATCGTTGGCAGGGCATTGGTTTTGTTCCAGGTACCGGTTGTAGTTGAGCATTTCTTTGGGGTACATCTTCCGGTAATTTTTGGATTGGAAGGCATCGCTGAGGTAGGGCATTTTGTTGAGGGGAGTGTAGCCACCCTGGCACGGAATACCCTCCGCCGCCAGGGCTTTGAGAAACTGCTCCCGTGGGAGTCCTTTGAAGGCTTCCGGTTGGTAGCGAAACGGAAACAGGTGGTAAGCCGCCCGCGTAACTTCGTCGTAGAGCCGGTAAGGCAGGATACCCGGTATCTTTTCGATTTTGGCTTTCAGGTAGGCCGCATTCTGGTTGCGGAGGGTAGTTTGTTGATCCAGGCGTTCGAGTTGGGCTAGGCCAATGGCGGCCTGGTACTCGGTCAGGCGCAGCTTGGTACCCTGCATCAGCGTGCCGATGCCGATGACGCCCGATACCGTACCGTAGGGATTGCCGTAGTTGTGGTACGAAAAGCAGCGGTCCATGAAGGCGTCGTTATCGCTCACAATGGCCCCGGCTTCACCAATGGCCAGATTTTTGGAATTCTGAAAGCTGAAACAACCGGCATCGCCCAGGGTACCTACCTGCCGGTGGTTGATTTCGGCCATATGCGCCTGGCAGGCATCCTCGATCACGATCAGGTTATGCTTACGGGCAATGGCCAGAATGCGGGTCATATCGGACGGCAGTCCCAGGATATGGACGGGGATAATGGCTTTAGTGCGGGGCGTGATGCGGGCCTCAATTTTAGCGGGGTCCATCTGAAAGGTGTCCGGCTCTATGTCCACAAAAACTGGCATGGCCCCGTAGCCAGTACGGGTGCCACGGTACCGATAAAGGTATAGGCAGGTACCAGTACTTCGTCGCCGCCCTGATATCAAATTGCGCCAGTGAGGCGATGAGGGCATTGGTGCCGTTTACAACCGACAGACATCGCTTGGCCCCTACCGTAGCCGCCCATTTTTCTTCAAACTCACTCACTACCCCCGCCCGTGACCATACCCCACTCCGGATTACTTCCATCAGTCGCTTTTCGTCCGTGTCGGGGTTCCAGATGGGCCAGGCGGGCCAGGGGTTGGTGCGCAGGGGCTGTCCGCCCAGGAGCGCCAGAGGTTGCGAGGGGGCCTTTGGCTGTGTCGATAGATTTGCGGGGCTGGCTTCGGCCAGCAGGGTAGGGGTGAGTACGGCTCCTAGTCCGGTCAGGGAGTTGCGCCGGATGAATTCGCGTCGGGAAAGGCTCATGGGAAGGGCAGTTTAGGAACAAACAGGACTACATTTTTATAAAGAAAAAGTAGGTAGTTTGTTACTTAGAACGATCCGGCATTGAGCCGTGCCACGGATACACACGTTTTACCACTCCACTCCGGTTATTAGCGATACGGCTTCCAAAGACTTCACTACTTCCTGATTCAGCGGGATACCTTCTTTCATTCGGATGGCGTAGGCCTCTCGCTCCGGATCGCCGGGAATGAGCACGGCCGATTTGCCAGGCAGGGGCCTGGTACTCCGCATAGTGTGAATCCAGGCATCAATTTCTGCTTTGAATTCGGTGGTGTCCCGGAAACTTTCGATGTCCAACGCACCGAAAAAATGGCCGATGCCCTTGCCTACCTGACGACCGGTAGGCGTTACATTGATGGCGAAAGGCACCGCAAAAGGTCCCCAATTGGCACCGCTGAGTACCGCCGAGAGAATGTCTACCATCGCCGCCAGGCAGTAGCCCTTGTGACCACTACCCCGGTAGTCGCTACCCAGGGGTAAAAGGGCTCCGCCCTGCATCATATCGGCCGGATGGGTGGTAGGTAATCCGTTCTGGTCAATGCACCAGCCTTCGGGGATTTGCTCGCCTTTCCGGTGGGCAATCTCTACTTTACCGTAGGATACCGTACTGGACGCGATGTCAATGACAATGGGCGGCTCGTGCAGACCGGGAAAAGCGATGGCGATTGGATTGGTGCCCAGCATTTTTTCGGCTCCCAGAAAAGGTGCTACGCCCTTGGTGGTATTGGTCATGGAAATTCCGATCAGGTCGTGGGGTAAAGCCATCACGGGGTAGTAGCCCGCTGCTCCGTAATGGTTGGTATTGCATACGCTGATCCAGCCCGATCCTAGTTCCTGCGCCCGTTGCATGGCCATTTCCATGCATTTGGGACCAATTACGAGCCCCAGGCCGTTGTCGCCGTCTACGGTAGCCACGCTGCCCTTGCCGCGTATTATCTTCATGTCAGGATGCGGATTGATGCGGCCGGACTGTAGGAGGTCCACATAGGTTTTGAGACGGGCTACACCATGGGAGTCTATGCCGTGTTCGTCGCTGTAAGCCAGTACGTCGGCAGCCAGGTTAGCATCGGGACGGGGGACGCCGTAATGTTCGAAGACGGCGGCGGTAAACTGCCGCAATTGTGCAGCCGGGTAAGTAATAGTATTAGCTTCGTCGCTGGGCATAAGGGATTTTTATCACCCAAAAGCAGGCAGAAGGGGGCATACTACTATTTACGCTAATTGGATTTTGTAAGCATCCCTGACTTGTTTTGACTACGAGTCAGGGATTAGGATTTATCTTAGCTCAGCATTTTCACGGAAAAGTATTTCCGGATTAAATCTTCGAAAGGCTCGGCAGTTTTGAGCTTTTCTTTTGCGGAGTTTCGGGTTCGCTGTACGCTATAAAGGCGTATGATGGGCAAGGCGTTCATGACAAATAATAGGTTTACTTGTATATGAACGTTAGACAAGTAAAAAATTGTAAAGTTTAAAGAAAAAATAGTTTTTTTGGGCAAGCGACAGCTACTAGCCTTTGTAGTTTTTGGAGCCTGATTTCACTTTATCAGTTAATGAAGTGATAAGCGCTTAGTGCAATCTAATTTTGTGGGAGTACCACAAAGCCCAGGTAGGTAGCCGAGCCTTCTTCATCTATTTTTCAAGATTATAGCAGAGCTTGTTTTTATACGAAATGGAGCAAAAAGGTTTTTTAGGTTCTGACCTGTGTTTTTGGCAAAAAGACATCAAAGATAGCCCCCATTTCCGAGCTCTCGGAAGCATCGATATCCCCACGATGGTTCATGGCTATTTTTTTACACATAGCCAGGCCTATACCCGTACCTTCGTAGTCAGACTTACGGTGCAGCCTTTGAAAAATCTTAAAAATCTGCTCAGCGTACTCTTTCTTGAATCCAATGCCATTGTCGGCAAAGCGGATTCTGTAATAGTCCAGCAAGGGATCGAGGGGGAGATTGTGTTTTTGGTGTCCCGTCAGCGGGGAGGCCGAAATGGTAAGTACCGGGGGAGGTCTTGGCGAGAAAATTTTAGGGAATTGCCGATCATATTGCTGAAAAGCTGAGACATCTGTAAAGGTATTGCTTCGATGGACGGTAGATCCCCGTACCGGATAGTAGCCCCTTTTTGATCAATCAGAAGCTCATAATCGGTGATGATGTTAGTAACAACCTGATTCAGGTCAACTTGGGTGAAAAATTCATTTTCTTTCACTACTTCCGAGTACGCGAGCACATCCCGGATCAGCGCGTTCATGCGGGAAGTGGAGCTGTGGATTTTGTTCAAAAAATTCTTTGACTGATCATCCAGTTTATCTTCCAGTCGGTTCTCGAGCATTTGGGCAAACGTCCCGATTTTTCGGAGAGGCTCCTGCAGGTCATGGGAGGCAATGTAGGCAAACTGCGCCAGCTCGGCATTGGACTTCTGAAGATCGTGGTTGGTAGCCGCCAGTTCTTTGGTACGCTCGGCTACCACCTCTTCTATTTTTTGCCGGGCCAGCACCTGCGCCGTTACGTCAATGGAAATAGCCAGTACGCCAAGCACCGCTCCGTTGCCATCCAGATAAGGCTTAAGAACAAAATTCGCGTACACGGCCTCCTGTTTTCCATTTCGTATCAACTCCACCAGCCTTTCGTCGGTCTTGAATACCTCTCCACTTTGGTACACTTTATCGATCAGAGCTTCCAGGCCCTGGTTTCGGACATCCGGCAGGGCTTCAAAAATGGGTTTGTTTTCCACAAGACTCCTTGGCCTTCCCCAGATTTCCACCATCGACTCATTGACAATCTCCACTTTGTGCATTGGCCCCATCATCAGACACATGGCTACGGGTGCCTGCAGGATCATGTTACGGAAATTGTTTTCGCTTTGTTCCAGCTTTTGTTTGGCCACGTTAAGATCCGTTACATCAGCGGCCGTATTTACAATACCATATACGTGGCCAGAGGCATCAAATAGTGGCGTGAAGCTGTATTTGAAATAATAGGGTTGGAGCGTGTCGTTTATCATCAGGTCTACCCGGCCATTATTGGCATGAAAAGGAATACCCGTGGTATAGACCCGATCGAGCTGCTGAAATATTTCCTGATTGTGCAATTCGGGCAGTATTTCGCTGTATATTTTTCCAATCACGTCATTTCCCTTTCCCCATACGTCCATAATGGCCTGATTGGCCAGCACAATCTTCATTTCTTTACCGATGTACACCCCAATGGGGAACGGGGCACTCTCGACCAGGCTGCGCAACTGCTCCTCACTCTCCCGGGCTTTCTGCTCGGCTTTTTTTCGCTCGGTGATGTCGATACTTGAACTAATGTGCCCGGCAAATGTACCATCGGCTCCGAAGCGTGGCGTTGCCCGGGACAAAATCCAGCGGTACTCCTTTTTTCTGTTCAGCATTTGCGCTTCACCAAAAAAATGTCTCCGGTTTTGGACGGCCTCTGCATAGGTACTCAAAAAGTTTTGCCGCTCGTCAGGGTGCAGCAGGTCTGACCAGCCGAAACGCAGAAACTGTTCTTTAGGCAAGCCGGCAAAGTCTGTCCAGGCCTTGTTGATGTAGAATACCTGACCAGTTTCGTCGGCCACGGCAATAAGAATGTCAGTCCCCTCGGCCATCGTCCGAAAGCGCTCTTCGCTTTCTTTCAAGGCGTTTTCTGCTTCTATTTGCTTGGTGATGTCGGTATTGGTTCCAAACCACTGGTGTATCTTGCCCTTGTTGTCATATACTGGCAGTACCCGCGTAAGAAATTGCCTGAATTTGCCATCTGCCCCTTTGAGTGGAAATGTCATCTCAAAGGGTTTTCCACTGGCCAGGGAACGCTGCCAACGTTCGATCACCTGGGGTAGGATGGATGGATCGTGCACCGTCTGCCATCCCCAGCCCTCCATTTGCTGAGGGGTAGTACCTGTAAACTCATACCATTTGTCGTTGTACCAGAATATCCATCCTTCCGCGTCAGCCATCCAGGCCAGGTTCGGAATATTGTCGGCAAGTGTCCTGAAGCGGCTTTCACTTTCCTTCAAAGACTGAATGCTGTGCACTTTTTCCGTGGTTTCGGTACATACCACCAGCACGCCTTCCACTTTTCCGGAGTCTATGTAGATCGGGCTGTACCCGAAGGTCCAGTAGACATCTTCCAGTTGGCCGTTGCGGTGGATAGGAATCAGCTGATCTTCGCTCCAGGTGGATTCCCCGGTTTCGCGGACCTGTTTGATCAGGGGGTAAATGGTATCCCATATTTCCGGCCAGCATTCCTCGCCCCTTTGCCCTAGGGCCTTGGGATGCTTGCCTTTATCGCCCAGACTCGGTCGGTAGGCGTCGTTATAAAACTGAATCAGGTCTTCTCCCCACCACAAAAACATGGGGAATTTGGAGGAGAGAATCATGGATAAGGTGAGCCGAAGACTCTGCGGCCATTGTTCAGGAAGACCGATTGGGCTGCCTGACCAGTCGAAATTTCGTATCAAATCGCCTAGTTCTCCGCCGCCTTGCAAAAAGTAAAATGAATTATTCTGAGTAAATGTTTTCAAGATCTGCTAGTTGCTTTATAACACCAATGGCTTAATTTTTCGGATGAGAGAATTGAAATCACCGGGCTTGGTCATGAAATCGTGGGCGCCCAGTTCGTGAGTAAGCGAGATTGTACCCTCATGCGAAGATGTAGAAAAAATGATCACCGGAATATGTTCCAAATAGCGATCTTTTTTTATTTCTACCAAAAACTGATGCCCGCTCATACTCGGCATATTGAGATCCAGAAAGATCACGTCAGGTTTCAGGCGGCGTTCTTTGAGATCATACAGAGCACGACTGGCATCGCTATAAGCTTCGCATTGGGTGGTTTGGGAAATTACTTCCAGGGCGGCCAGGAAAATCTCTTGATCTTCCTCGTCGTCATCAATAAGAAGTATATTAACATATCCCATGAATATCCGCTATATGTCCCCAAAATACATACTTCACCTAGTTGCTAACCACATTAGAGCCTGTTTGGATAGCATTCCCAGGCATAGCGTCAATCGTTTAGTTACCAATGAATAGAAGTGGTGTACATAAATATCGTGCCCGATTGGGGTGATATCTCTCTATATCAATAGACCCTTTTTTATTTTATGGTACATGCTCTCATACCGTAAAAGTACCTCATCCTGTGGGTGCGCAGTGATGGTTAAATCAAGGGTTGCAGGAAATCCATTCTGAGATTAGATTCCGGAATGCCGCTATTGACCTACACTAGATGATCTCTGCTAATGTACTAAAACACTTAGATGGCACTAAAATCTGATTAATTTAGATTTTTTGCCCTGCACTCTGCACGATTTGTCCCCCTGTCTTCCTAATCAGTCCGGTACTTTTGAAACGGTAAGTACTTCAAAATTCAATCACTGATTATTTCTAAACCTTATGAGACAGTTATACCTGAGCCTGTTTGTGTTATGGATGGGCACCCTGCTGCCTATCGTTCATGCTTCTACCCCTTCATCACCCCCTTCCTGTGGTCACAAGGGCAAGTACCTCTACTGGACCGGTGAGGCTAATAACGACTTCTTCAATGAAAACAACTGGCGGGAAGGCGATGAAGCCAAGTGGGTAAGTAAGCCACCCAAAGAGAGAAAAAAGAGCCCAAGAATGGAAAAGAAAAGAAACCCAAAAAAGAAAAACTCTATTGCCTGAGTCCGGAAGGTAAAAAGGAATACCAGATTTGTGTAGTGGATCCGGATTTAGAAAAAGACAAGCACCCCAAATCCGGTGAGCTGGATCCCGGAAAGCCGATCGAGTACAATCTGTATATCGACGAGGCTTCCCTGGATATTGGCGGCGATGTGGTGTTTGAATGTGCGCAAATAGGGATTACCGCCGAGGGGAGTACGCTCCGTTTTCAGAATCACCTGATCAATGGCATTTTGTCTCTTGATTATGAGACTGATGCCTATTTTGCCATGAATGATGGCCTTGGTGCAGGCGCAACTATTAATCTGCTGGATGCCGAATCCTGGGTGCGCTTCCAGGCCACTACGCCCGACCAGTTGGTGGCGCAGCGTCTGGGGGCTATTGGGGTAATGGATGCTGCCGGTATATATATGCAAAACTTCCGTATCAACCAGTACTACCAGCGCGGGGCCATCGTTCGGGCCATATCCTCTGAGTACCATCCACTCGAAATTTATAGTGGCACCGGCCTCAACGGTAACCGTGCCGGGTTGGCCGAAAGCACCGTCTACGCGGGAGCAACTATCCCCAATTCCATGGACAATGCCACGCAGTCGTTTCTGTTGAAGCGGGGCTACATGGCTACCTTCGCCGTGGAAGAAAATGGTACCAGCAAAAGCAAGGTGTACATCGCCTCGGAAGAAGATCTGATCATCGAAGCGATGCCCGCGGCGCTGCGTGGCAACGTGAGTTTTATCCGGGTACTGCCCTGGAACTGGGTGACCAAGAAAGGGACCGGCGGCCTTATCAACGGACTGGATGCGGGCTGGTTTTACAGCTGGTCGGCTACCAATAGCTCCAAAGCCAACGATGAGTATGTGCCCATGACCTGGGGCGCCGGCGCTACGTCGGACGCCAGCCTGAACGGCATCATTGCCAAGTACCAGGTCAATCACCTGCTGGGCTTCAACGAGTCGGACAATTGCAGCGATCAGTCGGGACAATATAACAACCTCTGTGATCCGGCAACGGCCGTTGCTTATTTTGAAAACAACATGCGTACCGGTATGCGGCTGGGTACTCCCGCTCCCCGCGAAAACGGCCCTACCACCTGGCTAAAAGATTTTAAAGAAATTGCCAAAGCCAAAGACGTCCGGTTTGACTTTGTGGCCGTGCATTGGTACGACTGGGGCAGCAGCCCGCAAAACTCCCCCTTTGCGGATCCTCAGCAGGTTTTCAACCGGTTTAAGGCGTACCTGCAACGGGTACATGACGACTACCAACTGCCGATCTGGATCACGGAGTTTAATGCCAACCCTAACCGCGACAATTCAGTACAGGCCGAATTTTTGAAACTAGCCCTGCCGTATCTCGAGCAACTCGACTACGTGGAGCGCTACGCCTATTTTCAGCCCAATCCGCAGTATGGATCGACCGACGTAGCTAGTGCCAATTACTTCGACGAAAACGGAAATTTGACGAATATTGGTCAAATTTATCTCAATCATATCTCTTCGCCTTCTGTTCCTGAGCCTACTTACATCAATTCGAGCAACCTGAATGGGATGGATGAGCTTTGGGAAGAGACGCCCGCCAAGAATACGAGCTTTTGAGGCAGAATGCGCGCAGTATCCCGGCAGTCAGTGGGACATAAAGTCGGACACAGAAGCGTCAAATCATTTCATCATTCAGGGCAATGCCAGCAAAGCGGGTGCGTCAGATATTGCAAAGCAGGTGCACTTCGATTTTGACCTGGATCAACCTGAGTCGTACCGCTTGTGGATACGAGCCCGTTTGGCGGGTAACGGGGCCCTGAAAATTAAGCTGGATGGAGGTGAATTTACGACGGTAGGGGGGATCCCTGCTTCGGCCCTTGGCTGGTACAAGATCCCCCGCTTTTACGACTTAAAAGAAGGGAAACACCGCCTGACGCTGGAATTTCCCAACGAAGTCATTGCACTGGATCAGGTCGTGTTCACGAGCAGCAGCGCCGCAGTCAGGCTTGCGCCACAGCCCGCAGGTACCTGTACACCAGCCGCGCAACCCTGGGGATTGGTGCAAACGGACGTAACCTACTTCATGGAAGCAGAAGCAGGTACCTCCATGGGTGCCAGCTGGACAATTAATTCAGCTCCCAAGGCAGGCAATGGGCAATACATTGAATCAGCCGCAGGCTCGATGGGTGCCGCTCCCGATGCCGCCGGACAGGTAGTTTTTGAAGTAACGGTTGATCAAACCGACCACTACGACATCTGGGGGAAAATACAGTCTAAGGGCAGTGCGGGCGATGCCTACTGGATTAAGGTGGACAATGAGCCCTTTCGCCTCTGGGCCAATCTGAGCAACGATTTGTTCGACTGGTATTGGAAAAAGTTTCATTACAGTCAGGGAGGAGAAGACCGCAGCTTTGCTTACTTCCTGACGGCGGGTACCCACACGATCACCGTAGCTTACGCCAAATGCGGGTGCCAAACTGGACAGAATCGCGGTAAGCAGCGTGGGTCGAAATCCGGCGGATGAGGACCCCAATGTTGTCAAGTCGATTTTTATCCCTGATTATGAGGCGGAGAACGCCACTCTTTTGGGCAACCCGGCTTCGGTTAATTGTACCACTTCATCCAATGGGATGATTGTGAATATGAATAATATTTTTGCAAACGGGATACGTTTCGAAGAAGTGGTTACCGATGAAGCCGGTGTGTATAAATTGTCTGTCCACTATTTTAGCAAAGTTGTCAGGAGATTCCGGTTGATAGTAAACGGAGGTACGCCAACCGTCCACGAAGTGGCTATTTCCGGAAACTGGTGTTTTGAGGCTGTGCCAGGGTCACCGGCTATATATACCGTGGATATTCCCCTCAATGCAGGTGTAAATACCATCGAATTGCGACCCTACGCGATCGGCAATACTACCCAGCAGTCCCCAATTATGGATAAGATTAACATTGCCAAAGTATCTTCTTCGGCACGTGTTATGGCAGCTGGAGCGGGTGATGTAGAAGCAAATGTCAATGCTTTTGAGGTCTATCCCAACCCGGTAGCAGCCAATGAATCGTTTCTGATCAGGGTACCGGCATCAGAGCGCGAAAGCCGCCTGAATATCCTCGATCTGAACGGTAGAGCCCGCTATACCGAAATGCAGGAGCCTTCGGCGGGCAAGACCATCCGTTTGTCTCCATCGCTGCCCACGGGTATGTACCTGATTCAGATTCAGAACGAAACCCAGCAGCAGACGCGGAAGTTGATTGTGAGGTAGCTTGAATAAGTTTGCCTGAAAGAAAGAAAGGGGCCGTCTCACCGAATAGTGGGACGATTCCTTTCTTATTCACTATTGCTTCCTATCTTTGTTTTCAACTTAACTTAAAAGTGAAGAAATTTGTAACGATTCAGCTTTTTAAAGCGTTCGATAAAGTAAATTACTATACACTTTGGGTAGAGGGAAAATCCAGGTCGGAGACTGATGACTTTTTTAGCCGTTTTGAAGGAAACATACAGGTAGCCAATGATTTGGACTTGCTCGTATCATGGATCGTGGAGATTGGACAAAATCGGGGTGCAAAAGCTCGCTACTTTCGTTTTGAAAACGATGCTGATGCCTTGCCGCCTCCCGCCCGGATTATGGCTGAACTTGGTGACGATTTTTGCAGATTAAGACTATACTGCATTCGATTGAGCGAGCAGGTTGTTGTTCTTGTGAATGGTGATTTGAAAACCAGTAGAACTGTTCAGGAAAGCCCGAATTTGTTGACGAAGTTCAGGTTTGCCAACAAGATGGCGGGGCAGTTGATCCGCCTGATGAATAAAGGTGAACTTGTTTTGAATGGAAAAGAGATTACGAATGTAGAAATGTTAGAGCTTATTGATTAAACTGGTAAAAACTATGGATGCATTTGACCGAATAGCAGACCGTACACCTCCCCGAACCCGGCGCATGGTGGCCAAAATGCTGGATGTTGCGGATCGTATCCAGGCTGTACTGCAACAAAAGGGGATGAGTCAAAAAGATTTGGCGGTGGCCATGCACAAATCCGAGTCCGAAATCAGCAAGTGGCTGAGTGGTACGCATAATATGGAATTGAAGACGATAGTACGGATAGAAGATGCCCTGGGGGAAGACATATTAGCCGTACCTACACACATGGAAGACGCGGAGAAATGAAGGTGAGTTGGAGCACTGAGTGTCCTTCACCTTCATTTTTTTCAACGTACTAGTCTCTTGACGTCCCCTATTCCTTCACTTCAATGGCCCCCAAACCCGGCGTTTCGGGTACCGGATTACCCAGAATGTCTTTGTTCATTTTCAACCCCCGCATCAGACCAAACTCGTCTCCTTCCAGCAAAGGAATGGCGATGCCTTGGGCTTGTACCAACGGGTTGTTTCCGGGCAGGTAATCGGTAGGCGTCAGGCCACCGGGACTGGCGAACCGGGGATCGCCTACCCGCGCGGCCCGGTCCTGAATGATGGATTCCTTGGGCCAGTTGTTGGCTTTCAGGTATAAATTATTAGTGAAAAGTACCCGTTCGAGTCCGGAGCCTTCGCCATTGTCAGGCTTGTACTGGTCGCCCTGCACAACCTTGCTGTCACCCTGAATGTAAAAAATATTATTGGCGATCAGTACGCCTTGCGAGCGGTTGTCGATAGCCATGCGGGCCACCTTGCCGGGACTGGTATAGATGGTGTTGTTGTAAAAATAGGTGTTGATGGGTCCCTTACGCTCCCGTTCATTACCCTGGTAGCCGCTGAGCCAGAAAATTTTTCCTTCCTGAAAAGCCCCGTTTTCGCCCTTTACCCGCTGGCCGTCATCCACGCTGATGTTGTAGCGGTAGGCGCAGTTGTAGTTGTTGCCCAGAATCTCGCAGAAACCCCCGGCGTTGTGGGCCGAAAAATTGTACTGCATCACCACGTTGTCGCAGTTAAAGTCAATGTGGGCGCCGGCGGAATCGCCGGGTCCGTTGGCGTACATGAAGCTATTTTTCTCAATCAAAACATGCGAAGCACCCCAGGTCCAGAGGCCACTGCCGCGCCCCCATTTGCGGCCATCGTCGGTGCTGCCGGAGTACTTTACTTCATTCCCCGTCACGTGCACAAATTTGACCCCGGACATCTGGATGCCGGGGCCACCGGCTTTCAGAACTTTGTTGTCGGCTATTTCTACCCGCTGAATATTCTGGTTTTTGCCGGTGAGTTTGATCCCCGTATGACTCACATTTTCGATCACACAGTTGGTGATCCGTATATCTTCCATCACCATGTTTTCCTGCTGGTTGATGAGCCGGATACCCCAGCCGTATTTCTGGGTACCGTTGGCGGATTTTACCTCCTCGGCGGTTCTCTTAACGCCGGGATTTTCAAAATAGACTTCCGAGATACGTAGTTTTTCCAGGCGGATATCCACCATCTTCTTTGCTTTGGCGGTAGTAACAAGTACCCCCACGCGCATGAGTTGTTTGGGATCGAGGGTGGTGTAGCCGTTGGCGGTAATGGATACGTTGCGCAGGTACACGTGGCTGCAATCCATCAGCAGTACCCCTTCTGCCAGGTTTTTGGCGTCAATCAGCGCGGGCTGGAAGTCGGCTTTATTTTGCCAGCTGATGGTTTCTATGACGATTGGCTCGTTGTTTGTGCCGGTCCAGCCAATGGCCCGCAGGCTACCCACAAAGGTTTGTCCGTCGGCCAGCAGCAGGCGGTCGCCGGGTTGGAGGGGCGTACTACTGGCTTTGGCTAAACTCTGGAAAGGGGCCGACTTTGATTTACCGTCGTAGGTATCTTTTCCCAACGTAGGGTGTACGTAGTAGTCGGTCGCCAGGGCGCTTTGAATGAGGCCAGGGAGCAGGCCGAAAAAGAGAATATAAACAATGATAGGTGTAGTCCTCATGGGGGGTACAGAAAAGTGTGGTTCAAAAATGCGCTCAGAAATCCTCTACCACCTGATAGCGGTTGGGGTGGGATTGGCTGTATTCTTTGTCTTGTAGTAGACCGAGGAAAGTCGGGTCCATGAGTTTCTTGTTCCACTGGATGGCTTTGGATTTTAGTCCGTTCAGGGTTTTGCTATCCTTTTCGGCCAGATTATTCTTTTCTCCGGTATCGGCTTTGATCTGGAACAGAAAATCGGTGTTAGGCTGGGTAATCATCTTTTCGTTTTTGGATCGTACCGCCAGCCTTTGCTGGTCGAAATTGCGCCAGTAGAGGTAGTCGTGGGGAAAACCCTTGTTCTGCCCGGTCAGGAAAGGCATTAGGTTGACGCCGTCCAGCTCATTTTTGGGCTTCACATCCGCCAGGACCGCCGCCGTAGCGAAAATATCCAGGGAAATAACCGGATTATTGTAGCGCGTGCCGGCCGGTATTTTACCAGGCCATTGCACCGCGAAAGGTACCCGGATCCCACCCTCGAAGAAATCACCTTTCTTGCCCCGGAGCGGAGCATTGCTGGATGCGTTATCGGGCGTCGGGCCGCCGTTGTCCGACAGGAAAAATACGATCGTGTTCTTATCCAGTTTCAGCTCTTCCAGCAGGTTGAGGATACCGCCTACGCCATCGTCCACGGCGCTGATCATGGCTGCGTAGGTGCGGCGGCGGGGATCTTTGATGTCTTCAAACCGACTCAGGTACTTCTCGGTAGCCTGCAAAGGTGCGTGGGGGGCGTTGTAGGCCAGGTACAGGAAGAAGGGCTTGTTTTGCTGGTCCCGGATGTAGCGTAGCGCTTCCCGCGAGAGGGCGTCCGTGAGGTACTCTTTCTCTTCCACCCGTTTGGTATTGTGCATCAATTTGGTCTTGTAGGCGTCAAACTGGGCTTTCACTTCCGAAAGGTCTTTGAGCGTCAAGTTCTCGGGAAAGTACTGGTGCCCGCCGCTAAGAAAGCCGTAGAATTCATCAAACCCGCGTCGGTTGGGGTGCAGGGTAGGGTGGGCGCCCATGTGCCATTTGCCCATGACAGCCGTGGAATAGTTGGCCTTTTTGAGGAGGTCGGCTATGGTTTCTTCGGAGGTAGGCAAGCCCATGCCGGGGTCATTGGGGGCCATGAGTGGATTGCGCCCAAACCCGAACCGATCCTGGTAGCGCCCCGTGAGCAGCCCCGCCCGGCTGGGCCCGCACACGGCGTAGGATACGTAGCCCTCGGTACACACCACCCCGTTTTTGGCGATCCGGTCGATGTTGGGGGTACGGATGTCTTTACTACCATGAAACCCCACATCGGCATAGCCCTGATCGTCCGTCAGGATCACGATGATATTGGGAGGCTGCACTTTGGGTGCTAGTGAAGTTTGGATGGAGTTACCATTCCCCAAAAAATACAGGCAGCCAGCTAAGGCTAAAAAGAAGGTTTTTTTCATTGGGTTTATTGATAAACCCCTCTATTCTTAGCTTATCCGTTTACACAGGTAAGCTAAAAACAAAGGGGAGGGTACTACAGATAAAAGCAGGTTAACTAAATTTTTATCAATTCCACGCCGGGTTCTGCACCAGATTTTTGTTGGCATCTATTTCTGATTGTGGAATCGGAAATACCTCCGACATACGTCCCCGATAAACGGGTTTGTAGGGGCCTACTTTATCGTCGGTTGCCCGCTTGTAGGCGGCCTCTACTTCGCCCCATCTTTTAACGTCAAAAAAGCGAAGTCCCTCAAAGGCTAACTCTACTCTCCGTTCGTGACGCACGATGGCGCGGAGTTGAGCCTGGGTCAGGCCGGTACCCTCGGCATCTTCTACCTTTGGCATTTTTACCCGTGCCCGTACCTGATTCACCAGGGCGTATACTTCGGCAAGCTGATTGGTTTCTACCAGCGCTTCGGCGCGCATCAGCAGCACATCGGCATAACGGATGACGTAGAAATCCTGACCACCCGGCGAACCCACCCCAATGCCGCTGGCCGAGGCACTGTTGCGAACGTATTTTTTCAGACCAAAGGTAGTGGCCGTATTGCCGGTGAAGGTGCGGTTCAGATCAGTCAGGAAGATGTCGTCTTTGAAGTACACCGAAGCTGCCAGGCGGGGATCCCGGTTGACTTTGGGAGTAGCAGCCTTGTACAGGGGCGATTTAGTGATAGGCAAGCCATCGGTAGCATAGTAGTCATTGACCAGATTACGCATAGGCTGCACATTGACTTTGGGGATACCCGCAAAGGTGGCGGAGAAAGTCTCGCCGTTATCGGACTGATCCTGCAGAAAACGAACGGCGAACACGATTTCCTTGGACTTTTCACCTGCCAGCGAAAACAACTGCTCGTAACTGCTATTCAGGGTGTACCCCAGGGTCATCACCTGGCTGGTGAGGGTACTACCTCCTGGTAGTTTTTATTGTACAACTGAAACCGGGCCAGCAGCGATAGGGCCGCTCCTTTGGTAGCGTAGCCGTACAGCGTGGCGGGGTAGGTAACCGGCAGCGATTCACTGGCGAATTTCAAATCGGCGATGATCTGGTCGGACACTTCCTTGTAGGTATTTTTGGGCACATAGGCTTCTTCCAAAGACTGCACCTCCAAAATAAGGGGTACGTCCTCGAAGTGAATCGCCAGATTCATGTAGAAAAGCCCCCTTAGAAAGCGTGCCTGTCCCAGGTACAGGGCCTTGTTTTCGGCGCTGATATTGGCGTCGGGGATTCGCTCAATGTTCGCGATGGCATTGTTGGCACGAGCGATGCCCCGGTAGTTGGCCGTCCAGAAGTCATTGAAAAAACTGGTGGAGGGATCGGCGCGGGCCTCCACAAAATTACCGGGACCTTCAAACTTGTAGTTGTTGAAGGTATTGTCGGCGAAGCTGTCGTGCTGGGGCAGACCGGCCGTACCGTTCAGGTTGCCGCTGTACAGCACCCGGGACTGGAGTACTTCGTATACTCCGTTGATGCCGAGTTGGGCGTCTTTTTCATTTTGCCAGAAATTGCCTTCGGCGAGTTGGGTCAGTGAGCCCCGGTCGAGGAAATCTTCGTTACAGCTGAAAAATAGCAGCAGAGGAAGAATGCATAAGATCTTTTTCATGGAGTTAAAATTTGAGGTTTAGGCCGAGGCTGTAAATTTTGTATAGGGGAGTCAGGCGGTCGGTGTTGCCTCCGGAAGTCCGCTCGGGGTCAAAGTTTTTGAGTTTGGTGAAGGTGGCCAGGTTCTGTCCGCTCACAAAAACCCGTAGCTTTCTGATACCCGCCTTGCCGCTGAGTTTCACCGGCAGGGTATAGCCCAGTTCCAGGTTTTTCAGGCGAAGAAAGGAGGCATCTTCCACGTAAAATGACGAGAACACGGTGTTGTTGACACCACCCAAGCGGGGTAGTTCCGTGGACGGATTCTCGGGTGTCCAGCGGTTGATCCAGTAGGATAGGGCATTGTTGCGCTCGTCGGCCATGGGGAGTTGTCCGTTGCCGCTGAGGATACGATCTACACGGTCTAATCCCTGAAACAGGATCGTAAAGTCAAAGCCACGGTATTCCAGATTGGCGTTGAAATTGTAAATCAGTTTCGGGAAAGGGTTGCCAATGACTACCCGGTCAAAAGCGTCAACCTTGCCGTCGGGCTGTCCGTCTGCCCCCGACACATCGGCGTAGCGTAGGTCCCCCGGCGCGGTGAGCGGGCTGCCAAACTGCACGGGCGCACCGGCCACTTCTTCCTTGGTCTGGAAAACGCCCAGTGCCTGGTATCCGTAGTAAGCATTGAAGGGCTGTCCGATGCGGATAATGCTATTGCCGCTGATGGTTTCTTCTCCGCCGGGCCCGAGGCTCGTTACCTGATTATTGGCCATGCGGGTCACGTTGGCACCCAGGTTTACTTTTACACCACCAAAGGTTTCGGAATAGTTGGTGGTCAGTTCCAGGCCTTTATTTAGCATGCCGGCGGCATTTTGCGCGGCCAGGTTGGTTACGCCCAGGGAGTTGGGAACCGGGAAGTTGGTGTACAGGATGTCGGTGCTATTGCGGCGAAAATAGTCGGCCGAGAAGTACAGGCGGTTCTGGAAAAGTTCGAGATCCAGACCCAGGTTAAATTGCCGGATGGTTTCCCAGGTAATATTGGGGTTGGCCAGGCTCGTCAACGCGACGCCCCCAACTACCACATCGTTGCCGAGTACGTAGTCCAGGCCGGTGTTGTAGGTTTGCTCGTAGATGTAGTTGCCGATGCGGTCGTTGCCGCTGATTCCCCAGCTCGACCGGATTTTGAAATTAGAAACCCACTGCACATCACGCATAAACGATTCGCGGGCGATGTTCCAGCCGGCCGATACCGAGGGGAAGTTGCCGTAGCGCTTGCTGGGGCCAAATTTCGAGGAGCCGTCGCGACGCAGGTTCAGTTCCAGCAGGTACTTTTCCTTGTAGTTGTAGTTGACCCGACCAAAAAATGACTGCCAGGCTACCTCGGAGGCAGCGCCACTCACGGAAGGATTGATGACCCCACCGCCGTTAAATTCCTGGATGTTATCGGAAGGAAAGCCTTGTAACGAACCTGAGAACCCATCGTCTTTGTCATAAATAACCGAATGGCCCGCCATCAATTGCAGGTTATGGGTTTGGTTCCAGCTGGTAGCGTAGCGAAGGATGTTTTCGTTCAGCAGACGGTAGTTAAAGTTCAGGTCATTGTTCAGGGAATTGAGCAGGCCCTGGTTCACAATGTTACCGGCGTAGTCGCGGGTGGTGAGGGTGGGGGTAAAGTCGGAGGTGTTCTGAAAATTCAGCACCAGACTTCCGCTGGTTTCGAATGTGAGTCCTTTGGCGATTTTGGCCGAAAGCCCGATCCGCTCGCTTATGTTGATATTGTCCTGCTCGTTGTCGCCCCGCACACCCGTTTGCAGGGCGTTGGTGGCGGGGTAGGAGAAGTTGACATTCTGGTACGCCCCATCCACAATACCAAACTCGCCGTTGGCGTAGTAGGCCGGAATGGTGGGAGATGAGCGCTGGAACTGATTGATGATGCCCGTTTCGCCGGTAATGGCTCCCGCGCCACCCGATGGCCCGCGGAATTTGGACCAATAGGCATTGGTGACGTTACTGATCGTGAGCCATTGGCTGGCTTTGGTACTGAGGTTGAGCCCCAGCGTGTAGCGGTCGGACTTGAATTTACCGCGTACAATGGCCTGCTGGTTGAGGTAGCCCAGCGACACCCGGTAGGTTAGGTTGTCTGAGCCACCGGAAAAGGACAGGTAGTGATTCTGAATTGGGGCGTCGCGCAGGGTTTCGCGGGCCCAGTTGGTATTGGCGTATTGGTCGGGATTTGAGCCATCACGAATGGCCTGAATAACCGACTCGGAGTACCGTAGCGGGGCATTGGCGCCGTTGGTATTGCGGTCGCGCTCGTTGCGAAGGATGGCATAGTTGACGGCATCGAGGTACTCGGGCACTACCGTGACCCGCTGGAAACCGGTGTAGGCGTTGTAGTCTACGGTCAGTTTGCCTTTGGTGCCTTTCTTGGTGGTTACCACAATGACCCCGTTGGCTCCCCGGGCCCCGTAGATGGCCGAGGCCGAGGCGTCTTTCAGCACCGAAATGCTCTCGATGTCGGAAGGAGCCAGGTTGTTGAACTCGGTCAGGCCATTGTATTGAATATTGTCAATGACCACCAGCGGACTGCTGTTGCCAAAGGTACCGATGCCCCGGATGTTGATGGAGGAGCCATCCGCGCCCGGCAAACCGCTGGATTGCGTAAGCTGCACGCCCGAGAAGCGGCCGTACATCATCTGGGAGGAGTTGGTAACCGGAATGTTGACGGCGTCGTCAAACCGGATGGTCTCCACGGCCCCGGTCAGGTTGATTTTCTTTTGCTCGCCGTAGCCCACCACCACCACTTCACTCAGCAGGGCTACGTCCTCCTGTAAGGTAACGTTTATGTCGGTTTGACTGCCAACTGGTATCTCCTGGGAGTTATAGCCAATATTGCTAAATACCAGCACCGACTGGCGGGAAGGTACCGTAAGGGAAAAGCTGCCATCGGCCCCGGTGACGGTACCCGCGGTGGTGCCTTTGACGGTAATGGATACTCCGGGGATGCTTTCGCCATTGGCTCCGGATACAACGGTGCCGGTAACTTTCAGGGGTGACTGAGCGAGAACTTGGGGGGTGGGTAGCAGCGCTACTCCCGCCAACAGTAGCAGGAGTAGTGCCCACACCGCTGGGGTATCCCGTTGTTCCTTTTTGTAGTAAAGGTGTACAATTGGAATGCATAGTAAAGGATTAGGTTTATTGTGAATGACCTTAGTGCAATTAATTAGTCAAATTTCACAACTATCCATTTAAGGCCGGGGGGCATTCTCTGCATTCAGAAGGTGAAATCATTCAATTATGTAAAAACCGCCCTCAGAGGCGGTTTTTACTATTTTCTTGGAACAATTGAGGAGACAAATAAACCTCAGGAGGTCGATCCTTCGAGAATTTTGGCCCGGTAGTCGGAAGGCAGGCAGCCAAACTGCTGCTGGAAGGACTTGCGAAAATGCTTGTAATCGTTGAAGCCCTACTTCGTAGGCCACGTGACTCAGTTTATCGTCATTCTGAAGAATGAGCTGGGCCGCTTTTTTGAGTTTGACTGAACGGATAAATCCAGTAAGAGAGAGGCCCGTCAGGGATTTGATTTTGCGGTACAGGGTCGACTGGCTCATGAACAGATGCTCTACCATGACCTCTATGCCAAAATCTTCATTATGCAGATTTTCGTTAACCAGTTTGATAGCCTTGTCAATAAATACGGCGTCGAGATCCACCTCGCTGACCAGCTGGGTATCCGGCTCGAACCGTACCCTGTTATAGTAGTACTCCCGTAGTTTTTTTCGGTTTTCCAGAATGTTGTGAATTCTGGTTTTTACAATCACCGGGTTGAAAGGCTTGGTGATGTAATCGTCAGCCCCGGTTTGCAGACCGCTGACTTCGTACACCACCGACGAGCGGGCCGTGAGCAGAATCACCGGGATGTGTGAAGTGGCAATCTGCTGCTTTATTTCCTGGCAAAAGGAAATCCCGTCCATTTCGGGCATCATCACATCGCTGATGATCAGGTCGGGAAGCTCGCGGTTGGCGAGGGTTAGGGCGGCCAGTCCGTTTTCGGCTTCCAGAATATTGAAATCGTCCTTTAACAGCGAGTGGAGGTAGGCTCTGATATCCTCGTTGTCGTCTACCACCAGTAAGGTTTCCTTCTTGTGCTGCTGACCGATGTCCAGTGAAGCGCTCTCTTTCCAGAGAGAATTTCCAGGGGCCATTTCGGCTACTTCCTGATCTTCCTGAACGGCGGATACCCCGAACCCCTCGGCATGGAGCAATACCGTGAAGCAAGTTCCCTTTTCCGGCTCACTTCTGACGCTTATTTCTCCTTCGTGCAGTTCTACAATATTTTTAGAAAAAGCCAACCCAATGCCACTGCCTACCATTTTGGCCGTTTGGGCATTTTGAACCTGGTAAAACCGGTTGAAGATATTCCGCATGCTTTCCTCCGAAAGTCCGATGCCGTTGTCTTCCACATCAATACCCAGCCAACTGTCACGTTGATACACCCGAAACTGAATGGTACCCCCCTCCGGGGTGTACTTGAAGGCATTGGACAGGAGGTTGCACAGCACAATCTCCATCTGATCGCGGTCAAATTCTATCGGGGCTTCTTCGAGGTCCGTTTCAAAGGCATAGGTAATATTTTTGTGGCGGGCCATGGTCTGAAAACTCAGGAACACCTCCTTGGCAAAGTTGATAAAATCACTGTGTACCCGGTTCAGTTTCAGAAGCCCGTGCTCCGACTTGCGGAAGTCGAGCAATTGGTTGATGAGGTTGAGCATACGCTTGGCGTTGGACTCCACGAGCACCATTTTTTCGCGAAGGCTGCCGTTGAGGCTAAGGTCGTCCAGTATTTCGGCCACCGGACTCATGATCAGCGTCAGGGGGGTACGAAACTCGTGGGAAATATTGGTGAAGAAATTGATCTTGGCTTCGTTCAGCGCGTGTTCTTTTTCCTTTTCGATCTGCACAATGCGCAGGTCGGCTTTCAGCCGGGCCTGCCGAACCGATATATGCCTCACCAATAACAATACTCCCACCAGCAGGCCGAAGTAAAACACGAATGCATACCAGGTGAGCCAGGGCGGAACACCCACCACAATACTCAGCTGCTTTACGGGGCTCCAGTCCTGGTTGTTGCGGCTGGCCTTTACCAATAGCTCGTAGGTACCCGGCCCCAAACCCGTGAAGTTGATTTCATTTTTACCGCTCAGGTTGACCCACCGATCCTGAAACCCCCGGAGCTTGTAGTGGTAGGTGATGTTGTCGGCCCCAAAGAAATCATTGGCGGCAAAGCTCAGCGAAAGGTGGTTCTGCCGGTAGCTAAGTTCGATCTGATCGGTGTACTGAATGTTGCGGGTAAGTACCACCTCGCCGTTGATTTCTTCCCCCGCTTCAATCGCCTGATTGTTCACCATCAGTTTGGTCCATACCACCTGGGGTATGGGAAAAGTGCGGCTTATTTCACTGGGTCTGAACCGGATGACGCCGTTAGCTCCCCCGAAAAACAATTCTCCGTCAGCATCCCTGAAAGATGATGCGATGTGGAAAGAGTTAATCAGGACGCCGTCTTCGCGGTCGTAGTTGACGAAACCTTTGGTGGTAGGGTTGAAGCGGGTGATGGAAGTAGTGGTGCTCAACCAGAATTGTCCGGTTTTGTCTTCTTCAATGGAACAGATAAAGTCGTTGGTCAGCCCGTTTCGGGCATTGTACAGGGCATTCAGAGTCAGTTTTTTATTCCGCAAGCCTAAT
Organism: uncultured Cytophagales bacterium; assembly: GCA_963768025.1. Taxonomy (GTDB): domain Bacteria; phylum Bacteroidota; class Bacteroidia; order Cytophagales; family Spirosomataceae; genus CAVYGM01. The sequence goes on from CAVYGM010000003.1 coordinate 100,542, forward strand.
TCCGCAAAGCCCAGGGGGGTAGCCAGGTAAAGGGTGTTTCCTTTGAAATACAGTGCGTTAATGATTACACTCGGGAGTTTTTCGGTTAGCAACTGGTGATGAGGTACAAAGCCTCCCGTAGTTTTGTTGAGGAGGTTCAGACCGGAATAGGTAGCCAGCCAGATACTACCCTGCTGATCTTCTTTAATCTGGTTGATCCGGTTATTTTCCAGAAAATAACTTCCCTTTTGCTCTTCGGAGTACACCCTGCATTTTTCCAGCCGGGGGTCGTCCGGGTAGTGGGTCATTTTCAGACCTTTCTGCTGGGTGCCTATCCAGAGATTATCCTGACTATCGACGTGAATGGCCGTAATTTTGTCGCTCTTAAAAGCCTGAAAGGCGTTCGCAAAATTTCCATCTTTTATGAGGTAGATACCCTGATTGGTACCGACGAAGAGCGTGTTTCCTTTTTCGTAAATCGTATTGATGCGCGTATTGGCAATCTGAGGGATTTTTTCCATTCCGCCCCCGCTGATTCGGCGGTATAGCCCTTCGGTTAGACTACCGATGAGAAGATCACCCCGTTTGCTTTTGAAAATCGATATCGTATTGTGGTCCAGATCGGACCGGCTTTTAGAATCGGCAATGAGGTTGAAGCCCTTGTTGGGGTACAGAATGAGCACGCCGCCGTGGGCCGTACTCAACCAGGCAATCCCGTTCCGATCAATGTCAATATCCAGGATCATGGAGTAGTTGACATTGTTGAAGGGGCTGCCTTGCGGGTTGGTATTGATTTTCTGAAAGCGTGAGACCGCCGGATCGCTGATAAAAAGTCCGTCGCCCCAGCTACCCAGCCAAAGCCGGTTTTTTTGGTCCAGGACGATACTTTTTATAAAAGCCGCTTCCAGCGCGAGTGGTTCCTCCCGCACGGTTTGGGTATCAAGCAGAAAACTTTGGAGGTATACCTTTCGGCCGGCGTTGCCCACCATCCATATTTTGTTGCGGGTTTTGTCCAGTACCAGATCGTACATGGTACGTTTGGTGGGAAAGCTGAACAGGCGCTTTTCGGAAGGGTCGTACTTGTGCAGCGTGCTGCCCGTGATATACCAGATGTTATCGTGCTCGTCGCGAGTGATTTTATAAACCGGCTGGACCGAGGGGTAGCGGGCCAGTAACTTTCGGGCCTGTATGTCAAGCACAAAGACGCCTTTGCTCCATGTACCTACCCATACATTACCCTGGGCGTCCTGGTTGAGGGAAATAACCCGCAACTGGCGTTGGTCTCGGGTTTTCAGAATGTCATTGTAACTCTTGATCCGGTTGGTTTTTATATCCAGCACCGACAGTCCCCCGCTTTTGGTCCCTATCCAGATGTTGTTGTCCTTGTCCTTGAATAGCGTTTCAATGTTTTCGCTGACCAGTTCGGGATATTCCTGACCGGGACGGTAGCTCTTGAATCCGTATCCGTCGTACTTGGATACCCCTCCCTCGGTGGCGAAGTATTTGAGGTTGTTGTCGTCACTGATGGTCCGGGTGACAAAATTGCTGAGCAGCCCCTTGCGGACATCCAGGTAGTCAATCACAAACTCCTCCTGACTACCGGTAGCGCCGGCCTGCCCCACTGCCTTAGGAGCAAGGCCTGAGAACAGAATAGTCAGGAAGATACAGATCAGGTGCTTCATTGGTACAATTTTGGGATTATACTATACAGATAAAGTGTGTTTTTGTCCAAAATACTTACTGCACTGTGTTCCTTTTGGTCATTTTACGAATCCGCTCTATTTCCGATTGCATGCTGCTGACCAGAGCCGGATTTTCCTGGCTCAGGTTACGCTTTTCCCCCGTATCATCAGACAAGTTGAAAAGCTGTGCGTAATGCTGAAAGCCTCCTTCCACGCCCTTGTCATTCATAAAATCAGGCAGGCGCTTGCCTTGCGGAAAAGGCTCGATGTACTTCCAGTCGCCTTTCCGAAGTGAGGTTGTATAGGATTCTTCCAGCAGGTAGGTACGGCCGGGGCGGGTATCATCCATAAACGTCGCCAGTAGGTTGTGGCTGTCAATCGCCTCATCGTCGGCCAGGGATTGCCCCACCAGCGCCGCCAGCGAAGCGTATAGGTCTACCTGACTTACCAGGGCATCGCTGGTACCCGGTTTGATTTTGCCGGGCCAGTAAACGAGGGTAGGTACCCGCGTGCCGGCTTCGTAGGCACTGTACTTTCCGCCCCGTAGCGGACCGGCGGGTTTGTGGCTACCAAGTAGTTCCATGGCCTGGTCGGCGTAGCCGTCGTCCAGGACGGGTCCGTTGTCACTTGTGAAAATCACCAGCGTGTTTTCGGCCAGTCCGCGTTTTTCCAGTTCCCGGATCACCTCGCCGGTCATCCAGTCCATCTGGGCAATGGCGTCGCCGCGGGGGCCCATGGTACTTTTGCCTTTGAAACGGGGATGGGGCAGGCGGGGTACATGAATGTCGTGGTAGGAAAAAAACAGGAAGAAAGGCTTCTTGCTCTCTACGGCCAGAAAATCTTTCACTTTACCCGTAAGTACATCCGGAAATTCCTCATCTACCCATAGGGCCGATTCGCCGCCCTTCATGTAGCCAATGCGGCTGATACCGTTCACGATGGTGTTGCTATGCTGTTTGTCGGCTGATTGCCTCAGCAGATTGGGGTTGTCGAGGCCGTTGGGGTAGCCTCCGAGTTTCATTTCGTAGTTGACCACAATCGGCGCACTCTTATCCGCATTTACCACCCGGTGGTTTTCCAGGTATACCGTGGGTACACGGTCGCCGGTGGCGGGTAGCAGGAAGCTGTAATCAAAGCCGATTTCCAGCGGTCCGGGTTTTATCTCTCCGTTCCAATCGATGGACCCGTTGCCCAGGCCCAGGTGCCACTTGCCCACCACACCGGTGCGGTACCCGGCTTTTTGCAACATGGCCGGCAGGGTATAGCTACCCGGCTGGATCAGCAGCGGAGCATCGCCCTGCAAAATGGCCGCATTATTGCGGAAGGCGTGCTGACCCGTCAGCATGGAGTAGCGTGAGGGCGTGCAGGTGGCCGAGGTACTGTGGGCGTCGGTAAATACGATGCCCTCTTTGGCCAGTCGGTCTATAGCTGGGGTTTGTACACCTACGGCACCATTATAGCCCACATCGCCGTAGCCCAGGTCATCGATGTAGAAAATAACGATGTTGGGTTTGCCGGGGGATTTGATGGTACTGATACTGCCCGACGGGTTATGGCAGGAGTTGGATGATAACGCCACACTCAGGCCCAGCAGCAGGATGCTAAGCGGGAAATACCCCTTGTGAACTGTGCGCATTGGTAATAGGGTTTAGGGTCAAAAGATTACCAAAGCAAGGTAGGTAGCAACGAAAAGCGGTCGGGGGTGTTTTCGGTCAGTTTGGGGGGGGAGGCGTTCAAAAAGAGACAATGCCTGCCTCGTTTCTATAAAATACAGAAAGGTAAGGACATGCGATTGGAAGAAGACGAATGAATCTTGTTGAAGGGTAGGTTTTTTATTCGCTGACTCCTCGGTTAGAGTCCAATTCAGATCCTGGAACAATTGGTACAGAGGGGCACTTTTAGAATAAAAAACAGCAAGTGTAACCTATTAATTACCAAATCGATACCCCACATAAAATATACTTTTGAGCAAAGAGACAAATAGTATATTAATTTATTTATTTTTTTATAATTTTCGAAGAATTTGGTTAAACCGAATCTGCGTTTCGGTATCTAAGTCCAATTATCCCCTGCTCTTATTAAATTATCCATTCTATTGATCTTCTGGAAACCTTATGGCCTGGACTACTACCAATTCATCTTTTCTTGATTCCGGACAGGTTGCTCATTTTCTGCGTAGGGCTACGTTTGGTGCTTCGCCCCGGCAGGTCAAGAAACTAGTGGGCAAAACAGCCACTCAGTTGTATGAGGAGGTAGCCAAAGTGACTCCCCCGCCCGAGCCTACTGATCCTACCGGCAAGACTTTTCATAACCTGGCGTATGGCGCCCCCGAGACAGACGGTACGATACAGAATAATCTGGATAATCAGCGGCGCGCCCTCCTGAAGCAATGGTGGCTGGGCCTGATGCTGGATCCCAACCGCGGATTTACCGAAAAACTGGTGCTTTTCTGGCAAAACCATTTTGTGGTTGAAAATGATGTCGTGCAGGACGTTCGGTTTTTGTATACCTACCTGGGTACCCTTCGCCGCAACGCCCAGGGCAATTTCCGCACGTTCGTGATGGAAATTACCAAAGACCCCTCCATGCTTCGCTACCTGAACGGCAACGAAAATGTGGTGGGCAAGCCCAACGAGAACTACGCCCGTGAGCTATTGGAGTTGTTTGCCCTGGGCCGGGGCAACTATACCGAAGAGGATGTAAAAGAAGCTGCCCGCGCCCTTACCGGCTGGCGCGCTGTCAACTATCGAAATAACCGCGTAATAGAGGTGTACTCTCAGTTTTCCCCCAACCTGCACGATACCGCCCCCAAAAAATTCTCGGATATTTTTCAAAAGAAGATCATTGATGCCGGTGTGGGTACCAATGCCGGAGAGGATGAACTCACCGCCTTGATCGACATGATTCTGGTCCATCCCGAATCGGCCCGGTTTATCGTCCGCAAACTATATCGCTGGTACTTTACCGGCACCATCAGTACGGAGGTAGAGAAAAACTTCATCGAACCCCTGGCTGCTGAGTTCAGAAAGAACTACCAGCTGGGCCCGTTGATCAAGCAGATGCTTACTAGCGACCACTTTTTTGATAAAAGCTTGCGAGGATCCCAAATCCGTTCGCCACTCGATATCGTGATGGGATCATTTCTGAGTCTGGATGCCTATACCCCTCAGCCGGGCAATGACCGTCAGGTATACGACGCGCTCACCAATAACCTGCTTCGCCGGGCGCGGCTGATGGAGATGGAGGTACTGGAACAACCCACGGTGTTTGGCTGGCGGCCTTACTACGATACCGGCTTTTACAAAATATGGATCAGCGGTACTACCCTGGGCCTCCGGGGCGAACTGACCGATAACCTGGTCAAAAGTGTACCCAATCAGGGTATCAAGACCGACCTCGTGGAGTGGATATCCTTTGTGAGTAATCCGGGCGATCCGCTGGTGCTGGTTCAGGAAGTGTGGGCCCACTTTATGGCGGTTGACCCCACCCAAGAGCAACTGGACGAACTGGTTGACGGAGCTTTTCTGGATGGAATCCCACGCTACGAATGGACGGGTATCTGGAATACCTACACCGCCAACCGCTCCAACAACGATGCTTACATCAACGCCCGGCAACGGCTCCAATCCCTGCTATCGTATATGCTTCGCCTGGCAGAGTATCAATTAGGTTAATCGCAACATTCATGATAAACAGACGGTCTTTTCTAAAAACAAGTACCCTCGGAGCGCTATTGCCGTGGACGTTGCAAGGGATGGGAGCCAGGGCTTTTGGCCAGGAAGCTTCGGCCTTTTTGAATGCTCTCTCTACTACGGCCGGTGTCAACGACCGTGTGCTGGTGGTGATTCAGCTCAACGGGGGAAATGACGGCCTCAACACCGTGATCCCGCTGGATCAGATGGCACGTTACAAGAGCATCCGATCCAATGTAGCCATTGCTGATACTAAGGTACTTAAGCTCCGCTACCGGGAGCAGGCGGGCCTGCACCCTTCGCTAACGGGCTTTCAGAACCTCTATAACGACGGCCGCCTGGCCATCGTGGAAAACGTGGGCTATGCTAATCCCAGCTTTTCCCACTTCCAGGCCAATGATATCTGGTTTAAGGGAGCGGCCAATTCCAACTCCGTGGCGTCGGGCTGGCTGGGGCGCTACCTGCAGGACCGCTACTCTACCTATCCAACGGGCTACCCCAACAGCCAGATGCCCGATCCGCTGGCTATTCAGATCAGCGCCGTAGCCTCCACCGCACTTTTGGGGCCCAAGCAGTCGGTAGCCCTGGCAATTCAGGATATCGAGACCTTTGCCCGGTTGATTGGTGAAAAGCCCACGGCCCCCCCTTCGCCTTCTTTGAATGAAATTGCCAAAGACTACGTCAGTTTTGTCCGTAGCCAGCAAACCTTGTCCGTAGCCTACGCCGATCAGCTCAAAACAGCGGCCGGCAAGGGGGCCAACTCAGCCACCTACCCTACGAATAACCGCCTGGCCGATCAGCTCAAACTGGTCGCCCGCCTGATTCATGGCGGCTTACAGACGAAGGTGTATTACGTAACCCTCGGAGGGTTTGATACCCACGCCAATCAAGTAGATGTAAACGATACCTCCACCGGGTCGCATGCCAATCTGATGAAGCAGCTAGGCGATGCGGTGAAAGCATTTCTGGATGACCTGAAATCACTGAAAATGGACGACCGCGTGGTGGGTATGACCTTCTCGGAGTTTGGCCGAAGGGCGCTTTCCAATGGCAGCCGGGGTACCGACCACGGCTGGGCCTCGCCGCAGTTTGTATTTGGCAGTGGCATCAAAACCCAGTGGAATGGTTCGTCGCCTGACCTGACCGGCCTGGTGAATAACAACATCAAAATGGAGTACGACTTCCGACAGGTATACGCCAGCTTGCTGCGCGACTGGTTCGAGGTAGATGAAGCCGCCGTTCGTTCTATTTTGTTGGGACAAGACTACGCCGTGGTACCTATATTTCGCGAAACCATCACAGCTGTTGAACCCGAACCTAACGCTGTGCTGCTCTACCCTAACCCCGCTTCCAGTGAGGCTACGCTTACCTGGACTGTGGGCGATGAATTGAAGATGGTGGAGATGGTTGATGTGGCAGGACGCATACAACGTGTACCCATGCAGGTTACCTCTCCCCACAGCCTGATACTTGATTTGCGAACGGTACCGCCGGCACCCTACATCATACGCCTCGAGACCCACACCGCCAGCTATATCCGGCATCTGGTGGTGCATTAGCCTTTGCCTTACTACCATACCACACGAGTACCCCTCCACCGCGGGCGGCAGTTCTTTACGAAACTGCCGCCCGCGGTGGTTTTAGTACCTATTTGTATTGTTTACACCAGGAAAAACACGCTTGTTGGCAGATCCTCGAACAAATTGCAAATCGCTGTTTATCATTATATTACAAAAATAATTTTTGTGCAAATAATTGATAATCAACATAGTAATTAATTCACAAATCTTTACCTTTCACACAAAAATTACATTTCAAAAAAATATTACCCCCTACCTTTCCGTTCCCCTAAGACCGAGAGGCCTCGGGAGTATACCGTTTTGTATTGTCCTCTAACCCCGTTTTATGCTCGAATCTCTACACATGTAGTCTATGACTTCATGGTTTATTTAGTACCAACTTAAAACTACATTTTTATGAAGATTGACAAATTGAAATGGGCAGCCTTGTGCCTCGCGGGAGTGGTAGCGGTGAGCAGTTGCAGCACAGAAGATGACCAGACTGTTGATCCAACGGGTAAGAATGGGAAGCTGAAAGTGGAGCTGACCGATGCCCCGATTGACGAGACCAATGTTAAAGGTGTGTTTGTAACGGTGACCGAAGTACGGGTAGATGGTAAAAAGTGGGATGCTTTTCAGGGCCCCAAAACGGTTAATGTATTGGAGCTGCAGGGCGGTAAAACGGCCTCCTTGGGAGAGGGGGATTTGTCGGCGGGGTCTTTCGATAAGCTAACCCTGGTGCTCAACCACGAGCGTGACGCCAGTGGCAATGCTCCTGGCTGCTATATACTGCGGCAGGATAATTCCAAAAATAAGCTAACCGTATCGGGTAGCGCTACTACCGAGCTGGACATCTCCGGACCTAAGGTAGATGTACCCGAAGGAGGATCGAAAGAAGTAGTAGTTGATTTTGATTTGAGAAAGGCCGTAAAAGAGCAGGCTAGCGCCTCTAACGAGTATACCTTCGTTACCAAAGGAGAGCTGCAGTCCTCGCTACGGTTTGTTAAAAAGGAAAACGCCGGGAGTATCAGCGGAAAGCTTACCAACTACAATGCCTCTACCAATGGCCAGGCGGTAGCTTACGTGTACACTAAGGGTGCTTATAACCAAAGCGCCGAAACCAAAGGACAGGGCGAAAGTCAGGTGAAGTTCAAAAATGCCGTTACCAGTGCCAAAGTAAATGCGGACGGTACCTTTACGGCGGCTTTCATTCCCGAAGGCGACTATGAACTCCACGTGGCTACCTACCGGCAGGATGCCTCAGGAAAACTAACTCTAAATGCCCTGCTCAATCTGGGAGGCGGAGCCAGTACCAGCGCTATTTCGGTGAAAGCCAATACGCAAACCAGCCTGACGATATCCGTTACGGGTATTTTGGGAGATCTTTTGTAAGATAGGATAGCATTTAAAAAAAATCGCAGCCGGTTCAGAAATCGGCTGCGATTTTTTTATGTAGTAAAGTACCCGGCTCACTTGCCGGCTAGCGCAGACAGCGACGGGGGGGCATCCTGCTTCCCGGTACCCCAGGTTTTGTGGGGCGTCTTACCCATCACCACTACCAGCTCACCACCGGCTACTATCTCCTGATGGGTGAGGTAGGTGCGGGTAAAGGGTTTGCCATTTAACCTGGCCGACTGGATATAGGGGCTATCGGCGCTATTGCCCCGGCACACGATTCGAAAAGACTTGCCGTTATCCTGCTTCATGGAAATTTCTTCAAATACGGGGCTGCCCAACACGTAGTAGGGTGATCCCGGACACACGGGGTACAGGCCCGCCATACTGAACGCCAGCCAGGCCGACATCTGCCCGCCATCCTCATTGCCGCTGAGTCCTCCGGGGGTAGGGGCATACTCTTCGTAGATTATTTTGCGTACCTGCCGTTGGGTTTTCCAGGGTTGCCCGGCCCAGGCGTAGAGGTAGGCGATCTGATGGTTGGGCTCGTTGCCATGCCAGTAGTAGCCCTGATCAAACAGCGTGTCAAGTTTTGATACAAAGGCGTCTTTGCCCCCCGTGCTGGCCATGAGGCCGGCCACATCCTGCGGGACAAAAAACGTGTATTGCGCCGGAGAGCCTTCGGTGATAAAACTGGCGCGCTTCGCAAAGGGGTCAAACCGGGTGCTCCACTGTCCGTTTTCGTGGCGACCGCGGGCGTAACCCGTCACCGGGTCAATGACGTTTTTGTAATTCATCGCCCGCTTTTTCAGGGCGGTTGCGTCGTCCGTATGTCCTAGCGCTTCGGCCAGGGTGGATAGGCAATAATCGTCGTAGGCGTATTCCAGCGTGCGGGAGGTTTGTTCGCGCTTGTGAAAAGCGTCCATGACGTTGTCTTCTAGGGGCACGTACCCGTAGCGGAGGTAGGAAGTCAGCGCCCGCCGGCCTTTTCCGGCTTTGTAGCTTTTTTCGTCAAGATTAGGGTCAAAGGCATTCTTGCGCAGGTAGGTATAGGCCGTAGGGACGTCAAAACCACGAACTCCCTTTGCGTAAGCATCGGCCATGACGCTCAGGGTGTGGTCGCCGATCATGGCGGCGGTGTACTGGTTCCAGCAGGGGAAAATCGGCATCCAGCCTCCCTGTTCGGCTTTTTTGGTCAGTGACTGCATCATATCGGCCACCTTGCTGGGTTCCAGGAGAATGTGCAGCGGCATAGCAGCCCGGAAGGTATCCCACATGCTGAAATCGCAATAGTAGTCAAAGCCGTCGGCCTTTTGGATGGGTGTGCCTCCGGCAAACGATGGGTAGCTGCCATCCACATCCGAGAAGAGCCGAGGCGAAAGCTTGGTGCGGTACAAAGTGCTATAAAAAAGGACTTTGTCGTCCTGACTGCCTTTTACCTCCATTTTTCCCAGAGCCGTATTCCAGAGTGCCTCGTTGCTCCGCCGTATGGTTTCAAAGCTATTTTTGCCCAGCTCGGCTTCCAGATTCTGGCGTGCCCCTTCCAGGCTGGTAAACGAAGTGCCTATCCGTACGGTAACGGTCTGCCCCCCGGGCCCAAAGCCCGCGTATGCTCCTATGCTTTCGTTTGGTTTGTCGCCGCGTTGGATAGTGGCACCGGCTCTGATGGCACTGCCTTTCCAGGTTCCTGACTGCACAAAGGGGCGGTCGAAGCGGATCACAAAATAGCCGCTAAATCCGGCTGCTTCGCCCGAACCCTGGTATATCCGGTGGACGGGGTTATAGCCTACGATCTCGCCCCGCTCTGGAAAAATCTCCACGTATCCCTGTCCTTCGTCGCTGTTGGGTTCTACCAGGATAAATTGTTCGTCGGCTTTTTCAAAGCCAAACCGGAGCATCCCTGATCGGGGCGTCGAAGTGAGTTCGGCCTGGATGCCGTAGTCGTCGAGGTGTACCTGGTAGTAGGCAGGCGTACTCACCTCCCGGCTGTGCTCATAACGGGACGCCCGCTCGCTGGGTAGTGTTTTGAGGGTACCTGACAGAGGCATAATAGTTACCGTGCCATAGTCCTGCACGCAGGAGCCATTGAGCCAGTGCGTTCCCCTGAATCCCTGTATGGCGGGGTCATTGTAGTAGTAAGGAGCTATGCACTTGACCTCGGTAGCACGGGTTTGGGCCGTCCACTGCGTCATGGCGTAGGGGGTACTTACGGCGGGGATAGTCTGGCCTTTCAGTTCGCTGCCTGCCTCGCTGTGGCTTCGGGCACTTTCGGTAGTGGCGGGAGCGGTACCGATCAGGGTATTGACGTAGGTAATGGGGCCCGACTGGGCTTGAAGGTCGGTAGAAAAGAGTAAACCAACGGCGTACCCAAGAACGAGGAACGGAAAAATAGGTTTCATTGAGCTAGGATTAGGCACTAAAAGGATCAGGTATAAAACTGACGATTTGTTTATCTTGCGCATGATACAACTTCTTTGACGAACTATCATTCCTATTTCCATGAACCTACATACAATCAATACCGGCTTTTTCAAATTGGACGGAGGGGCTATGTTCGGCGTCGTTCCCAAGTCATTATGGAACAAGCATAACCCGGCCGACGAAAAAAATCTCTGCACCTGGGCCATGCGCTGCCTATTGGTCGAAGATGGCGATCGGTTGATTCTGATTGATACCGGTTTGGGCGACAAGCAAGATGCCAGGTTCTTTGGCCATTACGACCTGCACGGTGACGATACGTTGCTGGGTTCGATCCGGAGAGCAGGTTTTGCGCCCGATGATATTACGGATGTAGTACTCACCCACCTGCACTTCGACCACGTAGGAGGAGCCGTCATAAACTCGAAGCCAGGGGCCCAGGCTTACCTTTCCCAACGCTACCTACTGGTCCAACGCCGCCCACTGGCAATGGGCCATGGAGCCAAACCCCCGGGAACGGGCCTCGTTTCTCAAAGAAAACCTGCTACCCATCCAGGAATCGGGTCAGCTGCAATTTCTGCAAATGGGCCAATCGCCTTTTGATTCCATGGATTTTATCCACGTGGATGGCCACACCGAGCAAATGATGCTTCCCCTCATCCGCTACAAGGAGTCTACACTACTTTACGCGGCGGATCTGTTGCCTTCTTCGGCCCATGTACCCCTTCCCTGGGTCATGGCCTACGACGTGCGGCCGCTGCTGACCATGCAGGAAAAAGAGGCGGTATTGCAGCGGGCGGTAGCCGAAAAGTACACCCTGATTTTTGAACACGATCCTGTGTACGAGGCTGGCGTAGTAGAGATGACAGAGAAGGGCATTCGGATCCGGGAGCGAGGACCGCTTTCAGAATTCCTCTAAACTATACCGTTCCTCCATTCGTTATAGAGCCGTATTGTGGTAAGGAAAACAGGGGTCTGAATTCCTTCAAAAGTGAAATATATATGAAAATAGGACTTGTACTTTCGGGGGGTGGTGCGCGCGCGTTATCTCATCTGGGTGTGGTGAAGGCCTTGTATGAACATGGGACACAGCCGCACATTATCAGCGGAACGAGCGCCGGTGCCATTGCCGGTGGATTGCTCGCCTATGGCTACTCGCCCGACGAAATACTTGAAATCATCATCCGCACCAACTTTATCCGGTACGTTCGTCCCTCGTTTGGCGGAAGTGGCCTTTTCAGAATTGACCGCCTGGAAGAAGTGTACAGGAAATACATACCCGAAAATACCTTTGAAGCGCTCAAAATTCCACTCATCGTGACGGCTACGGATGTTCATGCCGGTGAGAGTGTCTGCTTTAGAGAAGGCGAGTTGGCGCGTCCTATTCTGGCTTCCAGTTGCTTGCCGGGAGTTTTTGAGCCCATACTTTACCAGAAACGCTATTTGGTAGACGGCGGGGTACTGAACAATATGCCGGTAGAACCCCTGGAAGGCGAAGCCGACTACATCATCGGGGTGCACTGTAATCCCTTTAAGCTCAAAAACCCACCCAAAAGCACCCGGGAGATTGTGGCCCGGAGCCTTATTCTAGCAGTCCACGCCAAGACCAAAGAGCGGTTTAACCGCTGTCAACTGCTCATCGAACCCCCCGAACTCTGCGACTATTCACTGTACGATCTCCGCAAAGCCCGAGAACTTTTTGTGCTGGGCCACCGCTACGCGCGGGAAGCCTTAAAATCAATCCCTGAATTTGCCGTTTAAGCCTCGTTTTTGCCTCCTCGCAAATGACGAGTAATTGCATGATTCCAATATAAGATAGGCTGTAAGCATACTATTGCTTAGCTAATTATTGCCCCTTCAAGTATACCTGTCGCCAAACAAATTACGGCCAATTTATCAGAAAGGCGTTTTTTGCTATTTGTAACTTCCAGCATGATTAATTAATCGGAATTATATTCTTCTAAACTTCGAATATACATATAGAATATTTGGTATAATAAATTTAATATCAAAGATTTGGATTGTATTTTCGATTAATTACATTTGCATACAGGATTAACATTTTCTTAACCTAAAACTAAATTGTACATGAGGAAAAATTTACTGTTGAGCCTCTTTTTGGTGTGCTCAGCTTGGGTGTATTCGTATGCTCAAGACAAAAAAGTGACCGGGAAGGTCACTGCCGCCGAGGATGGAAGTCCCCTTCCCGGCGTGTCGGTGGTCGTGAAAGGCACTACTGCGGGTACTAATACGGACTCGGACGGAACCTACACTATAGGACTACCCTCCGACAATGCGATATTGGTATTCAGTTTTGTGGGAACGGTTACTCAGGAGCTACCTGTAGGCGGGCGTTCTATCATGAACGTTCAATTGGCTTCTGACACCAAGAATTTACAGGAGGTGGTAGTTACGGCCCAGGGAATTGTGCGCGAGAAACGCGCTTTGGGTTATGCTGTAGCGACCATCGCTCCCAAGCTCATTGAGGATCGTCCCCAGGCAGATGTGGGACGAGTACTTACAAGGAAAAGTGGCGGGTGTAAACATCACCCAGACTTCAGGCGTATCTGGAACAGGTACCAACATTGTGATTCGGGGCTATTCGTCCATTACGGGTTCCAATCAGCCCTTGTTTGTGGTGGATGGGGTACCTTTTAATTCAAGCACGAACTCCCGCGGGGGCTTTACGGGGGGAGGCCAGTCAGCTTCTAGCCGGTTTTTGGATATAGATCCCAATAACATCGAAAATATTTCGGTGTTGAAAGGTCTGGCTGCTACCGTAACGTACGGAGATCAGGGGCGCAACGGTGTGATTCTGGTAACCACCAAGAATGGTTCCAAAAAAGCTCGGAAAGCGGAGTTCTCAATTACCCAGTCCGTGTTTGCCAATCAGGCCCATCTACCCAGCTATCAGAATGATTATGTAGGAGGATTCCAGCAAAACCTGGGCTACTTCTTCAGTAACTGGGGCCCAACTCTTGGAGAAGCCGCTATCTATCCTTCTCAGAATACAAACACGGCCCTTACCACCCACCCCTATGCTTTTCTGACTACGTCAGGAGGGCTTCGTGCTGCCATGGCTCCCTATGTAGAGTCTGTGGGTGCCTACAAGATGCAGGTGTTCCCTAACAACGTCAAAGACTTCTTCCGAACCGGTAAAATCTCGAATACCTCGCTGAACATTTCCGGAGGCTCCGAAAAAGTGAGCTATAACGTATCGGCGGGCTACAATGCAGAACAAGGCTATATTCCCGAAAACGGACTTAAGCGTTTGAACCTGGGTCTGGGCTTAAACGCTCAGCTGACCAAAAAGCTGTCGGTAGTTACCTCGTTCAATTTCGCGAATACGAGTCAGAGTTCACCACCGCTGAGCGGGGGCACGGGTAATAATGCGCTGGACTTTCCCTCCGTACTGGCCAACGTGATGTACACCCCCCGACAAGTAGATTTGATGGGATGGCCTTACGAAAACCCTCTAACGGGTGGTTCGGTGTACTTCAGGTCGGGTAATGACATCCCTAATCCACGTTGGGTGCTGAACAACTACAAAACGACCGGTGATGTAAACCGCCTTTTCATGGCTACAACCTTCAACTACCAGCTAACAAGCGACTTTAGCGTGCTTTATAAAGTTGGTTTGGATACGTATACCGAGAACCAGCAGTATAAGTTCAATAAGGGAGGTGTACAGCTTGTAAATGGTTTTTACAATACAGTAGATGTAAATAACCGTATTTGGGATAATAGCGTCATTCTATCTTATTCGAAAAACGTGTCAGACAACTTCGCCCTATCAGCTCGCCTGGGAGGTAACATGCGGAATGATTTGAACGCGGTAAATGTAGTGACCAGCCAGAATCAATTGGCGCGCAATCTGTATCGTCACAGCAATTTTATTGACAACGTAGCGAGTGACTTTACTCAGGAAGAAACCCGCATGGGAATATTCGGTGAAATTACGGCCGATATCAACAACTATCTGTTTCTGAACGTAGCCGGGCGCAATGACTGGACCTCAACGGTAGAGCCAGAAAATCGCCGGATTTTTTACCCATCAGCTAGTGTTTCCTTTATTCCTACTACGGCTTTCAGCGGGTTAGAGTCTAGTTTTCTGAATTATCTCAAAATTCGGGCTGGGGCTGGTACATCAGCCGGATTTCCCAATCCATACAGCACTCGAAACGTGCTCAATCAAAGTGCGCGTGGCTTCCTGAATTCTTCTGGTGCCGCCATCCAAACCCACTCGGTGGATAATAATCTGGGTAACGCCAACCTGAAACCTGAGCTGCAAACGGAATTTGAGTTTGGTATGGAAGGCCGGTTGCTGAACAATAATTTGAATTTTGACCTGACTCTGTTCCGTCGCGACACGCGGGATTTGATCACCAGAACGCCACTTGATGCTTCGACGGGCTACACGTCAACGACGATCAACATCGGAAAAATCCGGAATGACGGTATTGAATTGAGCCTGGGTGCTACTCCTATCAAGAAAGATAATTTTGGATGGGACGTCAATTTGATCTACTCTCGGATATTGCCCAAAACCCTGGATCTAGGAGGCCAGCTTCAGGAAGTACAAATCGGGGGAGGCTTCACCACTCTTGGCAACTTTGCCATAGTAGGTCAGCCTTACGGAATCATCAAAGGAGGCGGATTCCGTCGCAACGATCAGGGACAGTATCTCGTTGGCGCAGACGGCTACCTTCAGGCCACCACTACGCCAGTAGTTCTGGGTAACCCCAATCCGGCCTTTACCTCCAGCCTAATCAATAGCTTTAGTTTCAAAGGCCTGACGCTGGATTTCATGATTTCGTACCGGCATGGTGGAGCAATGTACTCATCTACCGCCGGCGCTTTGATGGGTCGTGGTCTAACATATGACACTGGCTTGGAAAAAGGATACGACCGGGCTCAGACATTCCTGTTCCCTGGTGTAAAAGCGGACGGCAATCCCAATGATGTCCAGATTACAGCATCTGACATAGGATTCAATAACCTCTACTTCTTCGGCGATGAAGGCCGTATGTACGATGGTACTACTATTCGCCTCCAGGAAGTATCTTTGAGCTACCAGTTCCCCAAGGCCCTCCTGAGTAAGATTAAAGTGAAGGGAGCTTCGATAACGCTTTCAGGCAATAACCTGTGGTACAAAGCATTATATTTCCCCCCTGGCCTGAACTTTGATACGGATAATCTCGGCCTTGGCGTAGGCAATAACCTCGGCTTTGAGTATCTCACGGGTCCTAGCTCCAAGCGGTACGGAGCTACTCTTAAGATCACATTATAATTCGAAATCATGAGCAAAAAGACTTGTCTTTTTTGTCTTGATCAAAAACGTAACTTATTTCATTCGATGAACATGATGCAAAAACTTAAACAATCTCTGTTAGTCTTTCTAACAGTAGTGGTAAGTGCCTGTTCGCTAGACCTGTTGGACAACCCCAACGCGGTTACGACCAGTAACACCGATATCAATTACCTGCTCAATCGGATTGAGCTTGATTATGCGGGACACTTTAACCAAATGAGTGATCCAGGCATGCGTTTGACCCGCATGTTGAACCAGGGGGCTGCTATTTATGACAATGCGGTTTCGCCCGCTAACTTTGATGGGACCTGGTCTAACGCGTACGCAAACATCATGACCGATGTAAAGACGTTCATTCCGCTGGCAGAGGCTGGTAAGCTATTTGTGCATGCGGGTATTGCGCGCACCATCAGAGCATCCGTGTTGCTTAATCTGGTAGATGCTTTTGGCGACGTGCCCTACTCAGAGGCCATTGACGCTACCAACTTTAACCCTAAGACGGATGCCGGTGCGGCGGTGTATACGGCCGCCTTGGCGGATCTTGACCAGGCGGTTCAGAATTTTGCGGCTGTTTCCAGTAGCATACCCGGTGGGGATCTTTTCTACGCGGGAAATGCCGACAGCTGGACGCGATACGCAAATACGTTGAAGCTCAAAGCTCTCCTCAACCGCCGGTTGGTTGATAAGGCGGGTTCCACAACGGCGATCAATACTCTGATTTCCGGAGGTAAACTGATCTCTACGGCGGCGCAGAGCTTCCAGTTCAAGTTTGGTTCCAACCTCACAAACCCCGATACGCGTCACCCCCGGTACGCAGGGCAGTATTCACCTACTGGTGGAGGCGATTATCAATCTAATTCGTATATGGGTGCGCTGTACTCATCCAAAGGGTTTCCTGATCCCCGCATCCGGTACTACTTCTACCGCCCGGTGATTGTAAACCCCACCGACGTAAATGCCCTTCGCTGTGTAACAAACCAAAAACCAAACCATTATTCGGCGAATGATGTGTTCTGTTTGCCTTCTCCCGTGGGATACTGGGGCCGTGACCACCTAAGCAATGAGGGTATTCCACCAGATGGACTGCTGCGTACTGCTTGGGGAATTTATCCAGCCGGTGGTCTGTATGACAACGATGCCGCACGTCCCGTAACGTTGGGAGCTGGAGCGGGCGGAGCGGGTATTCATCCGATTATGATGAATTCATTTGTAGATTTTATGCTGGCTGAGTCTGCACTTACCCTAGGTACTACTGGTGATCCCAAAGCGCTGTTGAAGACGGGTATTGAAAAATCAATGGCTAGCGTTCGTTCGCTTGCGTTGGGTACTACTGAAAGCGGCAAAATTACTGCGTTTGAAGCCGACAAAGGCATCGTATGGGCCACCGAAGTGACTAAATATGTCACCAAGGTACTGGCTGATTATGAAGCAGCTACTACTGATGACGCCCGCTTGAACATTGTCGCTACTGAGTATTGGCTGGCACTGCACGGAAACGGGATTGAATCGTATAATCTCTACCGCCGTACAGGCAAGCCTGCTAATCAGCAGCCCGCTTTGGATCCCAACCCAGGTACCTTTGCCCGCTCGTACTACTATCCGACATCATTCGTGACTCGTAATACGAACGCCAAGCAGAAGGCCAACGTGACACAGCCGGTTTTCTGGGATACTAATCCTGCTACATTGTTAAAATAAATACGGGTTCTCCCTCTCTCACTTCCGTGGGAGAGGGTATCGTTCACCTCATTCAAATTGATTTTATGAAATATCTGAAAATACTTTCAATCTGTGGCCTATTGGGACTTCTTGCCGCAGGGTGTGAATCTCCCTTGGAAAACGAAAGACTTGACGAATTTAGTTTCGAGCAAGGAGGGTACATGCGCATTGTGAACTTCCCCATTCCTACCTTCACTGTCAGCAAAGCTAACTTAGCCGGCACTAAGTTGGAAGTGGTCCATGAGGCAGTTACGTCCGATAAGGGATCTCTGTTTTCTGCTTATGACCTGGTAATTCGGTTTGTGGATGCAACACCGACTAATGGTACCAATAATGTGGCAGACAAGGCATTTCGTTCTATCCCTGCGTCATCTTTTACTCCTGATGCAGCAACAGGCTACCCCCGGGCCACTATGACTGTCACGGGCCAGGAAGCGCTAACCGCAACGGGCCTCACAGCGACTCAGATTTCGGCAGGTGACCGTTTTGAGATCCGTGGTACCATGAAACTTACCAACGGGAAATCGTACACGGCGGCTAACACCGGTGCCAATATTACGGGGGGAGCATTTTACAATTCACCCTTCTTCTATCGGGTTGCTGTGGCCAACTAACCAGCAGATTAATGTAATCTGATTACATTGAAATAAAAAAGAGAGCCTTCCGGATGTTGCATTTTTGGCAACTCCGGAAGGCTCTCTTTTTGTTGGTAAAGTATACTTTTTCTACGTCCGATCTTCGATAGGTGCGCAAGCCTACATTATATTAGGCTTCTTTCCGCCGAGCCTCCACTACAATAGCCCCAATCAGCAGCCCTACCAACAAAATAGAACTGATCAGGTCAATGGTATGCCCGGTAGTTACCGATGTGGGCTCAAAACGGAAAATAATGGTGTGCTTGCCAGCGGGAACCCGCAGGGCCCGGAGTACGTAGTCGGCCCGGAGCATTTTGGCGGGTTGACCGTCAATGGTTACCTTCCAGTCTTCGCGTACATTGTAATAGATCTCGGAAAAAACCGCCAACTGGTCGCTTTTAGCGTTGCTTTCGTACGCCAGCTCGTTGGGTTTATAGCTCGTCAGCCTGATGGAGTTGCTACTATCCGTCTGGATGGCAAGCCCTTTCAGTTCCTCCGCAAAGCGTTGATCCAGCACGGCGGTGCGTTGGGGTTGAATGGAATCCAGGGCCTTCATCTCGGCGTCGGCATTGGGCACAATGGAGTACTCATTTACGAACCAGGCGTGGCCCAGTGCGTCAGGGTTAGGTTGTACGGCTGGGTTGCCCTGTTGGTCACGGGTGAGAACATACTTGGTATTAAGCATATTGAGGATACCGGGGTTGGGATTAGGCTTGGCAATCTGGTTTTCGATCAGCTCCTGGTAGCGTCGCAGTTTGGCTCCGTGGTAGCCCCCGATGGACTTGTGGTAGTAGGAGGCCTCGGCGTTGTTAAAAGTATTTCGCAGTACATCCAGCACGCGGTAGTTGGGATCGGGGTCTTGCAAAATCTGCTGGTCGGCGGGGAGGGGTGAAAACTGCGACTGAACCGCCTGTTTGCTCACAAAATCCTCGTTGTTGAGGTACCGCTTGCTCACACTGAACATATCAAATATGATGAGCAACAGCAGTGTAGAATACAGCACCACTGGTTTTAATTTTTCAATTATCCATAGCCACAACAAGCCAGCTACGATCAGAATGAGCAGGGCACTCCTCAGGGCATCACCCTGCATCATATTCACGCGGTCATCCACCAGAGCCCGCATGATATCCTGGGCAAAGGCTGGATTCTGACTACTCTGCGAAAGACTTTCCACAAACTGTGGGTCATTGGCCGAGCGGAAATCAAAAAAGACGGTAGGAAGGAGCGAAAAAATCAGACACAGACCGGCGGTAAGCCCCAAACTTATGAAGAAAGGACGGGTGAAGTCTTTGCGGGATACCTTCCGCTGCGTAATATCACGCAAGGTCGCTATGGCCAGAATGATGATCATCAGATGCGCTAGGGAGAGTACCATCGTCACCGCTCTGAACTTATTGAACATGGGGAAATAGTCAAAGAAGAGGTAGTTAAAAGCAGCGAAATTGCTACCCCAGGCCCACATGACATACAGGAGCGTAACCCCCGCTACCCACCATTTGATCGGCCCTTTAACCAGGAAAAGCCCCAATATGAACAGAAAGAACAGAATGGCACTGGCGTAGGCCGGACCGCCCGTGCTGTACTGCGTGCCCCAGTAGAGAGGGAGGGCTTGAATGAAGTTACGGGCATTGCCCGCATCCACACCCCGGTTAACGAGTGTTTGATAGGTATCCGAATTGACGTCCAAAGAACCCTGCGAAGGCCCTCCGTACAGGTGGGGAATGAGCAACGTGAGCGTTTCGACGATGCCGTAGCTATATTGAAACGCGTACTCTTTGTCCAGGCCATCCTGGTTGTTGCGGGTAGGGGCGTCGGCTGGCGGCGTCAGCTCCGACTTGCCCCGGATAGTTTCCTTCGTGTAGTCATACGAATTCCAGAGGCGGGTGGTGTGCGTACCCAGCGAAAGCACGGCGGCCAATCCTAGCCCGCCCAATACAAGTAGCAATTGTCGGGTATGTCCTGCCTTAATCAAGGTGACGCTTTCGAGAATTACCAGCACTATGAGCCCGACGCCCAGGTAATAGGTGATCTGAATGTGGTTGGCGTACAATTCAAGCGACAGGAATAGAGCCGTAATGGCGGCCCCGGTCAGCCAGTTTTTTCGGAATGCCAGCAGCACTCCGGCAATGACGCCGGGGGCATAGCCCAGAGCGAGGATTTTGGAAACATGGCCTGCTTCCAGGCTCGTGACCAGATAAGACCCAAAGGCGTAAGCTATAGCCCCCAAGGCCGAAAGCCACAGATTGGCCCCTAGCACCAGGAAAAGGATGTAGGCGCACACCATCGTCAGCAGGAAGTAATTGGCCGGAGCCGGGAGAACACTGTTCACGATCCGGCCAAGCTTGGTAGAAACACTGGTAGGGTAATCGGCCGATATAAGGTAGGCGGGCATTCCCCCGAACATGCTGTTGGTCCAGTCGGAGCGGATGCCGGTTTTTTCGAAGTACTCTACGATTTCATGCGCAGCACCTTTGGCTTGTACGTCGTCGTACTGATTGAGTCGCTTGCCATTGAGTACCGGTGAGGCATATAGGAGGGATAAAATTGCAAAGCCAAGTACAGCGACCAGATGGGGCCATAAACGCTGCCAGGAAAAAAGGTTTTTCATGAGGATAGGAAGTCTGATTGACCGTAAGGAGTAGTTGACGTTTGGTTAGGATGAAGGTATTGGCTACGTTAAATTTCAGTTAATTGCCACAAATATAGAAGTATTGATGTATGTTTGAACTATTATTACTAGATCAACTTATAAGGATTTTGAAGTAAAAAACCGGATTTATACGCCAGATTCTAGAAAATACCCAATAAATTTGCGTCTAATGAGGTAAATGAAGAATTTTCTGAAATAGTAACCCTCTTTTGAACGCAGTAATAACCTGACTATCATACATGAAAAGAGTTGCAGTATTTACTTCCGGCGGAGATGCCCCCGGTATGAACGCTTGTATTAGAGCCGTAGTACGAGGGGCTGTCTACCATGGAATCGAAATTTTTGGAATCAGAAAAGGATATAGCGGAATGATCGCCGGCGACATGTTTCAGATGTCATCTCATTCTGTAAGCAATATAGTTCAACGTGGCGGCACGATTCTCAAATCTGCCCGCAGTAAAGAATTCATGACCCCCGAAGGACGTCAGCAGGCCTATCATGCCCTGGTGGAGCATGGAATAGAAGGACTAATTGCCATCGGAGGCAACGGTACCTTCACCGGAGCCATGATTTTTCAGCGCGAATACGGCATTCCAACCGTAGGTGCCCCCGGCACGATTGACAACGACCTGTACGGTACCGACTACACCATTGGCTACGACACAGCCGTGAACACCGCCCTCGATGCTATTGATCGTATACGCGATACGGCCAGCTCACACGACCGCATTTTCTTTATTGAAGTAATGGGCCGTGACTCAGGGTATATTGCCATTCAATCGGGAATTGCGGGCGGAGCCGAGCTGGTGATGGTACCGGAGGTACTGACGCCTATTTCGGAAGTGATCGAAACCTTGCAGCAAGGGTGGAAGCGCTCCAAGTCGTCGTCCATCGTGGTGGTAGCCGAAGGCGACGAAGAAGGCAACGCCGCCCAGATCGCCGAAAAAATCAAAAAGCAGGTGGAAGGCGACGTGGATATCCGCGTAACAACCCTCGGGCACACGCAGCGGGGGGGTACCCCTTCGGCGCAGGATCGGATTCTGGCCAGCCGGTTGGGCCTGGGTGCCCTGGAAGGCTTACTGGCCGGACAGAAAAACGTGATGGCAGGTATTATCAACAACGAACTGGTGTATACTCCATTTGAAGATACCATCCGGCTACCAAAACCTATCAACGAAGATCTGCTCCGCATGGTAAAGATCCTAAGTATCTAACAATCGACTATCATTTCTACTGGATTGCTAGCCCGGTGGTTTGAAAGCCGGGCTAGCAGTACCCCATTACTTTGTAAACCAGGTAGCCTACCCATTCCCGCCACAGTAGGTGGGCATAGCCAAACATCTCGGGGTCGGGGCGGAGGTAGTCTTTTAGGGTAGGGGATCGGAAAGATCCGTAGATATCCGCCGGAAATACGGCCGGATCCAATCCTACTTTCCGGAAACAGCCCACGGCCCGCCGCAGGTGAAAGGACGAGGTAATGAGCACAAAACGCCCTTTTGGAAATTGCTTTCGAAGCAGAGCGGCAGAGTTTGCGGCATTTTGGCGGGTATTGCGTGAGGTACCTTCCAGCAGAATATCCCCCCGGGGTATTCCCCAGTTGCTCAGCAATTGGGCGGTCAGTTGGCCGTCGTCCTGGCGGAGCTTCATTACGCGGGGTTGGTCGGCACCACTGATCAGAATCTTTTTTATCTTACCCGCCTTATACAGCAGATAGGCCTGAAAAAAACGATCGGCGTGCCGACCAAAGCCTGGGTGGTCGGCGGTAGCCGAAGGCATGCCTATCATCCCGCCCGTCAGTACGATACCGACGTCGTAGCTTCCGGCTACATCCTCTATGTTTTGGGGCTCGTATTCCCACCATTGAAATGCTTTATGCACCAAAAATGAATTACAAAGCGTGTACAGGATGATCAAAACCGCCAGGATGGTTTTTTTGGATCGGCCTTTGTTTTTGGTGAAGTAGGCATATATCAACAGAATGAGTATAAAACTCAGGGGCATCAGGAAGAAATCAACGGTCTTGGATAGAAAAAAGAACATGTGGGTACGAGTGGGAACGATTATGTCGTTTTGATGTTAAATTTGCGAAAGAAGTTAATTTGCGAAAAAGTAAAAGTATGAAAAAAGGTTTGATCGTGGCCTTAGGCCTGGGCTTATTGTGTGCCGTTTGGTCAGGAAGTACCCTGTCTGCACAGGGGTATCGGATTGAAGCCACTTTAACCGGCCTGAAAGATACGTCCTGTATACTGGGCCACTATAATTATAGCAATCAGCAGTTTATAGCCAAAGACACCGCCCGGGCCGATAGCCAGGGTCATTTGGTGTTTCAGGATACCAAACCACTACCGGGAGGATTGTACCTAATATTGTTACCGGGAAACCGGCGCTGGGTGGAAGTGGTGTATTCGGGCAAGGAAACCGATTTTTCCTTGCGCACCGACACCCTCACCGTGGTGGAAAGCATGGTGGTGAAAGGCTCGGAAGAAAACCGGCTTTTCTATGAATACCAAAAAGGCCTTGGCAAAATAAGGGAAGAAGCCGCGGCACTGAGCGCCGAAAAAGCCCCTGCAAACGACAAGGCAGGTGCCGCGCTGGCGGATCAAAAAATGAAGGCCGTGCAGCAGAAATTCGATGATTTTTATAAAAACTTCATAAAAGAACATGGGGCTACTTTCACGGCCAAACTATTGAAAGCATCCATGGAGCCCGAAATTCCACCCGCGCCGACGTTGTCCAACGGCAAAAAGGATTCCCTGTGGGTGTTCAATTATTACAAGACCCACTACTGGGATAATTTTGATTTTACGGATGAGCGGTTGATTCGGGCTCCTTTTTTGAAGCCCAGGCTGGAGCGCTACCTTAAAGACCTGGTCGTGCAGGTACCTGATTCTATTACTAAAGACGCCGACGCACTGATCAAGAAAGCAGCCGGTAACAAAGAGTTAAAGTCCTACCTTGTCTATTACATCACGAGCGAATACGAGAACCCCAAGGTGGTAGGTACGGAGGGAGTATTTGTGCACATGGCCGAAAAATACTACCTCACCGGGCAGATGGACGTATCGGACGATGCCAAACGGCGCATCGCCGAGAAGGTAGGCAGCCATGAAACCGCTGCTGGTGGACCAGGTGATTCCCAATCTGGCGCTTTCGGATATGGAGCGAAAGCCCGTTAGTATCCACGGTGTGAAGGCGGACTATACGGTGCTGTTTTTTTATTCCCCTACCTGCGGACATTGCAAAGAAGCTGCCCCGGTATCTGAAGGAGTTTTATGACAACAACAAAGCGAAAGGCGTAAAGGTGTTGGCCATCGCCACGGAGCAGAACCCCGAGGAGTGGCAGAAATACGTACGTGAGTACAAGCTCGAAGAGCTTCTGCATGGCTATGACTTATACCGCCCAGACCGATTACCGCACTCAGTACGATGTGTTTTCCACGCCGACCATCTACGTGCTGGATAAGAACAAAAAAATCATCGCCCGCCGGATGCCCGTCGAGCAACTGGATGATTTCTTTAATTTTTACCTCAAAAATCAAGCCAAGGAAGGTACGAAAAGCGCTTCGGTTCAGGCTAAGACCAAGGGAGAATAAAAACTCAACAATCGCTGAAGGTGCAAGGACACGAAGAGAATCTCGTGTCCTTGGCTTTCGCGGTTAACCACAAAACTTAGTACTTTTCGTAAAAGCTTCTGAATCGGCTCGTTAGGTTGGTGAATAGATGGGCTTGCTGAACTCCACAAACAACTGCTGGGGCGGTGGCGGGAGTAGCTCTTTGGCTTTGGTGATTCGTTTTTGCTCGGGCGTCAGGGCGCGTTCGTCGCCATTGAAACTACCCCATTCGGATACCCAGGTGTACTCGCCCGGAAACTTCTGCTGGTAGACGATCTTCTTATTGTCAAAGTCCTTGATCTGCATATCCAGAATACCGCCCGATAAAACCGTTTTGCGGCTCCGGGAAAGCTTGGCCGTTACTTTGTTGTACACGGGTACTTTTTTGCCCGCTACGGTGGTTTCGCCTACTTTCACACTGTCCTTGCTGGTGACATCATCCGTTTTGGTTTCGATCAGGGTTTGCCCCACCGAAAAATCATCGAATTGCAGCGTCACCACGTGATCGGGGCGAACTTTGTCCTGAGGTAGCTTCTGTGGGGGTATAAAAGCGCACGAATTTGTTGAGGCGTCGATTGGTTTGTAAAAATTCATTTATCCGATCCTGAAAGTACTCGTTACTCAGCTGGTACGCCCGCGACGTAACTAGTACCTGCTCCACTACTACTCTGAAAGCGGCCTCCTTGTAGGCTTCGTCCATTTGGCGGGTAACGTCCCTGAAACTTGGCAAAAGCTCGTTTGCTTTTTCGAAATGCTCGAACGCCTGCCGGGCATTTTCTCGGCCGCTTTGCTGTAAGACTGACCATTCCGGCTTCATAGCGCGCAGTGGCGGCCGCATCGCGAGCTTCCTTTTCCTGGTCGAAATAGCTCTGGGCATTGACCAGCCGAGTGCAAGCGGGGCAATCCCGGATAGATGTATACAGGGTATTGAGCTGGGTATAGATGTGAGCCCGACGCTCCCACCGAAAGGGGTCAGAGGGGTTTTCGTCTGCGTTTCAGATCGTCCTGATGCTGTTGTAGGGCCAGCTCGTAGGCTTCTTTGAGAATATCGGCTGAAGACGAGCGGGCGATTATCCGTTCAGCTTTGGATACAGCCAGCAGCACCGATTCATCGTAATTGCCGCGTTTGAGGGATTTTTTGGCTGATTTGCAGCGAGAGAAAGCAAAGGCCGCGCACAACGAGAGGCGTCCAGGAAGAATCAGAATAATCCGCAAGGGAAACGTTTCATCAGAAAACAAGCAAGGGGGAATGAGTTTAGACAAATCTCATAATTATACCCCAAATTTCTTAAAAAATCACCTCATTTTCGCAACGCTTCACTAAATAGGAAGTTAAAATTGGATCAAATCCCTGGGCAATGTCCGCTTCGACAAAATCGATTTTGTATTGCCCGCATTTGAGTTTAAGATCCTGATAGAATCCCTTCACAAACTGCTGGTACTGGTCGCGTACCTGATGGGGCTGTACTTTTACTCTGTCGCCGGTTTCGAGGTCAATAAACTCATAGGGGCGGTCTTCAAAAGCGAACAGCTCCTCGGTTCGGCGGTCGGTGACGTGGAAGAGCAGTACCTCGTGCATGTTGTGGCGTAGGTGCTGCAAGGCCGAAAAAAGCTCCTCGCGTATGTTCCAGATCCTCGAACATATCACTGAACAAGCACCACCAGCGATCGTTTGTGAATTTTTTCGGCAATCAGGTGAATCACCTCGGCCACCGACGTTTTTTTCAGGGGTCGGGGCTTTTTCAGCAGGCCTTCCAGCTCCATGATGATTTTATGGATGTGGGAAGGCGTGGATTTTACCTGAGTTTGAACCTCGATCTCATCCGAAAAGGTAGTCAGGCTGACGGCGTCTTTCTGGCGCTGCAACAAATGTGCTATGCTGGCCGCCGCCATGATACTGAAGGTGATTTTCCCGTAGTTTTCTTCGGGATAATACATCGAAGACGACGTGTCGAGGAGTAAATGACACCGAAGGTTGGTTTCTTCTTCGTAACGTTTTACAAAAAGGCGGTCGGTTTTGGCAAATACCTTCCAGTCCATGTGCCGGGTACTTTCACCGGTGTTGTATAAACGATGCTCGGCAAACTCCACCGAAAATCCGTGGAAAGGAGATTTGTGCAGACCTGTAATGAAGCCTTCCACCAGTTGGCGGGCGAGAAATTCCAGGTTTCCGAATTCCCTGATTTTGGATAAGTCGAGTGGCCGTTTGCTCATATCTTTTTTTATCTACTAACGCTGGTACTGCCAACGAAGATACGAACTGCCGGGAAATTACTGGTATTAATTCAAGGCGGTATCTGGTTTTTTGATTGGGGTGGAATGAATCAAAAATCCATCCATCCCGATCACCTTTACGAGTACCTTGGCTACTCCGCTTGCTACCATCCCGAGTTCCCGGGCCGCCGATTTGCTCAGATCCAGCATCCGTTTGGCAGTATGAGGACCACGGTCATTGATTCGGACAGTTACTTTTTTGTTATTCGCCAAATTAGTAACTTCTATGATTGTATTGTGGGGCAAAGTAGGGTGAGCGGCGGTTAATATCTGATTATCAAATATTTCTCCAAAATAAGTGGGGTTACCGTCTGAACTTGCTGAATAGTAAGAGGCAATTCCAGTTTGTGTTTTGCCAAGATATGCGAAAGTTTCTGGGGAGGGTTTTGAGAGGCCTACCATCAAAAATAAAAAAAACGTCGGGATGTTCATGCCTTAGGGGTTAGATGAAACATTGGGACAAACAGCGGGGTAATAGACTACTGCGATCAGACTGTTTGACAAACCTGGACTGTCAATTTTCTTCAAAGGTAATAAAAATCAATTTAATTATATATTTGGTATTGTATTAGTACAATTTATTTATCAAAAGGTATAATATTTGTTTGATGAATGACAACAGGCAAAAGCAAGTTTTTTTTTGTTCGGAGCAATAAACTTGCTATTTTAGCGTTCGATTTAACCATAAATTGCTACATATAGTGGAAGACAGAGAGCAAATCTACTCAAAACGAGTAAGGGCAGGAAAGCGTACCTATTTCTTCGATGTTCGTTCGACCCGTGCTAATGATTACTACCTAACCATCACAGAAAGCCGACGTCATCCTCAGGGAGATGGGTTCACCTACGAAAAACACAAGTTGTTTTTGTACAAGGAGGATTTTGACAAGTTCATTGAAGCACTTCAAAGCTCGGTCAACCACGTGAAAACTGAACTAATGCCTGATTTTGATTTTTCTCAGTACGACGTAAAAGAAGAGGAGGTAGATGGGCTGGGAGGTGGATCTGATTTGAAATGGGAGTAGCCTTTCTGACATAAATTACTACTGTTTACTGCCTTCGGATGATGCTTCCGAGGGCTTTTTTAGTTTTTAGTCAGCGAAATAGTAATTTTGCGGTTCGTTTTGACTCACCTCTCTATCCTTCACAGGATTTGAGGAGAGTTTTTTATAAATCGTTTTCAAAAATTACCTGGTACTGATGAGTCTTCAGTGTGGAATAGTAGGGTTGCCCAATGTCGGGAAGTCCACCCTTTTTAATGCCATTTCGAGTGGCAAGGCCGAAGCGGCCAACTACCCTTTCTGTACGATCGAACCTAATGTGGGCGTGGTGACCGTGCCCGACGAGCGGCTCGATGTGCTTACCGAGTTGGTAAAACCCCAGAAAGTGCTGCCCACAATTATTGAATTTGTGGATATTGCCGGCCTGGTGAAAGGGGCTAGTCAGGGTGCAGGACTGGGAAATAAGTTCCTGGCTAACATTCGGGAGGTAGATGCCATCGTGCACGTCATTCGCTGTTTTCAGGACGAGAACGTCGTGCACGTGGAGGGGCGGGTTGATCCCGTTTTTGACAAAGAGATTATTGACATAGAGTTGCAATTGAAAGACCTGGAGTCGGTCACCAAAAAGCTTCAGCGGGTAGATAAGGCCGCCCGGGTGGGAGACGCCAAGGCCAAAGCCGAACTTGAAATACTCAAACAATACAAGGACACTCTGGAAGCGGGCCAAAATGCCCGGTCGTTGCCCTACACTAGGGAAGAGCGGGAAGGTGCCATTGGCGACTTGCAGCTACTTACGGTAAAGCCCGTGCTCTATGTAGCCAATGTGGACGAGGCCTCCATGCTAACCGGGAATGAGTACTCCAAGAAACTCGAAGAATCCGTCAAAGGTGAAGGAGCAGAGGTGATTGTGCTTTGTGCGGCCATAGAGGAGCAAATCTCCGAAATAGAAGATCCCGAAGAACACGAAATGTTTTTGGCTGAATACGGCCTGAAAGAATCCGGACTGAGCCGCCTGATCAAAGCATCATACAGCCTCCTGAACCTGATTACCTACTTTACCGCCGGGGTGAAGGAAGTACGAGCCTGGACCATTCAACGGGGCTGGAAAGCTCCGCAGGCAGCCGGTGTAATCCACAGTGACTTTGAAAAGGGCTTTATCCGGGCCGAGGTGATCAAACTGCCCGATTATGTGCAGTACAAAACCGAAGCGGGGGTAAAGGAAGTAGGCAAAATGGGTGTGGAAGGAAAAGAATACGTAGTAAAGGACGGGGACATCATGCATTTCCGTTTTAACGTATAAAAACAAAGGTACCCCACGCAAACGCCCGGCCGGAAGCATGCTTCCGGCCGGGCGTTTGCGTGGGGCTTAAATCCATCACAAAGGATAAGAACCCGGTAGGTAGTCGTCCTCCGGAAGGGGTTCTTCGTGGTGCATCAGCGCCCGGAAAGTTTTGGCCATGTGAATCATATGATCTACGCGGTAGTGCGCCTTTTTCATCATGGGCACGTTTTGTCCCTGTTGGATCAACTGCCTGAAAAGATCCCTAAGAATAAAAAGCTCATCCACATTGATCGAAAAATCACGGACTACAAACATCTGAAAGCCGCGATCGTGCTCTTGTGGAAAATAGAGTACCAGGTGGAAATCTTTTCCCACGAAAAAGGAGCGCACCTGATTCTCGTCAAAATCTCTTGGCATTTCATTATGATCAGCTAAAAAATCTATGATTTCGATTTCATTGCGCGTGATAAACAAATTGGGTGTGATATTAAATGGATCCGTGGAAGTGTTCATGATGTAGGATTTGTGGGATCGAGATAAAAAGATCGTGCTAAGAACAAATATAGTAGAATAACGCAATTAATATAATTAATCTTGCATATTCTTTACTTATTACAAGATTGGAAAGATACTCATCTATAAGGTACTTTTCTGTTTTCTACATTTTTGTGGGGCATTAACCCACAAATTACAACCGGTAGTTTTCTAAAAAGGTATAAAAAGTAAGAATACCGGATACAATCTTATCTTTATTAAAAATACTTAATTTTTTACACAAAAGCAATGATCTTGTTAACGTACAATGCGTTTGCCTCTCATCGGCGACGGTTCAGTTCCACGGTTCGGTAGCCAACGAGGTGGTCGGCGCGGCCGGCCGGTGGACGGTTGTACACCAGGATGTCGTAATCGTTTTCGGTTTGGGAATAATTACCCTCCACCACAGCTTCGTCTCCGGGACTATTTTTGGCTTGTATTACAGCATAATTGTAATTTATCACGCCCTGCTTTATCAATATCACCGCTTGGTAGGCTTGGGTACTTTCGTTGTATTCCATCCGGTTCAGGTCGTTGAGTTGCCACATATGGAACCCCCCGTTTACGTACACTTCGGCCCCTGGTATCTGGGAAAGGCGCAGCGTAAACACCACGGGGGTGTAGTCTGCCTCTACGCTACCGCGCCCGGATTCCCGGTGATCAATGATGTACTGGCCATTCAGATCATCCATCTGAATATAGGCACCTTTGGCCCGTGGTTCATCAGGCGACAGAATCAGGCGGGTATACTCGGAGAGCCGATCCAGATCATAAATTCCAAACCCACGGGCGGCCAGGGTGCGGCTGTCGAAGTAGCGGAAGTCATTGCCTCCGGGAAAGGTGTTTTCGAGGTTGAAAAACTGGTACTCAAGTACCTGTTCAAAGGGAAGTACGTTCGTGGGTTTGAAGCCTGACTTGACTTTGTCCCAGCGGAAGTTTTTGCGGAGGTATACTTTCAGGTCTGTCTGAGGCGATACGATCTGATAGCCTTTGTAGTCCAGGCTGAAATCAATCTGCTGGTCGGTGCGTTGCTCGCGAATACCTTGCGAGAAACGCGCCTGCGCCGTAATGCGGACCTTGTTTTCGTAAACCATGAAGCGCCGGGTAAGTACGGGCTTTCGCTGCCGCTCGGAATAAACCATCAGCACGTAGTTGCCGGAGACTTTCACCCGCGGTACTTCCAACTGGTAGTGATAGTAGGGTACCTTGGTGCTGAACGACTGGCTGTATTTGGTGATGGGGTAGTCGTTGAATTCGTAGGTATATTCGATCTCGTTCAGAATGGAACGACTCCAGTCGGCATTGCAGTGGAGCAGCTTGGCCCTGTACCCCCGATAGTCGGCCGTCAGATCATCAAATTCCAAGATAAGCGGGCGGTCTCCATCTAACTGAATCACCGGCGGGCCGATAAGCCGCCTGGGGTCTTCCGGGTCGTCGGATGCGGGATACAGCAAAATCGTCTTGATGGTTTCGGAGTAAATAAAATCATCCAGGCGAACGTCGGCGGTCTGACCTCTGGTAGCAACACTAGCAAAAAGAAGAAAGAGCAAGGTTGAATAGTAGCGAATCATAGGCCGACAATGGGGAAGTTTCAAGAATAGGAGTATCATCAAAGTAACGAAAAAGAGAAGGATGCCGCTTGCGAAGGGGATCATTTATCTCCAAACCAGGCAATATTTACTATTTTTGTACAAAAGCCATACCCAAACCCTATGATTGCCCAGCCCCAAAAACGCTATACACCGGAAGAGTACCTCGAACTCGAACGGGAGGCTACCTACAAGAGTGAGTATTACAACGGAGAGATTTTCGCGATGGCGGGCGCCGGGCGAAACCATAACCGGATTGTAGAGAATCTATCAATTGATATTGGTTTCTTCTTGAAGGGAAAGCCCTGCCGCACCTATTCCAGCGATCAGCGGATTCATATTCCGGCCAATGGCTTGTATACCTACCCGGATATTCTGGCTGTTTGTGGGAAAGATCAGTTGTTGGACAGGCACAAGGATACCATCGTGAACCCCCGCCTGATTGTGGAGGTACTTTCAGAAAGTACCGAGGCTTATGATCGGGGCGAAAAATTCCATTTATACCGAAGTATACCTACTTTACAGGAATACGTACTAATCAATTCACGGCAGATAGCGGCAGAGGTATTCACCAAAAACGAAGAAGGCCTCTGGACACTTACGTCCGAGGCTTTCGAGAGTGAAGGTAGTGTCCACATGACCAGTATTGGCCTAAGGCTGACCTTGCGGGACATCTATGGCCAGACAGATGGGCTGCTGGCCGAAAATGCTATTTTAGAATAGGTACTGAACTTCTGGGCACCCACTAGGAACTCAACTCTTCCACTTCCAGCATGGCCACCTCCCAGGCCTTGGTACTGTCGGTGATTTTCTTTTTAGTACGAGCGTACTCCTCATTCAGCTTATCGAGAGTTTCTTTCTCAGCGTAGGAACTAGGATCGGCCAGTTTAGCTTCGAGGGAAGCTTTTTTCGCTTCCAGGGAGGTGATGGTTTCTTCCAGTTCTTCGATCAACTTTTGGGCCTGCCGCAGCGCTTTCTGATTATCCGGTTTGGCGGTATCCTTCGTCTGTCCGTTGGTAGGAGCCGGGGCCGGGGTACTCTTTGGGGGTGGCGCGCTGCTCACAATGGCTTTCTCACTCACGGCCGATTCCAGGCCCCTTTCTTCGAGCCATAGCTCGTACTCTTCGTAGGTGCCGGGGTATTCCTTAATCTGATGATCTTCGATGTACCAGATTTTGTTTGCAATGGACTCCACGAAGTAGCGGTCGTGACTTACCACTATGTAGCTACCCTCGTATTGCTGCAAGGCTTGGATCAGGATATTGACCGACTGCATGTCGAGGTGGTTGGTAGGCTCATCAAGCAGCAGGAAGTTGGCCTGGGAAAGAAGTACTTTGGCCAAAGCTACCCGTGATTTTTCACCCCCCGAAAGCACCTTTATCTTCTTGAATACATCATCGCCGGTAAATAGAAAGCACCCCAGTACCGTCCGTAGCTCGGTTTCGGTTTTGGTGGGGTTGGCGTATTTCAGCTCTTCAATCAGGTTGTGGGTAATGTTCAGGGATTCGAGCTGGTGCTGAGCGTAGAACGTAAACGATACATTATGCCCCAGCCGGCGTACCCCTTCAATGTCTTCGGTACCGGCCACGATGCGCAGGGCGGTGGACTTTCCCCGGCCATTGGCGCCAATCAGGGCGATCTTATCGCCCCGTTCCATGCTGATGTTGGTATTGTCCAGGATGAGTTTTTCACCGTAGGCCTTGGAGGCCTCTTCCAACTGAAACACGTGGCGGCCCGGCTGGGTGGTAAACTGAAACCGGAAGTGAACCTTGGCGTTTTCGTCAATCACCTCATCCACAGTCTCCATCCGGTTCAAGGCCTTCACGCGACTTTGCACCTGCTTGGCCTTGGTAGCTTTGGCCTTGAAGCGCTCAATAAACCGTTCCGTCTGCCGGATTTTGGCCTGTTGGTTTTCATAGGCACCCCGCTGAATTTCGTTACGCAGGGCCTTCTCTTCTATGTAAAAAGAATAGTTGCCCGAGTACAGATTCAACTTGCCCCCCGACACCTCCACAATGGTATCCACCACATTGTCCAGAAATTCACGGTCGTGACTCACCACAATCACGGCTCCTTCGTAATTCTGCACGTACTTTTCCACCCATTGAATGGAGGGTAGGTCGAGGTGGTTGGTAGGCTCATCGAGCATGAGCAGAGCGGGCTTTTGCAGGAGGAGCTTGGCCAGCATCACGCGCATGCGCCAGCCTCCCGAAAACAGCCGCAGGGGTTGGTGCAAATCGTGGGTCGAAAAACCCAGACCTTCCAGGATGGCCTCAGCCTTGGACTGAATAGAGTATCCATCCAGCGCCTCGAACTCATCCTGCACCCGAGCCAGCCTGTCCACGAGTTCGTCGCGGTAGTTGGTCTCCATTTCGTGGAGAATTTTATCAATCTGAATCTGCAGCTCATTCTGCCGCTCAAAGGCCTGCATGGCCACCGACAGAATGGAGTCGTCGCTTTGGTAGGAAAGCAAATCCTGGTTCAGAAAGCCGAGGGTGCAGTCGCCGGATTTGGAAATACTGCCTTCATCGGGCTGAAATTCCCCATTAATCATCCGCAACAGGGTAGATTTTCCGGTTCCGTTCAGGCCGATGAGCCCAATTTTCTGCTTGGGCTTAATATGCAGCGAGGCGCTATCGTAGAGCGCGCGGTCGCCGAGGTAGTAACTTAGGTTCGTTATCGCAATCATGCCGCAAAGGTACGGCGAAAAAGCCAAAATTCATTCTCTAAAAGGGAATTGTGAAGCTTAAGCACATACCCTGTAATCCGCAAAGCTTTCGGCAATGATAAGTTCATTCCAGTTGACGACATCCAGTTGGTCATTATGGATAATTTTTTGCAGGCTGTTTTCGAATAACTGCTTGATCTGAGGTACTTTGGTTTGTAAAAAAACCGGAAATGTGGCAGAACTGAAATCATCCAAATGACCTACGGAAAAGTCGCGGGAAAAGCCGTAGGAAACGGGTGAAATATACCCGCTTTCCTCTACCACCAGGGTATCGAACAGGTCGGAAACGCGGCCTTTGCTGGCGCACTGTCTTTCAAAAGGACTTACCGCCTGGGGGAAATCCCGGAGGTACTCCCGGTGGAGCAAATCCAGCTGCACGGCCATCCGGTCGGCATACTTGCTGCGGAGGTAATTGGCCAGGATGAAGATCTGGTGGAAAAGGGTGTCGTCCAGCGCGCTTTCCGTCAGGGTTTCGGTAGCCCGACCGTACATCTCGAGCGGATGGAGCTGGAGTAGCCGGGCCCCCTGCTCCTCGGCAAATTTCCCAAGCCAAAGCAGTGATTTCCAGCTTTGCGGCGTAACCGTATGGATAAAGCCAAAGGGCTTGTCCAAGTCGCGTAGAGTCTGTACCCCTTGGAGCATTTTTTCAAAAGCCCCTTTTTGTCCGCGGATGTGATCGTGCAGGTCGGGAGTGCCGTCTACGCTCAGGGCGATCAGGTCCACGTGGCTCAGGATACGACGGGCTTTCTCTGATCCCAGAAGCATACCATTGGAGGCCATGGTGTTTCGATAGCCCAACTCGTGCGTGAAAGCCAGCAGACCTTCCAGCTCGCGGTACAGGAAGGGTTCCCCACCCGAAACCGCAATGGTGTTAAATCCCTCCTCATAGGCGCATTCTAGAAAGGATTTGAGCGTATCCAGCGCCAAGGAATCCCGGTAATGCGGGGCTGAGGAGGAATAGCAGTGCAGGCACGACAGATTGCACCGCAGGGTAGGGTGGATCTGGATGGTTGCGAAATGGTCGGGTGGAGTCCCAACCATTTCGCACGCGTTAGTTTCCGTTGCAGTCATGGGTTCAACGCTCAAAAGTAGCCCGGAAATTCAACCCCTCCGGATTGATAATCCCGTAGGGGAATATCTCGAAGCGACGCAGGTTGGGGAATTCGCCGAAGTTTTTGAAGTTCCGCCAAAATTCCGGATCGGGCCTGCCCATGATGTAGATACGGTCGAGGGCCGTCTGCCCTTTGGTACGGACCTGATCAACGATCAATCCTTGTTTTCTGAGGGCAACGATTGCCGAAGATGTCCTTTTGAGAAACTCTCTGTCGTTGTCCGCGCGCGTAAGATTGGCCATCAGCGCCTTTTCGAAATCATCTGAATCTTTCATAGTTTTTTTGTTGTTAAGGGGTAAAAGAATCCTGAAAACCCTGCCCCACAGCTACCGAAAGCGACTCTCGCGGTAGGAGAAACAGGAGTACAAAATTGAGTAATCCGATCTGGAATAAATAGGGTACAAGTACTTGATTATCAAATCAGGTAGAAGGATCGGGGGATGCGGTATTTTTACGTATATAGGTAGAACGATCTAGCAAGCAGGTACTTTTTCTTTCCCCTTATTCGCGCATAGTACTGTATATTCGTTTCTTAGTTGCTCTACGCTGAGCGTGTTCATCAATCACCAATTCACCCCCATGAATCATCTTTTTCCCATATTCCTCAAACTTGAAAATGAAGATCTGCACCTGCTCATCGTGGGAGGAGGGTACGTAGGCTTGGAAAAGATAGAGGCGGTACTGAGTAATTCGCCCAAGGCTACCGTCACCCTGGTGTCGCCGGAGATACGGGCCGAGATTCGGGAAATGGCGGCTCGGAATTCGAAAATAACGCTGGTCGAGCGGAAGTTTGAGGATCAGGATCTGGACGAAAAGGATCTGGTGCTGGTAGCTACCAATGACAAAGAAGAAAACAAGCGGATCAAAAAAGTAGCGCGCACCCGTCACTTGCTGTGCAACGTGGCCGATACGCCCGATTCCTGCGACTTTTATCTATCCTCGGTGGTAAAAAAGGGGAATCTCAAGGTGGCCATATCTACCAACGGCATGTCACCTACGCTGGCAAAACGCCTGCGCGAGGTACTTACCGAGGCCCTGCCTGATGACCTCGAAACCGCCATGGCGCAGTTGAAAGAAGTACGCGACATGCTCCGGGGCGATTTTGCTTACAAGGTAGAGGAGCTCAACCGGATTACGGAAGTACTGGTGAAGGAAAAGAAAGAAGCCGGCGAAGGGGCCTCACAATAGCACAGCCATGGAAAACTTACGCGGACTGGTACTCAGCGGCGGCGAAAGCCGCCGCATGGGACGGGACAAAGGCCTTATGAAGAGTGATTCGGTGGTGTGGGTGAATCGGGCGGGTACCTGGCTACAAAGTCTGGGATTGCCAGTAGCGGTGATGATCAGGGAGATCCAGAAAGCAGATTATCAGGCTGAGGTTCTTCCGGAATTTGAACTCATCACCGATCTCGACCTGGCGGTGCAAGGGCCACTCCGGGGATTGCTGAGTTTCCATTGTGCTTATCCCCACAGCGACGTGCTGGTACTTCCCTGCGATATGCCCGCCCTTTCGGTGGATCTTTTGTCGGGACTGATGACTTTGTACCAAACCCGCCCGGAGCAGGACGCTTGGGTATATGAGGATAAGGAGCGCGTGCAGCCCTTTCCGGGTATCTACGCAGCAAACTACCTGGCCCACATCTGGCAACAGCTTCAAGGCGGTACGCTTCCCAGCGCCAGCCTGATGTACGCGCTGAATTCCGGTAGAACGGTCCGGTTACCAGTTACTGACCAGGAGTCGCTGTCTTTTTATAATGCCAACCGCCCGGAAGATATCTAGGCCATTGCGATTAATAGCCCGCAGCCTTAAAGAATGCTTCCAGCTTTGATTCATCCAACTGCCCATTGCTCCGCACGCCGCTACATAAGTCCAGGCCAAAGGGCTGTACCGTATCCAGTGCCTTGCGGACGTTGTGGGCGGTGAGGCCGCCGGCCAGAAAAACCGGCACGGGCGATTGCTCTACGATCTGCCGGCTGATTTCCCAATTATGGATCCGCCCGGTGCCGCCCAGTTCTTTGATGGCCAAATTAGGATTGCCGGAGTCCAGCAACAGGGCATCTACCTGACCAGCGACTTGTAAGGCTTCATCAAGGGTGCGCTCATCGAGTACGTGAAGTACTTGGACAATCTTCACGATAGGCAAAGCCTGCCGGATTTTGGCATAGGTAGGTGCGGAAACAGCATCCACCAATTGCAGAGTAGTGGAATGAATCTTCTGGTGGTGAGTAACTATGGCCTCGGGCATGGTTTCGGAAGTGAGCAGGAAGGTAGCCACCGGCGGAGGTACATCGGATACGATTTTAGCTATCAGTTCATCCGCAATAATACCCGGTCCGCTGGGCATGGGTCCCACCAGTCCCAGGGCGGAGGCACCGTACCGGATGGCCAGGTGGGCTTCTGATGAGCTACTTATGCAGCAGATTTTGATTCGGGGGAGCATGAAACAGGATTCTGGGTAAAGTTTTCAAAAATAAGCTGTTTTGGGAGTTTTATCTTTACATTCAGGGTTTATAACCTATTGCTTGTACGTTACCTTGATCTTTCCTGTTCCAAATAGTCCGTATATCTCTTGACTACCCCCACTCCCAACGATCCCTACGCCGCCCTCCGCTATCCTGAGTTTCGGTTTTTTATCGCCAATAGCTTTTTATTCACGGTTGGGTTCCTGATGCAGGAGGTTATCGTAGGGTATGAGTTGTATAAACTCACCCACGATCCGCTTTCCCTGGGCCTGATTGGCCTGGCTGAGGTGGTACCCTTTGTGCTGGTATCCCTCTTCGGCGGGTATGTGGCCGACCGCTACGACAAGCGCTGGATCCTGCGCATCAGCCTGACGGTGATTATTGTGGCTTCGATCATCCTGTACCTGATCTTTCAGCCCGGTTTTTTTGATCATTACACCCTTACCGAGCGCCTGGTTGCGATCTATTCCGTGTTTTTTCTGATTGGTGCGGCCAAAGGGTTCTATTCTCCTTCATCCTCTTCTCTCAAACCCTTCCTGGTACCCAGGGCTATCTACCACAATTCGTCCACCTGGAGCAGTTCGTTTTGGCAGGCAGGTTCGGTAATGGGGCCCGGCATCGCGGGGTTTTCGTATGTATTCATCGGGCTGACCAATACCCTTCTGGTCGTGATCGGTTGCTTTGTTGTGTGTCTGGTCTTGATTTCAATGATCGGTAAAAAGCCCATTCCGGTGGCTACCAATCCGGGTACCATCTGGCAGAACCTTCGGGAAGGGCTCAGTTTTGTGTTTAGAACCCGCATTGTTTTTTATGCCATTTCGCTTGATCTTTTCTCTGTACTGTTTGGTGGCGTAGTTGCCATTTTGCCCGTCTTTGCGGAGGATATTTTGCACGTAGGGCCAGAGGGCCTGGGTCTGTTGCGGGCGTCGCCTTCGGTGGGGGCCCTGCTCACCATGTTTTTTATGGCCTACTATCCGCCTACCCATACCGCCTGGCGCAACATGCTGGTGGCTGTGGCGGGCTTTGGCGTGTTCACTATCATTTTTGCCCTTTCCCAATCCTTCTGGTTGTCGTGTTTGGCCCTGTTTATGACGGGGGCCTGCGACAGTGTCAGCGTCATTATCCGGCAAACTATCTTGCAAATTTATCCACCCGACGAAATGCGGGGCCGGGTGGCGGCCGTCAACGGCATCTTTGTAAGTTCATCCAACGAACTCGGAGCCTTTGAGTCCGGTGTGGCAGCACGCCTGCTGGGTACTGTGCCCTCGGTGCTCATCGGGGGGGTGGTCACTCTTGGGGTGGTGTCCTGGATTTATGTACGCTCCCGGGATCTATTTGGGGTGAGGTTGAGCTAAGCTTCTTATTTTCCTACTTATCTTCGCAGAAACGTGTTCTACTTCAGAACGTAACTGTTCCGTACCCCACATCGCACCTCGCTGTTTGTTCTGTTTCCCCGGTTCCCCACATGGGGCTTCCTCACCCCTATACGTTGAAATTACTAAAAAACATACAGTACCCTCATGTGAATTTATTCTTTCGGGAAGTTGATTATTTTGGTCAAAACTCAGCAAATCAGCCAAATTTTTAGACTGAGGGCTGTTTTGCTGATCAAAATCCTCTGTGGAGACGATGTCAGGTATAATTTTTTTAAAAAGCTAGACAGCAATTTCCCGCAAGCGTTTTGTTCGCGTGGAAATCTAACTTCCCCTTTATAGTTCTTAAAAGTGAGCGAGAGTTTGTCCATTTATGGATGAATGATGTAACTTCCTTATGGCAATTTTAGTTTACTAGGAAAATAAAGTGTTTCTATGTAAACTTTTATAGTTGTAACGAGTTAACGTATCAAGCCACCAATATTCCTTTGTATACCTATATAGTTGATGAAGCTAGATAGAGTGTACAAAATCCCGATTCAAAATAGTTGAATATTTTTTGAATCCATCAAATCCATTTAGTTGATTTAGGCGTATATA
This sequence comes from uncultured Cytophagales bacterium, assembly GCA_963768025.1. Classification (GTDB taxonomy): domain Bacteria; phylum Bacteroidota; class Bacteroidia; order Cytophagales; family Spirosomataceae; genus CAVYGM01. Next base: position 140,152 of record CAVYGM010000003.1, read on the forward strand.
TCCAGGAAATGCCCTTTATAGGTATTTCAGTTTCGAATGATTTCAACGGGAAAATGACTCAGCATTCATTTCCTCTTTATTGTCCTCCTCTTTACCTCAGTCGTTACCCCATCCAGGAATAAGTGCCCGTTTTGAATTAAAGCTTGCTTCACGCTTATATCTAATTTATTTTATAATTATTCTTTTAAGTTTCTTTAATTTTTCAATATATCTAGAACCACTTAACCTATGACTATTTTGTTATACCTAGACTCTTCTTAGTTTTTATTGCGGCGAGCCACTCCCTGGTTCACCAATCCCCTTTTTGGAAGGAAGCGGATCTTCGGTACTACATTATTTCCGCAATTCCCTCAGTAAATCAATGCGATACGGATTCAAATCCGAAGCTTGTGCTTTTGTAAGTCAAATCATATCAACTACTCGTTATATTATACATCTTTACAACATGCGAATACTTCCTATACCCGTCGGGTTGCTCAGAACTGGGTTTTTGAGCTGCGCCCTTCTACTCCTGACCATCGGTAGCTACGCTTCCAGCCACCGTGAAGCTCCCCTGATTTCGGAAGATCCATTGGCCGACAACACCGATGTGTATGCGTTCAAAAGTCCTGACGATCCCAACACGATTACCATTATTGCCAACTACATTCCTTTCGAATCGCCGGAAGGAGGTCCTAACTGGTACAGCTTCGGCCAGCATGTTCGGTACGAAATACACGTAAAGAACAAAACAACCACTGCGGGTGACGATATTACCTATCGGTTTACATTCTCCCAGACCAACCAGGACCCCACTACTTTCTTCAATATCAGATTGGGGCAGCAGAATTTGAAAACCACCTACAAATGCGAGAAGAGCACCGACGGAGGTAAAACATTCATGACCATCGTGGCCAATGGAATGGTGCCTCCTCCGAACATCGGACCTCGCTCCATCGAAACGCCAGTCGGGTTGAATACTACGTACGAAGCACTCGTTTCTAGTTCGATTATGTCGGCGACTTCAGGTGAGAAGGTATTCTGTGGACCGGTAGACGATCCTTTCTTTGTGGATTTGGCGGGTGCCTTCGATGTAGGCAACTTCCGTCCAGAAGGTAATGGTATTAACGCCCCCAAGGATGGTCTTGCGCGTTTTAATGTGCACACCATTGCTCTTAAAATTCCCGTCAATCTGCTTCAAAAGGATGGTAAAGATATCGTCAAGGCCAAAAATATTCTGGATGGTGACTACGTAATTGGCGTATGGGCATCGGCTAGTCGGCAGATGATCAACACTATTTATAATGGTGGTGACATGGGATACGACGGAAAATACGTGCAGGTGTCGCGCTTGGGTATGCCACTTACCAACGAAGCCGTTATACCCATCGGCATGAAAGATCGGTGGAACGCTACGAGCCCCTACGGTGGAGAAGATCTGACAATTTGCCAAGTATTTTATGAATCCTGAGCTGGCTCTTTACATGGACGATTCTCAATTCGGAGGAGCTGTACCTTCATTGAACGCCTTGCGCATTCAGACCATGTCGCTTGGTTCTTTCGATTTCCGTAATGGAAAACCGGGCTTGTTTCCTTTGAAAGGCAATGCTGCCCTCAATGGAACAGCGCTGGCGGAGGCTGCCTTCGGAAGCATTCTACTACCCGATGCCAAAAGCCCTCGCGCGGTGGATTTGCTGCCAATATTCTATACCGGTGTACCCAACCTGGCTCCTTACCAGTTGGCTACGGGAAAAGCTGGAAATCCATTGGCCGTTGGAAAGCCTTTCATCAACAACTTCCTGCCTACCCTGGGTGATATGCTTCGCTTGAATATGGCTGTACCCGCCACGCCACGCAATGATCCCAAATTTAGTCACTTGGGTTTGTTACAGGCGGCTGTGTTGGGCCTTACTGACCCTGCGCTTCAATGCGAACAAAGATTTGCAGTTTATTCCTAACATGGATGGATTCCCCAATGGACGCCGCCTGGAAGACGACGTAACCACGATAGAGTTGCAAGCTGTATCAGGAGTAGTACTTGCTGCCATCGGATTGTGGTACGACGACTTCACGTCCGGGAGTTACCCCAAGCCCCGTAACGCCCCAGTTGGGAAGTGTACTAGGCTTCACTGCTGGTCCTACCACCAACGACGCTCCTTTCAAAATCAGCTTCCCTTACATGGCTGGCCCTTGGAGAGGATTTGATTATCCCCGAAAAAGATAGATTCTGATATTCACTCTTACAAAAATGAGAACTATGAAAAATCTCTTATATAGTATACTGGGGCTACTGGCGTTCGTGTTACTGCAACCTTCGCAGACGTTGGCCTCTTCGCACCGCGAAGCACCCCTGATTTCCAATGACCCGTTGGCGGATAACACCGACGTGTATGCTTTCAAAAGCCCGGCAAATGCTGAGAATATAGTACTTATTGCCAATTACATTCCATTTGAGCACCCGGCAGGAGGACCCAACTGGTACTCATTCGGGGAGAACATACGGTACGAAATCCACGTGGATAACAATGCTTCCACATCCGGAGCCGACATTATTTACCGGTTTACGTTCAAGAAGGTCAACGAAGATCCCACTACCTTCTTCCTGATCCGGCTAGGTAAGGAAAATTTGAAAACCACCTATACGTGCGAGCGTAGTATGGACGGAGGGCAGTCTTTCCAGACAATTATTACTAATGGCAAAGTGCCGCCACCCAACATTGGTCCGCGCTCCATTGACAATAAGGTGGTAGGACTGGGTACGTCGTACGATGCACAGGTCAATCAGGCCATCATGACCGCTAGCACAGGAGAGAAAATTTTCGCCGGTCCCGTAGACGATCCCTTCTTTGTGGATCTGGGTGGAGTTTTTGATCTGGGAAATATCCGGAAGAGCAAGGCCCCGATGCGGTGGCTAAGTTCAATTGCCATTCCATCGTAATCGAAGTACCCGTAGCTACTTTGCAAAAAGATCGCAAGACCGTAGCCCAGGCAGCCAATATTCTGGATGGAAATTACGTGATCGGTGTGTATGCGTCGGCAAGCCGCAGATGATCAAGACGCTGAATGGGGGAAGTGACGTAGGCTACGATGGTGGATGGAAGCAGGTTTCACGCCTCGGTATGCCCCTGACCAACGAAGCCATCATCCCCATCGGCATGAAGGACCGCTGGAACGCTGAAAGTCCTGCCAAGGATCTTGCAGTTTGCCCAGTACTTCACCAACCCTGAGTTGGCCCTGTACATGGATGATTCCAAGTTTGGAGGAGCCGTGCCAGGCTTAGCGCCACTGCGTATTCAGTCAAAGTCACTTGGTGCGTTTGACTTCCGGAATGGCAACCAGGCTTATTCCCCCTGAAAGGTATGCCCGCATTGAACGGTACCGCGCTATCAGAAGCAGCTTTCGGTAGTATTTTGTTACCGGATAATAAGAGCCCACGTGCAGTCGATTTGCTCCCAATATTCTACACCGGAGTACCCAATCTGCCTCCTTACCAACTGGCTACGGGTAAACCCGCCGGCAATCCGTTGGCTCCCGGTAAGCCTTTCATCAACAACTTCCTGCCTACTCTGGGCGACTGGTTGCGGTTGAATATGGCCGTGCCTGCCACTCCTCGTAACGACGCTAAATTTAGCTCCCTGGGTCTGGTACAGGCGGCAGTTCTGGGCTTAACCGATCCCATGTTTACCAATCCTGGATTGCAGTTTATCCCCAACATGGATGGGTTCCCCAATGGTCGCCGTTTGGAAGATGACGTAACTACTATCGAATTGCAGGCAGTAGGTGGTGTAGTATTGGCCGCTATTGGTCTTTGGTACGATGACTATACGGTTGGACAGAGTCCTTTGACCCCTAATTTGCTGAGTGTACTGGGTTTTGATGCGGGTCCTAACAAAAATGACCTTCCTTTCAAATCAATGTTCCCTTACGAGGCTGAGCCTTGGAGAGGTTTCCGTGGACCAAGCTACGAAGGACAGAAGGTAAACGTACCTAGTTCTAATTTCGAGGTATTCGTACAGAGCCTTGATTGTGCCACGGGTGCTCTCGTATTCGGTTCGAGGAACGCCGCCGCCGGAAAAACTGTCGAATATTCGGCAGCTGGGGTTGGGGTGTATAGCACAAACCCGAATCGGATGATCGAAAGAGAACTTTTTAACGATAATAATAGTAGCGGGGTGTTGGTGCTGAGAGCACGATACGTAGGCGAGCCAGCCTCGGAAGTGACTTTTTCTTTTGACTTCCGTAAGCAGTGTGGCCGTGCCCGTGTATCTGCCGAAACTCCACAAGACGCCCTTACTTTCACTGCGAACATCCTGGGTAATCCTACCACTAATGACCAAGTGACGGTAGAAGTGAAAGGAAAAGTCGGCGAAACTATGCAGATTGGACTTTCCAACAGCCAGGGGTTGATTATGAATCAGCAGACCTTTGAGGCAACTGGTCAGGTAGAGCGCAAGACTCTGAAAGTAGGCCGTATGCCAGGTATCTATTTCATTAAAGTCGCAACACCTACTGAAAGTAAGACGATCAAATTGCTCAGACAATAATCAATATCCAGCCTAAGTGAATGTTTGGTTTCAGACACGCAGGTTGTAACACGATGTAAGTCCGGCCGGAGATGGGTATTAGGAAAAAATATTCTGATATATCTGTCTCCGGCTATTATTAAAACCCTTTAAAATTTCCCCCAATGGAATTATGTATTTCCAAGGCTCCAGGAAGTATCTGCCGAGCTCTCCCATTTGTGTTTATCTTCCTATTTTTAATTGGCTGTTCGGACAAAAGCCAGAAGGCGGATACCACCAGCGCGAGTATGTCAACGATGGAGATTCCGCCCTTATTTCAAAGAAGCGGCGAACTTGCTACTGCTACCGAATGGCCCAAAACCATTGCCAAAGTAGAGGAGTTGAAAAAATTGATCACCAAGAATCCTGGCGATGTGAAGCCCCGGCTGCAGATAGCGACGATCTACCTGTCGGAGGCACGGATTACCGGCGAACACCCCTACTATTATCCGGCCGTTTTGAAAATACTCGACGGGGTATTGGCCATGGATCCCAAAAATTTTGAAGCGACTACCTTCAAAGCCTCCGTTAAAATGTCTCAGCATCAGTTTTCCGAAGCGCGCGATTTGGCCGAGCAGGCTCGTCAGATTAACCCGGCCAATGCCTATGTATATGGAGTGCTAGTGGATGCCAACGTAGAGTTGGGCAACTACGAAGAGGCCGTTACGATGTCGGACAAAATGCAGGCGCTCAAGCCGTCTCTGGAATCGTACTCACGAGCTTCCTACCTTAGGGAAATTTATGGAAGCTATCCAGGCTCCATAGAAGCCATGAAATTGGCGGTTCAGGCAGGGTTGCCGGGTTCGGAGCCCTATTGCTGGAGCAAAAAAACATTGGCTAACCTCTACGAAATAACGGGTCAGTTTGATAAAGCGAAAGCGGAATACGATCAGATTCTGGTGCTTCGCCCGAGCTACGCCTTTGCGATGGGTGGGCAGGCAAGCATTATGAAGCAAAACAAAGAGTACGACAAAGCACTCGAAACCCTGGAAAAGGCCGCCGCTATTATGCCCGAATTTTCTTTTCACGAGGAGATGGCCGAAATCTATGCCCTACAAGGAAATAAAGAAAAAGCAGACAAAAAATACGCAGAGGTAATCACCATGCTTGACGAGGATGCCCGTTCGGGTCACTCAGTGGACCTGGAACTTTGCAAGCTGTATACCAAATTGGGACAATTGGACTCGGCCGCAGTATACGGACAGAAAGAATTTGAAAAAAGACCCAAGAATATTGATGTGAATCACGCCATGGCAGCGGTTTATTTTCAGAAAAATGATTTGCCGAAAGCCCATCAGTACATTCAGGCGGCACTGCGAACCGGTAGCAAAGATCCCGAACTGCTCCAGCAGGCTAGCAAGATTGAACTAGCCCTGGGCAATGTGAACGAAAGCAAAAAATTAATTACAGAAGCCCGTAAAGTCAATCCACTTTCGGTCTTGTAAATGTGCCTCAGTTAGGTTGAGGTGCCACTACCCGGTCATTTACTGACCGGGTATTTTTTTTACCTGCCTTTTTTCGCCCGTCTCCTTATCAAGTCACAGAAATGTCGATTCGATAAGGGCCTCTTGTGAATTTCTCCAACAGCGTGTATATTTGTCTATATCCCCAACTATACGTCGCTTTGAATCCACTAGTCAACATCCAACGCGCCCGGTTTGCCTTTCTACGCAGCATGTCATCCCATGTACCAGGTATGTAGTGCTTAATTTCGGGTATTCATCGCTTTCGTTGCTAGTGGTTTTTCAGCCTGATGGACAGGCAATGTTTAGCCTGCTTCTATTGGACATCCGGAAGAAATCTACACTTTTTTTCAATACCAGTAGTTCACTTGGGCAATGTGCCCCCGATCAAGTATTCCTCATGAAAAAAGTAATTGTCGTTGGAATGGGCAAGGTAGGCTCCCTGGTAGGAACTCTACTCAGCAAACAATTTGAGGTGACCGGTTTGGATAAAACCCAACCGGTTCAGGCCCTTTCCTTTCCTGTTTTGTCGGTAGATGTTACTGATCAATCGGCCCTCAAAAAAGCCATAACCGGATTTGAGGCAGTGGTGTCGTGTATGCCCTACAATCTGAATCTTCCCATTGCCCGGCTGGCCTACGAATTGGGTATCCATTATTTTGATCTGACCGAGGACGTCCCCACCACGGCTGCTATCCGCGAGATGGCCAAGGACAGCAAAGGCGTAATGGCTCCACAGTGTGGCCTTGCCCCTGGTTTTATTGGGATAGTGGGTGCGGATCTGGCCGGTAAATTCACCAAGCTACGGGATATAGAACTTAGGGTAGGTGCCTTGCCGCGCTATCCCAACGGCCTGATGGGCTACTCTTTCACCTGGTCACCGGCTGGGGTGATCAATGAGTACATCAATGATGCCGAGGTGATTCATAACGGATCCCGAAAGACGGTGTCTTCCCTGGATGGCATTGAAGTGATCAACATCGAAGGTCAGGAGTTCGAAGCCTTCACCACCTCTGGTGGCCTGGGTACTATGTGCGAAACCTATGAAGGAAAGGTAGATACCCTGAATTACAAAACCATCCGGTATCCGGGTCACGCTCGTTTGATGCGGTTTATGCTGTACGAATTGATCCTGAAAAACCAACGCGAGCTGATAGAGCAGATTCTGACCGAGGCTAAGCCGCCGGTAAAGGAAGATGTAGTGTACGTATACGCCGCCGTGGAAGGATGGAAGGGCGACCACCTCGAACGCGAAGAGTTTTATAGGGCCTACCATCCCATCGAAATTGATGGGGAACACTGGCGGGCTATCTCCTGGACCACGGCAGCCTCCATAGCGGCGGTGGTGGAAATGGTAGACGCCGGTACCCTACCTCAGCAAGGCTTTATCCGGCAGGAGGATATTCCTCTGGCGCAGTTCCTGGATACGATCAATGGTGCTTTTTATCAAAACAATGATTAGCTATCGGGCTGATATTCTGTGTTTAGTGGTATCGGATTTGGAAACAGAATCCTACCCTTTGCCAGGGTAGTTCGGAAAGTGTCAGGTGCGACTGGTAGGAATATAAATTTGATAATCAGGTAATTAATGTGTTTTTTGGTTAAAAACCTACATCCTAAACCGCTACTTAAACCATGAATTCTTTTCTGGAAAAACTTTCTATAAATTCCCAAAATCCTGGTCTCAGTACGGGGCAGCACCACTGGGAAGGCGAAGGGCCTCAGTTGGATTCCTTCTCGCCGGTGGATGGCCAACGCATCGGCTCTACCCAGGAAAGTACCCGTGCCGATTACGACCGCGTGATTGAGCTGGCTCAGGACGGATTTAAAGAATGGCGAGGTAAGCCGGCTCCCCAGCGGGGGGAGATTGTGAGGCAGATGGGCGACCAGTTTCGGGAAAACAAGCAGGCGCTGGGCGAGCTGGTCAGTTACGAAATGGGCAAAAGCCTACAGGAAGGGCTGGGTGAGGTGCAGGAAATTATCGATATCTGCGACTTTGCGGTTGGGCTTTCGCGGCAGCTGTACGGCCTTACCATGCACAGCGAACGCCCTGCCCACCGCATGTACGAGCAGTGGCACCCCCTGGGTATCGTCGGTATTATTTCCGCCTTTAATTTTCCGGTGGCAGTGTGGTCATGGAATGCCATGATCGCCTGGGTATGCGGTGATGTGTGCGTGTGGAAGCCTTCCGAAAAAACACCCCTTACCGGCATGGCCTGTCAGAACATTATCCGGGAGGTTTTGAAAAAAAACCATGTACCTGAGGGCGTTTCCTGCCTGGTGATGGGGGGGCATAAGGTGGGAGAATGGATCGCCAATGATACCCGCGTGGCGTTGGTATCGGCCACGGGCAGCACGCGGATGGGAAAAGCCGTAGGCGAAGCCGTGGGGCGTCGCCTGGGTAAAAGCCTGCTCGAATTGGGAGGTAACAATGCTATAATCATCACGCCGGGGGCCGACCTGTCGGTAGCCATTCCGGCCGTGGTGTTTGGGGCGGTAGGTACCGCCGGGCAGCGTTGCACCAGCACCCGTCGGCTAATCGTCCACGAGGATATCTATGATGATATGAAGCAAAAGCTGCAAAAAGCCTACGGTCAGCTTCGCATCGGTGATCCACTCCAAACGTCCATCCACATGGGGCCGCTCATTGATAAACAGGCGGTGAAGGGGTACCAGTCAGCAATAGAGGATATCAAAAAACAAGGAGGTACTTTTGTTGTTGAGCCCAAGGTACTTTCCGGCGCGGGCTACGAGTCGGGCTGTTATGTACAGCCTTGCATAGCCGAAGTCGAGAATCACTGGTCCATTGTCCAGCACGAGACGTTCGCCCCCATTTTGTACCTGATCAAATACAAGACGCTCGATGAGGCCATCACCCTGCAAAACAGCGTACCTCAAGGCCTTTCTTCCGCTATTTTTACGCTAAATATGCGCGAAGCGGAGCAATTTCTGTCCGTTGTGGGGAGTGATTGTGGCATTGCCAACGTGAATATTGGCACCTCGGGTGCCGAAATAGGCGGAGCATTTGGGGGAGAAAAGGAAACTGGCGGTGGGCGCGAGTCGGGCTCCGACGCCTGGAAAGCCTACATGCGGCGCCAGACCAATACCCTCAATTACGGCACGGCACTACCCCTGGCCCAGGGAATTACGTTTGAGTTATAATAAAAAAGGGGGCGGTATCACCGCCCCCTTTTTTATTTAGCCTTTTCTTATCAAGCCTTTGATCCTTCGGCTGGGCTTTCTGCCTCAGCTTCGGTTATGACATCTCCTCCTGCCTTTTGTTTTTCTTCCAGGGCGTGCTTCACTACTTCTTCGTGGATAGCGGCTTCTTCACTCGAACGACGGTTCACGTAGGCCTGGTAGTTTGTTTCCTTTTCGTAAGGACGTTTTCCGATCAGCCTTTCCAGATCACTTTGGAAAAGGATTTCCTTTTCGAGCAATTCCTGGGCGATCACTTCAAGTTCGCTCCTCTTGTCACGCAACATGGACATCACGTGCTGATAGGCTTTATCAACCAGCAAACGTACTTCATGGTCTATTTTCTCCGCGGTCGCATCCGAGTAAGGCTTCGTGAACGAGTAGTCCGACTGCTTGGAATCGTAGAACGATATGTTACCGATCTTGTCGTTCATACCGTACATGGTCACCATGCTGTAGGCCACTTTCGTTACTCGTTCCAGGTCACTCAGGGCACCGGTTGAAATTTTGCCAAACACTACATCTTCAGCAGCACGGCCACCCAGTGTCATACACATTTCGTCGAAGAGCTGCTCGGTACGATACAGATACTGTTCACGCGGCAGATACTGTGCGTAGCCCAATGCCGCTACACCACGTGGTACAATCGACACTTTCACCAATGGATCGGCATGTTCAAGGTACCAGCCTGCTACTGCGTGACCTGCTTCGTGGTAGGCAACAATCTGCTTTTCTTCGGGCGAAATCAGTTTGTTTTTCTTTTCCAAACCACCAATCACACGGTCCATCGCATCCTGGAAATCCTGCATCGTCACGCTTCTCTGTCGCGACGGGCAGCAATCAGGGCCGCTTCGTTACAAACGTTGGCAATTTCAGCACCGGCAAAACCGGGTGTTTGAGCGGCTAGCTTCTGAATATCAACATCTGCCGAAATCTTAATCGGTTTCAAGTGAACCTTGAAGATTGCTTCACGACCAATGACATCTGGTTTGTCAACTGAAATCTGACGGTCAAAACGACCCGGACGCAGCAAGGCCGGATCCAGTACATCGGGACGGTTGGTAGCAGCCACGATAATGATACCGGAATCGGTAGCAAAACCATCCATTTCAACCAGCAGGGAGTTCAGTGTATTTTCGCGTTCGTCGTTGGAACCGGGCATAGCACCACGTCCACGTGAACGACCTACGGCGTCAATCTCATCAATAAAGATGATACAGGGCGCTTTTTCTTTGGCTTGCTTGAACAGGTCACGTACCCGAGCAGCACCCACACCAACAAACATTTCCACGAAGTCAGAACCTGACAGCGAGAAGAAAGGAACACCCGCTTCACCGGCTACGGCTTTTGCCAGCAAGGTTTTACCCGTACCCGGAGGGCCTACCAGCAAAGCACCTTTCGGAATCTTTGCCCCCAAGTTTCTTGAACTTGTCCGGACTTTTCAGGTATTCTACAATTTCCTTGATTTCCTCTTTGGCTTCGTCCAGTCCGGCAACATCGTTAAAGGTAATTTTTACCTTGTTTTCAGCATCAAACAGGGTTGCACGTGATCGGCCAATGTTAAAGATCTGACCACCAGGACCAACTCCGCCCGACATTCTGCCCAGCAGGAAGTACATCACCAGAATCATGACGATGAAAAAGCCCCAGGTACCAAGGAAGCTCGTCCAGTCGTTTCGGGTGTCAATCTTGTATTCTACCTTATCACCATCAGGTACGCCTTCCTGCATTTTTTCCAGATCTTTCTTGAAGGTTTCGGCGGAAGTAATCTGAAATTGATAGTGGGAAGCTGATTCTCCGCCAAAGTAATTGTTTTCTTTGGCTATGACCTTGTACTTGTCTTTTTTCAGTGCTTCGGCTTTTAGAGTTACCTCCACTGACTTATCGTTCACGATCGTAACTCGTGCTACTTCGTTGTCGGCTACCATTTTCTCGAAACGTTTCTGCGTAATTTCGCGTAGTGTTGAGGATCGGTTCAGGTATGTAATGCCCAAAATAGTGGCAATCAGGGCGGCTATGATCCAGCCCTGATAGCCCTGTTGTGGACTTTTAGGATTCAGCGGATCTCTTTTGTTATCGTTTTCAGACATTATCTTGTAGGCATTAGTAAAAATATGTAATTAAAACCAAATCCGTGTGGTTAATGTTCACGGGCAAAAATCATACAATGGACTCTTCGATAAGCGTGACGTCGGCATCTCCCCAAAGCTCTTCCATATCATAATGCTTGCGGCGGTCTTTTTTGAAACATGGAGCTACCACGTCTACATAGTCAATCAGGATCCACTCTCGGTTTGCTTTGCCTTCTTTTTGCCAGGGGTCTTTTTGAACTCTTGTATACTTCGTCTTCAACCGAATTGGCCAAAGCATCTATTTGGGTGTCGGAGTTACCCGAACAAATTACAAAAAAATCTGTTATTGAATTTTTTACTTTTCGAAGGTCAAGAATGGCTATTTCCTGTCCTTTCTTTTCTGTCATCCCTTTCGCCACCAGCTGGGAGAGATCTTTTGAAGATAGTTCTTTATTTTTGCGTTGTTTCATGCGTTTTAGTTACCTGTGATAGGGGTAGTACAGGCTGGCATGTTTCCCCTTTATTAAAAGTATAAAATAATTCAAAAAAAGTGTACGAACATCTTCTAATACCCTATTTATTGGTAAAAAGGTTATATATCTGCCAACTTGTCATTCTACCAACGACATAGCGGCTGAATTAGTGCATAGCTCCAATCTTTCGGAAGGGGCCGTTGTCATTACTGACGAGCAGACCGCTGGCAGGGGACAGCGCGGTACGGTGTGGGTTACTTCGACGGGGCAAAACTTCACTTTTTCGCTCATTCTCAAACCCATATTCCTACCCGTCAGCGATCAGTTTATGCTAAGCCAGGCCATAGCCCTGGGCATTCGACAGTACCTAGCTACTTACCTGGAAAATGTCTGGATAAAATGGCCTAATGACTTGTATGTCAATGATTTGAAAATAGGAGGAATATTAATTGAGAATTCCCTTTTAGGGGCGCAAATAGCCCAATCCATTGTTGGAATTGGCTTGAATATCAACCAATCAAACTTTGAGTCGGCGCGGGCTACCTCTTTACGGCTCCAGACAGGCCGCCTATTCGATCTTTCTGAGCAACTTCCTCTGCTATTGTACTCCCTGGAAAGGGCCTATCTGCGGCTGCGAGGGGGCCAATTCGATGCGCTCCGGCGGGAGTATTTGGGTGGTTTGCTGGGGTACGGGAAAAAGCGGATGTTCAAAGCGGGGAAAACTCTTTTCGAGGGAATCGTGGTAGGGGTAGGGGCTACTGGAAAGCTTCAATTACTCCTACCTACTGGCACCCTTGAAGAGTATGATCTGAAAGAAATCGAATGGATTTGGGACAACTAGCGACCTGCCTGCCAGCCCAGGAAGGCCATAGACAGGGCACAGAGTCCGAGCCCGAGTGACTCCCGCGCGAGCTCGATATTTAGGCTGCGCATCTCCAAATCTCCAAAAAAAATGCCTTCAAATTCTGGGGGCCATTGTAATACTCCTCCAATGGCATATCCCAGGGCCATGACGTAAAATACCCACGACGGCCACAATTCCTTATAAGCCATATAGCAAGCCAAAGCCGCCGCTGAGTAAACCATAATCCAAATCTCCGGATCGGGATCATTAAATTGGAAATAGGAGAATAGCAAAAACACTACTCCCAATAAAATGGCTATGAATTTCATGGTTTCTAGGGAAAAGGTAAGGAACAATTTAAAAAAACGTTTTGTGGCAGTGGGATTCTGCTACGGTTTGCAAGTTAATGTTTCAATTGATTTTGCCCAACTCCGTTTTATTTTTACCAAAAAACCAGTGCCAATTCGGTGTTCTCCTAGTCGGGCCTTCATTAGATTCAAGTCTGGAATAAAGTGTAGGGTGGTAGGTTCAAACAGCCTTCGTCCCAAATGAGTTATTAGTACGATATCATCAACCAGAATCTCCGATCATGAAACTTACCAACTTATTTCTCACGGCCTGCCTTCCCCTGGTGTTGGGGTGCTCGACGCCGTCGTCCTCCCAACAAAAGAAAACCGCCGAATCACAACCGGATGGTACCGTGTATGGGCAGAAATCCGCCTCTCCTGACGGGATTGGTAAAACCTACTTCGACCGGGAGATTGCCCATGTGATGGGCTTTGGGGGAGCGGGATGGCTGGAGCGCGACGAACGACAGGAAGAAGAGAATACGGCTTTGGCGATTAGTAAATTGCCGATTACGCCCGCGAGTGTAGTGGCTGACATTGGAGCCGGCACGGGCTACTATACCTTTCGGATAGCATCAAAGGTACCACAGGGAAAAGTGTATGCCGTGGATGTGCAGGATGAGTCTATTGACTTTATGAGAAACAAGGCAAAGGAGCTGGGGCTGAAAAACGTGGAAGTAGTCAAAGGAAGCGCTCAAACCCCCAACTTACCGGAGAATTCGGTGGATCTGGCGATTATGGTGGATGTATACCACGAGTTGGAATACCCGTACGAAATGCTACAGGCCATTCGAAAATCGTTGAAATCTGACGGCAAAATTCTGCTGCTGGAATACCGGGCCGAAGACCCGACTATTCCGATTAAAAGACTACACAAATTAAGCGTGGTTCAGGCTACGAAAGAGTTGCAAGCCAACGGATTCAAGCTGGTACAACGGGGTGATTTTCTGCCGATCCAGCATTTTTTGGTGTACGAGAAACAATGATTTTAAGATGACCTGCTATTCTTTTACTTTTACAATAAAAAAGCGGACGCTGGGGTTTCCCTGCGTCCGCTTCTGTGTATAACCTTCCCGAAAGTTTTAAAACTTTCGGGAAGGTAGGTCTGATTACATGGCACCGTTCATGAATTCCAGCGTACTGATCGAGTACAATGGCTTATTGTCAGCATTGGCATTCTTAAATACCAAATACAAATTGCGCTGGCGACGGTCGGCGGGTACCTGCAAGGGTATTTCCACTTCGCCCATGGTACCTTCGTTGATTTCTGCCGAGCCTAGCTTCGGACCCGTGGGAGAGTCAGCACGTACTTCCAGCGTTCCTCCCACGGTTCTTCCTTTGGCCACAGAAGCATTAACTTTTAATTTACTGATGCCCGTTAGATCTATGTTATCATAAACCACATAACCACCATCCGTGCTGGCTACCACTATTTCGTTGCCCGCAGGAAGTTTAAACTTCATAAAACCTTTTCCAGATCGAAGCTGGCGCTGTCATTTTGGCCGGACGAAGAGCGATGCTCTGGGTACCGGTCAGGGGACCAATTACCCCATTGCCTTTGTCGGTGTAGCTGGCCGTGAATACGTAGGAGCCTTCCTTGGCCTTGGATTCGGCTACGTAGGTACCCGTGAGCGGCTCGCTTTTCACTTTCTTGTCGCTGGCGAGTGATAGTACATACCGCACCATATCTTCGGCTTCCTCCTGCTTCAGCTGTGGGTGGGCGGCCATGGCCTGCTCGCCCCATACGCCGCCACCGCCTTTGATTACCTTTTCAGCGAGCATTTTTAGAGCATTACGCTCCCTTTGGTATTTCTTGGCTACATCAATGTACGCGGGTCCAACCGACTTTTTATCTACACTGTGGCAGGCTTTGCAATCACTCAGTTCGATCAGCCGCTTCCCGGTAGCGAAGCCGGTACTGACCTGGTGCCCCTGGGCAATCATGGTTTTGTCAAAACCTTCCAGGTAATTTACTGTCAGCAATACTTCCCCGGCATCGACGCCCGTGGCGAGGGTACCATCTTCCTTGTCTTTCACTTTTACTTCGTACGCTATGGGTTTTTTATCCCAAAAGAAAGACTTATTGCCTTTCATGGCGATTTCCACTTCTGGTACTGCATTTCCTACTTTCAGCTGCACATCCGAAGTAGAAGAATTGCCCTTCGCATCCGTTACTTTCAGCGTAGCGGTGTATTCACCGGGTTTGGTATAAGTATAGGTCGGATTTGCCACCGTACTCTTGGGAACGCCTGGACCGAATGTCCACTCGTACTTAATGGCATCGTTGTCATAATCCAGGGAACCCTTGGAGGAGAAAGTCGCTTTAAGCGGGGCCGAGCCCACTGTTTTGTCAACGGCAGCCATGGCGACCGGGGTGCGGTTGCCAGCGTTGTAGGTAATGTGTGTCAGTCGGGCATCGTCGTTCTGGGCAAACCAGTTGCTGCCGTACTCGAGCATATACAGGGAGCCATCCTTGGCAAACTGCATGTCCATGGGATGGTTGAAGGTGGTCGAAGGCATGAATTTCTCCATGGAGATAAAATCGCCATTGGGGGCCATGGTCACGGGGTTTATCCAGCCGCGCATCCATTCGTAGGCGAATAACTTGCCATTGTAGTAGCTGGGAAACTTCACCTGGCTGTCGGCATAGTCGTCGTAGTAATATACCGGACCAGCCATGGCATTACGGCCACCTTTGCCCACGATTTCCCCAAATTCAGGGGAATCGGCGTAGGGGTAGTAGATGAAGGCCTTTTGAGCGGGTGGGAGTTCCTTCAGGCCCGTGATCTGGGTAGAAGGGTTTATCGGCTTCGCGGGATCAAAGTAAGCACCGGACGTGCTATCCGCAAAATTATACAGGCGATAGGGTTTGTTGTCCCCAACAAAAAGGGGCCAGCCAAAGTACCCGGCCTTGCGGGCCTGATTTACCTCATCGTGTCCTCTTGGGCCACGTTTCGGATTGTCCTCGCCGGCATCGGGCCCTACTTCACCCCAATACAGGAAGCCTGTGCGCTGGTCTACGGCAATCCGGTAGGGGTTGCGGTTGCCCATCACGTAGATTTCGGGCCGTGCCCCTTCGGTACCTTTTGGAAACAGGTTTCCTTCGGGGATGGTGTAAGAGCCATCGGTCTGGGGCTTGATACGCAGAATTTTACCGCGCAAGTCGTTGGTGTTGCTGGAAGAGTTCAGCGCGCTGAATTTCTCGCGTCCGGGGCGCAGGTCGCTGGGGGAGAAACCATTCGATTGGAAACGGATTGGTATTATCACCCGTTGACAGGTACAGGTTGCCTTGCTTGTCCCAGGCAATCGAGCCGCCGGTATGGCAGCAGTCGTCCTGGCCACCGATGCGGTTTTCGGCCACATTGAGCAGGAGTTGCTCGGTATCGAGCAGGAGCTTGTTGTTGGCATCGTCCCACTTCATGCGCACCAGACGGTTGTTTTTGTCGGGATCTACGGCCGAGTAGTAGAGGTACACCCAGTTATTATTCTTGAAATTAGGATCAATATTTACGCCCAAAAGGCCATATTCCCGCTGAAAATAAACGGGTATGGTAGCGGCCAGTTCGGTAGTGCCGGTTTTGGGATTGTACAGCTTCACGGCTCCCTTCCTTTCGGTGAAGAGTACCTTGCCGTTGTCGAGTACGACCAATTCAGTGGGTTCGTCGAGGTTGTTTACCAGTACTTTGCGGATAAAACGGTTTTCCTCGGGTGGAGCCTGAGAGTAGGCTTTGGAGTAGTCCAGTTTGGGAGCCATAGCCCATTTCAACCCGTTGAGTAGGTGCTTGATGTACACGGGTTCGGCGAATGTTTCGTCGGTATGACCAAAATTGGTGTAAAACGCTTTGCCGCCGTCGTAGTCATGGTACCACGACATGGGGTGATTGTCGCCCATTTTGCCATCCTTGTAGCGTTTTCTCGTCAATCTTAACCAGGACGGTTACCTTGTCGTTGAAGTTTTTGAAGTCATAAAACTCATCCTTAACGGTCCACTTATCGGGAAAACCTTCCATGGACGGGTGGTTTTTATTCACCACATAGGCTTCGCCCGTCTGGACGTTGGGGTTGCCGGGGTGACTGGCAAACTGCGCTCCGGCTAGCTTGTTGTACCAGGACCAGTCGTACTCGGTGTCGGTGGCAGCGTGGATTCCCACGTATCCGCCTCCTGACTGAATGTACCGCTCAAAGGCGATTTGCTGCTCGTCGTTCAGCACGTCGCCGGTGGTGCTTAGAAATACCACCGCGCTGTATTTTTTCAGGTTAGCCTCGGTAAATACAGCCGCATTTTCGGTGGTATCAACGGCGAAGCTATTCTCTTTTCCAAGCTTCATTAACAGTGCTTTGCCTTTGGGAATAGAAGCGTGCCGGAATCCTGCTGTTTTGGAAAATACCAAAACTTTACTACCAGCAGGGGTAGTTTGAGCTTCGGCGAATCCTATCCCCAGCGTACAGCACAATGCCAAAACTGCCATTCCTTTCTGGAAGGATTTATTGAAGATTAAAGACATAGGTAAGGTTAGATTAGGTACTATATTTTATCAGAACAGTGCAATAAAGTTTCAAAGATAACGATCAAATCGTTAGAAAAAGGGTAAACTATCTGGTTTTTTAGTACTTAGGTAGGAGAACTTGTCAATTAAAAACCCTGATTCAGCCCAAAGCAAGAGTAATTTTATTTCTCAGAATAGTACTCATTTTTAAGAAAGCACCCGCGAGCTGGTGCAGATACCAAAAGGGGACGGCGCATCCTGTGTCCGCCGTCCCCTTTTGGTAGGTTGTAGATTCTGATTAAAGTCCGAGTACCTTCCGGTTGAAGTCTTCGTCGGCACCCGTTCCGGCAAAATCATCAAAAGCCTTAGTTGTTACCTCAATGATATGATCGGAAATAAAGGGAGCTCCTTCGGCCGCGCCCTGTGCGGGCGATTTGATGCAGCATTCCCATTCCAGCACCGCCCAGCTATCGTAGTCGTACTGTGACAGTTTGGAGAAAATTCCCGAGAAATCTACCTGTCCGTCACCCAGGGAACGGAAACGACCAGCGCGGTCGGCCCAGCCCGCAAAGCCACTGTATACCCCCTGCCGTCCGGTAGGGTTGAATTCGGCGTCCTTGACGTGGAAAGCCTTGATGCGGTCGTGGTAGAGATCAATGAAGTGCCAGGTAGTCCAGCTGCTGCAGCACGAAGTGGCTGGGGTCATAGAGAATGTTGGCGCGCGTGTGGCCATCCACGGCATCGAGGAAACGCTCGAAGGTAGCACCGTCGAAGAGATCTTCGCCGGGATGCAGCTCGTAGCAAAGGTCAACTCCTGCTTCGTCGAATGCGTCCAGAATGGGCTTCCAGCGCTTGGCCAATTCGCCAAAAGCGGTTTCGACCAAACCCTGCGGGCGCTGAGGCCAGGGGTACATGTAGGGCCACGCCAACGCTCCGGAAAAGGAAGCACAGGCCTTCAGGCCCAGGTTCTGGCTGGCCTTGGCGGCTAGTTTGAGTTGATCCACGGCCCATTCCGGCCGGGCTTTGGGGTTGTTGCGTACTTCGGGCGCGGCAAAGCCGTCGAACATGGCGTCGTAGGCCGGGTGCGACGCTACCAGTTGCCCCTGTAGGTGGGTTGACAGTTCGGTGACTTCGATGCCAATGTCTTTGAGTTTTCCCTTGTACTCATCACAATAGGTTTTTGATTCGGCTGCCTGTTTCAGATCAATGCAGCGGGCATCCCAGGTGGGGATCTGTATTCCCTTGTAGCCCAGATCGGCCATGTACTTGGCAATGGTGTCCAGCGAGTTAAACGGGGCTTCGTCGCCCATGAATTGAGCCAAGAATATAGCGGGTCCTTTTATGGTTTTCATGTTATTAATTTTGAATGAGTGAATGATGATGATTGAGAGAATGAGTATATTGATTCTCTCTAAGTAGAGAGTACTGTCGGGCTTTGGCAAGAATTTTTAGGATTTCGGTAGTTTCAGATTTTAGGGCAATAGAGCTTTTTCTCTTCCATGATTTCTGATTCTTCCAATAATTTCTAACCAGAATAAAGATTCGTCTGCTTCTTCGATCGTGACAGATAATTTGGCAAAAAATTCGGCTTTGCTTCTTGCCCGACATGCTGCCCGGTAATTGGCACCAGTCGATGATGCTGACCGTAGAAATTGCTTACCAATAATTCGGGCCTCTTCGGTGGTTGGTAGAGCCTGAAAAAGTTTTATGTGCCTCAACACCAAATTTTTTGTCCTGAGCTTCATTGCATCAGCAAATTCAGACTTGGCCAGATACTCATTGTTGCTACTGTTCCTCTACCCACCAATCTTTATCCATATAAAATTCGGAATATTTGGATCAAAAAAAATGGAGATAATATTAGGATAACCGTAATGTAAACATGAGGGATTGAATGACAGAGAGTGACTAAACAACCTATTCTCTCATTCACTCATTCACTCATTCACAATTAAATCTCCACCCACTTCTCACTGCGGGTGCTTTCCAGGATTTTCTCGCAGATCAGCAGCTCGCGGTAGCCGTCGGCGAAGGTTGGGAAAGTTGGATTTTCGGGTTGTTTTCCTGCTTCGATGGCGGCGTATACTTCCTTGAACATTTGCTTTGATGTATCGGGGAAGCCTTCGTTGTGGCCGCCGGGGAAGGAGATCACCGAACGCGCTTCTGGTGCACCAGCGATGGGTCACGCATGAGTATTTCATTGTAGCCGTCGCGGTTACCGATCCACATTTCATTGGGGCTTTCGGAGCACAAGTTGAATGTTTTCTTCGAACCGGAAATTTCCAGAGTCATGCGGTTTTTACGACCGGCCGAAACCTGCGAAACCGTGATGACGCCCTTGTTGCCATTGTCGAAACGAAGCAGTACGTTGGCGTGATCTTCGGTATTGATGGGTACATCGGCGTAGTCTTCCGGCTGCAGCATTTTGCCCGAATAGGTTTCTACGGGTTTCAGCGGCTTTTTCCGGGTTTTGTGAATGGTGTTGAAATCGGCCATAACAGCAACGGTTTTCAGGCCGGTGATGTATTCCAGAATATCCATCAGGTGAGAGCCGATGTCGGCAATCGCCCGCGAGTCGCCGGATTTGTCGGGTTCGAGACGCCAGTTGTAATCTGTTTCGTAGAACAGCCAGTCCTGCAGGTAGGAACCGATGATCGAATACATTTCACCCAGTTCACCTTTTTCGCGCATCAACTTCATCTGACGGGCCAATGGGTAGTAGCGCAGGTTGAAATGTACAGCATTGACCAGACCGGTTTTCTCAGCGAGTTCTACCAGTTCTTCGGCTTCGGCCAGGTCTTTGGCCAGTGGTTTTTCACAAATAACGTGTTTGCCGGCCACCAAAGCGGCTTTCGACTGCGAATAGTGCAGGAAGTTAGGTGTACAGATATGGATGCACTGAATATCATCCTGTTTCAGCAATTCATCGAAGGTATAGGAGCGTTCAATGCCAAGACCGTCGGCCTTTTCGGCGGCTAGTTCAGCCGTTACTTCGCAAAGCGCGGCTACTTCTACATTGGGCAAGGCGTCGCAAGGCTTCGATGTGGGCAGGTCCAATAAAACCGGTGCCAACAACACCAACTTTTATTTTTATGTTATAAATTTGGAATGATATGAAAGATAGAATGAAGAATGATAGAATGTTAGAATGATAGGATTTTAGAATGAAGAATTTTAGAACTGACCTTCTTGAGGTTCATTCAAAATATTCTATCATTCACTCATTCTAACATTCTATCATTGAAAAAACTTCGTCCACTTCGTGTCCGTCTTGTCCGAAGCGAGTGACGGTGTCAATAAACTTCATGCCGCGGAGGCCATCGTAGACCGTCGGGAAATCATAGACAGGATCTGCTCTTTTCCTTCCCAGCGAGCGCGTACGGCCAGGGCGAAGTTGCGGTAGAGATTGGCAAAGGCTTCAAAGTATCCTTCGGGGTGACCGGCCGGAATGCGCGTATGAACCTGAGCTGCTTCGGACAAGTTGCCCACACCGGTGCGGAGGTGTCGCGCCGGCTGCCTGCGTTTTATGGATCAGGGTATTGGGTTCCATTTGTTTCCATTGCAGACCGCCCGAGTTCGCCGTAAACACGGATATTCAGGTCGTTTTCTTCGCCGTTGCAATCTGGCTGTTTTGCAGAATACCTTTTGCCCCATTGTCAAAACGCAGCAGAACATTAGCGTCGTCGTCGAGCAGGCGGCCTTCTACAAAAATGGTCAGGTCAGCGCATAGCTCGCTGATTTTTAATCCGGTGATGTATTCGGCCAGGTTTTCGGCGTGGGTACCAATGTCGCCCAGACCACCCGCCGCACCGGATTGGGTCGGATCGGTGCGCCAGGCAGCCTGTTTGTGTCCGGTAACTTCTACCAGCGTCGACAGCCAGCCCTGCGGATATTCCACAATTACTTTTCGGATTTTTCCCATAGCGCCCGACGCAATCATTTCGCTGGCTTCTTTCACCATCGGGTAACCTGTGTAATTATGCGTCAGACAGAAAATCAGACCGGTTTTTTCCACAAGTTCTACCATTTCTTCGGCTTCTTGGGTATCGTGTGTAATCGGCTTGTCGCATACGACATGAAATCCGTTTTCAAGGGCCAGTTTAGCCGGGGGATAGTGTACGTGATTGGGAGTTACGATAGCCACAAAGTCCATCCGTTCGCCTTCGGGAAGTTCTTTTTCCTTTTGAATCATTTCCTCAAAGGACGCATAAACGCGGTCTTCAGGCAAATACAGGGCTTTTCCGGTTTCTTTGGATTTCTCCGGGGTCGAACTGAAAGCACCACAAACCAGTTCAATTTCTCCATCCATGATTGCCGCACGGCGATGAACACCTCCAATAAAAGCATCAAGGGTTCCTCCCACCATACCCATCCTAATTTTTCTTGACATTCCTATTGGTTAAAGGTTCTGAAATATTTTTTAGCTTAAAAAGAGTAGTATATCTCACTCTTACTTCTTACAAAGATAGCAAGTTCAAAAAAATCAAATAATAGGTACTCCGTTTATTAGTAGAAATGACCTCTATTTGTTTTTTTTACGAAACCGTTTGACAAACGTCGAAAGCTTTAACCATCAACCTACCCTTTTTCACTTAACCCAAATTTTTACTATGAATCAAACTGTCAATGCGGATCGCCTATTTCTTGCCAGTTGTTTTGCACTTATTACCACGGCTTTCTCGTTTAGTATCCGGGCGGGTATTTTGCCCCAGTTGGGCACGGAATTCGGCTTAAGTGCCGAGCAACTGGGTTTTATCAACTCCATGTGGTTTCTTGGTTTTCCCATTTCCATGATTATTGGAGGATTGGTATACCATACCGTTGGGCCACGGATTATCATGATGATTGCCTTTGTGATGCACACACTCGGGATTGTGTTGACGATTTACGCAGGCGGCTTCACGGGACTATTGATTTCGACACTTTTTATCGGAATTGGCAACGGATGTACCGAAGCGGCCTGTAATCCCATGATTGCAGATACTTATTCAGGCTTGAAAATGAACAAAATGCTCAACCGTTTCCACATGTGGTTCCCTGGTGGAATTGTGGTAGGTAGTTTGATTTCGTTTCATGACCGAGATGGCGATGGACTGGCAGGCCCAAATCTGGATTATTATGATTCCAACGTTGATTTATGCGTTCCTTTTCTGGGGACAGGCTTTCCCGAAACCACAAGTGGAAGGAGCCATGTCGCTTTCGAAAATTTCAAGGCCATGCTTACTCCGCTTTTCATTTTCATCTTCCTGTTGCATGACATTTACTGCGATTTCTGAATTTGGTCCCCAGCAATGGATAACCCTGATTCTTAGCAAAAGTGGAGCGAACCCCTGCTGATTCTGGCCTTAGTAACGGGACTAATGGCCGTAGGACGTTTCTTCGCCGGACCGGTTGTTGGCAGTTTCGGTCAGACGGGCGTACTGCTGGGTTCGGCGATTTTCGCTACCATCGGTATTTATTTGCTTGGTACCCAAACCGGAGGTATGGCTTATGTGGCGGCTGTTTTCTTCGCGATAGGGGTATGTTACTTCTGGCCGACCATGCTTGGTTTCGTGGCGGAAAAGGTACCCCTCAGCGGTGCATTGGGTATGTCGATTGTCGGTGGAGTAGGAATGTTCTCAACTTCAATCTGGTCGCCTATTATCGGAGGATGGATTGATGATCACCGGGCTACAATGGCCAACCAGGGCCTGAGCGGTGATGCTCTGGAATTGGCTGCCGGACAGGCTACCCTAATGAATATGATGACATTCCCGATCATTCTGATCGTGGCCTTTACCTTTCTGTTCTTTTGGATGCGTAACCGCAAGGCGAAGGGGCTTCATGGCTTACTGAGTCGGAAGTGCTGCAGCAGCCGCAATTGTAATTGCTATTGGCTGTCGGCTTCCTGATATATAAAAATAACCCGAAATCAGTTCGCTGTCTGGCGTTCATGCTTTCGGGTTATTTTTATTTGTGGGCCTCTATAAAACAAAACATCCCGAAAGTTTTAAAACTTTCGGGATGTTGAAGAGGCCGACTGCTGATCGCCAATAGCTAAACTTTACCTCAACTTCACAATCGTCACACCCGCGCCGCCGCGGTCGGCGTGTTCGTCCTGCATGCCGGCTACTTGCTAGTAGCCACGCAAATGATTCCGCACCAGCGTACGCAGAATACCGTCGCCTTTGCCGTGTACCACGCGCAGTTCGTCGTAGCCCAGCATGATGGCATTGTCCATGAACTGATCCAGTAGCCCCAGCGCTTCCTCACCACGTTTGCCCCGAATGTCGAGGTTAAAGCTGAAATTCAGGAGTCGCTCGTTCAGGTCGACTCCACCGGTTACGGCTCTGGTTTTCTTTTCACCGGTTACTTCGCGGTACGTTTTGTTTGATACTTTTTCCAGACGGTTCAGCTTGACATTTGATTTCAAATCTCCGATCCGGATTTCGGCGTCTTTTCCTTTCAAAACCAGTACCTCGCCTATGGCAGTTTGCCCCTTGATCCGAACATAACTACCCGTCTCAATGGCTCCTCCCTCCGGTTCAAACTCAATTTCCTCGTCGGCTACGTCTTCCACAACTTCGGGTTTGAGTTCTTTTTTGCCAAACTGTTCCAGTCTTGTCCGTACGGTTTTCGTTTTTTCTTTTTCCGCTTTGTTTTCCTTGATTTCCCGAATCGTATTTTCAATCAGTTGATTAGCATCGGACAGCAGCGTTTTGGCTTTTTGCTTGGCCTCATTCACGATCTGCTTTTCATTGTTATCCAGGGTAGTTTTGAGAGCGGTGTACTCGGCTAGTTGCTGCGCTACTTTTCGTTCTTTTATGCCCAGTTCCAGATTTTTTTCGGCAAACACCCGTCTTTCAATGTCCAGTTCTTTCAGGAGTTTTTCAAAATTGACCTGCTGCGTGCCCAGTTTCAGCTTGGCCTGCTCAATCACATCCTTCGGTAATCCGATTTTTGAGGCAATTTCGAAAGCAAAGGAACTGCCGGGCTTCCCAATTTCCAGTTGGTAGAGCGGTTCCAGATGCTCTCCGTCGAAACGCATGGCACCGTTGACGAGGCCTTCGGTTTTATCGGCCAGTACCTTCAGATTGGTGTAGTGGGTGTTGATTACGCCATAAGCGCCCGATTTCGTAAGATTTTCCAGAATGGCTTCGGCAATAGCTCCACCCAGGCCGGGCTCGGTACCCGTGCCAAACTCATCGATCAGGAAAAGGGTTCGTTTATTGGCCAGGGTAAGAAAATGCCGCATGTTGGTCAGATGCGAGCTATAGGTACTCAGGTCGTTTTCGAGCGACTGCTCATCGCCAATATCAATAAAAATATTTTGAAAAATACCCATCGAGGAGCCTTCCTGCATGGGCACCAGGAGTCCGCACTGGTACATGTACTGAATGAGTCCGACGGTTTTGAGGGAAACGGATTTTCCCCCAGCATTGGGTCCCGAAATAATCAGTATGCGCTGCTTGCTGTTCAGTTCCAGATTCAGCGGTACCACGTTTTTACCCTGTTTCTGAAAGGTCAGATGCAGCAAAGGATGCCGGGCCTCGCGCCAGTCTAAGTGGGTTTTGTTGTCAAATGTCGGATTAATGGCGTTCATCTGGGATGCAAGTTTAGCCTTTGCCCGCAGGAAATCCATCAATCCCAAAAACTGGTACGCCTTATGAAGCTCGGGTACGTAGGGGCGAAGCTGATCCGTGAGGCGAGTCAGAATGCGGTTGATTTCGCGCCGCTCCTCATATTCCAGTTCCCGAATGTCATTATTGGCTTCAAGTACATCGGTGGGTTCTATAAACACCGTCTGGCCCGTGGCCGATTCGTCGTGAACGAATCCCTTGAACTTTCGCTTGTGCTCGGCGGCTATGGGAATAACCATCCGGCCATTTCGGATTGTGAGAGACACATCGTCACTGATCCAGCCGCTATTTTTGGCAGTACGCAGCATGCTGTCGAGGCGCTTGCGCACATTCACTTGCTCCGAAATGAGCCGACGCCTGATTTGCACCAGTTCGGGAGAGGCATTATCCCGAATCTGCCCCCGTTCATCTATAATGCGTTCAATGGCGTCGGTAACAGTGCGCTCCACCCGAATCGTTTTGGCGTACTCGCCCAGGAGCGGATAGGCCTCTGGTTCCTGATTCTCAAAAAACCGCAGGCATTGCCGGATGGTGGTAAGGGATACTTTAAGGTCAAAAAACTCATCCTGCATCAGCATGGTACCTTCGATGGCCGCCCGCTGCAGGTAGGGAGTAGCATCCAGGTAGTTTTGAGCCGGAAACTCCCCGCCCGACTCCATGACGTGCTTCATTTCGGCAGTTTGCCGCACCAGCTTATCTACCAAGGCGTATAGTTATCGGCAAAACGTATTTTATCCACATAGGCGCGGCCCAGCGAGCTTACGCAAGCTTCTTTAAGCCAGTCACGCAGGCGGTCAAACCCTAATTTTTGTTCTAGATTGGTTGGGTATAGCATTAATTCTGAATGAATGACTGAGGGAGAGGGCGGACCCCTCTCTCAGTCAAAATTAAAATATCCTTTGAATTTCCTCCTTCACTATCTTCAAGGCGTAGGTACAGGGCTGAATCTCCTGCTGGATGACCCTTTCAAAAATCTTTTTTGCAAGGTCGTTGGCGGGGGCTTCGGCCTGCACATCCTTGGCTGCCAGGTTGATAAGCGATTGCACTTCATTGACGGCCTTCTTGATGTTTTCCCAGGCATCTTCACTCATATACACCTGTTGAGCGAGGTTATGGTTAAATTCTTCCCGGATTTCCCTCAATAAGATTTGCTGAAATTCCAAAGCATTGGAGGCGGAACCTGACATCCTCAAAAGCAGTTGATTGGGTGTAATACGCTCCAAAAAAAGGCACATACGTTCGTAAGCCTGCAAACGGAGGGGAAGTATTATCTCGGTATTTTTGGCCTTAATATCCCACTTTTGTTTTTCAATAAATTTATCAGCCAGAGTAGTTAGGGTACTATATAAGCCAAATGTGATAATACCGGCTACCGCGGCAATAGTTAACAAAGAATACAATTCCATAGGGGTTGATTAACAAAAACAAAAAGCAAAATTACATGGAATGCCCTGTGGAAGGAAGAAAATTTTACTACTACTCCTACAATGACAACTAATTTGCCCAAAGTAAACAACGATTTGGCGGCACCGGTTCACATCTCGGAGCGCGCAAAATCTGAAATAAGAGAGACTCTGGCAGCCAATAAAATTCCCGAAACCTACGGCCTTCGGGTAGGGCTACGGGGGGGAGGGTGTAGCGCCACCTTTCTGTTGGGGTTTGATACCCCGACAACCACCGACCAAGTATATGAGATTGAGGGTGTTAAGGTTATCATCGACCGTCGTCATCTGATGTATGTGCTAGGAGTAACTATCGGTTATGAAGAAACCGAAGCAGGGCACGGATTTACTGTAACAACCAGCGTGGATACGTCCGGCGTGGATACGTCCGGCGTGGATGAGTGAGGAACTCTTGCTCGATGTTCATTTGTGAAACGTACTTGGCCCGGCAACCTGTCTGTAGAAAGAGTTAAGCGGTAAGTACCTCCGGGGCATTCTGATCATGGGCCTGCATAGGCTTCATGGAATTATTTCAACCATCAATAGGGTCTGTTACTGTTGGAAATTCAGTTTATCATTTAGCAGTTATAAAAAAAATATATTCTTGTGCAGAAATGGTACGAAAGTTGTTCACAACCTAATGCACTTTGGATACCTGCTGGCATTTTGCGCGTGGATATGCTGAGAAACAAATAATTAGCCAAGAATTTGCTGATTGGAAGTCTGTGCAAAACTCTCGTTCTTGCGTTTATGAACATTCCATGCGAGGGGGTTTTGGTTTATTTATGGTCAAACAAAAATTTAATTTGCCGTATGAGATAGTATACCTATCACTTTAACTGATATATTTAGCGTAGAGCAATCCCATTACAAATGATTATTGTTTAGGAAAGGTGTTGGTAGCTTTTAAAAAATATTTCTTTCTTGTGGCGGCGGCTCTCGCTTTGGTGGCTGGATTCTTTCTCCTAAAAAGGGGAACGGCCACCACTGCACCCTATGCGGATGTAGTACAGAAAGGGATGGAGAAGGAAGTAGCCCAGACCAGGCAACGCATGTTGAAAATCCTCAACTCAGTGCCGGTAGCTGACGACAAACCTTTTTCACGCCTACTCCAAGAGGATACCTACCCTTATTTTCTGTTCAAAGACTCGACCCTCCTGATGTGGTCGGATTACCGGTATGTTCTCAGCCCCGACAGGCTCGCTTCGGATGGATCGGATGTTCAGGTACTGGAAACCTCTCAGGGGAAGTTTTTGGTGCTGATTCAACAAAAAACAGCGAACAGCAGTACGTACCAATTGCTCACGCTAATCAAACTATGTTCCCTGGAAAACAGCGAAAGCAATGCGCTATTTTCTGGCTTTAACAAGCGAATATTTCCAATTGCTCCCAGTACCTTACACCTCAGTCCGACCAGTGATGCGCGTGCCATCGTAGATTCGGAAGGCAAGGATCTATTTTACGTAGTTCCCCCCAAGGATTCACTTTACCGGGGGTGGTCAGTTCCTTATCCTGTTCTGCTGTCGGTATTAGTAGCCATTTTTCTTCTGGGTCTTCACTTTGTATCGGTCTTGCGACAGCCCGAGTACAGGCATCGCCATGGGCTAAGTTTCCTATTTCTGCTTGTATTTTTGGTCGCTCTGCGGGGATTGATGCTCCGGTTCTCTATTCCTTTCGTTTTCACCGCTGGCGAAGTCTTCAATCCTCAGCTGTACAACGGGACGTTTTTGGCTCCTTCTCTCGGGGATGTACTGCTCAACTGCCTGGTTTTGATTATTTTGCTCGTGTATGGTAATCGTATTTACTATCGAACCGATACTTACCGCGAGCTTATCAGGAACGAAGGCGCTTTTCAGATTCTGGTCTCGCTCTTGCTGCTGCTGATCAGTTTTGTGGTGTTCTATATTTGTTATTATGAACTATTGGCCCTGTACCAAAGGTCGTTTTTTAGCCTGGATATTACCCGCAGTGTTTTGTTCGATCCGCTCAAAATAGCGGCACTCCTGGCGTTTGTCCTTTTATCCGGCGTTTATTTTTTGGTTATACATCTGATTGTCAATGTATTCAATCGTCTTAATCTTGACTATAAAACAGGATTGGTGATTCTGGCTTTGGGGGTGCTCCTGGCTACTGGCCTGCTTTGGCTCCTGCGAATCCGGTTTGAGTGGATTTTCCTTATTCACATTGGCTATGTGCTCATCCTGTATTTGACCCGGCTCCCGCGTTCTTTTTATGGCTTTCGGTATCCTACCACCGTCTACTATTTTACTGGTGCTTTGGCCTGTGCCCTCATGACGACCTATGTAGTCCAGGATCAGGAAAACGAAAGGGACGTGGTAGCCAAAAAGGAGTTTGCCAGGCAGTTGACGAGCGCTAACGACCTTTTTGCTGAATTTCTTCTTAAACGTATCAACGAAATGGTCGCGAAGGATTCACTGATTCAAAACTTGCTTTTGGAGGAAAAACCCCTGGCTCGTGAAATCATTCAGCAACGGATCCGGACTATTTTCCTCAACCAATACCTGGATCAATACGTGGTTGAAATTTTTTCTTTTGATAAAAATGGCATTCAATTGGATAACAGCAGGTCTGCCCAAACCTACGCCAGCTACCAGACCCAGTACAATCACCCCGAATTCGCTACGGCCAATCCTGCCCTATTCCTGATTGATGTATCCCAGGAAGAAAAATCTAAAAAGTACGTAAGCTTTATTCCGGTACTGCTCGATGGTGGCCCCGTTGGCTATGTAATGCTCGATCTTAAGCAGAAGGGTCGGCAACCACCGCTCCGTTTCTCGGAGCTGATTCTGGATGAAAAGCTCGAACGGGTTTCCGGCATTTCGGATTACAGCTATGCCATTTATGAGTACGATAAATTGGTTTCAAGCTACGGGGAATGTAACTACGAAAACAAATTCCCCACCACTCTCTTAAACGATTCCTCCCTCTACCACACGGGTGTTACGGTGCTGGGTTATCGCCATGTCGGGAGCAAGGCATCCGACAGCCGCCGGATAGTCGTGTCCTCTCCCTCATGGGGCTGGAAAGGGATCTTGGCCAATTTTTCCTTTCTGTACCTCGTTTTGGTGATTGTGGTGTCCTTGACTATCATCGGCCACGCGCTTCACTACAAGCTATCGGAGGTGAGGATTACCTATTCCACCAAAATACAGGTAATGCTTAATGCGGCCTTTATCCTGCCGTTGTTAATCGTTCTTTTTTTTATTCTGACTATTATCGGCAACCATTACCAGCAAAACCAAGTGGAGGCACAAGTAGGAAATACCCGAAATGTGTCCCTGAACCTGATGACGCATTTGTCCGATTTCCGGCAGGGTAAAATGAGCAGAGCCTACTTTGAAGAGCAGGTGCAACAAGTTGCTTTTGATGCGGACCTGGATATAAACCTGTACGATACAACCGGCCGGTTGTTCCTTTCTTCGAAGCCACTTCTCTTCGAAACGGGCCTCTTTTCCAACCTCATCAACCCACTGGCGCAGCAGCAGATCGTAGAACAGCAAGATAATCAGGTACTTTTGGAGGAGTCAATTGGGAACAAGGCCTATAACAACGCTTATATTGGCCTTTTTTCGAATGAGCAAGAATTGGTGGGGGTGCTAAGTACGCCCTATTTTGACGCCAAGCCCAATCTCGACCGGCAGATTATTGATATAGTGGCTTCGGTACTCATCGTATTTACGGCGATGCTACTCGTATTTCTGCTGGTTTCGTACCTCGCAGCCAACCTGCTCATTGATCCGCTGCGGGTATTGACCCGTAAAATAAGTACTATTACGCTCGATCAGCCCAATGAGCCACTACCGTGGCAATCCAATGATGAAATAGGGACCCTTATCAAGAAATACAACCAGATGCTGGTGAATCTGGAAACGAATAAGCAAGCGATTTCCAATAACGAAAAGCAATCGGCCTGGCGGGAAATGGCCCGGCAGGTGGCGCACGAAATCAAAAACCCGCTGACACCCATGAAGCTAACGCTTCAACAGTTGCAGCGGACCATCCGACGCGATGATCCGAATGCCCTCGAAAAAGTGGGCCGGGCGATGGAATCGGTCATAGAACAAATAGATAATATTGGCTATATCGCCCAGTCGTTCTCCGACATTGCCTTGATGCCCCTACCTCAGGTTGAGCTATTTGATATATCTGAATTGATAGGTACCACCGTGGAATCGTACGAAGCCCAGGTAACCGGAGAGGGGCTGGTATTTCATACCGAGATTCAGGAGGGGCCACTTTTGGTCAATGGGGATAGGCGGCAATTTGGGATCAGCATCACTGATTTGCTCAAGAATGCGAAGCAATCCATTCCTGACGACATCGCCGGTGAAATCAGTTTGAAGCTTTACACCTACAATGACAACGTCCTGATAGAGATTCAGGACAATGGAACCGGAATACCACAAAACATCAGAAGCCGGGTATTTCTGCCAAATTTTACAACCCGGGAGGATGGAACCGGGCTAAATCTGGCCATGGCGAAGCGGATCGTCGAATATGCCGGCGGTAGCATTTGGTTTGAAACAGAAGAAGCAAAAGGTACCACCTTCTATCTGTCCATTCCACTCACCAAACCAGCGTAGTTTTTAATTCGAGTTCGGGCTGGTCGAACTCGTTCCTTGCTGTACTTGGGTGTCCTATTCGTCGATAGTGACGTGTTTCCAGTTTTCTCCCGAACGGATTCGGTTTAGCTGTGTGTGCGTAATGCCAAATTGCTTGGCAATCATCTTCAAACGATTGTTATCGTTCTTCAACAGCTTTTTTATCATCCTTACCTTTGTTTCGGTCAACTTATAGTTGCGGGTACGACGCGGCATGACCCGATTGAGTAAAGCTGGGTTTTCCCGATTATGCTCGGTCATTTCGTCTTTCGTAACCCACTTGATATTCTGATGGTAGTTGTTTTGCTTGTCGTAGTCCAGGTGAATCACAAATTTGTGTTCCTCAGATTTGCGTACCGCAAAATTTTCTGCCACGAGCTTGTGAACGTACCGATTGATGGTGCGGCCTCCGGTCACCCGAATATTAAGGGAGCGATACCCCTGAATCACCGATCCGTTGATTATAGAACCTTCTTTTGGATCGTTTTGAAAGCTTTTCAGTCGGCCGTAATTTGATATTTCGTAATGGGGGGCATTCTCTACCTCATCGAATTGAATCTGCGCCCATATCTCGTTCCAGTAGCTGGTGTTTTTTTTCGGTTCTTTCATGAATTTGTTGAATTTGTGTTTAGGTTTCTTCTAAAAAAGATAAACAAAATAATAGACAATAACCGAACTTATTGGGTTTTTGTTGCGACTATTGGTGAAATTGTTTCCACTGGCCATAGAATAGGGTAGCCTTGTACGATTTAAGTTTAAGATTACCTAAACAAAATAGAGTGGAGTTTCTGTATAAACATGTAGTGGGGGGATTGTGTTAAATAAATTGTTAAATATTTTTTAACGCCGTTCATTTTTACTTCATATTCCCGTTATTTCAATTGATACAGTTCCAATGAAAAACCATAGTGCTTCATGAATAGGCAGTTGCTGTCTTTTGGCATAGTATTAATGCCAATGAATGAAATACGGTCAGGTTTGGTTGTATAGAGTATCCATTAGGAAACAGGCAAATGAAAAAAACACTTATTATTGGCGCTACTACGAATCCAGGGCGATATGCCCACGCGGCAGCGCATCGGCTCAGGCAAAAAAAACATGAGATTGTTCAGATTGGGTTGCGGTCGGGGCAAGTGGCTGATACACCCATTGATACGCATCAAATATCATACCAGGGCATAGATACGGTAACCCTATACATAGGGCCAAGGCATCAGCCTCAGTACTACGACTACGTGGTGTCGCTGCGGCCAAAGAGGGTTATCTTCAATCCGGGGACGGAGAACCCTGAGTTTGAGCGGCTATTGAGAGAAAATAAGATTGAGCCGATTGAAGCCTGTACCTTGGTTATGCTCGCCACGGGACAGTACTAACGTTGATCTACCAACGTATCAGGGCGGAAGCCCAGGTAAACCCACTGCCAAAAGCAGCCATGCACAACAAATCGCCGGGCTGTATACGTCCCTGTTCCCAGGCCTCGGCCAGCGCAATGGGAATGGAAGCGGCCGTAGTATTGCCAAACCGCTGAATGTTATTCACTACTTTTTCGGGTGCTAGGCCCATTTGCTGTCGCACGTACTCGCTGATTCGGATGTTGGCCTGATGTGGAATCAGTAGGTCTATATCTTCGGGTGCATAGCCGTTGGCGTCCAGGGCCTCCTGTATTACTTCACCGAAGCGCACTACCGCGTGCTTGAACACGGCATTGCCGTTCATCACCACGTCGAAGCCCCCTTCGTCAATAAGTTCTTTAGTGGCTGCCCGATCCGGACGACTACTACCAGGGTCACGCACGTAGAGATCTTCCGCGAAGCGGCCGTCGGCGTGCAAGTGGGTGGATAGGATTCCAAATTCGGGATTGTCCGTGGCCTGCACTACGGCCGCACCGGCACCATCGCCAAAAATCACGGCCACGTTGCGTCCAGCGGTACTTTTATTGATCCAGGTGGATTGAATCTCAGACCCTACCACCAGGGCGGTTTTGTACATGCCCGATTTGATAAACTGATCGGCAATGGATAGGGCATACACAAAGCCCGAGCACTGCTCGCGCACGTCAATGACCGGCTTGCCATCCATACCTAGCTCGCGCTGCATCAGAAAAGCCGAACCCGGAAAAAAATAGTCGGGCGTGATGGTGGCGTACACGATCACGTCTACGTCGTTAGGGGTAAGCCCGGCCCGTTCCAGGGCCTGCCGCGAGGCGGCCGTAGCCATGCTGGCGTTGGTTTCTTTTCCGTAGGTGAAGTAGCGTCGTTCCTGGATACCCGTCCGTTCCTGAATCCATTCGT
Source organism: uncultured Cytophagales bacterium (assembly GCA_963768025.1). Lineage (GTDB taxonomy): Bacteria > Bacteroidota > Bacteroidia > Cytophagales > Spirosomataceae > CAVYGM01. The sequence continues at coordinate 173,551 of CAVYGM010000003.1, forward strand.
CGGAGGTTTCCATCCATTGCGACAGATCGTCGTTGGTGACTACTTTTTCGGGTACGTAATAGCCAACTCCTGTAATGCGAGCGTGGGGCATAAGTGTAGGGGTCAGGTCAAGGATACTAGGGTAACGATTCGGTTGCCCAAAAAAATTGCGTTAAGCAGGATGCAGGTCAAAACTGAACTCTTCCATGATCAGGTTGGCTAATAGCTTTTCGCAGGCAGTTTTCACTTTGGTTTCCGCCTCAGCTTCATCGGCGGCTTCCAGCCGAATGGTAATGTGCTTGCCAATCCGCACATCATCTACCTGGTCAATACCCAGGTTGTGCAGTCCAAGTTTTACGGCCTTGCCCTGCGGATCAAGAATTTCCTTGATGGGCATAATGTTGATATCGGCGACAAATTGCATGATAAGGAGCAGTACGGTTAGTCAGGTTCAATGGATGGTTTTGCGGTGCAAAAATGCAACAAAATTAGCGGCTAACCAATTTAGGAAGTTTTTTTAGCCAAACTCAACCCCGCACTCAGCAGTACATACAACCCGATAACCAGCGGTACGGCCAGAAATCCCAAGGTAACCAGCATGATCAACGAAGCGAGCAAAAAGGAAAAACGAACCTCGTTTCCTTTCCAGCCAAAAGATTTGAATTTTAGCGCAAACAAGGGTAGCTCCGAAACCATCAGGAAGGACATGACGGCCGTAAAAATCAATAAGTTGGTGGTGTTGATAATCAGGGGCTCCCACTCCGGATTATAGCGAATGATGAAGGGTAGAGAAGCTACCAATAGACCATTGGCGGGGGTAGGTACGCCAATAAATGAATCGCTCTGCCGGGGGTCAATGTTGAATTTGGCCAGCCTAAGAGCCGAACAAATCGCAATCAGAAAGGCTAGATTGGGTATCCAGATGTCTTCCAGATTGGGCACACTCCGCATGAGTAGCTGATAGATAATCACCGCGGGCAATACCCCAAACGTGGTGACATCAGCCAGCGAATCCAACTCTTTCCCAATGGCGGAGGATACTTTCAGCAGCCGGGCGGCAAAGCCATCCAGAAAGTCAAAGACAGCCGCCAGGCCGATCAGTGCGCAGGAAAGCAGCATATTATTATGAAAAACCTCCACAATACCAATGCATCCGCAAAGTAGGTTGGCACAGGTAAGGGCATTGGGAATATGACGCTTCATGGGGCAAGGGTTACTGGTTCAGAAAGGGATTATATTTTTTCTCAAAACCGATGGTGGTAGGTTCCATGTGGCCGGCATACACGGTGTAAGCATCGGGTAGGGTAAATAGTTGGGTTCGAATACTAGTGAGCAGCGTTGCCATGTTACCGCCCGGAAGGTCGGTACGGCCAATGCTTTGCCGAAAAAGCACATCGCCGCCGATTACGAATTGTTGCTCGTCGTGTATAAAGGCCACGTGGCCGGGGGCATGGCCAGGCACAAATAAAATCTTCAGGGTGGAAGTGCCAAACGTTATGGTTTCGCCCTCTTTGAGCCAGCGCTCCACCGAAGGCTCTTCAAACATCGGAAAACCATAGTTGGGCGCGTATGTCTTGACGGCCCGCAGCAGGGGTTCATCCAGGCGGTGCAGTGCGAAGGGGATTTCGTACGTACGTTTGAGTTTTGCCACGCCCAGGACGTGATCTATATGGGCGTGGGTATTAAATATGCCCACAGGTTTCAGCGTATTGGTGGAAATAAAATCCGTGAGTTCACGGTATTCGTGCGGTTCGTAACAGCCTGGGTCTATGAGGATCGCTTCCCGGGTTTCATCAAAAAGCACGTAGGTGTTCTCAGAAAAGGGACTGAAAACGAAAGATTGTATTTGGATCATAGCGTAAGACAGTATCGTGAGGGCGAAGGTAAGAAACTGTTGGGAAACACGCCCGGATATATTGCCACAAAAGCGCCCTCCCTGGTCTTGGACCTGGGAAGGGCGCTTTTGAATATAGTTCTACTAGTGCTTAATAGGTGGTAGGCCGGTTGCTATCCCAGGCGTCAGAATCCCATCCCGTGTGGATTTTTTCTCCCCGGTAGGTTTTCCACTCATTTGTGATCGCCTCGCCTTCGGTACGGTTACGGGGTTTCACACCAACCACAATCCCCCCTTCGTCCAGGCTGTTTTCATAAATTTTAGCACGGTCTTCAGGAATCCCCGAACCAATCAGTGCGCCAATAATTCCTCCGGTCAATCCTCCGGCTCCGGCACCTGTTAGGCCCGCTACAATCGGCCCCGCTATCACCAGTCCCAGGCCAGGCAAGGCTACGGCGGTTCCGATAGCGGCTATCGCCCCCACTATGGCTCCGGCGGTGCCACCTATGGCCGATCCTACCCCGGCGCCTTCCATGGCTTTATTGCCTAGGTCGGTACGGTCGTCTTTATCAATCGCTTTAAAATGGGTATCGCGGGTATCTTTGGACATCAAAACGGATATTTCATCGCGTGAATATCCCCGGCTTAGTAGGCTGTCGTACGCTTTTTCGGCGTCATCTTTGTTGGTAAATACCCCCGTAATAGTCCCGGTTTCGTTGTCCATATCACCCGTATGGGGCTGGTTAGAGGGGTTGTATTGATCTGAATCTCTTCTGGTTTCCATAGCAATAAGTTTAAGTGTAGAGTTTGTTGATAAAATTACTAAATCGCCAATACCACTAAAAATTACGTACCACGGCGAACCTTGGCTGGTTCGGGAGGTGGCTTGCAATAAAAATGAGAAAAAAATCCAGCGGTTTCCCATCTCCCGGCTTAACGAATAATCCGAAGGATAGGGCTGACCAATGGGTATTTAGTGCGGGATTAGTAGGGCCTGGGAAGTGGAAATTGTTCCCGCCAAGTGGGTCTTACCTGGAATAACAATGACGGTTGGAATAAAATTTTTATGCCATCCGTCCTTCTCGTTACTGGGTAAATAGCTGTACATGTTTAATCAGGAAGGCACGTGATAAAAGCACACTAGCCCCCAGAACCGTCAAGGAAATGGGGGCTAGCGGGAAGAGCATACTACGGCTCCTTATTCCTCAATGGTAGCCTTGATCCGATCGTAATACAGAACCGTGAGACCTTCAAAGCCTGAGTCGGTACCTACGCAGAGCCAAAGTTCCCCGTTGGCGTTCGTTTTGACCGATACGGGTGCTTCCGTAGTGCGCTTCACCAGTTTATAGGTGTCATTGTCACTCCCGTTGCTCACATTGCCAATAACCAGCATTTCGGTGCCGCCCGTTGACTGCTGTCCTTTCTGGATGGTCACCTCATAGAATCCACTCACGAGCTTTTTGACGGGCTCCTCCGTGGCTGCGCCGGCTTTTAGGTACACCGATGCGGCCGGCGATCCCCCAATCCCCACGCCACCTTTGGGATAGTTAGTACCCAGGTCAATTTCGTAACCTACCTTATACGTGGTGTTTGGCTTCAGGCTGGTAACTTTCTTTTTCATATACATAAATACATCGTCACTTCGGTTGTGGCTCTGCATCAGGAATGCTTTCTTGCTGGCATTGAGGGCGGCGGGCAATGCCACCACTTTGCTATCAAATTCAAACATGGTCACATCCTGTACTGCGCTGTACTCGGCAAATTCAGCGGTCCAGCCATCGGCCCCTTGTTCAAAATCGGAAACTACCGTCACGGCGCCAGTTGGATTGTCTTTGACATCGCAGGACCAGATGGCTACGCACAAGGCCAGGGCCATCCACATCACTTTGTTTTTCATGCTACTGCTTACGTTAAAATTTGGAATATTGATACACTCATTAGGTCTAGATACCTCCCAACTCATCCCGGTTGGAAGGAGAGCCTGGGATTTTTATAAAAAATGCATTTTCTGGTTGAAAGTTAGGCAATTATAGGCATAAAAAAATCCTGCCGTGAGCAGGACAAACTACCAACTAGGGGCAACGGAATCACCCGATTAGGAAAATGGTGGGTTGCTTGTGCAAATCTATTTTCTGCTTCTTCCACTGCTGCACCGACTGGGTTTTGATGAATTCATCCGGTGCCGTCACATTGCTGGCAATGCACAGCAGAGTGTCGGGCTGGCAGGCTTCGAGTAAGGTGGCCAGCATATGATTGTTCCGAAAGGGAGTTTCCATGAATATCTGCGTTTGCCGGCGCTCACGTCCTTCCCGCTCCAGCTGGATCAGGGCCTTTTTGCGGGGTACTTGATCAATGGGCAGGTACCCATGAAAGGCAAACGACTGCCCGCTCAGGCCAGAAGCCATCAGGGCCAGCAGAATGGACGACGGCCCCACCAGGGGCACTACCTTCATGCCCAGCTGATGCGCGATGCGTACGGCGACGGCACCGGGGTCGGCCACGCCAGGGCAGCCCGCTTCCGAAAGTACCCCAACGTCTTTGCCCGCCGGGAGTTGCCGGAGCTGGGCCGCGGTATCGGCCTCCGGGGTTTTCTTGTTTAGTTCAAAAAACGTCAGATCCTGGATCACTTTTCCGAGCCGCAGGCTGCTCACGAAGCGCCGGGCCGTGCGGAGTTCCTCGGCAAAAAAGTAATCCAGTTGTCCGATCACTTCCAATACCTGTGGGCTGAGTACGTGCTGAGCGGTGCCCTCGGCCAGTACGGTAGGGATAAGGAAGAGGGTGGGTCTAGTTTTTGAAGTTGATTCTGACATTTATAACAAAAAAATGAGGATGTTTTCTACAAAAGAACCTCTTTTACTTTTAAAACAGTAATGATTATGCATTCTACCCCACGTTGGACGCGGTTTTCGATCGGCTTATCATTGGCTTTGGTACTGCTCATAACCGGCAACCGGCAGCCTACCCCCCAAGCCTCGCCCCCCAATATCCTCCTCATCTTCGTCGATGACCTCGGCTGGGCTGACCTAAGCAGTTACGGCAGCAGGTACTACGAAACGCCCAATCTGGATAAACTAGCCGCCGGAGGCGTGAAATTTACCGATGCCTACGCGGCAGCGGCCATATGCTCGCCTTCGCGCTCGGCCCTGATGACGGGCAAGTACCCCGCCCGTACGGGCATCACTGATTGGATTCGGGCGAGTTTTCAGAACGCCGAGGCGCAGTATGATGGCAAGAACAAGAAAGAATACGAGCGGGATTTGACCCAAAAATTGAAGGTACCCCCCATTCCGTTCGAATTGCCACTCTCCGAGAAAACAACCGCCGAGTACTTGAAAGAGAGGGGCTACGCAACGGCTTTTGTGGGCAAGTGGCATTTGGGCCTGGAAGCCTACTACCCTGAGAAACAGGGCTTCGATGTGAATATCGGGGGCTGCGACTTCGGACAGCCCCCTTCCTATTTTGATCCTTACGTCAATGCCACCACCAAAGGTATTCCCACGCTACCCGCTCGCAAAACAGGGGAGTACCTCACTGACCGCGAAGCCGACGAGGTGATTCAGCTTATCCGGAAGAATAAAGGAAAGCCTTTCTTTATCAATTACGCTCCTTACGCCGTACATACGCCCCTGGGTGGCAAGCCGGAACTGGTAGCAAAGTATAAGGCCAAAACGCCTACCGAACAGAAAAACCCGGTGTACGCGGCCATGGTTGAGAGCATGGATGCTACCGTAGGAAAGATTCTGGCCGAGTTGGAAGCGCAGAACCTATTGGAAAACACGCTGGTGATTTTTACGTCGGACAACGGCGGACTTCTGGGCAACCCTAACAACCCGATTACCTCCAACCCACCCTTCCGTAGCGGCAAGGGGTACCCCTACGAGGGGGGCATCCGGGTACCGATGATTGTGAGCTGGAAGGGGAAGATTACCCCCAGGGTGTCCAATAGCCCGGTGATTACGATGGATATTTTCAATACCATTCTGGAAGCCGCCGGCACCCGACCCGATCGCAATATCCCGAACGACGGGGTAAGTTTGCTCCCTCACCTGACCAAGGCGCAACCGCTGCCTACGCGGGACTTGTTCTGGCACTTTCCGCACTACCGCTACGAGGATGTGACGCCGTACAGTATCGTACGCAGCGGCTACTGGAAGCTAATCCACTACTACGAGGACGGTTCCGACGAGTTGTTTAACCTGAAAGACGACATTGCCGAAGCGCGAAACGTGGCCGACCGGTTGCCGAAGAAGCGGCAGGAGTTGCGAGGCAAGCTGGATGCTTTCCTGGACAGGACGGAGGCGAAAGTACCGGTGAAACGGTGATTGTATTGAGCTTTCCAACCTTACGAGCTGTTTTCTACTCTTGGAAATAAAAAGAGTACTAAGCTGAAACAAATATGAGAATAGGTATCTGGATCATGATGGGGATGCTCCTCCTCGGATGTAAGCGCGATAAGGATCTTACTCCGGAGGAAATAACCCCATTGGTAGGCAAATGGCGACAGGTTGCCTACGAAAAAGTGATACAAACCGGAAGCGAATGGGTAGAAGTGACTGATACGGGTGTGTACAATACGGTAATTTTCCGCAAGGACGGAGTAGTATTGTACGGAAACAGTAAAGGGATGTGCTGCGCTCCCCATACGCTCGTGATTGGCGGGCGACCTTTCAAAATAGTACCTAAAAGCCCGGTAGAATTCGATAAGCTCTGTACCCTGATTGATTGTATAGGGTGTGAATCGGTAAAAATAGAGATCAATCAGGATGAGATGATCTGGACCTATTGCACCGGTTACCGGATCCGTTACCAGCGGGTACCATAGCCCCGGGATTGTCAGCGCTTAGCCAAAAATCCAGTCAATTCTTCCACAAATGCCTTTGGCTGCTCCGCATGGACCCAATGCCCCGCATTGGGAATAGTGACCAGCTCTGAATTCGGGAATAGCTCCTGTATGGATTCCCAGTCGGGTTCTTTAATGTAGGGCGACAGCGCGCCTTTAATAAAGAGCGTCGGCTCGGTTACGGTCCGCAGGTTTGGAATTTCTACCCCTACTTTCTCAATATCGGAGCTAAGTATTGGCAAATTGAAACGCCATTCAAAGGTGTCCTCCTCAGTACGGTACAGGTTTTTGAGCAAAAACTGCCGCACTGCTTTGATCGGCTCGTGGGCACTGAACAGCTCATCGGCCTGCTGTCGGCTTTCGATTTCGGCCAGGGGCAGGGCATTCATGCCCTCAATGAGGGATGCGTGGTGGGGAGGGTAAGCCTTGATCCCGATATCCACAATTACCAGCTTGTCGTAGGTACCCGGATACGCCATGGCGTACTGCATCACCGTTTTGCCGCCCATTGAGTGCCCGATCAGGACCGGATTTTCCAGAGAATGATCCTTGATAAACTCCGAGAGATCGGCGGCCATTGCTTCGTACGTAAACTCCTCCGAGTGGGGAGAACGACCATGATTACGCTGGTCCAGGAGATATACGGCGTAGCCCGCATCGGCGATTTCTTTGCTCACCGTAGCCCAGTTGTCCAGCGAACCGAACACCCCGTGCAATATCACGAGGGGTTGCCCTTCGGTACTTACTTGCTTATAGTTTAACTTCATGTTGGATCAAAAAGAGGACCAATAAAAAATTGGAGTTAGGGTATTGTGTTAAAAAAAACCAAAAGCCGACCGCTGATAGCCGACCACCGAAAGCCAATTGCCTTACTCCACATACACCACTTTTTCCCGCGCTTCGGTCAGATACCCGATGGGCTCGGCCTCAATACCAAAAGTACTGAGAACATTTTCCACATCCCGCTGCCCCTCCGGGGTGACGGCAATCAGCAGGCCGCCGCTCGTCTGCGGATCGGCCAAAATGTAGCGCTGCAGCTCAGAAACCTCACTTACCTTATGCCCGTAGCTGTTCCAGTTGCGGACGGTTCCCCCTGGGAATGATTTTTTAGCGAGGTAATCTTCTATATAGGGTAGCTTTGGAACTTTATCGAAATTGAGTACGGCACTGAGCCCGCTGCCCTGGGCCATTTCGATGAGGTGACCCAGCAAACCGAAGCCTGTCACATCGGTAAGCGCTTTTACAGCGGACAATGGACCGAGGGCGGCACCCACTTTATTGAGCTGCCGCATCTGATCCGGAGCAATGTGCGCGTGGTCGGCGAGAAGTAAGCCTTTTTTTTGGGCCGTAGTCATAATTCCCACACCGATTTTCTTGGTAAGATAGAGTACGCACCCTTCCGTGGCGGTGTCGTTGCGTTTGAGGTTTTCGATGGACACGCGACCGGTAACGGCCAGACCGAAAATCGGCTCGGGGCTGTCGATGCTGTGCCCGCCGGCTAGTGGGATACCCGCCTCGGCACAGATAGACCGGCTACCGGCAATGACCCGGCCGGCCACCTCGGGAGGTAGCTTGTCGATAGGCCAGCCCAGAATGGCGATGGCCATCAGCGGATGACCGCCCATAGCGTACACGTCCGAGATGGCGTTAGCCGAGGCAATGCGGCCAAAATCGAAGGCATCGTCCACGATAGGCATAAAGAAATCGGTGGTGCTGATGATAGCCTCTCCGTTGCCGATGTCCATCACCGCAGCGTCGTCACGCGAATTGTTGCCTACTAGCAACGTAGAGAGGTCAAAGCTCGGGATAGACGAGGATTGGACGGTGGAATCGTTGCCGTGCAGTATTTTGTCCAGGATTTGAGGGGAGATTTTGCACCCACAACCAGCACCGTGGCTATATTGAGTCAGAAGGATAGGATCTTGGAGAGAATTCATAGTATTAGTCTGAAAGTATTTTTTTTGGGAAGTTAAAAAGGGATTTATAGGCACACGTATCCGGAATCACAGGATTTTTAAATATACCCCATAAAATTTGATGGATAGACAAAAAAGCAATTCTTTAAAACCTTTTTCAATGCACAAAGTTCAACCAAAAGAAGTTTAAACCCTTTTTGAGGCTAATAATTAGTAATAAATTTTATTAACAATTACTTAATACATAGAATATTGAAGTATTAAGATAGAAAAATGTATTATTTCAATAGATCAGGAGATTACGCAACGTAATATAGCATTTTAGTAGGATAGTAGCTTTTGTTTGTGAATTAAAATTAGTCTTATTTTGCGTCCAAATTCAGCCTGCTAACTAGCTAGGTAAAGCAACAAACATTTCTAACCAAATCTCAAAATCCAATGAACAGAAAAGGTTTACTTTTCAAAGCAGCGTGTCTGACGCTGTTCGCGTTCGTCCTTACTTTTCTGAGCGGGCAAGTCCAGGCTCAGGTAACATCTTCGTCCATCAGTGGCCGAATAGCCGATAACAAAGGCGAAGGATTGCCCGGCGCTACGGTAGTGGCTACCCACGTACCCTCAGGCTCGCAGTACGGTACCATCACCAACGACGCAGGCCGTTACACTCTTCCTTCGGTACGGGTGGGTGGACCTTACAAGGTCACTGTAACGTACGTAGGATATTCTGAACAAGTCAAAGAAGGAATCTTTGCCAACCTGGGTACAGCCGCCGACGTGAACTTCTCGCTGATGGATGAAGGCACTCAGCTAAGCGAAGTAACAATTTCTACCGACCGGACGGATATTTTCAGTTCAGACCGGACGGGAGCTGCCGCTACTTTCGGCCGGGATGCTATTAACTCCATTCCGACCATCGGTCGTTCTATCAGCGACATTACCAAATACAATGCCTACGGTAACGGGCAGTCGTTTGCCGGTCAGGATGCTCGCTTTAACAATATTACCATTGATGGAGCCGTATTCAACAACGGCTTTGGTTTGGGTAGCTCGGCTCAGGCGGGTGGCCGTACGGGTACATCGGCTGTGTCGCTGGACGCGCTGGATCAGGTACAGGTGAACGTAGCTCCCTTTGACGTTCGTCAGTCGGGCTTTACCGGTGCGGGCATCAACGCCGTAACGCGTTCGGGAACCAACGAAATCTCGGGATCAGCTTACACGCTGTTCCGTAACAACAGCATGGTAGGTAAAAAAGCAAATGGAATAGAAATTTCTCCCAAGCCCAATGTAAGCGAGAATACCTACGGATTCCGCTTGGGTGGTCCATTGATCAAAAACAAGCTTTTCTTCTTTGTGAACGCCGAGCAGTTTACCAGCAGTACGCCTGCCCTCAACTGGTCGCTGAACCGGCCGGGTGCTACCGGGAACGTATCGCGGGTAACGGAAGCCGACATGCAGGATCTTAGCCAATTTCTGTTGACCAACTTCGACCGGGATCTGGGTGCGTTTGATGGCTTCAACAACGAAGTAAATAGCACAAAAGGTCTGATTCGCCTGGACTACAACATCAATAACAACCACAAACTGTCGGTTCGGTACTCACACCACAATTCGGAGTCGGGTTCTATCATCAGCAATAGTAACAGTAGCAACACGGCGGGTAACGGAAACCGCACCAACCGGGTAGAAGCTATCTCGGCCGAAAATACGGGTTATATCATTGCGGACAACACCCGCTCAGTGGCGGCAGAATTGACCTCTAACTTTGGTGGTAAGTTTGCCAATGATCTGATCGTTACCTATAACAAGCAGATTGAAGACCGGACGTACAAGACGGACATCTTCCCAACGGTAGACATCCTGAAAGACGGAAGTACCTATACCTCCATTGGATTTGACCCCTTTACACCAAACAACAAGCTGAACTATTCGACCTTTAACATCACGAACAACTTCAGCTATTTTGCCGGCAACCATACGTTTACGGTAGGTGGTGTGTACGAGCACTTCACGTCCAACAACGTGTTCTTCCCTACTTCCAACGGATCGTACGTTTACAACTCAATTGCTGATTTTAAAACGGCCGCGCTAGCCTCTATCAGCAACCCTGCCGCTACGGTTTCGCCCGTTCCGGTGGCACGTTACAACTTGCGCTACTCGCTCCTTCCGGGTGGAGTGGAGCCTTTGCAGATGTTGAAGCGTGATCTGTACAGCGTGTACATGCAGGACGAGTTCCAGGTGAATCCAAATTTCAAAATTACGGCTGGCTTACGCGGCGACGTGTTTGCTTACGATAATTCTACGGCCGAGGACTTCAATAACCCCATCGTAGCTGGCCTGACCTTCCGCGACGAAGAAGGCAATCCTTACAAGGTAAGCACGGGTACGTTCCCCAAAACCCGTCTCCTGATTTCACCGCGGATTGGTTTTAATATTGATGTAGCGGGCGACAGAGTAACCCAAATCCGGGGTGGTAGCGGTTTCTTCGTATCCCGTATTCCGGAGGTTTTGGTTTCCAATCAGTTAGGTAATAATGGTGTAAATACGGCCGTAATAAACGTGACCAATACGACGGCTTATCCGTTCTCGGTTGAACCCGGCCGTTTTGTACCTGCTTCGGGTCCTGATATCACCAAGCTGCCTCCTTACGTAATCAATGCTTCGGATTCGGATCTTAAATATCCACAAATTTGGAAATCAGATATCGCCGTAGACCAGAAACTTGGTTGGGGCTTGATTGGAACGGTAGAATTTATCTACAACAAAACCCTGAATGGTTTGCGGTACATTGATGCCAACCTGAAAGCTCCCGATCGTGCATTCTCAGGTGCCGATGATCGCCCCCGCTTCCCCGGTTCGGGCGTAGCTAGCAGCGGTTTGGCCGCAGCGCGTTTCTACAATCCTGCTATTTCCAATGTATTCGTGTTGAAGAATACCGACAAGGGCAATTCGTACATCGCGACCATTAAGCTGGAAAAACCCGCTACGAATGGATTCGGTGGATTTGTATCTTATACCTACGGCGAAGCAAGAGATATCGCTTTCGTAGGAAGCACCGTGCAGGCTAACGTGCCTACAGTACTCGGCCAGAACTATCTGCCCTTGACGTACTCTGAGAACGACCTACGTCACCGCATCGTGGGAGTGCTTAACTACCGGATCAATTACGGTGGTAAAATAGGCGGTTCCACTACCTTCACCCTGGCTGGCGTATCCAACAGCGGAAGCAAGATTTCCTATACGTTGAACCAGGATTTGAATGGTGATGGTCAGACGACCAACGACCTGATCTACGTACCCAACAATGCTTCTGAGCTAACGTTTGCTCCGTTGACAGTGGGCTCGGGCGCCGCCGCCAAAACCTTCTCTCCCGAGCAGCAGCAGACTGCCTTCAACGCCTACATTGAAGGAAACGACTACCTCAAAACACGCCGTGGACAGTACGCAGAACGGAACGGTGGATCATTCCCCTGGTTGACCCGTTTTGATTTTACGGTCATTCAGGAGTTTTATGTAGCGGTAGGTTCCAAAGGAAAGAAAAACATAATTCAGCTGCGGGCCGACATCCTGAACGCCGGTAACGTGATCAATAACAAGTATGGTACGGGCCAGCAAGCTACTACCTTCAACCCACTGGCTTTGGCTAGTGTTAGCACGACGGGCGTGCCTTCCTACCGGTTGGCTACCCAGATAGTTGAAGGACAAACCGTGCTTGTGAAAGATTCATTCGTGCCTAGTGTATCGGTTAACAACGTATGGCAAGCCCAGGTGGGTCTCCGGTACATTTTTAACTAAACACCCTTGCCGAAGCAGGATACAGCCTGACATTCGGTATCCTAAAAGAGCCCGCGTCATTTGATGCGGGCTCTTTTGGTTTCTATCACATACCCCCTATTTAAAGGCTGGGCAACGTCTGCGCTTTTCTTTTTAATACATCCAGCCCGATACGATAGCCATCCAGGATCAAGCGGGTAATATCGCTTGACGTAAATTTCTGCAAATCCAGCAACAGGGGTTCTTCGGGGCGAATCACCGTGAGCTTGATGGGGTCCCCACGCAGCACCGACCGCTCCGCGTAGCTCTCGGCCCATTCAATGTCGTTGTTTACGATCTGATTGACGGTGATGTCCTTTACTCGTTCAATGAGGCTGATCAGGTTACGGGAGCTAAAATTCTCGCGGTTGTATAATTGCTTGGAGTGGCAGGCAATCAGTACGATTTCGCGGGCTCCATCCTGAATGGCCTGGTGAATAGGAGCCACTACCCGCAGGCCACCATCCAGAAATTTCTCGGTTTTGCCGCCAATCGGCACCGCAGGCATCAGCATGGGCAGCGACGAACTGGCGCGTACATACTCCATGAAGTATTCATCGTCGGGGCTGGCAAAAACCAACTCGCCGTTTGTGATGTTCACGGCACCTACCTTAATCTTCGTGGGACTTTTGCGCAACGTATACTGATCTACATTGCGGTGCATCAAATCGTGGAGAGGGGAAGGGTCGAGCAGCCCGTCGAAGCGGCTCATGAGTGTGCTCACGCCCATGGTAACGCGGGAGCGAAGGATGGCTACATCCTGGGGCTGGGTAATGTTTTTGAGCCAGAATGTCATAAGCTCACGCCCTATTTTTGGCCAGTCCATGGGTTCCCCCTCGATCGCCTGCTTGCCTATGGAGTTGACAAGATAGGTAGCATTGAGTGCCCCCACCGAAACTCCGTAGACCATCTCTGGCTCGAAACCGTCTTCCAGAACCGCCTTAATGGCACCCACCTGAAATGCTCCTTTCATCGATCCCCCACCAAGAATTAATGCTCTCATGAATATCTATTTATAATTTTTTTTAAACCAGATTGTAGAATAAAAACTGGGTTTTGGGAGTGGTATTGTCCCAAATGGCACGCCTAATTGGTTAGATTTGACGCTATACTAAACATTTTGAACGAAAAATAGGTATAAACAGGAGATTTTATGGCAATTTTGAGATTGAAAACCTGCTATTCCTCTCCGGAAGTTGTGCCCATACCTGCTTGGCCTGCTCATGGTTCAGAGTGGCTTTTCCCAGTGATGTATGACCCTTTCCATTCAAGAGATTCAAGAGCCTATCCAGAACGAAATGAAAGCCTTCGAGCCAAAGTTTCGTGAATTTATGAAGAGTGACGTTCGTCTGCTGGACCAGATTATGAATTACATCGTTCGTCGCAAGGGGAAACAACTCCGCCCCATGTTTGTGTTTTTGTCGGCGGGCGTGTGCGGCCCCATCGGCGAGTCTACCTACCGGGGGGCCGCCCTGATTGAGCTACTCCATACAGCGACCCTGGTTCACGACGACGTGGTAGATGACTCCAACTACCGCCGGGGGTTTTTCTCGATCAATGCGCTGTGGAAAAACAAGATTGCCGTACTGGTGGGCGATTATCTGCTTTCGCGGGGGCTGTTACTTTCGGTGGATAACCAGGATTTTGATCTGTTAAAAATCGTATCCACGGCCGTCCGCGAACTGAGCGAGGGAGAGCTGTTGCAAATTGAAAAAGCTCGCCGGTTGGATATTGACGAAGCGGTGTACTACGAAATCATTCGTCAAAAAACCGCGTCCCTCATTGCCTCCTGCTGTGCGGTGGGAGCCAGCTCGGTGGCATCAGACCCTGAAACTGTGAAACGGATGCATCAGTTTGGTGAAAAGGTAGGGATTGCTTTCCAGATCAAGGATGATCTGTTTGACTACGGGGATGCAGAGATAGGCAAGCCGTTGGGGATCGACATCAAGGAGAAAAAAATGACCCTGCCGCTAATCTACGCCCTGAATCAATCATCCTGGCTCGAAAAACGGAGGATTATCAACATTGTTCGTAACGAAAGCCACAAGCCCCGCAAGGTATCCGAGGTGATCGCCTATGTGAGAGACTCCGGCGGAATTGCCTACGCTCAGCAGGTGATGCATCGCTACGTAGAAGAAGCCCGCCAGCTTTTACTGGCCTTCCCGGCGTCCGTTTATCGCACCTCCTTAGAACAACTCGTTCAGTACACCATCGAACGGACGAAATAATTCAGAATCTTCGGGCAGACTCAGCCAGCATTCAGAATTCCTGCGCCGTGGCTTCCCGTGCTTTGGGTAGCCGCCACCAGGGTAGGTAGGGATAAGCGTGGTGTTCGAGGTGGTACCCAAAAAAATAGCAGGTGATAAAGGCCCGGAAGTGGTTCAGCGCCTGGCTGCGGGCATTGAGGGGTGGGTTGTGGTGTTCGCCACGGTGGGGGAGGTAGGTACCAAAGAAAAACAGCTGAAAGGTACTGAGGATAGCGGGCACCATCCAAAACGCCACCAGATTTTCCCACGGAAACACTATCTTCAATACGTTATAAGTAACAGCCATAAACAGGATCTGCTTCCAGGAAATGTACTCTTTCAAAAAACTGTAATACCACATAAAAAAATTGGGGTTTCCTTCGTGGAAATCCGGGTCGTCAAAAGTGCCCGAATGCCGGTGGTGCAGGTGGTGCTTACTGGAAAGTACCTTATAGTTATTAAAAGCAAACAAAGTAGCCGACAGCCAGCCAATGGCGTAGTTGAGCTTGGGGCTCTCGGGGGCTACTACGCCATGAATGGCATCGTGCGCCGTAATGAACACCCCGGTGTAAAGGTGCATTTGCACCAGCACGAATACATATAATAAGGGATCCGTGAAGGAAAACGGATAGGTGAGCAAAAAGCCCAACGATCCAAACCACAGCGCGAGCACCACTACGGCTGCCACTATGCCCTTGCTTCCGATGGGAGTTGGTTGTATACGGGGTAACGATTGCATGAAGGTGTATTTTCAATAACTCTATTCAAAACGTCCGGACGACGAGAATGGTTTGGCGGGAAGAATTCATTTTCTAATAACGGGCCAAAGAATGGTGGGTTGAAGAATAGATTTTAACTTTACCGCACTTTACGTTCAAACTATCTACTGATTTATTTAACCTGCTATGTTGCTTTGTAAAAATTGGACGGCCGGATTTCTTCTCTCGATTTGTATCGCGGGGAGTGTCTATGCTCAGAATACACCCACCGCCCCGTTGGCACGTCCCAAACTGGTGGTAGGGATAGTGGTGGACCAGATGCGCTACGATTACCTATACCGCTACTACGACAAGTACGGCGAGGGTGGATTCAAGCGGCTGCTTGGGCGAAGGCTTCAACTGCCGCAACAACCACTACCCCTATGCCCTCACGGTAACGGCGGCGGGGCACTCCTCCGTGTATACCGGGTCCATTCCGGCCATCAACGGCATCGTGGGCAACGACTGGTTCGATCCCATTGCGGGCAAAGGAGTATACTGCGCCGAAGACAGCACCGTCACCACCGTGGGCAGTACCAACGCCGGAGCGGGAAAAATGTCGCCCCGCAATTTGCTTACGAGCACCATCACGGACCAGCTGCAGATTGGTACCAACTTCCGTTCCAAAACCATCGGGATTGCCATCAAAGACCGCGGGGCCATCCTACCCGCTGGGCATACGGCTACGGGCGCCTACTGGTTTGATTCCCGAACGGGCAACTGGATCACCAGTACCTTCTACACCAACGAGCTACCCAAATGGGCGAAGGAGATCAACGATAAAAAACTACCTGCCACCTACATGAAAGACGGTTGGAAAACACTGCTTCCCATCGAACAGTACGTGGAAAGCACTCCCGACAACCAATCCTACGAAACCCGCCTGACGGGAGCGGGTACCTCCAGCTTTTCCTTATGACCTGGCCGGACGCTCAGGCGATGCCTTTGGTATTATTGCCTCCACGCCGTTTGGCAATACCATGACCAAAGATATGGCCGTAGCCGCGATCAAGGGCGAGAATATGGGAAAAGGTACCCAAACCGATTTCCTTGCCGTGAGCTTTTCCTCGCCTGATTATGTAGGACACGCCTTCGGGCCCAATTCCATCGAAACCGAGGATGTATACCTGCGCCTGGATCGGGAGTTTGCCGAATTTTTTGCCTTTCTGGATAGCTGGACCGGCAAGGGAAATTACACGGTGTTTCTGACCGCCGACCATGGCGTAATGGATGTGCCCGGTTTTTGGACGGAGCACAAGCTACCCGCCGGTCTGCTCGACTCCAAGGCAGTGAACGATGCCCTTAGCCAGTCGCTGGAAAAAGCTTTCGGAAAGGGAGACTACATCCGGGCCAACGAAAACTATCAGTTGTATCTCAATAAGACCACCCTGAAATCCAAGAAAATTGAAGTGGAGGATGTATACGAGGTGGTTCGGGAAGCTTTGTTGCCTTTGTCGGGGGTAGCGGATGTGATCAACTTGAAGGATCTGGGTGAAAGCCACTTAAATAGCTACCAGCTGGAACTGTACAAAAACGGAGTAAACGCCAAGCGTAGCGGCGATATCCAGATCGTGACCCAGCCGGGGTGGTTCGCCGGGCGAGCCATAGGTACCACGCACGGCTCACCCTACAACTACGATACCCACGTACCCTTGTTGTTCTATGGATGGGGCATTCCCAAAGGCGAAACCCTGCGCCGGACGTCCATCGCGGATATAGCGCCTACCCTGGCGGCCTTGCTGCACTTGCTCCCACCGAGCGGCAGCGTAGGGGCGCCCATTCCCGAAGCCTTGAAATAAGAATCTTTCTGTAAAAAAACCGAGGCCAGATGACTACTGACCTCGGTTTTTTTATGAGCAAAAAAAATTTTCCAAGCGCGGCCTACGTTTCCTCCACGATGAGCTTGATGCCATCCGTCTCCCGGATGATGACTTTGCTTCCTGCTTCAATCAGTGAATGTGTAGCCGACAGCGCAATCCATTCAGCTCCGCGGTAGTAGATCTTTCCCTCCCCGCTGGCAGGAATATCCTTCACCACCATGGCCGTTTCTCCGGCGTATTCGTTGTATTCAACCTGGTTTTTGCGGCGGCTCAGCAGGTTTTTGGCCTGTTTTCGTAGAAACACCAGCGCCAGAACGGATATGAGCGAAAAGGCAAACAGCTGCGTATTCAGATCAGGCAGCACACCTACACTGGCAAGCAGGGCCGTAATAAGCGCGCCGGCGGCAAAGAATACAAAAACCAACGCAACACTAACCAGTTCCGCAACCAGCATGAGGAGTCCGACGATAAGCCAAATTTGTGGCAATGATAAGTCCATGGAGAGAAGAGCTAATAATAAAAAAACTATCTTTTGGGTGCCTCGCTTTTGATTACGGTCATAGCGGCCGCAATCATGGAGCCCATATCGGCAAAATTGGCGGGAAGTATCAGCGTGTTGTTGGTCTTGGCCAACTTACCAAATTGCTCCACCAGGTTATCGGCTACCCGTAGTTGTACGGCTTCCATGCCGCCCTCGCGCTGAATGGCTTCGGCTACCAGGCGAATACTCTCGGCGGTGGCCTCCGCCACGGACAAAATCGCCGAGGCTTCTCCCTGGGCTTCGTTGATTTGCCGCTCCCGTACCCCTTCCGATTCCAGTACTGCTTTTTGCTTCTGACCTTCGGCTACGTTAATAGCCGCCTGCTTTTCGCCGTCCGATTGCAGAATCACCGCCCGGCGTTCGCGCTCGGCCTGCATCTGTTTTTCCATTGCCATCAGTACGCTCTGCGGTGGCGTAATGTTCTTGATCTCGTAGCGCAGCACCTTCACTCCCCAGCCGGTAGCAGCTTCGTCAATGGCCTCTACCACCGCCCGGTTGATGGTCATGCGCTCTTCGAAAGTCTTGTCCAGGGCCAGCTTGCCGATTTCGCTCCGCATGGTGGTTTGGGCCAGCTGGGTTACGGCAAAGGTATAGTTCGAAATACCGTAAGCGGCTTTTTTGGCGTCAATCACCTGGATGAAGATCACCCCATCCATGCGAACCTGCACGTTGTCGTTGGTGATACAGATCTGTTCCGGAATATCAATGGCGGCTTCTTTGAGGGTGTATTTGTAAGCCACGCGGTCAAAAAACGGGATAATGAAGTTGATACCGGGCTGAAGTACGGCGTCAAACTTACCCAGCCGTTCCACCACGTAGGCCGATTGCTGCGGCACAACCTTCACCGTCATGAGAATAGCGAGTACCACCAGTACCAAAAGTACGATTAGCGCGATCATAGTATTATAGGGTTTTAAAGGGTTCGATACGAAAGTAAGAAGCTAAAAACAGCCGCGCAATACTTGTCGTATAAACGACAAAGTCCAAGGGCCTATCGGCAAAGGGGCGGTATAAGTGGCTTTGAAAAGCAAATTGCCTGGGGAGTTTTTCCAACCCCCCCAGGCAATTTGCAGAAAATAGCGTGAAAATTAAATCAGTCTCGAAGAATCTCGCGCGAGATTACCAGCTTCTGGATTTCGCTCGTTCCTTCCCCGATGGTACATAGCTTACTATCGCGGTAGAATTTTTCTACGGGGTAATCTTTTGTAAAACCATACCCACCAAATACCTGCACCGCTTCGTTGGATACCCGCACGGCGGTTTCGGAGGCATGGTACTTGGCTACCGAACTCGCCAGGCTCACTTTCTCGCCACGATCCTTCATATCGGCGGCGTGGTAGGTAAGTAGGGTGGAGGCTTCGATGTCGGTGTACATATCGGCCAGTTTGAAGGCTATTCCCTGGAATCGGGAGATGGACTGCCCAAACTGCCTGCGTTCTTTGGAATAGTCGCGGGCGGCTTCGTAGGCTCCCACGGCCGTACCCACGCTCAGGGCGGCTATGGAGATACGACCTCCGTCCAGGATTTTGAGGGATTGGATAAAACCCTCGCCTACTTCGCCCAGGCGCTGCGTGTCCGGGAGGATGCAATCCTGAAAAATGAGTTCAGCGGTTTCGGACGCCCTCATGCCGAGCTTGTCTTCTTTGCGTCCGGCCGTAAAACCAGGGGTTCCCTTCTCGATGATGAAGGCCGTTGCCCCGTGCTTGTCGCCGGGCTCACCGGTGCGTACAATCACCACCGCCACATCGCCACTCTTGCCATGCGTGATAAAATTCTTCGAACCATTGAGTACCCAGGTATCCCCCTGCCTCACCGCCACGGTACGCATGTTTCCGGCGTCCGAGCCGGTATTGGGTTCGGTTAGTCCCCAGGCACCGATCCACTGTCCGGAGGCTAGTTTTGGAAGATATTTCTGTTTTTGTTCCTCCGTGCCAAACATCAAAATGTGGTTGGTGCAGAGGGAATTATGTGCAGCCATGGAAAGCCCGATGGAGGGGTCTACTTTTGAAATTTCGATCAGGGCAGCCACATATTCGCGGTATCCCAAACCCGAGCCGCCGTATTCGATCGGAACCAGAATACCCATGAGTCCCAGCTCACCCATTTGATGAAAGGCATCGGAAGGGAAGTGCTGTTTTTCGTCCCATTCCCTGATATTAGGACGTATATGGCGTTCGGCAAAATCTCGGACGGTTTGTTCAATGAGTGCTTGATTTTCAGCTGTTTCAGTAATCATATTGTTTAATTTATTTTATTCATGAAGCGATCCTAGCAAATTACACTAATTTAACGTGTTACCGTACACAATGTTATTTAAAGGTCTTGCAGGGATAGATTTGCAAGCAACCAGAAAAAGTAAAAATTCTTCTTCGGTTAGTACAGCTACTTTTTCCTTTCCCTAAATTATATGCACTTTCAATATCTGATTCTCAGGAAAAGAACTATTTTTGGGCGTATTTTGCGAGGAATCTTTGTAAAGTACAATTCTGAGATCAATCTTTTAAAATACTATTTACTTATCACTCCATCAAAATGAAAATAGCAGTTGTAGGAACAGGATACGTTGGACTCGTAACTGGTACTTGTTTTGCCGAGACCGGAAATCAGGTTATCTGTGTTGACATTGATGAGAAAAAAGTTGAACGCCTGACTAACGGAGATATACCCATTTATGAACCCGGCCTCGACGTCCTCTTCGACCGGAACGTAGCCGAAGGACGGTTGAAATTTACGACCAATCTGGCCGATGGAATCAAGGAAGCCGAGATCATTTTTCTGGCCTTGCCTACCCCTCCGGGAGAAGATGGTTCGGCCGATCTGAAATACATTCTGAAAGTATCCGCCGATTTGGGTCCTTTGCTGGATCATTACGTCGTGATTGTTGATAAAAGTACCGTGCCAGTTGGTACGGCCGAAAAAGTAAATGCTGCCATTGCCCAAAACGCCAAAGTCGAGTTTGACGTAGTTTCGAATCCCGAGTTTTTGCGCGAAGGCGTAGCCGTTGAGGATTTTATGAAGCCCGATCGCGTGGTGGTCGGTACTAATTCGAAGAAGGCCATGAAAATGATCGAAAAACTGTATGCTCCGTTGGTGCGGCAGGGTAACCCGGTGATTTTCATGGACGAGCGTTCGGCCGAAATGACCAAATATGCCGCTAATTCGTTCCTGGCGATGAAGATCACCTTCATGAACGAAATCGCCAACCTGTGCGAAAGGGTAGGTGCCAACGTAGATGATATTCGGCGGGGTATTGGTACCGACAGCCGCATCGGCAAGCGTTTCCTGTTTGCCGGTATTGGCTACGGGGGAAGTTGCTTTCCAAAAGATGTGCAGGCCCTGGCCAAAACCTCCCGCGACTTTGACTACGATTTCAGAATCCTGAACTCGGTAATGGAGGTGAATGAGGATCAAAAGAAGCGCCTGATTCCGCTTCTGATGGAGTACTTCAATGGCGACTTAAAGGACAAAACCATTGCGGTTTGGGGCCTGGCCTTCAAACCCTATACGGACGATATCCGGGAGGCACCCGCGCTGGAAAACATTAAGGTGTTGCTGGAAGCCGGAGCCAAGGTTACGGTGTATGATCCGGAAGCTATGGAGAATGTAAAACGTACCTCGGTAACTCGCTCACGTATGCCACACCCCCTACGCTGCGCTGGACGACGCCGACGCTCTCATGATTTTTACGGAATGGCCTCAGTTCCGCACGCCGGACTTTGAAAAAATGAATAAACTTTTGAAAAATAAAGTCGTATTTGATGGTCGAAATCTGTACGAACTTGATCTGATGCGTGAAATGGGATATTCCTATTATAGCATTGGTCGTGAAGTTGTCAATCAGGTTCAAGCTGTAACTGTATAAAATCGTCATCTATCGGGCATAGCAGCTATACATCGGCTATGCCTTCTAAACCAAAACTATGAAACGTGTACTAATTACCGGAGCGGCGGGCTTTTTGGGATCACACCTGTGCGATCGGTTTATTAAAGAAGGCTACTATGTAATTGGCATGGACAACCTCATTACCGGGCGACATGCGCAATATTGAGCACCTGATGCCCCATCCCAACTTCGAGTTCTACCACCACGATGTGACGAAGTATGTGCACGTGCCCGGAGAACTGCATTACATCCTGCACTTTGCTTCGCCCGCCAGCCCGATCGACTACCTAAAAATCCCGATTCAAACCTTGAAGGTAGGGTCTATGGGTACGCACAATTGGCTGGGTCTGGCGCGGGTAAAAGGCGCCCGGTTTCTCATTGCGTCCACCTCGGAAGTGTACGGCGATCCGCTGGTTCACCCCCAAACCGAAGAGTACTGGGGCCACGTGAATCCCATCGGGCCACGCGGCTGCTACGACGAAGCCAAGCGCTACCAGGAAGCCATCACCATGGCTTACCACCGTACCACGGTCTGGAAACCCGGATTGTGCGGATATTTAATACCTATGGTCCCCGGATGCGGCTGAACGACGGGCGGGTACTGCCGGCTTTTATCGGCCAGGCCCTGCGCGGCGAAGATCTTACGATATTCGGCGATGGTAGCCAGACCCGGTCGTTTTGCTATGTATCCGACCTCGTAGAGGGTATTTACCGCCTGCTGCTGAGCGATTACCCCTATCCGGTCAACATCGGTAATCCGTCCGAGATTACCATTAAGGAGTTTGCCGAGGAGATCATCAAGCTGACGGGTACCGATCAGAAAGTGATTTACAAAGAGCTACCACAGGACGATCCCAAGCAGCGCCAGCCCGATATTTCCAAGGCCAAGGAAATTCTGGACTGGGAGCCAAAGGTACTCCGCGAAGAAGGGCTTCGGATCACGTACGACTACTTCAAAAACTTGCCCAAAGAACGGCTGTACGAGGAGTCGGGGCACCGGGCCTTTGAGAGTTTCAAAAAGGATTGAATACCCTTATTTTCATAGATTATGGATCAAGAAAGCCTCCCACCTGGGAGGCTTTCTTATTTATGTATCCGGGTCAAGCGTAGAATACCGTCCGCACTATCGGTGTAGAACAGGAGGGACAATGTAGGGAATTCTTTGTATCCCCGAGGGTAATAGCATGCGATCTACAAGGTGGAATAGCTTTTTTGGTTTACAATATCAAAGACTTGAATGTTGATTATGAATGTGTTATGAATTTTCAAGTCTTAGTAATTATTGTAGAACTAAAATTTATAGAGAATTATGAGACAGGTAAAAAAAGCATTAGTTGTATTGTTGGCCATTTTTACGACACCCTTATTTGCACAAAACTATACGATTAAATCCGATAAGGATTTGGGAGCACCTTTTGACAGTTACAAAACGTACGCATGGGCAAAGCAGGTGAATACCACCTCCAATTTGATCTACGCCATGAACGATGCTATTCTCAAAAACAAACTGCAGCACGCAGTGGCGCATGAAATAGCCGCCCGTGATCTGACCATGAATACCCAGAATCCGGACATTCTGTTGAACTACCGGGTATTCGATAAGCCAGTTGAGATTACGAGCTACGAGGGGTACTTTCGCGATGCAAATTACTGGGGCACCGACGAAGTAAGCCAGTCGGATTTGGCGCTGGTAGCCCGTAGTTCATCCACGGGAGTGAATGACCGGGGAACCGAAAATTACTTCGACGCGGGTACCTTGCTGGTGCAAATCGTGGATGCCAAAAAAGGAGTAGTAGTATGGCAGGGATACGCCAGCGGACTCATGGACGGGAACGTTTTTGACAAAAACCCAGACCATATTTCCAAGGCTATCAATTTGATCTTCGAAGAGTACGATTCCGTACTGGGTCAATAAAAAAAGAAAAGTTCAATATAAATGGCCGGGGTACTTCCAATCGAAGTACCCCGGCCATTTATGTTCGTGCCAAGCAAAACCTACACCTCCATGATGTCTCTTTCTTTGGCGGTAAAAATCTGTTCAATCCGGGAAATGTGGGCGTCGGTTAGCTTTTGAACCTGTTCTTCCCCTGACTTTACCATATCCTCCGAAACACCCTCTTTGGTAAGTTTCCGAATGGAATTATTAGCATCCTGGCGCACATTGCGCACGTTGACCTTGGCGGTTTCCACCTCTTGCTTAGCTCGCTTCACCAGGTCCTGGCGTCGCTCCTCGGTCAGAGGCGGCACCGACAGGCGGATTAGCTCTCCGTCGTTGTTGGGCGAGAGACCGATGTTGCTGTTGCGGATGGCCTTTTCGATTTCTGCAATCATTTTTTTCTCAAAAGGACGAATGGCAATCGTCCGGGCGTCCGGCGTATTTACCGACGCCACATTTTGCAGGGGAGACATGGAACCGTAGTACAATACTTGAATACCGTCGAGCATGGAGGGTGACGCCTTACCGGCGCGAATCTTTGAGAGCTCAATGTTGAGGTGCTTTATGGCACCATCCATGGTTTCTTCGGCGGTTTCCAGATAAATTTCTATTTCTTCCATTTTGATTGGTGAATGATTGAATTAGTGATGGAATGAATGGATTGATTTTATTCACTCATTCAGTGAAATTTTACTCTTCATTTGATATAAGCGTACCCACTTCTTCCCCCATGACCAGATCGTACAGGTTGCCGGGTTTGTTCATATCGAATACGATGATGGGAACGTTGTTCTCTTTGCACAAAGCAAATGCCGTCAAATCCATTATCTTCAGATTCTTGGCCAGGGCTTCGTCAAACGAAAGATGCTGGTACTTCACAGCCGAAGGATCTTTCTCAGGGTCAGCGGTATACACGCCGTCTACGCGGGTACCTTTCAAGACTACCTCGGCTTCGGATTCGATCGCCCGCAGGCTGGCGGTGGTGTCGGTGGTAAAGTAAGGGTTGCCGGTTCCGGCTCCGAAGATCACGATCCGCTTTTTTTCGAGATGCCGAATGGCCCGTCGCCGGATCAAAGGTTCGCATACCTGCTCCATCTTGATTGCCGACATCAGCCGCGTGAACATCCCGTGCTTTTCGAGGGAACTTTGAACGGCCATTCCGTTGATCACCGTTGCCAGCATGCCCATGTGGTCGCCCTGGACACGGTCAATTCCAGATTTTTCAACGGAAGCGCCCCTAAAAATATTGCCTCCCCCTATTACGATAGCAATCTCTACTCCCGTATCGTACACCCTTCGGATTTCTCTTGCGTATTTGTCCAGAATATTAAAATCAATTACCTGAGTTTTATCGCCGCCATTGAGGGCTTCTCCGCTGAGTTTGAGTAAAATGCGCTTGTACCTGGGTTGAGACATGTTGAGAATGTTGGGATTGAGTCCGTAAAAATAAGGATAGGCCCGGCAGAATTACAAGTTATTTAAACAAACTCTATCAGGACCTGATTTTTTTCGACACTGCTGCCGGATTCTGCTTTGATAGCTTTTACTGTGCCTTCGCCGGGGGCTTTGATGGCGTTTTCCATCTTCATAGCCACCAGTACCAGCAACGTATCGCCTTTCTGAACGGTATCGCCTACCTGTACGGTCACCGACTGAATCAGGCCCGGCATGGGTGCTTTCACTTCATTTATTTTGGTAACCAGCGCCTGCCCCATGCCCATGCTTTCGAGCAGGAGGTCGAACCGGTC
Source organism: uncultured Cytophagales bacterium (assembly GCA_963768025.1). Lineage (GTDB taxonomy): Bacteria > Bacteroidota > Bacteroidia > Cytophagales > Spirosomataceae > CAVYGM01. Next base: position 198,859 of record CAVYGM010000003.1, read on the forward strand.
CTGGGCCGTAGTCGTCAGCAAGTGTCCATTGATCCGGAAAGTAGTTTTTTTTTCGGACGCACTATGCTCCAGGATTTCGATGGAAAAAGAACGGTCGTGCCAGATCACGTGGTACTGAGTGGGACTCAGCTGAACCACGTTGCCATCAAAAACCTTCCCGTTCAGGAGCCAAAGGTCTTTCTCCTGGGTTAATTCGAAGACGGACTCCTGTTTCGAATCGGCTGCTTCCGAAGGCGATGTGTCAGACGAGGCGCTGCCGTTTTGAGAGTCGTTAACCGTAACTTTTAACATACAATGAAAATAAGGGGATAGGTAGGTGAACCATCAGGGCGTCTGACGGGCGGGTAATTTCTTCTTTCGGTTGATCATATATACCCCCACCAATATGACTCCGGTACCAGCCCACTGCTGCGGACCCACGAACTCATGATCCAGTAGCCCCCATCCCAGCGCCACCACGGGCATGAGGTAGGTAACGGAAGCCGCAAATACTGCGTTGGACAACTGAATGACCCGATTGAAAAGGACCGACATCAATCCCGACGCCAGGACACCCAGGCAAAACAGAAAAGACGTAGGAAGCAGGTAGCTAGGGTTGGTTGCTTTGGAAAAAAAATCGGAAAAGATCAGAAATCCCAATGAGATGGGGCCTACCCCGGCAAATATCCAGGCGGTAGAGACCACCGGCGCCAAGTCCTTAAAATGCCGCGAAACCAGGTTGATGTTGGTGCCGTAGCATAGGGTTGCCAGCACCGCCAGCAGCGCATAGTAGTTGACCATGGGCATAGCCACTCCGCTCCGCGTAAAAACCAGCATGAGTGCCCCCGCCAGGGCAATCAGAACGCCTACCACCTGCATACGGGTGGAGCGCTGCGCAAAAAACAGGGCCCCGATGATCATGGTAAACATCGGACTGAGGGCATTGAGGGTACCCGCCAGGGCACTGCTGATTTCGCTACCGGCTTTGGCAATGAGGAAAGCCGGGATGAGGTACCCCATGAGGCCCGACAGAAAGAAGTACCCCAGCAGCGCCTTGGGAATCGTTTTTCGGGTACGGATCATCACGGGCAGAAAAAAAAGAAAAGCCAGAAATACCCGGCCGGCCGCTACTTCCGTGACGGAGTACACCAGGAGGCTTTTTTTGATCAGAATAAAGGAACTACCCCACACCAGGGCCAATAGGCACAGGATGCCCCAGGCCATCAGCGGGGTTTGGGTACCGGAGGGGGGAGCCTTGAAGGTAGTAGTGGTACTCATACAACTGCCAGAGGTTCAGCGGCACTATATACTTCCTTAACCTCGGCGAGGATTTCGTTTATTTCGGCAAAAGACATGCTTTCTACCAGGCGCATCCGGTACGACTTAAAATGATCCAGCCCCCGGAAGTAATTGGTATAGTGTCGCCGCATTTCGAATAGGCCGGTGATCTCGCCTTTCCAGCGTACCGAAAACGCCAGGTGCTTGCGGCATACGTCTACCCGTTCGGCGAGGGTAGGGGGGGGGAGTTGTTCTCCGGTTTGCAGGAAATGCTTTATCTCATTAAAAATCCAGGGATACCCAATGGAGGCCCGGCCTACCATGATACCGTCCACCCCGTAGCGGTTTTTGTACTCCTGAGCTTTTTGGGGACTGTCGATATCCCCGTTGCCAAAAATAGGAATAGTAGTGCGGGGGTTTTCTTTGATCCGGCCAATGAGGGTCCAGTCCGCCTCGCCTTTGTACATCTGTACCCGGGTGCGGCCGTGCACCGTCAGGGCCTGAATCCCCACGTCCTGTAGGCGTTCGGCTACGTCGAGGATGTTTTTGGTGGTATCATCCCAGCCCAGGCGCGTCTTCACGGTCACGGGCAGGTGGGTGGCTTTTACCACCGCTTCGGTCATTTTTACCATTTTGGGTATATCCTGAAGCAGCGCAGCCCCGGCACCCCGGCACGCCACATTCTTCACCGGACAGCCATAATTGATGTCAATCAGATCGGGGTTAGCCCGGGAGGCGATTTCGGCGCAGGCGCGCATGGTCTCTACGTCACTTCCAAACAGCTGGATTCCGATGGGGCGCTCGTACTCAAATATGTCGAGCTTTTGCACACTTTTGGCGGCATCCCGAATCAGCCCCTCCGACGAAATAAATTCCGTATACATCAGATCAGCCCCGTTTTCTTTGCATACAGCCCGAAATGGCGGATCGCTTACATCCTCCATGGGAGCCAGTAACAACGGAAAATCAGGAAGCTGGATGTTACCTATTCTAACCATGATTACACACTTTTTTTACTATATTAACCCGATTTTTGGGAATTGATTTCGGGGCTCGGCTTGGTCGGTTGACTTCCTCTACTGAAAATAAACTTATCCAACCATACAAAATTAGGCGTAAATTTACGGGAATTATGCAAGAAAATACCCCACTCTCTGAGCGTTCCCGCGTACCTAACACCTGGCGAAGCCTTCTGGTTCTGACGGGATTCATTCTGATTGGAATGTCGGTGGGCAATATAGTAGCTGTTCTTCTGCTTTTGAAATTCATAGGCACTGGCGAGGGAACTGCTATTTTTGAAAGCATCAATACTCTGATCCAGTCCCCGGAGTCAGTCCCCAACGGCTGGTATGCCCTCATGATACTGCAAGGTACCGCGCATGTATGTACCTACCTGCTTCCCCCGCTGCTGTACTGGTACTACATAGAACGAAAAACCATCCGGCATTTCGAGATTCGCCCCCTGTCGCAGCCCATTGTGTGGGGGTTGGTGTTGTTGGTAGTGCTTGCCTCTATGCCTCTAAATGGCCTGATCATAGAATGGAACGAGGGCATGTCCCTGCCCGATGCCTTGCAGGGGCTGGAAACCTGGATGCGGGATAAGGAAGATCAGTTGGCCGGGCTGACCGACTTTCTAACCCAATTCGATACCCCCCTTCAACTGGTAATCGGTATGCTGGTGATTGGAGTACTACCTGCTTTGGGCGAGGAGGTGTTGTTTCGGGGGGTGATTCAGCGCAAACTGGCCGAGGAGTGGGCCAACATCCACCTGGCCATTTGGGTATCAGCGGCGCTTTTCAGCGCCATCCACGTGCAGTTTTATGGTTTCTTTCCCCGCATGTTGTTGGGAGCGCTTTTCGGATATCTGTATTATTGGAGCGGAAGTTTGTGGGTTGCGGTGTTTGCCCATTTTGTAAACAATGGCTTCATGGTGCTGATGCTGTACCTGTACCATACCAAAATCATTGATATAAATGTAGAAGACACGGAGTCGGTTCCCCTGGGGGGAGCCCTGGCTTCTTTGGCTGTAACGGGGGTGCTGTTGTATGGTATCTGGAAAGAAAGGCAGAAATCAATGGCCAGGTCCTGATTCAGAGGATAGGGTAGGTAAACTAAATTTGTTACTTTTTTAATAAAAAATTATGGAGAACTGGGAAAGAATCATGAATACCAAAAATTCGGCCCGAGCCGAAATAGCTCGGGGGTTACTAGAAGAGCATGGAATAAATGCAGTAATAATCAACAAGAAAGACAGTAACTATCCCGTATTTGGTTTTTTTGAAGTTCTGGTTTTGGTTCAGGATGTAGAAAATGCCAAAAAATTGCTAACTGATGAGATCTCGCCTGAATAGCCTCACCAATCTGCAGCAACGTGTTATAACAGGGGTCATTGGGGTCGGCATCATCGTTTCATCTGTTCTGTGGAGTGACACTACCTTTGTCCTGCTGTTTTCTGCCCTCAGCATGCTTACACAGCTGGAATTCTACAAACTCCTCGGACTGGACGGAAACCAGCCGCTTACCTCTTACGGTACATTATGTGGGGTAGTGCTTGTGGTGCTAACCTTCGTGATTGAGAAAGGGTTGATCGGGTTCGAGAATTATTTCCTGATCAGCCCGATGCTGGCCATGATTTTTTTTATAAAACTGTACAAAAAAAACGATCTCAAACCCTTTACCAACATTGGGTTTACCTTTCTGGGGCTCATCTATGTAGCCTTGCCCTTCTCCCTCATTATTGTGATGGCCATGCGCGGGGGGATCTATAATTTTGAAATTATCCTGGGTACCCTACTGCTCCTGTGGGCTACGGACATCGGCGCCTATTTTGCCGGTACTAAGTTTGGCCGACGAAAACTTTTTGAGCGGGTTTCGCCTAAAAAGTCCTGGGAGGGGGCCTTGGGGGGAGCGGCTTTCGCCACCCTCATCGCTTTTGTACTGGGGTATTATTTCCGTACTTTCGAGCCCTGGAAATGGTTTTGCATCGGGGCCATCATCGTGGTGACGGGTACCTACGGCGATCTGGTGGAATCGCTTTTCAAGCGGAGCATCGCAATAAAAGACTCCGGTAGCTCTATTCCCGGACACGGCGGCTTCCTGGACCGGTTTGATGGACTTCTGCTTTCCGCGCCTTTTATCGTGACATTTCTGAAATTATTTTCCTAACTGGCACAACCTTTTATACTTCTAAAGGAACAATTAGAGAAGTGAGCGTGCGTTTGTTTGGTAACAGAAAGCCACTTAACGGCGATCAGAACCAAACAGTCGGGGCTTTCAATCAGTTAAATTAAAAGAATACTAGAAAAGTAAGAATGAAAAACCTCCTCCTATATATAGTGATTTTTTTGTCGGTGGGTCTGTTTAGCCAGCACGCTCAGGCTCAGGGTGAACAAAAAGCCATCATCTTTACGGGGGTGGTCGTGGCCGGAAATTCGACCGAACGATTGCCAGGCGCTTACATTTTTATACCCAAGGCCGGCCGGGGGACACTCACCAATAATACGGGGTATTTTTCTATTCCGGTCTTTCCCGGCGACAGTATCGTGTACAGTTACGTTGGTTTTAAGACTCAGTACCACATCATACCCCGAAACTACAATGCCGAAACCTATTCGGCGATCATCGCCATGCAGGAATCGGTAACCATGCTGGCCGAGGTACGGGTATACCCCTATGCCACCGAGGAAGAATTTAAAAAGGCCTTTTTGGAGCTAAAATTACCTGATCAGGCTGATCGTGACGCTTTGGCGCGCAGCACGGATGTGGACTACATAAACCGCATGGCCGCCCAGTTACCCAACAATGCCCAAACCAACTACCGCTACACCATGGATCAGCAGTTGTTTGGACGGGAATCGGCGGCAAACAAGGGCTTTGCTACCACCTTTCCTTTCCTGAACCCCTTTGCCTGGTCCAGGTTCATCAAGTCGGTGCAGGATGGCGATCTGAAAAAGAAAGAGTACCGAAAAGATCTGAATGAAACTCCGAGGGAAAACATGACTCGGAAGGATTTTATTAAAAAGTAAGCAAGTCCAACTTCTCTCCGTCAAAAACAGCGTAAGTCTGCTGGTTCACCCATTCGCCGAGGTTTATATAGCGGCTCGTTTCGTTCACTTTGAGGTCGAGCGGCAGGTGTCGGTGCCCAAATATGTAATAATCATGCGGCAGTACTTTCTCTACCTCCTGACAGTAGAGGTACAGCCATTCCAGATTTTCTCCTTTGAATTCCTCTTCTCCCTTTTTCGTATTCGAGATTCGGCTTCTTTTGGACCAAGTGGTGGCCATCCTGATTCCGATGTCGGGGTGTAGCTGGCGAAACGACCAACGCGCCACCGAATTTTCAAACACCTTTTTCAGCCCCTTGTATACCCGGTCGCCGGGTCCCAGCCCGTCACCGTGGCCTACGAGCAAGTTGCGGAACGGGCCGTTGGCGGCACTTACCTGGTAGCGAACCGGATGCCGGTTGATGGTGGCGTCAAGCTCGGTGGTGAAGTAGTCGGACATCCACATGTCGTGGTTACCGGTAAAAAAAACGAGCTCTATTCCTTCATCCGACAAGTCAGCCAGCTTTCCCAGCAACCTGATAAAGCCCTTGGGGACGGCATGCTTGTACTCAAACCAAAAATCAAAAATATCGCCCACCAGAAATATCATCTGGGCATCGTGGCGAATCTCTTCGAGCCATCGGACAATAACCCGTTCGCGCTTGCGGCTAGCTTCTGGATTGGGAGCTCCCAGGTGAAAATCGGAAGAAAAATAGATCCGTTTGCCAGGCTGCAAGGCTATTGATTCCGTCGGGAAAGTTAAACTCATATGGGCTTTTGGATGAGGGTGCAAAGTAAGAGCTTAGATCGGTGCTTTACAAAAGTTCGGTACCGAATAATAAGCCGGTCCTCCAAATCGGGCGAAAGATCGTAGAGTAGAACTACGGGTAACGTAGATTTGTGTACCAGATGTTGGGTAGGTAGTCAGGAGTAGTAAATCAAAATTTAGAAGCAGAATGAAGGAGAAATTTGGAATAGTATTGGGTATAGGAATAATGCTGCTGACCATTGGTAAGGTTGACGCACAGACACCCGCCAAAAAGGGTGATGCCTACCGGCAGACACAATGGAATCCCGGAAAAGGCAAGTATTATTTCAGCCATGCCTTGATATACCACTATACAAATAAAGTAGACTCCACCGAAGGGGAGTTCTGGGTATTTCTGGATCCGGTAACGGGTACCATGTGCTTTCAGCGGGAAAGTAGCTTTGGCGCTACCGACGAGATGAACGAGGCAATCCTGGCCCTGCCAAACGGGCAGGTGATTGCTTGTGGAAAGGGCGAAAATGGGAAGAGTACGAGGGAAACCTTTCAAAACGATGGGGTACTTCCCATTCCCGAAGACATAAAATTTCAGCAGGATAATTTCAAATCATACTGTGTCCCAACCGGACGTAGCCGGAAAGAGTACGGCTGGGAAAGTACCGAACACGTACTATCGTACATCAAAACCAATGATAAAACCAGGCTTTGGTTGGCCAAGGTACCTTTCGGCGTTTACCCGCTGTACGCCTTTGACGAATGGGGGGGCGACGCCCAGCTACCGGTACCTATGAGCTACACCTACGTACTGGGCCCGAAGCAGCTGATTACCGAGCTGGATGATCCGTACCTTAAGGTAAAGTTGATAGGTTATGAAAGCAATCCTTATTTTTTGGATCTAACCAAGTTCGTCAAGCAGTAAGAAGGTCTTATGATTTAATAAACAAATGGATATATAACTCATCTCTCAATTTGTACACATAAGTTAATTATTTTTTCAGAATATTATTATGCCAAAATAGTACTAATTTTTAGTAACCATAAATCACAAAATAACTACCAGCTTATTCCCGTGGCTTGCAAATAAAATACCATATTTTTAAAAAAATGGCATATTCTTTGCGCCCCACCTACTTGCTTTTCGATCCACGGAGAATACTGGCATGAAACTTTCAAGCATTTCACTACCTTCACTTTTAAAAGTAACCTTTGTTTTTTTTCTCTATTTGCTGACGGCATTGGAAGGAAAAAGCCAGGGGGTGGGCTGCAAGAGCCCAGAGCCAACCAGCAAGGAAATTGCCGAAAGGGAAGCACATATACTGGCCCTCAAGAAAAAGATGGGCGGAGCACGGGTAAAGGCGGATAATTACACTTTTGTGCCTGTCCTTTTCCATGTAGTGCGGTATAGCAATGGCACCGGAGGCGTCAGCACGGCCCAAATAAATGAGGTCTTAAAGACCATAAATGCGGATTTTCAGAGCAGTACCATCCAATTTTATCTGGCCGGAGCCATCCCTCATTTTATCGACAGCGATACCTTCTATGATTTCGAATTCGGCGAAGAAAGTGACCTCACCCAAGGGAATGACGTTACCAATGCCATCAATATTTACGTTGTTGGCTCGCTGAGTTTTCAGGCTTCTCTGGTTACGGGTTATGCGTATTATCCATCAGTGCTGGCAATTAGTAACCGACTATTCGTAAGGGCTGACCGAATCAATGACGACAGAACCCTGTCGCACGAGCTAGGCCATTACTTTAATGTCCTCCATACATTTCAGGATAATACGAATTCTGATATCACAAAACGGGAGTTAGTTACACGTGGTACCGGGGCCAATTGTTCAACTGTTGGTGACTTATTATGTGATACTCCCGCTGATCCGCAGAATCTGTCGGGCTCTACTACATCGGGGTGCTCTTACACGGGCACTACCACCGATGCCAACGGGGACCCGTTTACTCCCTCCTTGGTAAACATGATGGGGTATTACTATTCCTGTGGAAATGAATTCACGGCAGGGCAGCACCAACGCATGAGCGATGGCCTATTGCTCCGAATGGATGAGGCCAATCAATACACTCTAAACTTCCCCGTTCTTGCGGCGGTACCCACCCAACTGGTAGCTAGTCAAAATGCAAACGGGGTGCTCGTTACTTTTCAGGATATTGGTACCCAGGAAGGTGGATATATCGTGGAGCGGGCCACGCATCAGGCTGGACCGTACACTCCCATAAAAGGCCTGGATGTAAACGTTACCTCCTGGCTCGATGCTACCGTAACTACCAATACCCTTTATTACTATCGGGTCAGGGCGTCCAATAGCAATGAGTATAGTGCGCCAGACACGAGCCAGGTAAAACTATTCTACTGCCGGCCCACCTACAACACGGCCAATTCGCCCATTTTTATTGCGGATTTCATCCTGAGTAAAAACGGAACGAATTTGATTTCGAAAATAAATACCGGTACCAGTGCCACTAGTTTCAGCGATTTTACTTCCAGTGTGGGCCAGGTGACCGCCGGCCAAAGTTATAATTTCCTGGCCAGGGCCGTGACCGGAGGTAGTGGGAGCTATTTTCCTCAGCATCTTTCCGTTTGGATAGATCTGAATCATAACGGGGTATTCGAAACTTCGGAAATACGGTTTCAGACGAGCGAGAGCAACCTTATGTCTCCCACCGTGGTAGGGGTCATCATGATACCAGCGCAGACGCCCCCCGGCCTCACCCGAATGCGGGTGCGTTCGCAATACAACACCAATGGCTTAGTCCAGGAGCCGTGTGCCCAGCTGCAGTATGGGGAGGCCGAAGATTATACATTGAATATAAATTCGAATACACCGGCTACCGTGCAGGTTTCGTCCCTCAGCCGGACATCCGCCTGCCCTGGGGACATCGTGGAAGTTTCGTACTTGACCACCGGTTTTTTTGAACCCGACAATGTGTTCACCGTTCAGATGGCGAAAGCGCCGGATTATACCTTTGTCAGTATTCCTACCACGAGCAGTGCAAGCCCATTGGTGGCCACGATCCCCAATACGCTTGCTTCCGAACCTGGGTATAAGCTTCGGGTAGTGGCAAGCCAGTCGGGAGTAAGCAGCGTTGAAGGAACCCAATTGTTCGAGATAAGGCCGCGAATTGAAGTTATTCTGAGCGGCGGGGGAACAATCACGGAGGGAGACAGCGCTACGCTTACGATTACCAAAACCGTCGGTAGCGCACCTTGGGAGTTTAGCCTGTCGAATGGCCAGGGCAGTATGGTAAGTACGGCTGCCAGTGTATTTGTAAAAGTAGCCCCTACCGTCACCACGACCTACACTCTGGCTACCGTACAGAACGAAGCCTGTGGTACCGGAACGGGCAGTGGGTCGGCTACCGTGTCGGTTACTCCCAAGCCAGTACTTACCGTACAGATCCGTGTATTTTTGGAAGGGCCTTATCGTACCAACAATGGGCTAATGATCACAACCTTGAACCAACGGGGGCTGCTTCCCGGGCAGGTGCCAGTGGGGGCCACGGGCGTACCCACGCCCGCTGGGCAGCCGTATTCAGGAAGCCCATGGAACTACGCCGGTACGGAGTCCGTGGGAAGTTATCAACCAACGACGGTAGACTGGATACTTGTTTCTTTCCGGGCGGGGTCTCCTTCGGTACAAAATACCGTGTACAAAACGGCTGCGCTCTTGGCAAATGATGGCTTGGTAACATTTATTAATCCCCCCAATCTAGTTGAAAATACAGCCTATTATATCGTGATTGAACATCGTAACCACCTGGGTGTCATGTCCCATACGCCGGTTTCGATCCAGAATGAGATGCTCCAATATGACTTTACGACCCAGGATTCCTATACTGCTACCAACCCGGTATCCATTGGGCAAAAGAAAATTGGTATCATTTTTGCGGCGCTGTCAAGTGAAGGTAACAAAAATCCAGCCAACCAGTATTTTGTTATTAATGTGAATGACTATTCTCTCTGGAAAGGGGAAAATGGGAAGTTTGATATTTACTCAACTGCTGATTTCAATATGGATGCTCAGATTTCGGCCACGGACAAAGCGCAATGGAATTCAAATAACAGTAAATTTTCATTTATTGGCAGACAGTGACAAATTATTACTCAAAAGAGCTAACCATGGTTGATTTCTTATTCCATAAATCCAAATCTTTTTTTATCTTTTCGATTGGATTTTTTCTGTTTTTGGGTGCTTCGGCAGCACAGGCTCAGGTCGGCAAATTTGAACTTCGTCTGGTACAGGAATCGGTGGATTGTGCTACCCGTAAGGTAACATTCAGCGCTCAAATCCGCGCCACAAATACCGGTAATCAATTCATTTTAGGTTCGGCCAATTTGGTATTTCAGTTCTCAAGTCCGGCACTTGCCAATCCGGTTTTGGTATCAAGCGACAATTTTTCGGGGGGAAGGTACGGTCAGCTAACATTGAATCAACAAAGCAACTTCCTTACCGCCAGTATAGTCTATCAAGGGACAGCGCCTTTTACGGACGCTCCCAATGTTACTACCGACTGGAAATCCATTGCTCGTATTTCCTTTGATATTCCAGCTCTATCTAACGGTTGCTACTCCCTCACCTGGAATACCGCCCTAGATTTCCCCAGCACCGATGTTTTGGAAGTCATTGTTACCGGTGGTTTGGCAAGTGAAATTCCCGTACTGGCCAACGCCTATGTGAATGCCACTGCCTGTGCCTTTGCCTCCAATTTGCCCGTAGCTACCCTACTAGGCGACACCATGATCTTCCAGGGGCAACCGGCTAATTTGAAAATTAATTTTACGGGCAGTACCCCGGTTTCAGTTTTCATGAATGGGGTTCTGTATCCCAATCTCTCCGTTAGTCCTTTTATCGTAAGTGTTACTCCGCTCACTACCACTACCTACACCCTCGATTCTGTGACGAATGCCTGCGGGAAAGGGACCGTACAAGGTAGCGCCACGGTAACTATTCAGCAGCAGCAAATCATTACGGGTAACCTCGACTCAGCCATCATCTGCGCGGGAGCGGCGGTGCCGGTTTCCTTCACCAACACGGGTACCTCTCGGGGCGGGCAACACCTTCACGGTACAGCTGTCCAATTCGTTGGGGACCAACTTCGTCAACATCCCCACCACCGGCACGGCTAGTCCTCTGACGGCTACCATCCCGGCCAACACCCCGGCGGGGGCGGGCTACCGGGTGCGGGTGGTTTCTTCCAATCCGGTCGTTGAAGGTACCCCTTCGGCGGCCTTCGCGGTGAGTGCCCCGGCCACGGCTGTCCTGTCGGGCGGAGGTACCGTACCTCCGGGCGGTTCGGCCAACCTGAGCGTGCAGCTGACGGGCAAGGCCCCCTGGACGGTGACGCTGTCGGACAACAGCACCTTCACCAGCTCGGTGAGCCCGCTGGTGATCAGCAAGTCGCCCGCCCAGACGACCACCTACACGCTGCTGTCGGTGACGGACGCCTGCGGCGGCGGCACGGTGCAGGGCAGCGCCACCATTACGATCAATACCGTAAGCATCGCCACCACCAACCTGGACTCGGCCATCGTCTGCGCGGGAGCGGCGGTGCCGGTTTCCTTCACCAGCACGGGTACTTTCGGAGGCGGCAACACCTTCACGGTGCAGCTGTCCAATTCGGCGGGGACCAACTTCGTCGACATCCCCACAACCGGCACGGCCAGTCCGCTGACGGCTACCATCCCGGCCAACACCCCGGCGGGGGCGGGCTACCGGGTGCGGGTGGTGTCATCCAATCCGGTCGTTGAAGGTACCCCTTCGGCGGCCTTCGCGGTGAGTGCCCCGGCCACGGCTGTCCTGTCGGGCGGAGGTACCGTACCTCCGGGCGGTTCGGCCAACCTGAGCGTGCAGCTGACGGGAAAAGCCCCCTGGACGGTGACGCTGTCGGACAACAGCACCTTCACCAGCTCGGTGAGCCCGCTGGTGATCAGCAAGTCGCCCGCCCAGACGACCACCTACACGCTGCTGTCGGTGACGGACGCCTGCGGCGGCGGCACGGTGCAGGGCAGCGCCACCATTACGATCAATACCGTAAGCATCGCCACCACCAACCTGGACTCGGCCATCGTCTGCGCGGGAGCGGCGGTGCCGGTTTCCTTCACCAGCACGGGTACCTTCGGAGGCGGCAACACCTTCACGGTGCAGCTGTCCAATTCGGCGGGGACCAACTTCGTCAACATCCCCACAACCGGCACGGCCAGTCCGCTGACGGCTACCATCCCGGCCAACACCCCGGCGGGGGCGGGCTACCGGGTGCGGGTGGTTTCTTCCAATCCGGTCGTTGAAGGTACCCCTTCGGCGGCCTTCGCGGTGAGTGCCCCGGCCACGGCTGTCCTGTCGGGCGGAGGTACCGTACCTCCGGGCGGTTCGGCCAACCTGAGCGTGCAGCTGACGGGCAAGGCCCCCTGGACGGTGACGCTTTCGGACAACAGTACCTACACCAGCTCGGTGAGCCCGCTGGTGATCAGCAAGTCGCCCGCCCAGACGACCACTTACACGCTGCTGTCGGTGACGGATGCCTGCGGCGGCGGCACGGTGCAGGGCAGCGCTACGATTACGGTACAAGCCCAGCCACCCGTTTGTAAGCCTATTTGTGCGCCGGTTACGTTTGTCATTATTCGTCGCCCGTAAACCCTGCCTATACAAAAAGCCGGGTCGTCTGGAGCCAGGTGGAGGATTTCCACTAGTGCTCACAAACGACCCGGCTTGTTACTGCAGCGACGTATGATTAGGCGTTCTCTGCCTGTTCGGCCTTCACCTCGGAAAGTGGCCGAAAATTGGCCGGAATAGCGGGCGCTGCCTCGGCCTCATACGGGAATACATCCAGAATAGGGGTCAGGTTCAGGTCGGTGGTTTCGTAGGGAATCAACATCGTACGTTGGCTTTCGGTCAGGCGTTCCAGGGCCTGGGTTATGTCCTCAGCATTCACCAGCACATAATTCACTACCTTTTTCTCCTTGCCGCTCTTCTCATCAATCGAGTAGAATACTACCTTGGCCTTAAACCATTTTTCGCCTTCTTCGTAGGTAAACAAATCCGCCAGCTTCATGCGGGTAATGGCCGTCACGGTAAACTCCTGCACGCCCGTCACGACCTGACCGTACAGCCGCGCTTCGGCTTCGGTGTAGGTGAGGGCGTCTACCAGATACGCCTCATTGGTGGTTTTCAAACTTCCGTTTTCATCTTCTTTTTGGTAACGTATTTTACCTAAATACCAGCTTGCCATGAATTGAATGTATGATTTTGATAATAAAAAAAGAGGTAATGAAGCCTGGCTTATTACCTCCGTACTAACTTACTGCTGCAATGATACATACTTTTAAGCGGTTTTGAAAAACCTTTTCTTTCCAGAGTGGAACAGATTAGGAAGCCCTCGACTTCTTGACTTTTTTGCCCCGGTTTTCGGCCCACTCTTCGGCTTTGGCGGTGCCAATCGCAATGGCGCGGCCTTCTTCGTAGCCATCGTCCAGGAGGGCGTTGGCTATTTCGATGGCCTTGTTTCGCACGGGAGCCATCAGGTTTTTCATGGATGGCGGATACTCATTTTTAGTCCACGGCATGGTTGTATAAAGGTTTGGTTATACAGTGGATATGCTCAAATTTTCATGCCAGCGGCGGTCAATATTGGATTAGTGTTCCTCGGCTTTGAGGAGCAACGGCTAAAAATCATTCCATCCCAGGAAGCTACTTCAACAAGCCATCAATCAGCTCGTAGGATTCTTTCTCAGAAGGGCGCGGCCCCATGTTGACTTTGATTCTGCCAGCTTTGTCAACCAGAATGTAATGCGGAATCCCTGACATGCTGTAAAGCCTGTAAATGGATGATTCATCGGGTGTCGAGGCTGAGTTCTGGTTGACGTGGATGCCCTGAGGTGCCCGGTCGCCTTTCAGAAACGACTTCCACTTCTGTGTGTCCTCATCCACGGAAACGAACAGAAACACTACTTCCCGATTGTCCCTGTAATGCTCCACCATCTTTTTTGAGTGGGGAAACTCGGCAATGCAGGGACCGCACCAGGTGGCCCAAGTGTCGATATAAACCACCTTGCCTTTCAGGTCCGACAACCGGAATGTGTTCCCATTGGCGTCGGTGGCGGTGAAGTCCCTGGCCTCTGTCCCTTCTCCTAGCCCCTTGTGCTTTCCGATTATCGTCTCCAAGGGAGGGAGGTAGGATGAATTGGGGTACTCCTCTTTGAATTTGGTAAAATTCTGGACGAGCTGGGGTTTCAAACCATAGTCAATAAAAGACCTACTGAGATTCTTGGCCAGTAGAAACTCCCTAATGGGGGCCAGGCGTGTGTTGCCTCGGATAGCCCGGTCGGTGAGCAAGAGCAACGTGTCTTCGTTTGAGGCTTTTCCATCCTTCTCCAGGGCGTAATAGATTGAACCAACCAGATGCGTACGAATTTCCAGTTCTATCACCCGGCGGTATGAATCCATGAAGGAGGACACATAAGCGGGCTTGACCGGCAGCTCGCTGAGGAAGGAAGGCACCTCATAGCTGCTTCCCTCTTTAAGTTTGTCCCAATCGCTGCCCTCCAATCCCTTTATTCTCCATTGGACCAGTAGCTTGTTCTGGTCTATGAGAATTTCCTTCTGTTCTACTGTGAGGCGGCTGTCGTTGGTGATGGCCTCGTGCAGGGGAGCAAACCTCTTGCTGAAGGAGACGGCTACCATCCCCTGCTCCTCCCGGGTGAACCTACTGAATTGCCCAGCCATGGCATTCGCCTCATCCGCTACTATTTTGGTAATTTTCCATGAGTCGTATAGGTATTGATTTACGGGGCTAAGCTTCCCGCTGTACACCACCTTCTCATTTTCTATGCGGAGTTTGAGAACTTGGTTGGGTTCGAGATACACGCGGTACAGCGAATCCTGCCCCGGCACCCCAGGGCCGACCGTAATGTAAGCGAACAATGGTCCTGTGACCGGGAGGGTAAAGGCAGCCTTCCCGGCGGCGTCGATCCGGGTTTCTGCAAGTTTGGAAAAATCATTGGAGAAAAAGTCGACTACGTTGGCGGTAGCTTTTTGTCCGGCGCAAAAATTGCAATCGATCTGCACCTGGGCGGTGGATGGAGTGTTTTGCTGGCCAAGGCCAAGAGTGGAGCAACATACAAGCAGCAGGAGGGTGAGTAATCGTGGAGGCTTCATTTGGTAGGTTTAGGTTGTAATAAGTTTATTGTGAAACTCTGACCCAGTCATTGAACTGACCGTGGGTGATCTTCACTGTCTCGCCTGATGGGCTGACGGCAGTGAACTCGAACTCGGCTTTCATTTTGAATGAGGTCAGTATTCGTTGGTCGCGCTCAATGCTTAGGATTCGGAAAGTCCCCTTATGGTTGGAACTCAGCGTGTGTTCAAATAAGTGTGTCAAGATAGATTTTAGTAACAGGATTACCAAAAGGAAAAATAGGAGAAGATAAAAGCATCAAAACCATTAGAAGCCCTCTGGGAGGTGAGGGCTTCTAATGGTTGAAAACATTCAAAGTATATCATTACGCAGTATAAATATGGACGTTCAAAAGCTGTTGCGCCAGTTCTCTGATCGCTCTTTCAATTTTCTCGGCCTGACGGGCCGATGGCGATTTCTTTCCCGTTGCGTACTGTCTCATCAGGCTTCCGTTGAGGCCGGCAAGCTCGGCAATTTTGGTGATTTTCAAAAAATCAAACTCCTCAAAGAAGGCTGTCAGATCGTACTCAATCTCAAATTCGTAAGAATCCGGATCAAGATCGTGAAAATCCAGCAGCAGTTGACGCATGTGGAATTGGAGTTTATCTACGGTTTCGGCTTCTTCTACCAACAGATTATCCTCGTAGTTGATCCGCCCCCAAAGTGCTCCATCGCCACCCTCTATGATAAGTTTGACGCGAGGTCTTTTTAGTGTTTCAGTTGTTTTTGACATCATAGTTTCAATTCCAATGAGATTCAAAAGGTGTTTTTAACATGGATATAGTTACATCTATATTAGCACCTGAAAGTCAGGCAGGGCAGTTACTTTAGCCCTGCCTGTTTCAGGATGGAACTCAAAGTACCATGTTTTAGGTCACCACTGTGCATGGGTATAGTCACTTTTCCGGGTTTGGAATCGTGTACCAGTTGCAAGTGGCTTCCTCTCTGTGCTTTCTCCATCCATCCGTCTTCTTTCAGGAGTTTAAGTAATTGCTTTGAGGTCATTTCAAAGAGCTATTACTATTCTGCAAAGTAACAAAAATGTTACTATCTATTCATGTGATTAATCAGAAAAAGGTACCCGGCATATTTGAAATGTTCGTGAGCACGCTTCAAAAGTAAAGTAGAAGGTGACTATGGTCGGTCTCATTGAATGGGCATTAGGCAAATTTTTCCCATGGGGCAAACATCGACTGTAATGAAGACGCGTAGCAACCATCTGTTTGAAAGCCAAAGTGGCAAAT
>CAVYGM010000004.1:0-426818 GCA_963768025.1 uncultured Cytophagales bacterium
AACCCAGCAGAATCACGGGTATAAGGGTTATCAAATACTTTTTCATAAAGAAATTTAATTATAGGATTTCTAATAACTCTACTTCAAATATAAGTGCGGAGTTAGGTCCAATAGTAGGGCCAGCGGCGCGTTCGCCATAGGCCAGATTAGAAGGAACGTAGAGTTTGAATTTAGACCCTACCGGCATCAATTGTAGGGCTTCCTGCCATCCTTTTATTACTCCATTTACCGGGAACTCAACGGGCTCGCCCCGGTCTACCGAACTGTCAAATACTGTTCCGTCAATAAGTGTGCCATGGTAGTGGGTTTTGACACGGGAGGTATCGGCGGGTTTTGGCCCCGTACCCATCTTGATTACTTCGTATTGCAGGCCGCTAGCCGTAGTAGTAACAGCAGGGCGTTTCTTGTTTTCTTCCAAAAACTTCTCCAGCCTTTTGATTGGCACTTCCCTTCACGCTAGCCTGTTTCTGAAAATACTCGCCAATAAACTGATTGGCTTGCTCAGGGGAGAGCGCTGTTTTGGCACCTTTCAAGGGTCTCATTGATTGCCGCCACCAGCAAGCTGGTATTGATATCCGCCAGACCTTGGGCCTTCAGCGAGCCGGCTACACTTAGCCCAATAGAATAAGCCACTGTATCCAAGGCTGTTTTGAGAACGGGTGCCGAACTCACAGGTGCAAGGGGGCCTTCGTTGGAGTTTAGCGGGAGCCTTTGTGGTCTGAGCCGATACAGA
The DNA here is from genome assembly GCA_963768025.1 of uncultured Cytophagales bacterium. Taxonomy (GTDB): domain Bacteria; phylum Bacteroidota; class Bacteroidia; order Cytophagales; family Spirosomataceae; genus CAVYGM01. Next base: position 734 of record CAVYGM010000004.1, read on the forward strand.
TGAAAAATCATTAGAACAAGCGCAAAACGTGGCCGTAGTCAAGGTTTTCTACGTTACGATACATTCAGTTTGAAAAAAACGGGTAAATATAAAATTATGGAAAGATGGTAAAAAAACGAAAGCATTCCCTTAATAAACACATTTGTTCAATAAAAAAGTTTGGATACCAATCCGATAGAGTTCATTGGGGGGCATTTTTAACAAAAATTAAGAGACTCTGGCAACCTTGGAAAAATCTAATTTTTAGACTTGCATTTTTTAATACAATATATCTGTTTTAAAGAAATAAAACCCTAAATTTGCGGCAGTTTTTGGAAAACTAAACTTCTACACTCAAATAAGTAACTTATATTATGGTATCAGTAAGACCGGACGAAGTTTCAGCCATTCTACGTGAGCAGCTCGCTGGCTCAAAAACGGAGGCAGAACTTGAAGAAGTAGGCACCGTGCTTCAGGTCGGAGACGGCGTGGCGCGTATCTATGGGCTTTCAAAGGTACAAGCCGGAGAATTGCTTGTGTTCGAAAATGGCCTGAAAGCCTTGGCACTTAACCTCGAAGAAGACAACGTAGGAGCGGTATTGCTAGGTGAATCAAGCGAAATCAAAGAAGGGGATACGGTAAAACGTACCAAACGAGATCGCTTCGATTCAGGTGGGCGATCAGATCGTGGGCCGCGTGGTGAACACCCTCGCCGAGCCTATTGATGGTCTGGGCCCCATTCAGGGAGAGCTTTTTGAAATGCCCCTGGAACGCAAAGCCCCCGGTGTAATCTTCCGGCAGCCCGTAACCGAGCCGCTACAAACCGGTATTAAGGCTATTGACGCCATGATCCCCATTGGCCGCGGACAGCGCGAGCTGGTTATCGGGATCGCCAAACGGGCAAAACCGCCGTTTGTATTGATACCATTATCAACCAGAAAGAATTTTACGACCGTGGTGAGCCCGTATACTGTATCTACGTAGCCTGCGGTCAGAAGGCCTCTACCATCAAGCAGGTAGAAATCACTTGCGCCGGTATGGAGCTATGGCATATACCGTTATCGTAGCTGCTGGTGCTTCGGATCCTTCGCCCATGCAATTTTTTGCTCCCTTCACCGGAGCGGCCATCGGTGAGTACTTCCGCGATACGGGACGTCCGGCACTGGTTATCTATGACGACCTTTCCAAGCAGGCCGTAGCCTACCGCGAAGTATCCTTGCTGCTGCGTCGTCCTCCCGGACGCGAAGCTTACCCCGGTGACGTATTTTATCTGCACAGCCGTTTATTGGAGCGGGCAGCCAAAATCGTGGGTGACGATTCCATTGCCCAAAATATGAACGATCTTCCCCCCTCGTTGAAAGACAAGGTAAAGGGAGGTGGATCGCTGACGGCGTTGCCGATTATCGAAACCCAGGCTGGCGACGTGTCTGCGTATATTCCCACGAACGTAATCTCGATTACGGACGGACAGATCTTCCTTGAAACAAACCTGTTTAACTCCGGTATCCGCCCTGCGATTAACGTGGGTATTTCGGTATCACGCGTAGGAGGTAATGCTCAGATCAAGTCCATGAAAAAAGTGGCTGGTACCCTCAAACTGGATCAGGCGCAGTTCCGCGAACTGGAAGCGTTCGCCAAGTTCGGGTCCGACCTTGATGCCGCCACGCAATTGGCGATTGACCGGGGACGCCGCAACCAGGAAGTTTTGAAGCAGCCTCAGTACAGCCCAGTGTCGGTAGAGCAGCAGGTAGCCACCATATACGCTTCTACGAAAGGCCTGATCGATAAGGTACCGGTGGATCGGGTGAAGGAATTTGAGTCAGACTACGCTAACGGTACTGGACGGACAATACGGTGATACGCTGAAAGCGCTTCAGGCCGGAAAATTCGACGACAGCATTACGGCTGTTCTTGAAAAGGTAGCAAGAGAAATTGCCGCCAAATACGTGTAAGAAACAATGTTAGAATGATTGAATGTTAGAATGATTGATATTTTGAGTTGAGGAGTTGAGGGATGAATAAGTATAACGAGCTGAACTCTTATACTTTACACTCAACAACTTTATTCACTCATTCACTCATTCATTCACTCATTCTATACAATCACTCACTCAAAATTAACGAAGTGGCTAGCTTAAAAGAAGTACGAAACCGGATCGTATCGGTTAATTCTACCCAGCAAATTACCAAAGCCATGAAAATGGTGGCGGCGGCTAAGTTGCGACGGGCTCAGGACAATATTATTCAGATGCGCCCTTATGCTCAAAAATTGGGTGAAATGTCTGGCTACCGTATCGTCGGGAAGCGAGGCCGGTACTGATAGTCCTTTCAAGAAAGCACGTCCGGTCGAAAGGGTTTTGTTAATATTGGTAACGTCGGATCGCGGACTTTGCGGAGCTTTTAATACCAACGTAATCAAAGCGGCAATGGCGCACATTGAGGTTAACTACGTCGATTTGGCACGTCAAGGCAAAGTGGAAGTAATGGCCATCGGTAAAAAAGGCGCCGAAGGTATGGTTCGACGAGGCTTCAAAGTGGATTCCACCTTCCAGCATATTTTCACCAAGCTCAGCTTTGTGGGGGTAAAAGAAGCAGCCGAAGCAGCCATGGAGGGTTTCGAAAGCGGAAAGTACGACAAGGTAGATTTGATTTTTAACGAATTCAAAAACGTGGCTACGCAAATTATCCGCGTAGAAAACTACCTACCCATTGCCGACAGCTCCGTAAGTAACCAAGCCGGCCGTACGACGATTAACTACACGTTTGAGCCCGAAGAGGAGCAAATCGTGAATGAGTTGATTCCGAAGTCGCTCAAAATTCAGCTGTACCGCGCGGTGCTAGAATCCAACGCCTCCGAACACGGAGCCCGGATGACCGCCATGGACAAGGCAACTGAAAACGCACAGGAGCTTTTGAAAGAGCTCCGGCTGGTGTACAACCGGACGCGCCAGGCAGCCATCACCAAGGAAATCCTGGAAATCGTGGGAGGAGCCGAGGCATTGGTTTAGACTGGTTCATCTTTCTGATATTATTTCAAAAACGCGGTGGGCTTAGGTCAGCCGCGTTTTTTGTGCTCCCCGGGTGTAATCAAAATGTACTGGGACAGAAGATCCTTTTATCAAACCGCTCGTACTATATTTGGCTGTTATTTCGTTAGCCAAATCTACTTTTATCATCACAAATCAATCCGTTCTAAACCTAAATTCTGTATGCTCAAACAATCAATGTCAAGAATTCTGGCTCTCTGCGTAGTCACCTTAGCTTTCCACTTGCAGGCAGTCCAGGCTCAGACGGTGGAAGAAATCCTGGATAAACACATAGCCGCCATGGGCGGAGATAAGTACTCGGGTTTGAAAAGTGTAAAAATGGAAACCACCTCCCAGGTTATGGGAATGGAGCTTCCTTCCAGCACCACTGTCGTGCAGGGACGCGGACTCCGAAACGAAATGGTGGTTCAGGGCTCGGCCATTGTGCAGGCTATCGACGGCACCACCGGCTGGATGATTAACCCTATGAGTGGACAAACCACTGCTACTGCCCTACCCGAGGAAAGCGTAAAAATGTCGGCTGCCCAGCTCGACCTGACCGGGCTTTCTAATTACAAAGCCAAGGGGCATACCGCCGAGCTAATCGGGGAAGATAAGCTGGAAGGTGCTCCTGTGTATCTGGTGAAAGTAACCATGGCCAATGGGGCCATAGCTACGCACGCTATCTCCAAAGAAACCTACTACATATTGAGGTCCCAGATCAAGGTGAACGTGCAAGGCCAGGAGATTGAGATGAAGTCCAACTTCTCGAATTTCAAGCAGGTTGACGGTGTCACTTTTCCTTTTACCACCGAGCTGGAATCACCGGCTCTTCCGGGGCCCATGACGATGATGATAAAGGACGTAAAGGTGAATCCTACGGTGGATGCGAGCATTTTTGCAATGCCCAAAAACTGAGCAGATTCTCTTCCAGGCAAAATCCACTCACACGATCGCGAGTGGATTTTTTTTGTACCACATGCTTTACAGGCATAGAGAATATTCTACACTCTACTTTTTGAAGTACCGGCAAACACCCTGTGGAACAGTTCTTTCGGGTTTTGAACTGTAAATTGAATGTACCACTAAAACAAGAAATCATGGCACGTAAAAGAGGAGAACCCGCAATACCCTCCACCGGAGGCAGAGAACTATTGGAACCACCCGTGTATCCTTCGTTTCCCAGAAACACACCTAACACCAGCCGACCATCCGAGGACCCCGATGGGGTGCCCGATAAAAAACCAGACCGGGAGCATGAGGAAAATTAAAGATAACGTACTGCTTACAAACACTTAACATCCGGCTTGAATAGGGTCGGATGTTTTTTTTCAAGAATTAAGAACTTATTTTTCCAATTAAGTGTATATACATTAAATGTAAATACATATATAAACCAACTATCTTACAAGACCAATAAACTATGGAAACTGCAACCAAAACCGTTTGGACGATTGATCCTACTCACTCAGAAATTCAATTCAAAGTAAAGCACCTGGTTATTTCTACGGTGACCGGACATTTCCGCACCTTCGAAGGTACCGTGGAAACCGTAGAGGATGATTTTGAAACTGCAACCGTTAAGTTTTCAGCGGATACGGCTAGCGTAGACACCAACCAAACTCAGCGCGACGAGCACCTTCGCTCGGCTGATTTTTTCGACTCTGAAACATACCCAAAAATGACATTCGAATCTACCAGCGTAGAGAAAACGGATGAAGATACCTATAAAATTGCCGGAGATTTAACCATCAAAGGAATCACAAAGCCCGTCGAACTGAAAGCCGAGTTTGGCGGTACCATGGCCGATTTTTACGGCAATTTGAAAGCAGGTTTTGAAATTACGGGTAAAGTAAACCGGAAAGAATACGGACTAAACTGGAGCGCCATCACCGAAGCCGGTGGAATAGTAGTAGGCGATGACGTGAAGCTAGCCCTGAATGTACAGGTAGCGCGGCCCGCTTAATTAGTTTTGAATGAGTGATTGAGTGAATAATAGAATTAAAAAATTCTGGGTTCGTGGTTATGAGCGGCTACCGCTGCGGTTGGCAAGTGATGGTTTATAGGCTTTCAAAGTAGCCTGGACTTTGAAAGCAAAACAACAGCTACGAACCAAGAACAACGATCTCTATTATTCACTCAATCACAATTCACTCATTCCCAATTAGTTCAAAGTCCCAGCAGGCCGTATTTGGCTATGCAGTAGAGGGCTCTGAACCCATCCTTCCAGTTTATTTTCTTTCCTTCATCGTAGGTACGTCCGTAGTAGGATACTCCTATTTCGTAAATACGAATGCCTTTGATCCGGGCGATCTTGGCCGTCACTTCCGGCTCAAACCCGAATCTGTTCTCCTTCAAATCAATACTCTTCAAAATACGGGAATCAAACATCTTGTAGCATGTTTCCATATCTGTCAGATTCAGATTGGTAAACATGTTGGAAACAAACGTCAGGAACTTGTTGCCGATGGTATGCCAGAAAAACAAGATCCGGTGCGGTTTGCCACTCACGAATCGGGAGCCGTATACCGCGTCTGCGAAGCCATCTAGCATGGGCTTCAGCAAAAGATTGAATTCGTTCGGATCGTATTCCAGATCGGCATCCTGCACAATGGTAGCCTCTCCGGTAGCCTGCTGAAACCCGGTACGCAAGGCCGCACCTTTGCCCCGATTTCGGTCGTGCTTGAAATAGCGGATGTTTAACACACCCTGGTGCTGCTGAATGTAGGCCTGTACTTTTTCTTCGGTATCGTCGTGCGAAAAGTCATTGACGATGATAATTTCTTTGGCAATGGAGTTGATCAGTTGAACATCCCTGACTTTATTCAGAACAGTTGAAATGGTTTTACCTTCGTTGTAAACTGGGATTACAATGGATAGGGTTTTAATTGAGTTCATACGGTCAGAAAAATGAAACAGCAGTCAAAGGATTACAAATGATCGGATCAAAAACGTCCTTCACCGAATGTATTGTAGATTACAGAAGCCAGGGAGCTGGGCAAAATTATAGAATAATATCCAATATTGTGCCCAATCCTTGCCTTGGCCCGAAGGATAGCGTGCAGCAGAGAGCTTCGAGGCAGGTTCTTGGATTTGGGGTCTGCGTTTTCTGATTGGAAATAGAAACCTTGTCTCAGATTTTCTTAGTAATATTGGCAAAAAAAAGATCACTTCCTTGATTACTGAAACACGCGCCTACGCCCGGGCCGGACTACTGGGCAACCCTTCGGATGGCTTTTTCGGAAAAACTATTTCTATTTCGGTTCGTAACTTCGGTACTTCCATATCACTGTACGAATCCCCCGATCTCCACATTGAGCCGCAGCCGCAGGATAGTAGTACATTCAAGGGTATCTACCACCTGCGCGACTCGGTGAGTATGCTGGGCTACAACGGGGGGATTCCGCTGATCAAAGCGGGTATCAAAAAATTTGCCGACTATTGCGAGCAAAACTCTATCCGGCTGCCCAACCGGAATTTTACGGTCCGGTATCGCTCTTCTATTCCGCGCCAGGTAGGGATGTCGGGATCTAGCGCCATTGTGGTAGCCTTGTTTCGGGCCTTGACTCAATTTTATAAAGTCGAAATCCCGCTCGAAATCCTTCCTCAGCTCGTCATGACCTCCGAAACCGAAGAACTCGGCATCACGGCTGGTCTGCAGGATCGCGTCATACAGTGCTACGAGGGCTGCGTGTACATGGATTTCAGGCAGGATCTTCTCGCTACGCAAGGATACGGGCTCTACGAACGTCTGCCGGCCGAGTTGCTTCCTAAGCTTTTTGTGGCTTACAACACCCAACTGAGCAAGGTATCGGGAAAGGTACACAGTGACGTGCGGGCTCGGTTTGACCGGGGTGAGACCGAGGTAATCAAGGTACTGGGCCAGATCGCCAGCCGGGCCGAGGAAGGTCGCAAAGCCCTGCTGGAAGGACGCCCCGACGACCTGCATGAGCTGATGAATCAGAATTTCGACCTCCGCTGCCAGATCTATACCGTATCGGACTCCAATAAACAACTGGTCAATGCCGCCCGAGCCTGCGGTGCTTCGGCCAAGTTTGCCGGATCGGGGGGGACCATTATCGGTACCTACCGCGACGACGACATGCTGAACCGGCTCTTTGTGGAGCTAAAAAAATACAACGCCAGGGTGATCAAGCCTTTTGTGGTGTGAAAAGGTATCTACCGTAGCGTCTTGTAGCTACTTTTTGAATAAATCAGATAAATCAGTAACCTAGTAAAAGCTACGATAGCTAATCGCTGATCGGCCAAAAGCTAAAAATAATGATTCGTAAAGCCGTTATACCCGCTGCGGGCCTGGGTACCCGTTTTCTGCCCGCTACCAAGTCCATGCCTAAGGAAATGCTTCCCATTATTGACATCCCTACGATCCAGTATGTGGTGCAGGAAGCCGTTGATTCGGGCATCGAAGATATTCTGATTATTTCGGGCAAAGGCAAAAGAGCTATTGAAGACCATTTTGACCGTAATTTCGAGCTTGAAGCCCGCTTGGAAGAGAAGGAAGATCAGGCTTGGCATACCGAAATGCGCCGACTGGCGGATATGGCTAATATTCATTTTGTGCGCCAAAAGGAAGCCAATGGCCTCGGCGATGCTATTTATTATGCCCGTCACCACGTGGGCAATGAGCCCTTCGCCGTCCTGCTGGGCGATACCATCATGGACTCGGTTATACCGGTTACGCAGCAGCTCATGGATACCTACGAGCAGTATGGCGGCTCGGTGATTGCCGTGGAGGAGGTACCTACCGACAAAGTAAACCGCTACGGAATTGTGGGGGGGACTACCCTGAGCGACACCATACTGGAACTGAACTCGCTGATAGAGAAGCCAGCCGTTGGCGCGGCCCCTTCCAACCTGGCCATCGCCGGGCGGTATATTCTGACACCTGATATTTTCCAGGCCATTGAGCAAACTCCCAAGGGCAAAGGCGGCGAAATACAGCTCACTGACTCCATGCTGTTGTTGCTTCGCCGCGAAAATATCTACGCACACCGCATCGAAGGCAAACGCCACGACATTGGCAACAAGCTGGATTTTCTGAAAACCACCGTGGAATTTGCGCTGAAGCGCAAGGAGTTTGCTGCGCCCTTCCGGAAGTTTCTGGAAGATATCCTGGCGAAGTAAATGGTGAGGTAACGGACTAGGTATAAGAATAAAAAGAAGCTGTACTGGCGTGCAGCTTCTTTTTATAGAATGCAAGGAAGGTTATCGAGAAACGGGATAAGCCGCATTTCTGTTAAAGGCATGCAAGGAATCGATGGACCGGTTTATCTCTTGGCCGACTCTTTCATATACTTCCGGACTAGGATGAGCAGAATCAAAAGGTAGCATTTTATCTTGAATGGTCATGAGTCCCGAGTAGTCCAAAAACTTGATCCCATCCTCGATAAACATCTGCCGCGTGTCGGGGGAAATAGGATTCCCCGGAAAAACTACCACGTAGAAATTCTCGTTACCAAACTGCCGGATATACTCTTCCTGTGCCTTTTTTATAATATTTACAAGGTGCCGATAGTGGTCTCTGGTATGCGTGCGAGGGTACCCCCAGTTCATAATTCTCAGCAGTCCACTATTCTCCGTTTCCAGAATTGCCGAAGTGTACAGTCGTCTTTCATTGGCAAAAATGCCTTTCGTAGTCATTGACTTTGAATCAAGATAGGGGAAACGACCCTTGACGAGACTAATCCACCGGGTGGCGGGAATAACCCGGTCGAGATGGTCGTTGATGAGAGTAAAAACGGCGAACCCATCCTTTTGCACAATCTGCTTTTTCAATTCCTCCTGTTGTAGCAACGCCAGCATATGCAGCGGAGAATAGGCCATGTACCCGTAATTGTAAGCCCGGTAGTTTGGAGAATTTGCCTGGAAATGATAGGGTATGGTTTCTGTATCCGAAACCCCATCGCCAAAGGTATACGAGCAGCCAAAAAACAGGGCATACCGGGACCGGGGTTGCGAGTCTTCAAGCGGTGTGTCCCGAAAGCCAAAAGCGTTGGTCGAAATTTTGACGGTATCGTACGTTACGCCGTTGTGAAGGGGAACCCAATCCAAGTGCCAATTGGGCTTGCCTCTAACGCCCAACGTGTCGCTCAGAACCGATAGTTCGGTGTGGTCGGGACGAAGAAAGGGCACATACGGTTTGTTCATCGTCTTCGACTCTTTACTTGTAACAATCCACAAGCTCATTTTCTCCACCGCCAGCAATAACAATAAAGTCAATAGCACCGTACTGACAATTCCCTTTACCAGGTTTGAACCAAAGAAAAGGCCATAGCCGACAAGAGCAAGTGCCGATTGAACAAGTAGGAGCTTGTAAGTGACTTGAATTATGCTTAGGTCAAACCAAACCCCATCAGCGTTACCGTAGACAAACTCAAAAGCTAGTATACCAGCAGATAGAAGTAGTATGCCTATATAAGATATGCCTATAATTACAAAAAAACGGATTCGAGGAGAAAGGGCACTGCTACTTTTGAACATCCAATAGTTTATTTCAAATGCCCGCTGCTCTTAATGTGACGTCACCACTCATGAAGAACCGTCAGGGCAAACTTGTTTCTTGACTATAACTCTTATACAAAAGTAGCAAGGTTTGTTTATATTCAAATAAGAAACACTACAGGAGCCAAGGCAATCGCTCTGGAAAAGAGTAGATACTATTCTTTAAAAGGCAGCCTTTCCATAAAAAGATGGCATCATCCGAACCCTATTTCGAAGGTACGCTATACCCATAAGAAAACAGAATATAGACCCTTGATTATCATAATGATATCATATATTTTTGCACAGAGCAGAGGCCGATTACGATAAGTAAACAGCCGACAAACCCTTGTCTGTCGAGTATTTAGATAAAGCTACGCGCAAATAAGTATGATTACTTGACACGGGGCCAGGCCTCTCCTCTGTGGTGAATACTTTCAGTAGGGCCACAGCGCATTCAGCCCTACGCCAGCCACTCCCTGGTTTGCCAGCCGCACGAAGGCCTCGCCGGCTTTGGCACCCATCTCTCGTCCCCGGAATTCTTCCATTGCCGCGTGTCCGCAGCCGTAAATTCCCGGCGGATCCTGGCTGATGTGACAGTACAGCGCTTTCCGCTTCTGCTCCTGTGTGGTGGTGATATCCACGTAGTCGGTCGGATGAAAACCCATGGTCTGCATGCCCGTACACACCTCGAAAAAATAAAGCGTGAAGACGTGCTCGTTCAACATCTGGGTGGTCATCAAGCTAGCAATTTGGTGGTCCTTATGGGTATCCAGTGGCCAGTGCGCAAAGACCACGTCTGGCTTTTCGGTCCGGAATAGCTCCCTCATTTTCTCAACCGCGACGTTGTCCAGCACGGAAGCGCCATCTACCTGACCAAAAAACAGCGGATCTACGTTCAGGATCTTGCAGGCGGCTTCCGCTTCTTTCCTCCGAATCACCGCCGCCTCGGCGTGCGACTTTCCCGGTATGCCGGCCTCGCCCGTGGTCAGGTACACGGCCTTCACCGTATGCCCCACCCCTGCAAGCCGGGCTAGGGTACCGCCGCAGCCACTCTCCGGATCATCGGGATGCCCACCGACGCATAGTATTTTCTTCTTGACAAAGACTGCATCCGGAATAGGAAAAGTGGTAGCTACGCTCAGTACCCCTATCCCCTTTGCGGAAGTTTTAATGAAATCACGACGATTGATCATGGAAAATAATTTATTACCCTATACGCTACGAAATACCCTATCACGACCTTTAAGCCCCCAATAGCAACGCTACCGCAGCCACTCTGCTACCAGAAAGCCAAGGTAGGTACCGATACCGTTGCCCAGGGTACCTACCAGAATGGCTGGTAGTTGCAGATCCGGCCGCCCCAGGCTACGCGCCAGTGCCAGCGCCGAACTTGAACCTCCAATGTTCGCTTGCGAAGCCACCGCGACCACGTCCCAGTCCTGCTTCAAGAGCTTGCCTACCCCAATCAGAATAGTTGCGTGGATGAGCACGATGATACAGATGATCACCAGTAGCCAGATGGCCAGGGTACCATCCTTCATCAGGGCGGGAATATCGCAGTAGGCGCCGATCACCGCCAGAAACAGGTAGATCAAAAACATACCCAGCACCCGGCTTCCCCGTAGTCGGCTCACCGCCGGAAACTGGGCCAGTACCAGCGCCAGGGTGGTGATGGTCAGGATTTTGGGAATGACTGGAAAATAACCGGCAAACCAGTCGGCCAGAAACACCGCTCCAAACGCCAGCGCCGTGAGTAGGCCTACATCCATGGGATTGATGGTTTCTATATCCTCAAATCCTTCGGCGGGTACCGTGTCCACACCGGTCTTGGGAGTAGAAACGCTTTTTTTGCCTCGTAACACCGTAGGTAACGCCAGGGTAGCCACAATCCAGAGCGCCGTGATGATGTTGTCGGCGGCGGTGGTGGCGGCGTAAAGAGTACCCTCGCGGGCCATACCGTAGTGAATGGCCACCGCATTGAAGTTCAGGCTGCCGCCAATGTAGGTACCCGTGAGCATACCCGCCAGGGCGTAGTATTTTTCTCCCAGCAGGGTAGCTACATCAAAACTCTTCATGGCTACCCCCACCCCGACCATCGTGCCCAACGTACCCACCAGAAACATCCCAATCATGGCCGGTCCGGCCCGGCGGACGCTTTTGAGATTGACACTCAACATGAGGAAGAATATGGATATAGGCGCAACGTAGGCAAAAATACCGTCGTAAATGATGGTGGGGGTAGAAGAAGCCGGAATCAGCCCCAGGTTAGCCGTGATCGCCGTGAGCAGAATGACCATCAGAGCCGTGCCGAGGTGACGGAAGTAGGGCTTGGTAGCAAGCCATTCGCACACCACTATGTTGATACACAGGACGGTGAGAATAAACAAAGGATGAGTAGTCATGAAAGCAAGACAGGAGGTGGGGTAAGAAGAAAAAACAAGGTAGAAAAAAAAGTCAGAAGTTCGGCGCGACCTGGCGCGAATTTGCGGGAGGGTTAATTTTTCAATTCAGCCACAATCGGGCCTTGCTCTGGAACTCCAAAACGACGCCTGGATGTACTCAATGGCGTGAGGCTGGTATCGCCCACCAATCTTAGTATTTCGCGCGGTGCGGTGGTGGACGCCGCCAACTTTTTACCCTACTGCGCCGCTACGGCTTAGTACCACAAGGCACTGCCCACCGATCTGCAACAGAAGGACCTCGTAGACATGCTGCCCGAAGTGGAGCAGTTTACGATCAATGAACATTCCGGCCATTACCAAGGGTAGATTCCCCGATCCTGCCGATCGGAAACGTATTGCCGGTTAGCAAAACAGTATGGGAAAACCAGGTCCGCCTGTGCGGTAAAATCTTCTGAGGCCATGCTATCAATCGTCTACACAACCATGATTCTCAACAGAATGCCAAATTAGTTCCGAAAACATAGTCTAAAGAGTGCCTAAAATTCTTTCCCTTCCCCAAGCAAAATTTTTACTATTTTTTCAGCAGCATCGCCTTCTCCATAGAGGGGCAGGAATTCTGACTGCTTACTTGTACACAACACCTCGTAAGCTTTCAGGATTCGGTCAGTATCCGCATCGCACAATATCGCCATACCACTTTCTACAATTTCCACCCATTCAGTCTCTGCCCGTAGAATAATACACGGTTTTCCAAAAAAGTAAGCTTCCTTCTGCACTCCACCCGAATCGGTCATTACTGCTTTTGCACCTTTTTCCAGCGCAACCATTTCAAGAAACGAAACGGGAGGTATGAAGATCAAATAGGGATTACTGTTGAGTTGTTCATAAAAATAAGAGTCCAAAAGTGCCTCCATTTGTTTCTTCGTGCGAGGGTGCAGGGGGATTAGAATGGGGATACTATTTAGTAGTGAAATTTTATTGTAGGCTTCCAGAATATTTCTGAGCCGATGTGGATCATCCGTATTATGATTTCGGTGCAAAGTAGCTAGCAGATAATTTTCAGGACGGACGCCAAATGATTTTTCCAGGTTTACTTTCCCGTCCGCTACTTTGGAAAAATGCAGGCTATTGTCGTACATTACATCACCTACATTAAATATCCCTGGGTGGTCCATGCTATATGGTGGAAGCGCCGTAGTATCAAATCCTTCCCTTTCCAGGTTACTAATTCCTGCCTGGGTTGGCGGAAATAGGTACGTTGAAACGTGGTCGCTAATGATTCGGTTGATTTCTTCTGGCATTTTTTTGTTAAATGAGCGTAATCCTGCCTCTATATGCACAATAGGGACGTAAATTTTCGAGGCAGCTATTGCACTTGCTAAGGTAGAGTTGGTATCGCCATATATAATCAAATAATCTGGCTCCTCTTTTTCCAGAATCTCTTCAATTCCGGCTATCATCTTTGCGGTTTGAAACCCGTGTTTACCTGACCCTACGTGAAGGTTATAGTCTGGCTGTGGGATTTGTAATTCCTCAAAAAACTGTCCAGACATGTTCTCGTCATAATGCTGCCCGGTATGAACAATTACTTCTTTCACCTTGTCCGAAAATGAGTCGCGAATAACACGGCTGAGTGCGGATGCCTTGATGATTTGAGGCCTAGCGCCGATAATGGTAAGAATTTTTTTCATTAGGATATGTATACGCGATAAAAAGTGGATTGTGAATGTAGGACATTAAAATTCAGGGTCTTCAACCTGACCAGCTCCTTCCGGTACCCCGGAATGTCTTCGAAGAGTTGAATGACGGCCCGTTGGAATTCTTCTTTTTTTCGAAAGAAGCAGGTGTTGATGATTTTCTTTCGCGGGAATTTCCTCAACCCTTCGGTCAAGTTCAGATTGAGGGAGTAGGGAGGCAGAAAAACGGGAAGGATCTTGGCGGTGGACTCCCACTCGGCCAGTACTTGGTTCTTATAGTAATGGGCTTTGTCCGAGATGAAATACACCATTTTTGTGTCCTGGCTAGCTACCAGCACCCTCTCGTATAACTCCCGGGTGGAGGCCGTGCTGTCGTCTATGCCCAGATACTCGGAAGTCTCGGGAATAGACAAGCCTTTGTTAAGCAGCAGGAGCGTAGTGATTTTCACGTAGGAGGCTCGGGCGAAAACAGTCCGTTGGGATTTTCTCAAATCATAAGGCACCGTATCGGTTGGTCTGAAATTCATGTACCAAAGCTAAAACAAATTCGATTTTTTCGCAATTCAATTCCTTTCCACTAAAATTCAAGTTGGTAGATAAAAGCTTTGGTCAAAGTCTAGGCAAACCAGGGCAGGATGACCTTCAATAGGGACCCTCTATCGGTAACAGCACGGTTCGCTGTTACGGTGTATCTTTTTGATAACCAAAGCGTTGATCTAACTTAATGTGGTATCGATTGGCTTACGGTGGTGGCTGATCGGGAAATCAACCGAAGGGTAATGAGGCCTCTTGGAGTTAGACTTGCGGACGAAGAAGAAATCAGGTCCCAGCCTCTTTCAAACTGTCCTCCAAGCCGTATTCCGTCGTTATCAGCCCAGGAGCCCGGTGTATATCGGATAGTCGATGCGACAGCGCCCGACGGGGCGGTTGGCCTCATGGGTCATCACGAAGACCTTGATCCCGTAGAGCGGGGTCACCCGGCGATGCTGCGCTTGGAGGCGTTGGGTCCCTGGTACTGTTCTTCTTTAAAGAGGCGACTTTACGGGATGCAGAAGTGGTGACAGCAGCTCACAGGAAAACTATCGAATTGATTTGAGTTCGCAACACTAAATTTGCATTGACGTGTCCGGCTTTCAATAACTAGCAACTTGAATTTATTACCGATAACTAATCGCCCTTAGTCTTTGTCAGGAAAAACGCCCTACTTTGATTTCCAATCCGAAACGCTCAGTTTACTTAACTTTCCTTACAGATGAAGTTCAAATCCCTCCTGGTGTTTCTACTGGCGCTTGTCTGCTTTACTGCAAGCGGACAGAAAAAAATTGTGGTGGAGAAAGCCGGACAAAGCAGTACAAAGGAGATCGATTTTACCAAGGCAAAGCCTGACCTGGCTCAAAAACCCGATCCGATTCCCGGCATGAACGACGACTTGCGGTTCGACCAGATTCTGTCGATCGAGGTCATTAGTCTGGAAGGAGGCTACACCCTGGAAGCCTACCTCAACAGTACCAACGGCGTATTCGGCTACTCCGGGGAGATGATGCGGGTGGGCTGGAAAAACGCGCCCCAAACGGAGGAGACCGATCACATCAAGTTTGTCGCCTACCTACCCAACGCCGACGCCCTCATGTACACCGACACCCCGGAAACGGGCAAAATAGCCATGAAGATGGGGAGCGGTATGTCTATGGTTTCGGCCAATTTCGACCGCTGGAACGGCTCGCAGAATATTCTGGAGTGGGGAGCGCAAAACGGGCAACAGCCGCCGCTGGCCCCACGAACAGGGATTGCTCCTGGAAGAGTACAAATTTGCCGATGAAGGCAAAGTTTACACCCTATGGATGCACGATTGGGGGGTAAAAGCCAATCATCCGCTGGCCAAAAACTACGTAGCCACCGCTTTCGGGGTGGGGTACCTCTACAACGAAAAAACCAAACACCTCTACTACCTCCACGAGATCAGCGACGGAATCAACGGCATCGCCGTCAGGAACATTATTCCGCTGGATGCCTCGGCCCCCAGAGGAAGCTACCTAAGCCGGGTGCCCTTTTCGGGTAAAGGCTACAAACCCATTGGAGAGTACATGGCCAAGGAATTGGGGGTGAGTACGGCCAAGCGAAACGAAGAATTGACAGCCGAAATGAAGAATGCAATGGAGGAGGAAAATCCAGAGCTGCGCCGCATTAAAATGCAACAGGCCGAAAAAATGGGGAAAATCTCCAGGAATATGGAAAAGGGCAACGGCGAGTTTTTGGAAACCAGCGACCTGT
This sequence comes from uncultured Cytophagales bacterium, assembly GCA_963768025.1. Lineage (GTDB taxonomy): Bacteria > Bacteroidota > Bacteroidia > Cytophagales > Spirosomataceae > CAVYGM01. Next base: position 16,613 of record CAVYGM010000004.1, read on the forward strand.
CCGATCTTGCCAAAGCTTACATCAATCCCGAAAACCAGGTGTCGATGTGGCAGATTATGGACTTGCAGTTCCAGGCCCGAGACGAAGAGATTCAGGAGGAATTGCTCGACCGTGATATTTCACCCGAAAAAAGGCGTGACCTGAACAAACAGAAAGTCTGCCTTGCTAACCAGAAGCGTATAGTGGAAACATTCAGAACCCGCGAACAAAACATCAAAGAAAAAATACGAGCAAGGCGATCCTGATGACAAAATGCCGGATGAACTCAACGTGCTATATCAGCAATACGCCAAAGAATCGGCGGAGGCTTGTCCTGAGTAGTAGCGCAGGTATTTTCCAGAAATTGAACTATTCGGAAAGCCGGGCGGAGAATCACGTGATTCTCCGCCCGGCTTTGTGTTTTTAGGGGCAAATCTCTACCTTGACGAAAAGTTCTCAAAAGCCTTCTATTTCCCCATAAACCACCTTAGTACACCCATTTATGAAACACCATATGAAAAAACCCCTACCCTATTACTGGCATACAGGCACCCTCACATTGCTCATTTTTACCCTCCTCCTTTCCTCCTCCCTGACAAAGGCCCAAAACCGCGCGCCCATTCCTGACGCCAGCGTCGAAACCAAAGATGCCGTCACCATCAAGGGCAAGCGGGTTCCCTACACCGCCACGGCGGGTACCCAACCCGTGTGGGACGAGAGCGGTCAGCCCATCGCAAGCCTGTTTTACGTGTACTACGAGCGTTCCGATGTCAGCGACCGCACCACGCGGCCGTTGGTGGTGTCGTTCAATGGTGGCCCCGGTGCGGCCTCGTGCTGGATGCACATCGGCTACACCGGTCCCAAGCGCGTCCTGATCGACAGTGAGGGGTACCCTGTGCAGCCCTACGGCATTCAGGACAATCCGAACTCCATTCTCGACGTGGCCGACATCGTGTTCGTCGAGCCGGTGAATACGGGTTTTTCGCGTATGTTGTCGGATACCATCGACAAGAAACAATTCTTCGGCGTCAACGCCGACATCAAGTACCTGGCCGGGTGGCTCAATACCTTCGTGGGCCGCAAAAACCGCTGGTCGTCGCCCAAGTACCTGGTGGGTGAAAGCTACGGCACCAACCGCGTGTCGGGCCTGGCGCTGGAACTGCAAAATGCGCAGTGGATGTACCTCAACGGCGTGGTACTTGTGTCGCCCACCGACCTCGGTCTGCCGCGCGGCACCGTGGTGGACGCCGCCAGCTTCCTACCCTACTACGCCGCCACGGCCTGGTTTCATAAGAAGCTACCGGCCGATTTACAGCAGAAAGACCTGGTAGACATGCTACCCGAAGTGGAACTATTCACCAGTCAACGAACTCATTCCGGCCCTGGCCAAAGGGGGGTACCTTGATCCAACTGTTCGGAAGCAACTCGCCGCCCGCGTGGCCCGCTACGCCGGAATTTCGGAAAAAGTGGTGCTGGAACACAACCTGATGGTACCCGCGAATTTCTTCTGGAAAGAACTCCTGCGCGACCAAGGCTATACGGTCGGCCGCCTCGACTCAAGGTACCTCGGCATCGACCGCGCCACCACCGGCGCGCAGCCCGACTACTCGCCCGAGTACACCTCCTGGCAGCACTCGTTCACGCCCGCGATCAACTACTACCTGCAGGGAAGTACTCAACTACAAAACCGACCTCAAATACTTCATAGCCGGACAAACCCGCCCGTGGAGCCGCGAAGGAGCCGACGCCGATCAAACGGGCCAAAACCTACGCCAGGCGATGGCCCAGAACCCCTACCTGAATGTCCTGGTGCAATCCGGCTACTACGATGGAGCCTGCGACTATTTCAACGCCAAGTACGATATGTGGCACCTCGATCCCAGCGGTAAAATGAAGGATCGTCTCGACTGGAAAGGCTACCGCAGCGGCCACATGATGTACCTGCGCGACGACGACGTCGTCACGTCCAATGAGGATATCCGGCAGTTTATTTTAAGGACGCTGCCGAAGAAAGGTCAGCCAGCCAAATATTAGGGTGGCGGTCGGCTATCGACCTTTAAAAAATCCCCTCTAAAAAGAGGGGTAGGGGTGTGTAAAAGCACAACGCCCAAAACCAACAACTATCGAACTAACAACAAATGAAAAAATATACCCTACTCCTACTCCTAACAGCTGCGGGTAGCCTACTGATGGCACAGAAACCGGCTCCTGCGTCTCCCCACGCCCTAAAACTAGACCTGGACTCTACCATCACCACCTCCCATACCGTCACGATCAAGGGGCAGAAGGTACCCTACACGGCGCAGGTGGGGACGCAGCCCGTGTGGGACGAGGCGGGCAAGGCCATCGCGGGGGTGTTCTACACCTACTACGAGCGCACCGATGTGAAGGACCGGGTGAACCGTCCGCTGGTGATTTCGTTCAACGGCGGGCCGGGTACTGCTTCGGTGTGGATGCACCTGGCCTACACGGGACCTAAGCTGCTCAACGTGGACAGCGAGGGGTACCCCCTGCAACCCTACACGATCAAGGACAACCCGAACTCGATTCTGGACGTGGCCGACATCGTGTTCATCGACCCCGTCAACACGGGCTACTCGCGCATGGCGGGCAAGGAAACGCCGCAGGCCAAGGCCAAGTTTTTCGGCGTGAACGCGGACATCAAGTACCTGGCCGACTGGCTCAATACCTTCGTGAGCCGCCACAACCGCTGGCGCTCGCCCAAGTACCTGATCGGCGAAAGCTACGGTACCAACCGCGTGTCGGGCCTGGCGCTGGAACTGCAAAATGCCAACTGGATGTACCTCAACGGCGTCATTCTGGTGTCGCCGACCAACCTCGGGCTCGACCGCGAAGGCCCGCTGGGCGCGGCCAATATGCTGCCCTACTACGCCGCCACGGCCTGGTTTCACAAGAAACTACCCGCCGATTTGCAGCAGAAAGACCTCACGCAGATGCTGCCCGAAGTGGAGAACTTCACGACCAACGAACTCCTGCCCGCGCTGGTGATGGGGGGGTACCTTGACCCCGCCAAACGCAAGGCGATGGCCGCCCGCATCGCCCGCTACTCGGGGCTGTCCGAAAAGGTGGTGCTGGAACACAACCTGCAAATCCCGGTCAATTTCTTCTGGAAGGAACTCCTCCGCGAGCAGGGCCACACCATCGGGCGGCTCGACTCACGGTACCTCGGCATCGACGCGCAGGACGCGGGCGAGCGCCCCGACTACTCGCCCGAGCTGACGTCCTGGCTGCACTCCTTTACGCCGCCGATCAATATGTACTTCCGCGAGGTGCTGGGCTACAAGACCGATTTGAAGTACTACATGTTTGGCCCGGTGTACCCTGGAGCCGCACGGGCGAGAACGCCGACAACACCGGCGAAAATCTCCGGCAGGCGATGGCCCAGAACCCCTACCTGCATCTGCTGGTACAATCGGGCTACTACGACGGCGCCTGCGACTACTTCAACGCCCAGGACAATATGTGGCAGATGGACCCAAGCGGCCGACTCAAAGACCGCATGGACTGGAAGGGCTACCGCAGCGGCCACATGATGTACCTCCGGCAGGAAGACCTCGTGCAGGCCAATGACGATCTGCGGGCGTTTATCTTGAAGGCTACGCCGGGGAAGGGGATGGCGGCGAAGTACTAATCTGCCTGGAAAACGTTATCTTTAACAGAGATTTAAATCTGCTTTATCATGGAAACTTTGAAATATATCCGGCGCGTGGATGAAAACAATCGGCTCACGCTTGAACTACCAGACTCCTTTCGGAGCAGGAAGTAGAGTGGAGGTGAGCATCGTGGAAAAGACGGAGACACAAGCCTGCTTCTGAAATGACAAAGGAGGAAAAACTGGCTATTCTGAAAAAATACGAAGGGTCGTGGCCCAATTGGACTCCTGACGTCGACTTAGAGGACGAATGGTACAGACAGTAGAAATCTTGCTGGATTCCTCAATTCTGATCGAATTCTCGAAAGGCACGAAGCGCGAGTTGTTGATCGAAATGCTACTTCATCCGGCGACCCGACTTCATTACGAAACAACGGTTATGAGTGAGTACCTGTATCACTTCTTGGGGTTTCACGGCGAGAAGTCACCTCGAACACTCAAAGAAAATGGGCAGATACCCGTAATCCTGACAGAACACGATCCGAAAGAATTATTCGACCTGTTCAGCCAGTTAACCGCGAATATTCCTGGCGTCAATGAAGTACTTCATTTCATGGAAAGCTATAATCTCCTTTCGAACGACGCTATCATTTTAGCACATTGTAAATCAGCAAAGCTGCAATTCGTTGCTTCTTATGATTCTGACTTCGATAGTTCCGTGCGAGCGGGAAGGTATCACGCTGCTAGACAGTCTCGAAACGTTCCGAAAAATGGTTTCTATCTAGTTATGAAAAAAATATAGAGTAGTCGAAATCCTGAAGCTACCTGCCGGACGACTTCAAGGTAGGAGAATTAGTGGAAAAGCTTTTGTTTGTCGAAAAGGTCAAAATAGGAATTCAAGACGCTGAGGAAGGAAAGGTTCTGAGTTTGGCAGAAGCGAAGGAACTACTTTCGCTCTAAAAGGTGCCATTATTATCTTTAATTTCCACTAATTTATGCACTTATGGCATCTAAGAAAAAGCTCCAAGTTTTCGTTTCCTCAACTTACCTCGATCTTATTAAGGAGAGGCAAGCAGCCGTTGAGGCAATATTAACCTCTGGACATATACCTGCTGGTATGGAATTATTTTCAGCCGGTGATAAATCTCAGATGGAAGTAATAAAGCGCTGGATAGATGAGTCCGATGTTTATTTGCTATTAATCGGTGGTCGATATGGCTCTGTAGATCCAGAGTCGGATAAAAGTTACACCCATCTAGAATATGAATACGCCATCAATACAGGCAAACCTTTTTTTGCTTTGATGATCACTGAAAAGCATTTAGATGAGAAGGTTAAGGGCGAAGGCAAGGATGTGTTAGAACTTGATCACCCTCAAAAATTAAGAGATTTTAAAGCATTAATTAAAACTAAGATAGTTAAGTTTTGGGATGACCCTCGTGATATTAAATTAGCTATTTTACAAAAACTTCCAGAATTCGAACGTCGTCCAGAACTAACAGGATGGATTCCTGGAAATGAGGCTATTAATCCAGGCATTATTGCGAAAGAAGTTGTACGACTTACTGAGGAAAACTACATATCAAAACACAAAGAGTCATTTCGCTCTTCTGTAAATAATGCTCTCGAAGAGTTAGATCAAAAAAGACATGCGAAAGGCTTGGCAGGTGTCCCGTCAGGTTTTTATAGCTTAGATAGGGTCACAGCGGGTTGGCACCCATCAGAATTGATTATTCTGGCTTCAAGGCCAGGTATGGGCAAAACATCATTTATACTTTCAATCTTGCGAAATGCGGCAATTAAATTCCGTTTGCCAACGGCTATATTCTCCCTGGAGATGTCTAGTAAACAACTGCTAGATCGGTTGATTTCAGCGGAAGCTGAAATCGATAGTGAAAAAATTCGGAAAGGAAATTTGACGTCATACGAATGGGCTCAGCTGCACTTTAAAATTCCAGTACTACAAGAAGCGCCAATTTTTGTTCGTGATCCTTTAACACTTTCTATTTCAGAACTTAGGGCTGAATGTATTCAACTAAAAGCGCAAAATAATATCCAATTAGTACTAATTGATCATCTACAGCTTATATCAGGCTATAAAACTGGGGGGAGTAGTAATAATCATGAGCAAGAAACTGCTTCAATATTGAGAGCGCTGAAGAACTTGGCAAGGGAACTGGACTTACCTATAATCGTTCTATCACAATTGAGCAAAGCCATAGAAGCTCGAGGTGGAGAGAAGCGTCCCCAACTCTCTGATCTTCGGGAATCTGTTCCAGATGAGCACCATGCAGATATGGTACTTTTCCTGTATAGGCCAGAATATTACGGCATTACTGAAGATGAAATGGGGAATTCCGTGGTTGGCATTGGAGAGGTGAGTGTAGCTAAGAATCGGAATGGCCCGTTAGATATAGTTCAACTTCGGTTTCTGGGCAAATACACAAAATTTGTTGATTTATACGATTATTCAAAACATGAAAATGAAGACTCAACTCGCAAGGTGTTTGAATTTCGCAGTGATGATGAGGAACCACCTTTTTGAGGCATTATTTACCCCGCTCTGACAACGATTTGAAATAGTTAACTTTATATGCTACTCGCTTTATAGCCTGATAAGATAAAATTTTAATTGTACAATTAATGGGATGGCGGGAAAAAAAAATGAAAAGAGACACCACAGGTTGCTTTTATTTTCTTGTAGGAATTAATATACTTTATGCCTTTTATAAGCTGCTAGAATGGATATTTTCTTAGAAAAGTAAAACTCCTCGTTGTGCAATATCAGGTGGGGAGAATGGACAACAAATATAGTTGGCAGCCGACGTTCGGCCCCGCTCGACTGCCTCGCCGCCAAGCTTACACAATTCAAACACAAAAATCCTTTTGAAATATGAAGATTACGCCCGAGCACAACGAACGAATGGCCAAAATGACTTTTGCATCGGTGTACCCGCACTACCTTACCAAAGTGGAGCGCAAAGGCAGGACCGAAGAAGAATTACATCAGGTTATCGCGTGGTTGACTGGCTTTGATGATAAGAAACTGCAAGCGTTGATGGATGAGAAAGCGACTTTTGAAACATTCTTCAACGAAGCAAAATTGAATCCGGGTGCGGATTTGATTACGGGCGTAATCTGCGGCTACCGGATCGAAGAAATTGAAAATCCACTCACCAGGAAAGTAAGGTACCTGGACAAGCTGGTGGACGAACTGGCGAAAGGCAAAAAGATGGAAAAGATTTTAAGAATTGTGTAGAAGAGCGAAATACAGCGTATGCTCCAGTTCATCGTAGTGCCCTTCGCCGTTGTGCGGGGGCTTCCGAAGGGAGACCACGTACCAAAGATAAAACGCAGCCAACGGTCGGCCCCGCTAGAATGCCGCTGCCACCTATGTTTACGCCATCGCCAAACTCAGCCAACTCAACACCCCAATGAAAATCAACCCTTCTACCTATTTCAATCTGCCGGTACTTTGCTGTCTGGGAATTATCTATTTACTGGGTCTACAAGGATGTAAACCGATGGTCTCCTCAGTACCGCAGTGGTCTCAATTAGAATTAAGTTTTGAAGCGCAAAATCAATACAAAAACCCCTATATCGACCAAGACGTATGGGCTTGGTTTGTAAATACCCAAGGTGACAGCCTTGTCAGGCCGGCGTTCTGGGATGGGGGCAGTACCTGGAAAATTCGCTTTACTCCACCGGATGCCAACATGACCTGGCAATGGAAGCTCTATTGCTCCACCGACGATCCAGGGCTACGTGACAAAAGCGGGACTTTACAATCCGTACCCTACGAGGGTGAAAACAGGCTGACTAAACAGGGTACCTTAAAGATGTCGCCCGGCAAAAGGAATATTACGTTTGGGGATGACAAGCCTTTTCTCTTAGTGGGCGATACACCCTGGTCCTTACCCTACCGCGCTACCCTCGAACAAACTGAAATTTACGCAGAAGACCGGCAGAAAAAAGGCTTCAATACGGCCTTATTGATCGCTGTACAACCCGATCAAAACGCCGAAGGTCCTGATCAGCGGAATACGGTGGGAGGATTTGCCCGGGGTTTCGAAGACTTGCAGGAGGGGCATCTTACTCAATTAAACCCTCCCTACTTTCAAACCCTGGACTCCATGCTTGCCATTCTGTATGAGAAAGAAATAGTACCCGTATTGGCTCCCCTGGCTTTTGGATATGGCTGGAAGGGTGCCCATGCCCTTGGTGCCTCGGCCAATGCCGAAGAGTACAGCCGCTTCTGCAAATACCTTGTCGCACGTTATGGCAGTCGCCCGGCCTGCTGGCTCATCAGTCTGGACGGAAATGGCATGGCTCCCGGCATAGAACCGGCCGGTGAAACCATCGAGAAATGGGATGCCTACCGGCAGCCTGTTGGAATACATTATAACCCTTGCGATGATTTTCTGGCCACTTGGGCGGTCAAGGACAGTAGCCATTGTTTTCATTACAATCGTGTGCATCAAGAGAAAAAATGGCTGGATTTTCAATGGGCTCAGACGGGTCATGACGGTCTTCACCAATATCATAAGGTAGAGAGAATGTACCAAAATCTGCCTGTGAAGGCGGTCATGAACGGAGAACCCACGTATGAGGCCATGAATGAAGGCAAAAGCGGGCTAGGTTGGTGGCAGGGCGAAGATGCCTGGAACCAGCTAATGCATGGCGGTACTATGGGGGTAATCTATGGGGCGGCATGTCTTTGGCAATGGAAAATCACGCCCGATGAGACTGGGTGGGAGCCCTGGACCAATGCCCCTTTTTCATGGCGGCAAGCGTTGGATTTTGAAGGAAGTCGCTATGTGGGGCATATTTCCCGGGCTTTTGAAGGTTTCGACTTTACGGATATGGAAGTTAGAAAAGACCTTACGAATTCCAGTTTTGGTTTGCTGGCCAAAGAGGGTGTTTTTTATATCGCTTATCTACCGAAAGGCGGAGAGATTGACATAAAAAATGTCCCCGACCTACCCTATTCCTGGTTTGACCCCATACGAGGTATTTTTCTACCTACTCAAAATTCCGGAACGAAGGATTTGTTTCAATCACCGGATAAAACTCAGCCCTGGGTTTTGGTAGTTGGGAAAAAGAAGTGATTATTCGTTTTTTTTTCGCTAACACCGATTTGCAATAGGTACGGTTCTCGCCCGCTAATCCCAATATGTGACGACGCAAACGACACTTGAAAATGGGAGATAGCAAACACATATCTATTCACCTATCTGCTCGGACAACAGCCACAAAAAGAGCTTAAAAGCCAGCTAACGCAATCCATCAAAAAATCAGCAACTCCCTTTCCCCTTCATCCAAAAAACACTCTGGGGTTCCATCAGATCCTTCCCTGCCTCCTCGTCTAGCTGATACTTTTGTCGGTTATGATGTTAGCCTGACGGCTATAGTCGGACATCGTCTGAGGTCAACTGCAAAATCATACCTGGTTTTTTATCGAAAAAAAACTACCCAAATTGGGGATAGTACAGAAATTTGTAATCCTCCACCTTTGTCAGACCAACTAACGGTCTGATAATCATGATTCCTTCTCGCTACTCCATCAGTTTTTTGCTCCTCCTGTGGGGTACTATGGGTTTGGCCCAGCACACTATTACTGGCAAAGTTCAGTCTGCCGATGGACAGCCTTTGCCTTTCGCTACTATATTACTGCTCAACATCAAAGATTCGTCGTTAGTCAAAGGGGCGGTCGCCAATGATGTTGGGCTGTATGTTTTTGAGCAAGTCAAAGACAGCTCATTATTTGATTACTGCCACCACAGTGGGTTACCGAACTACCTACTCGTCTCCCTTGGTATTGGCTGAAACAAAGGCCACCCATTCCTTGCCCGTCTTGACCTTAGCTACCCTCGAAAAACAACTCAATGAGGTGATGGTCGTTGCTAAAAAGCCCATTTTTGAGCAACAACTGGACAAATTGATCATCAATCCATCGGCTATGATAACGGCGGCGGGAGGTTCGGTGTTGGACGTACTCGAACGCTCGCCCAGCGTACGGGTAGATCGCCAAAGCGGCAGTATTTCGCTCGGTGGGCGAGGGGGAGTGATGGTGATGCTCAATGGGAAGCTCTCACGCTTGCCCATAGAGGCGGTGGTACAGATGCTAAGTGGCATGAATGCCGACAATGTAGAAACGATTGAACTCATCGCCAATCCTTCGGCCCGCTACGATGCAGAGGGCAACGCAGGTCTCATAAATATCGTACTGAAACGCAAACAAGGTGAAGGAACCAACGGCAGTTTTTCGCTCATGGCGGGACTCGGAAAGTACGAAAAAGGCATGGGAAGTTTTTCCATCAACCACAACTACGGGCGGGTCAATCTGTTTGCCAATGCTTCCTACAATCATGACCACAACTGGTTTGATTTCTTGCCTGTTCGGACGCAACCCGTCAACAATGAGCTTTGGGAAAACCGTCAGTACTCAGACCGAAACGCCAAAAACTCCAATGCTGATTTCAAAGTAGGAGCCGATGTTTCTCTTAGCAGATCTACGGTGCTGTCCGCCCAGATACAGGGATTGCACAACAATCGGAATGTTACATCCTACAACACCTCAAATACCCGCATTTCGGGCCAAGCTCAACCTTTTACGACTATTGACCTGACCTGGGTAGAAAATAACCCCTGGCGGAATTTGGGGGCAAGCGTAGGATTGGCGTATACCTCTGCTCGTCAGCATTCGCTAACGATTGATCTTGATTATCAACGCTACACGAACGAAGTACTCAATACCTTTGATGTTACCCGGTTTTCTTCGACTAATCCCTCGATTTTACCCGTAAAATCAATCAATACTTCCAAAGATACACGACTTGGATTTGGCGTACTGCGTGCCGATTATGCGCGCCCATTAGGGAAGCAATGGAAAATAGAGAGTGGTTTCAAAATTAGTCAATCGTACATAGAAAATGCGCTTGGCGTAGAACGCAACACCGATGGACGTTTTGTGGTAGACCCTGATTTAACCAACAAAGCACTATTTAAGGAAGCGATTGGAGCCGCCTACTTTACTATTTCTGGAAAACTAAATCCCAAAACCGATTTCCAGGGTGGCTTACGCGCCGAAAATACCCATACACACATTAAATCGGCTGACGACGGTAAAACCCTCCTCGACCGCCGTTATCTGAACCTTTTTCCAAGTGCATCTATCAAGCACCAATTGTCAAAACAACATGCCCTAAACTTGTCGTTCAGCCGCCGTATCACCCGACCCAGCTATACGGAACTCATTCCCAATTTCTTTTTGACCGACCCAACTACCTACTACGTGGGCAACATTCGCCTCCGCCCTGCTTACAACAGCTCCTTTAAAACGGGCTACGTCTTTAAGGGTACTTATTTTTTCTGGCTTGGCTACGCCAACGAACGTGACGTTATCTACCGACACCAGCCCGTTACCTATCCTGGTCGCCCTGAATTGGTACACATTACCCAGAATTTTGACCGGGCCGCATGTCGTATCGGTAGAGGTGTCTTTTCCGCTGACGCTTACTACCTGGTGGAAAGTACAAAATAATATTTCGGGGTATTACCGCAGTTCACAGACCCAATTTGACATTGGGCCGTTTAGCCAAAAAATCTACTACGGCAACGTAAATACAGTTCATACGTTCAGCCTTGGCAAGCGGTGGACCGCCGAGTTGAGTGCCTTGTACCTGTCGCTGATTCCAGCGGGCGTAATGAACCTACGGAGTAGAACCAATGTCGTGGCGGGGATTCAGAAAGTATTGCCCCAAAATAAAGGTACGCTACGGTTATCGGTCAATGATTTGTTTTGGACGAATGGGTTACGCTGGTACAGTTCCTTCTCAAATCAACAGTTTGATTTTCAGGCTGAAATGAAATTTGAACCTCGTGTTGCAAAATTAACTTATTCTCGTAGTTTTGGTAATAAAGAAACCAAAGCCGCCCGCCAACGCAAAGGGGCTGAGGAAGAACGGAATAGGGTGACGTTTTAAAACAAATTTGCCACAGATGCGGACACTACTCTTTTTCATACTCCTCAGCTGCTCTACGCCCCTTTGGGCGCTGCCCGTATTGAAGATTACGGATGCGCAACGAATTCGCACCGTTGCCCCTTTCGCATCTTTCTACGAAGATTTGACAAATCAACTCACCTATGATCAAGTAGCTCGTTTCCCCATAGACTCGTTCAAGCCCGTCAATCGCCAGGGAGCTATTCAGATGGGAATCAGGCTAAGTGGCAGGGTTTGGTTACGGGTAAATGTGCAAAATCACACCCAAGGAGAACTTTACCTGATGTCTTCTCATTGGCGTTACCGAACGATGCAGGTATATGTACTCAATGAAAAAGGCCAATTGCATACTTCTGAATGGCACACTCAAGATCACCTCTCGGACCGTTTAGTCCCGATTGCCCAACCGGTAGTTTCCGTAGGCTTGCGGCCTCATACCCTTCATATTTCCCTCTCTTTTGCTCCTCACGACTACCTCAACGATTTTATGCAATTAACTACGATGGGGCAAGTAGTACGTTATCAAAAAAATACTGCTCTTTGGCAAGGGGGACTCGCTGGTGTTTATCTACTGACCTTTTTGTTCGCGTTGGCTTTCTTTTTTCGCCTCCGCGACCCACTCATTGGGTGGTATGCCTTGTATGTGTATATCAGTGCGCATTGGTTTTTGGACAGAAGCGGCTATATGTTGGAGTTTTTTGATCGAGACTCTTGGTACACCCATTTTCGTTCCTATTACCCCATACACCTGCTTTTGCATGGCTTATGGGCTATATTCGTTATCAAATTTATTCAGCTCAAAAAGTACTCTAAATTTCTGTATTACCTCATCTTTTGTTGGGTTGGAGTAGATGTGGCCGACTACTTCTTTTCGGTGCTAAACCAAGCGACTATATTAGGAGATTATTACGGCCAAAACTACACCCCATTGCGTTTGTTTCTACATTGGCTCAATTTGGAATACATTGGCTATGCGGGTGTTACGTTTTTTTTCCTTCTGATTAGTATTATTTACGTTAGCCTGAAAGATTTCAAAACTGTGCGTTGGTACGCAGTGGCGTTCAGCATTGGACTTATCTCCATGATTATCGCCATTTTAGCCCTCTATGACATCTCTTGGCTTCCTTTTTATCCCTTCAATAATCTCTATTTCATTGGCTCATTACTGGAGATAATTCTGTTGGGATTTATATTGGCCCAGCGCGCCAATCAGCACCGCAAAGAGCAAGTTACAGACCCAGCAGCAACTCATTGTCCAACTCCAAGAAAACCTGCGCCAACAAAATAAACTCCTGCAAATCCGTGACGAAATTGCCCGTGACCTGCACGATGAAGTGGGGGCCACGCTCACCAGCATTGCTACTTCGGCCAAAGTCATTCAGAAAAAAGTAAGTGCTTACCACCCTGAGGAAGGGTTGGTATTAGGGCAAATGAAAACAGATTCCGAAGAAGCCATCCACACCATCCGGGACACGGTGTGGGCTCTGAACCCCGATAACGATGCCCCTGAAAAACTGCTCGAACGCATGAAATCAGTGGGTTTCAAAACGCTTATGGCCCACGACGTAGCCCTTTCTTTTGAGAATGAAGTACCCGCGTCGGCATTGCCTGTGTTTTCGATGGAACAGCGACGTAACATCTATTTTGTGTTCAAAGAAGCCATTCATAATATCGTCAAACACGCCAACGCCACCAATGTCCAGGTCCGTATCTTTCAGCAAATAAACGGCTTACATATCCGTATTTCGGATGATGGGCAAGGTTTTGATTGCCCCCAGAATGGCGATGGAAACGGCTTGAAAAATTTCCAAAAACGAGCAAAGGAAGGTGGATTTGAAGTGAATGTTTCGTCGGGGGAAGGAATTGGGACGGCGGTTATGATGACAATTTCTCAACAAGACTTTTGACTCATGCGCATCCTCCTTTTCATATTACTACTTTTAGGTACACTACCAACTTGGAGTCAGAACGTACTCACCATTACCGATGCCCAAAAAGCCAACCCCATTGCGCCCTACGTTTATTTCCTAAAAGATGCCACGCATACCCTCACGGCAGAACAAGTTGCCCACTATCCGCTGGATTCCTTTCAGGCATTGAACCAAAAAGAAATCGTTCAACTCGCTTATATCTACGAAAAGATTTGGATGAGGTTTGAACTGGATAATCAAACAAACGAAGAACTCTACCTCATTCACAGCCAACGAGGGTTTAAACACTTGGAGGTAATCACAGTAGATGAAAAAGGGCAAAAACGCTCATTTCAAGCAGGCTATAAATCCCCTGCTTTATACCAACACGTTCAAAACAGCCCACCAATTTTTCCTATAGGCTTACAACCCAAAGATGTCTTTATCTCCATTGAAACCGGTAATGCCTACGGCGACTTTATACACATTGGTAATTTGCAACAAGCCCTCGCCTACCAGAAAAACAATACAGTTTGGCAAAGTTTCGCATTGGGTATCTTCGTTATTGTATTTGTCTATGCCCTTATTTTCGCCATTCGACTGCGCGATCCATTGATTGGGTGGTACGCTCTACTCATGTTAAGCATTGTTTTGTTCTACCTCGATTTTTATAGCTTTCTCGAAGTAGGCAAGTATCTCCCAATCTCAATGATTTATCTGTTATGCTGGTCACTTTTCCATGTTAAATTTCTCGACCTACGATACTATTCAAAAACCCTTTATTGGACGATTTTGAGCTTCAACGGGTTGTTTGTTACTGATTGGGCCATATCGAAAATTATACGGCTTGTAGAACCTAATTTTAATAGGTTGCTTTTGCGCTTGCTCGTTTGGCTCAAAGTCGACTGGGGAGGATTTCTTCTTTTTGGATTGTTCCTCTTATTAGTTAGTCTGATTTATGTAAGCTTCAAAAACTTTAAGCAAATATGGCTTTACGCCATTGCTTTTAGTATCAGCCTCGTCTCCATGATTATCAGTATGCTTACTCTCTACAACATCTTTGGATTGCCCTTTCTTCCGTACAACAATTTTTTTGTCCCAGGCACATTGATTGAAATAGTAATACTGGGCTTTGTTTTGGCGAAGCGAGTCAACCAACAACGTAACGAACAAAACCAAACTCAACAGCAGCTCATTCTTCAACTGCAAGAAAACCTACAGCAGCAAAACAAACTCCTCCAAATCCGTGATGAAATCGCCCGTGACCTGCACGATGAAGTGGGTGCTACGCTCACCAGTATTGCTACTTCGGCCAAAGTCATTCAGAAAAAAGTAAGTGCTTACCACCCTGAGGAAGGGTTGGTATTAGGGACAAATGAAAACAGATTCCGAAGAAGCCATCCACACCATTCGGGACACGGTGTGGGCTTTAAACCCCGATAACGATGCCCCTGAGAAACTGCTCGAACGCATGAAATCAGTGGGTTTCAAAACGCTCATGGCCCACGACGTAGCCCTTTCTTTTGATAATGAAGTACCCGCGTCGGCATTGCCTGTGTTTTCGATGGAACAGCGACGTAACATCTATTTTGTGTTCAAAGAAGCCATTCATAACATCGTCAAACACGCCAACGCCACCAATGTCCAGGTCCGTATCTTTCAGCAAAAAGACGACTTATATATCCGTATTTCGGATGATGGGCAAGGGTTTGATTGTGCCCAAAAAGGGGAAGGCGATGGCCTGAGTAATTTTCAAAAACGAGCCAAAGAAGGTGGATTTATCGTAAAGGTGTCATCGGATGTGGGGACGGAGGTTCAAATAGTCGTTCCTTTTTTACCGCAAAAGGGCAAGAAACAATCTTAGCGACTTTGCAGTGGCTGCTACCCGTCCCTTCGGCGGTTTCTCTTTCACATTCAATTTCATCAAATAAGATTCACAACCTCTATCATCATGATAAGCCTTGTTATTTTTGAAGACAATAAAAGCTTACGGCAAAGCCTGAAGCTGTATTTCAACAATACCGATGGCATACAATTGGCAGGAGCCTATGAAGATGGCAACGACGCCGTAGCCAAAATCCGCAAACATCGCCCTGATGTGGTGCTGATGGATATTCAGATGCCAGGTTTGTCGGGGATCGAAGCCATGCAGCGTATTAAAGCAACTTATCCCGATACGAAAGTGCTGATTCACACCATTTTCGAGGATGAACATCGTATTTTTTCGGCCATTTGTGGCGGTGCATCGGGCTATGTACTCAAAAGCCCCGAACCCGATGAAGTATTGCAGGCGATTCAGGATGTCTATCACGGAGGCGCACACATGTCCCCTGCCATTGCGATAAAAGTAATGCAGATGTTCCAAAACCAGTTTGTGCAGTCGCAGCCCACCTACGTCGAACTCACAGGCCGGGAACGAGAGGTACTGACTTGTATGGTAAAAGGCATGAGCTACAAGATGATAGCCGATGCTTGTTCTCTGAGTGTTCATACGGTTCACTACCACATCAAGCACATCTACGAAAAACTCCACGTTAATTCAGCCCCCGAAGCGGTAGCAAAGGCCATTGCACAAAAGTTGGTCTGAAATACTACCCGAATTGGGGATGGTGGGATTTAGGAATATCACTGACCTTTGTGTCACTCATTCACTAAACTTTGATACTCCAATGAAAAAAATCTTCGTACTCCTCCTGATTTTTGGGTGTAGCCTCACTGGATTTGCCCAAAATACCTTTACAAAAGAAACGCTAAAAGAGATTTTGGATGAATACAAAAAAGACTCCAAAGCTTTTTTTAACAACCGTTTGACTGATGATTTTCGAAATACGACTCAGCAGGGTACTTACCGATATAAAGCAGAAGTAGTAGCTTGGGGTACACAAAATATTGCAAGTACAGAGATTTTAGAGCCAGTTATCTATGCATCAGGTGATTTGGCGGTAGTTAGCGGCATTCACCAAACAACACGCATTGGAAAAGACAATAGCAAAACGACGGGTCAGGTAGCGGCCACGTATACCTTTCATCGAGTGAATGGCAAATGGATGTTTGCGGCTACGCATCAATCGGATATTGTTGAGCCAAAATAATAGCCTCTGCTGGTTCCCAAGACTATTCGTTTGGGGTATCAACATCTTTTCTAGGGCCATACTAAATCTCAGGTTGGAAACGTCTTAGAGCTAAGACAAAGTCAAGGGGGGAAAGTACAATTTTTCAAGCGGATATCTCCTAGGGTGGGCCAATGCTTCCACGATAGCCTGTATCCCTAACCTGCACTCCCCGATTTCAATTTGGTACCATTTGCCTCCCTGGCGTTTGAACCGGCCGCGCAGCAGTAATCGGTAGAAAAGCAAAACCTGCTGCAACTGACAATAAATGAAGTGTTTTCTTGGTCAAATCCTTCTTTAAACCCCTATCATCCAATGACACTACTTTCCGCTCAGCAATCGCTTACCGACGAGGCGATAACTCTTTTCAAATCAACCTTCAAAGGGCCGATACTCCAAGTTGGCGCTGAAGGTTATGACCTAGCCCGTACCGTCTGGAATGGTATGATTGACAAATACCCAACCCTGATTGCCCGTTGTACCGATGCTGCTGACGTAGTCGGCGCGGTGCAATTTGCCCGTACCCACAACCTATTGGTATCAGTACGAGGTGGCGGCCACAACGTAGCAGGCAACGCTGTATGTGACGGAGGCCTTATGATCGACCTATCGCTCATGAAGGGCGTTGACGTAGATACTGACAACCAAACCGCCTGTGCCGAAGCAGGGGTACTTTGGAGCGAATTGGATAGGGCCACGCAGGCCCACGGACTGGCGACAACGGGTGGCACGGTTTCCCACACGGGCATTGCGGGTTTGACCCTTGGGGGAGGCATAGGTTGGCTCATGGGTAAGCATGGGTTGGTCTGTGACAACCTGCTATCGGTCGAGATGGTTACCGTCGATGGTCAATTACTAACCGCCAACGAAACCACGAACGAAGATTTGTTCTGGGCAGTTCGGGGTGGAGGAGGCAATTTTGGCATCGCCACGTCATTTACCTATCAGCTTCATCCCGTTGGCCCCAACGTTCTGGGCGGTATGATTCTGTATCCAATGGAGCAGGCCCGTGAGGTTCTCCGTTTTTACAGGGACTATTTCTCGCAGTACCCCAAATGAATTGATGGTGTTTTCGGGTTTTATGCATACACCCGATGGCCTACTTGTGGTAGCCCTTATTGTTGGCTGGTTTGGGCCCTTGGCGGAGGGAGAAAAAGCCCTGGAACCCATCCGGAACTTTGGAACACCGCTGGTTGATTTGACTGCCGAAGTACCTTATCTCCAACATCAAGCGATGTTTGATGCTGCTACTCCACACGGACTGCATCGCTATTGGAAATCGGGAAATCTGCCCAACATCGAAGATGAGCTAATTGAGGTTATTCTTGAACAAGTGCCTCAGATAACTTCACCTTTCTCGTTCGTTTTATTTTTTCACATCAAAGGCGTTGCGGCTAATGTTGATTCTGAGAAAACTGCCTTTGGTTTACGAGAAGATCAGTGGGATTTTGACATTATATCCCAATGGGCGGATGCGGCTGAAAGTCAAAGGCATATCCTTTGGAGTCGGAACTTTTGGAATCAAGTAGAGCCCTTTACCAAAGGCGTGTATGTCAATCACTTAGGAGGCCAAGAAGAGGCCATGCGGGTGCGGTCGGCGTATGGCCCTAATTACGAAAGGCTTGTAGCCCTAAAAACCAAATACGACCCCAATAACTTCTTCCGCCTCAACAATAACATTATACCCAACTAAGCATTCAGGGTACCCTGTTTTAGACAGCCTTTGGACATTGTGCACTACGGAGTTTTTACACTAATAGTCAACCAGTCAGAAAGAAGATCCTTATCAAAATCAGTGTGGGTTTTCTAGGCGTTTACGTTCTTGCAGGTAATATCAGATGTAGTTGATTTGCCTTCGTTGATGTTTTTAATAGCGAGACTTACAATCTGACAGCCACGCTTCCTATCGCAATACCCTAAAAAGTCAGCCATAACCTTTCCCCTTCACCCAATAAACACTCCTGGGCTCCATCAGATCCTCCCCGGCCTCCTCGTCCAATTGAAACTTTTCCCGGATCGTAGCCAACGTCATCAGCTCCGCCAAGTAACGCCGGCTTTCCAGAATGAACCTTACCTCAGGTCCATAATTGTCATAAAGCAGTACCCCTTTGGCGGCATAAGCCCCTCCGGGTCGGGACTGACTGAGCGAGGCTATCGCCAGAAATATATTGTGAAAATCTGATTTTTCGGCGTTACGGGCCACCACCGCCTCTTCCTCGGTAGTGGCGTCATAGGCCAGAAAGTAGATTCGCAGATAGTCGTGGAAGAATGCTTTTACGGCTTCCTGCCCGGCCAACAGATCGTCCGTGAGCAGGCCACTGACGGTTTTCCGAAAGCAGGACAGGAAAGAAAAACCTTCGAGGCTGTATTCGATGGGCTTGTGCGGAATCTCCGACTGGAAGTAGTATTTCAGATTATCCGCCAGCTGCACCGACTTCAGGTTTCTGTACGCCCCGAGGCATCCGTAGTACACCAGGGAAGCATCCCCTACTTTGAGGGTATGCTGGGGAGGACGCAGCAGCACCTGCAACTTCTGGCTCAGTTTTTCGAAGCCGCCTTCCCGCACAAACCAGAAGTAAATGCCCCGCTGAGCCGGAACTTGCGTGTGGTTCTCGTGCCGGGCTTCCAGCAAGTCATCAGAGGGCAGAGCCGAGAAATAAGGCAGTACATCTGCCGGTGTATCAAACTGTTGCATGGATAGCTAGGGAATAATGTGAGCTTATCAATAAAGACAGCCTTGTAACCGAACTACTAGTAGAAGGACTTGGGCTACAATACTTTAAGACTTACAAGTACCTCAATTTATACTCAGCAATCTCCGTCTCGATTAGATACCTGTTGATTTTTTCACCTTTCTATCACTTTACATCAAGTACCAGGGTAGCATCTTCACCCCGATCTCTTATTACAAAACCACAGCTTACAGACCAAACCCCTTGATTTCTGTGTAGCAATCGCCGCACGCAAGCTCCGATTGACAAGCGGAATGATTTTTTCTCCTTTGCCGGTACGCGACAGTCCCCCCTACCATTTTTAAGGACCTATCTCCCCTCAGGCGAATTTATATAATCAGTTTTTAACAGACCCATGTGATGATAAAATCTAATCAGGAGGACGATCCGCAGGAGAGCCCGTTGACCGAGGATGAAAATAGGATTCTGGATCAGTTGGGGCTTACTGGAGAGTCTCGTCGCCAATTTATGACTAAAATTTCCGCAGCCGGGCTCAGCCTTTTTGCCGCCCCTTTCTTTACCTCCGACGTGTTGGGTAAAGCACCAAACGATGAAACTCTGACAACTACCGAAGCTATGCTCAACGAAATCCAGGTCCGATTACGGGTAAATAATTCAACAAAACCGCTGACCATCGATTCCCGAACCACCCTGCTGGACGCGCTGCGGCAACGCCTGCAGCTGACCGGCACCAAGAAGGGCTGCGACCACGGGCAGTGCGGGGCCTGTACCGTTATGATCGACGGAAAACGCAAGCTTTCGTGCCTTACGCTGGCGGCCACTTGCAAAGACAAGGAGATTACCACGGTGGAGGGCCTGGCCAATGGCGATGAGCTCCACGCCATGCAGGCGGCATTTCTCAAACACGACGGTTTCCAATGCGGCTACTGCACGCCCGGACAGATATGCTCGTCGGTAGCCCTGCTGCAGGAAGCCAAAAGCGGCGAAGCCAGCTACGTAACGGAGGATCTCAAAAACATCCGCCAGAATATAGAGCTGTCGGAAGAAGAAATCCGGGAACGGATGTCGGGCAATATCTGCCGCTGCGGGGCCTATAACAATATCGTGCAGGCCATTCAGGAGGTGCAATCGGGTAAGGAAGTAAAACCCAAATGGGAATTTGCCACGGCTGGGCAAATGGAAAAAGCAAAAGCCAAAAGCTGACCTTGTTTCCATAGGCAGAGAAATAGGAATCAGCGTTTTTCAACGGCTCTATAGCCAAAAATCAGTACTCCATGAGACCCTTTGTATATACACAACCCCAAACCCCGCAGGCCGCCGTATCGGCCGCTGCGGCCAACAAACAGGCCAAGTACCTGGGCGGCGGCACCAACCTGATCGATTTGATGAAGGAAGACGTGGAACGCCCCACCGAGTTGATCGAAGTAGCAGACCTGGAATTCGACCAAATCAAAACGAACCAGGAGGGCGGTTATACCCTGGGAGCGATGGCTAGCAACGCCGACACGGCCAACCATCCTGACATCCGGAAAAATTACCCGCTGCTTTCCATGGCCATGCTGTCGGCGGCTACGGCGCAGATCCGGAACATGGCCACCAACGGCGGCAACTTGTTGCAGCGCACCCGTTGCCCTTATTTTTTCGAGACTTCCATGCCCTGCAACAAGCGGGAACCCGGCTCCGGATGCGGAGCCTTAAAAGGGATGAATGCCCAGCACGCCATTTTCGGGTGGAGCGACCAATGTGTAGCCGTTAATCCCTCCGATATGTGCGTGGCTCTGGCGGCCCTTGGGGCCACGGTAGAGGTGCAGCAGCCGGGGGGCAAAACCAGAACGATTGATTTTGCCGACTTCCACCGCCTGCCGGGCGATCAGCCGGAGAAAGACAACACGTTGCAGCCGGATGAGCTCATTACGGCCATTGACCTGCCCAAGCCGATTTTTGCCGATCACTATCACTATCTGAAAATCCGGGAGCGTTCCAGTTATGCCTTCGCCATTATTTCGGTAGCGGCCGGCTTACAAATCGAAGGGGGTACCATTGCCAAAGCCGGCCTTGCCATGGGCGGGGTGGCGCACAAGCCCTGGAAACTAGCCGAAGCGGAGGCTTTTCTGAGCGGCAAGAAACCCACCCAGGAAAACTTTGAGCAGGCGGCGGACCTGGCCATGCGTCCGGCCCGTACCTTGCCCGACAATGAATACAAAATAGAAATGGGTAAAAAGGCCATTGTCAGAGCGCTTGCCCAGGCTTTTGAGAAAAACGCGTGAGAAGCTATTTGGGTTAAATTTTATAGATAAAATTGAGTGATTTTTTGACAAGGCAAGGCACCAAATCCGAGGTTTGGCAGCGCCAAATGAGGATTTGAGTGACGAAGGATTTCCAAAAAAGCGCCATTTTTAGGATAACAAGATTAACTCAAAGAGCTTCTAAGGCTTCCCCAATAAAACAATCATACAGCATGGATTCATCAATAGGAACAGGAAACCCGATCAACCGGGTGGAGGGGCATCTGAAAGTAACCGGGATGGCCAAATACGCATCGGAATTTCCGGTGGACCGTATGCTTTACGCCCAGGCGGTCAACAGTACCATAGCCAAAGGCGAAATCACATCGATCGATGTAGCGGAAGCCAAAAAGCAGAAAGGGGTTGTTGAAGATCATCACCTATAAAAATGCCGAGAAGCTAAAGACGTCCGATGAAAAACTACCGCCACTCTCCACCACCAGCATACAACCGGTGTTGCAGAGTCCGCACGTGCATTATTACGGCGAGTACGTGGCCTTGGTGGTGGCCGAAACCTTTGAGCAGGCCCAGTACGCCGCCAGATTGGTGAAGGTTAAATACAAAAAAGAAACGCCCAAAATAGATTTCAAAAAGCATCGCTCGGAGGCTTATAAGCCCGAGGAAGAGTCGGATCATTCCACGGGGTGATATAGAGAAAGGCATGGCCCAGCCGATCAAAAGCTGGAAGCTACCTACAACACGCCCATTGAGCACCATCACCCGATGGAGCTGCACGCCATCATCGCCTCCTGGGAAAATGGCAAAGTAAAGGCCTACGCCAGCCAGCAAATAATCGATGATGCGACCATTACCATTTCCGACACCTTTCAGATCCCCAAAGAAGATGTGCGCGTCATAGCGCCTTTCGTGGGCGGTGGATTCGGTTCCAAGCTACATGCCAAGAAACACGTCATTCTGGCCATGATGGCTGCCAAGAAAACAGGTCGCCCGGTGCAGCTTACCGTCACCCGGCACCAGATGTTTACCAACACCAACCTCCGGCAGCATAACGAACAGAAGGTACGAATCGGCGCCACCAAAGATGGTACCCTCACCGCCCTGGTGCACGAGATCCTGTCGCATACCTCCACCTACGAGGAATACCAGGAACCCTGCGGAACGGTCTCGAAAATGCTGTACAAGGTACCCAACAACCTGGTGACCCAGCGGCTCGTGCCGGTGAACCTACCAACGCCCTTCGCCATGCGGGCACCGGGCGAAGCCACCGGGAGTTTCGCGCTGGAATCGGCGATGGATGAGATGGCCTGGAAGCTCAAAATGGACCCGATTGAATTCAGGATAAAAAACGATACGCAGACCGACCCCAGTAATGGCAAGCCGTTTTCTTCCCGCCTGCTGGTCGAGTGCCTGCGGATCGGTGCCGAAAAATTTGGCTGGGACAAACGAAAAATGGAACCGGCAAAAAACATAAACGGCAACTGGCTGGTAGGGTACGGCGTAAGTGGTGCCTCGCGGGAAGCACCTTACAAGGAATCCTCTGCGAAAGTTATTCTGACGCTCAAAGATGATACCGTGTTGGCTACCATTCAGATGGATGCCACGGACATAGGTACCGGGAGTTATACCATCGTGGCGCAAACCGCCTCGGAATACCTGGAGATCCCCGTGGGGCAGGTCAATGTACAGCTTGCCGACACCTTGTTTCCGGTAACACCCGGTTCGGGCGGCTCGTGGGGAGCCGCTTCCTACGTCAATGGAGCCCGCGCAGCCTGCCAGAATGCCATCAAAGAATTGAAACAAAAGCTGAATGCCGGTGATAAGGAAATGGGTGTAAAGGAGCTGATGACGCGCAACAAGCTTACCACCTACGAAGCCAAAGGCACCGCCAAGCCTTCCGAAGCCTTTGATAAGCATTCGGTGTACTCGTTCGGGGCAAACTTCGCCGAAGTGTGGGTAGACAAAGACACGGGGGTGTTCAGGATCAAGCGCATGGTGAATGTGGGAGCCTGCGGAAAAATCCTCAACCCCAAAACGGCCTTTGGCCAGATCATCGGCGGACTGACCATGGGGGCAGGCATGGTCATAGCCGAACGAACCAAGATTGAACCCAACTTCGGTAACTTCATCACCCGTTCTTTTGCGGATTACCACGTTCCCGTCAACCTGGATATGGCGAACGTAGAGGTGGTATTTCTGCCCGAAGAAGATAAAATTGCCAACGAAATGGGCGTAAAAGGAATCGGGGAGTTGGGCATCACCAGTGTGGCGGCTTCCATTACCAACGCCATTTTTAATGCCACCGGCAAGCGCATGCGCGACCTGCCCGTTACGCCCGAAAAGCTGATTATGGCCCAGATGGAGCCGGGGGTAGCTTAGCGTTTCTACCTACTTTTATATGCCCGACATAGCCTGACTGCTATGGCGGGCATACAGATCTTTTGCATAGATAAGGCCTCTTGTTTTGAATACCAAAGATCACCTCAATTCATATTCAGCAATCAGAGCCTCGGCCGGAATATGTAACAACCTGCTAAACTTGCGAACCATTGTCAATGAAAGTGCCTGTTTGTAATTCAACACTTTGTTGATGGTACCCTTATCGCCCTACTCTCTGGTGAGATTAACGGGCTTGTAGCCAAAATCCTCCATTCGAATTTTGATCAATTCTACTGGATCAACCTCTGGCAGTTCAGTGGTATTTTCTTCAAAGTCAGAAATGAGATGGGCCAATAGCAGCTTCTCCTTATGCTCAGCCGTGCGTTTCTCAGCGTACTTTACTTCCTCATAGTAAGCCATTGCAGCCTCATATTCCTGCTCGGTCGCGATCAGATACCAGATTGTTTTTCTTGTTTCCATCTGTATATCACTAAACATAGAACCGAACGCCACAATTTAGTAAAGGTCGGCCAACAGAAAATATCAAGGTATTTTGACGCTCTCATGAATTAGCTGGATACCTGGCTGGCATCTAGCATAAATGGGATCACTCACTCGCCCGACAGTTTTATTAGTTCTTCAAACAATTTCTGACTAAATCGAAAATTAGTAGCTGCCGCCTTATCAAGAATAGGTTTTACTCTGTCGATAATTCCTTCTTGCTTTGCTCGTAGCAGCAGTCCGAAAGTACCGGAATAGCGCAAATTAAGTTTTTCAGCAACTTTCCGTCCTTTCAAATCATCAATCAGCAAGGTGGAATCATCAGTTTCTAAGGCCAGGGCAATGGCGCTTGCTTCTCCTTCGTCAATTTCAAGTTGTAGTATTTTTTGGTAATTATCGTGAGAAGGCGAAACAACCTTGATCCAGCTGGGTAGTTTCTCTTTGAATTCGCGCTCGATCGAAGGAGTACAAAGAACTGGTCTACCAAATTTTTGCAATAGTTCCAGTTCCCCGATCTTGGTCAGCAAAATCAGACAACTTGTATCGGAGATAATTATTTCAGAATCGGGCTGCATCCCTGGCAATGTCGTCGGGCGGGTAATTGATCAGCGAAACGTCGTAGTCAGCCAGTATCTCGGCGAAAGTGGTTTTGGATAACCCCGCCATTTCTGCCGCCTGACCCAGGGATAGTTTCCCGGATTCGTACAACTTGGCTGCCAGAAAGCGCTTGGTTTGCCGCTCATCGAAGTCGAGTGCTTCTGGTAACAGTAGAGTGATTTCTTTCATATACCAAAGATACAGATATATTACATGCTTTTTATCCCAAACAAATATTGAAACCAGCCGAAACAGCTTCTAAGACCTGCTGACTTCTATTTTAAACGGGTTAGCCACAGTTGCCACCAAAAATTGACTATTATTCATATCCCCCCTACTCCAACCCCTCAAACCAATCCACCCCCGCCCCCTTTACTTTCTCCTCAAACCCCTTCCAGGTACCTGAGACAAACGCCTCCACCTGTTTTTCAAAAGCATCAATCGAAGTCTTGACATTGGATACCCGCTGCCAATCCTGTTCGGAGGGCGCCACGTGCCGCGACATAGCTACCATCTCAGCCTCTTGCATCAGCGAAGACGGGCTGACTTCCAGCGTCTGCCAGGCCCCTACCTGCCGCGCTCCGGCGGTGGGTTTTCCTTTTTCCCGGAGGGCTTTCAGGTCGGCTCGTACACTGGAAATCGCCGTTATCAGGTCTTTGTCAGCCGTTGGGGTATCGGCATAGTGTTTTTCCATTTTATCAAGCAGCTTAGCGCGGGAATCCAGGCGGTCAAATTGGGCATCTAGCTTGTGCTTTTTCCTGATATACGGCTTTCTGGTAGGTATAAAGCTTTTCATCGACTGCGCCAGGGATGTCAAAGCGAGGGTCGGGGATTACCTGCACGGAAGTGGAATCTTTGGCTTCCTGGTATTCCAAAACGATCTTGTACGCACCGGGTAGTACCGGAATCTCGCGGGAGGATGCGTTGGGTTTGGGGGTACCTACTTGCGCGTCGAGTTTCCAGAGGAGGTAGTTCAGACCGATTTTCAAACCACTTGCTTCAAGGGTGTTGATGTGTTCGTTATTCGCATTATATAGCCTGGCTACTACCTTCGCTTCCTTCGTGGGGCTTTCTTTCAGATAAAACGGAATTTCGGTGGCCTGGAATGGACGGTTTTCGCCTTCGAAGGTGGTGTGAAAGCCCGTCCAGATATTACCCGGCGGATTGATAAACAACCCTTTGACCTGCACGGCGTTGTTCATGGGTAAGGCAGTCAGCGTGGGTTTCAGGCGGTTGGCGGCAATTTCACGCAGACTTTTCAGGTCATCCAGTACCCAGATGGCCCGGCCAAAGGTACCTACCACCAGCGCCGATTCCCGCTCCTGAATTACCAGATCCATAGTGGATACCGACGGAAAGCCATTCTTAAACTGCACCCAGTTACTTCCCTCGTCAATACTGACCCACAGCCCGTTTTCAGTTCCCAGAAAGACTAGCTTCGGCTCTACGGGGTCCTGAATCACACTTAGAGCATACCCTTTTACGTTCGGTGCATTCGCCATGCGTTTCCACGTTTTACCAAAATCATCGGTTTTGAAAAGATAGGGAGCGTAGTCGCCCTTACGATAATTGTTGGCCACCACCCAGGCGGCCCCGGCCTGATAGCGGGAAGCCTGTATCCGGGCAATCCAGGCTTCCTCGGGCAGGCCTTTTACGTTCCGGGTCAGGTTTTTCCACGACTTCCCGCCGTCGGTGGTTAGCTGGATTTGTCCGTCGTCGGTACCCGCCCACAGCACGTTTTTGTCCAGCGCACTGGGGGCTAAGGACAGGATGCTGTTATACATTTCCGCACCCGAAATATCGAGCGTCAATCCGCCATAATCGCCGCGCTGGTGTTCGGGGTTGTTGGTTGACAAGTCGGGTGAAATCACTTTCCAGGTAGCCCCTTTGTCTTCGGTGACGTGCACAAACTGTGAACCATAGTAGGCTTTATCAGGGTTTTGTGGGTCACGGGCAAAGGCCGCGTTCCAGTTGAACCGCAGTTTGGTAGTCAGGTCGGGAGCCGGAGGCTTGATGCTGCTGTAATAACCCGTCAGCTTATCGTAGCGATACAGGTCGCCGTTTTGGGAGGTACCGTAGCCGAAGCGGGCATTCGTCCTTATCGGGCGAAATATAGAATCCATCGCCACCAACCAGGTACTGCCAGTACAGCGTGCGGATGCCGCCCCGCTTCCAGGTATAGGCCGGTCCCGACCAGTTGCCGTTGTCCTGCATGCCGCCGTACACATTGAAGGGTACCTCCTCATCGGCATTGACGTGGTAAAACTGCGCTACGGGGATGGTCTCGGGGAAGTACCAGCTCTTACCGTGATCCTGCGTGATGCCCAGGCCACCGTCGCCGCCAATGATAAAGTGTTTGGGGTCGTTGGGATTTATCCAGAACGCGTGAAAATCGGCGTGAATACCCTTCGTTTCGTCGGCCGGAATCATCGGTTCGGGGTCAAAGGTTTTGCCACCGTCGTAGCTGACCGACAAGGGCTGGTAGATATTGTACAGGCGGTTGGGGTCTTTGGTATCCACGGCCAGATCCTGAAAATAAAAGGGGCGGTTGTTCGTGAAACGCGGATTATCATTCACCACGTACCAGTTTGCTCCACCGTCGTCGCTGCGGTACAGCAGGTTTTTGGTGGCCTCTACTTTGGCATATACCCGGTTTGGGTCGCTGGGGGCAATGGCGATACCGATCCTGCCCAGGTCACCGGCGGGTAAGCCATTTTTTTCGGTGAGTTGCGTCCAGGTTTCTCCCTGGTCGTACGACACAAAGAGTCCGGACCCTTTCCCGCCCGAACTGATGTAGTAGGGCGTGCGGCGGTGCTCGTACATAGCAGCAAATAGTTTGTTCGGATTTTCGGGGTCCATGACGAGGTCCGCTACGCCCGAGGCCGTATTCGTGTACAGTATTTTCCGCCAGGTCTTTCCGCCATCCGTAGTCTTGTACAAGCCCCGGTGCTCGTTGGGCGTGAACGGGTCGCCCATGGCCCCGGCGTAGACGGTATTGGGGTCGTTGGGGTCAATGAGGATGCGGTGGATGGTCTTGGTTTCGGTCAGGCCCAGGTGCTGCCAGGTTTTTCCGGCATCCAGACTTTTAAAAATACCCTGGCCGAGGTTCATGGAATTGCGGGGGTTTCCTTCGCCGGTACCTACCCACACCACGTTCGGGTTGCTTTGCTGGATACGTACTGCCCCGATATTTTGCGTGGGTTGGTCGTCAAAAACGGGTTGCCAGGCCGTGCCGCCGTTTTCGGATTTCCAGACCCCACCCGACGCCGCTCCTGACGTACATCAGTTTGGGGTTATGGGTCGCTACGTCAATGGCGGTGATTCGCCCGCTCATATTAGCCGGCCCTACATTCCGGATTTTGAGGTTTTCAATTTTGGAAAGATCCAGCGTTTGGGCATTTGATAGGGTTGTTACAAAAACAAACAGTAGCAGAAATCGCAGCAAGGGCATTGAGTCAGTTTAGTTTAAGGTACTATGAACTGACAATTTAGGAGAATATTCGTTTCTTTGAAGTACCTAACTTCAATTATTACCCGTCCATGCAGCGACTTTACCCCCTTTACCTTTTTACCTGCCTTTGTTTTCTAACGATCCGGGTTCAGGCGCAAAGTACCACCTCCCAGAACTTCCAGCCGCTCACCGATTTATTTCAGGAATGGCGCACTTTTGAAAAGCCACCCATGCGTCAGGGGGCACCCGATTATACCGCAGCTACCTTTTCGAAGCGCTGGCCGGAGTTTTTGAAACTACGGAAAAAGTTAAACGCCCTGAACTACCAGGCCTGGCCCACCGAAAAACAGGTAGACTGGAAAATCATCTGGGCCGAAATGAACGGGTATGAGTTTAACTACAAAACCCTGAAATCCTGGGAACGCGACCCTGCTTTTTACAAAACCGTCTGGACAGAGCGAAGCGATGTACCTGCCCACGAAGGCCCGACCCACCACGCCACCACCGAACTGTGGACCTATACCTTCCCGCTTTCCAAAACGGAGCGGGTACGGTTGCTGAATGATCTGAATGTGATTGCTCCGCTGAACGAACAGGCAAAACTAAACCTGACGGGTAACGCCAAAGAACTCTGGGTCGCCGGGATACGGGATATCGAGACCCAAAGCAGCGACCTGACCGCCCTGCTCTCCCGGCCGGGCGTGGGGCAGGACGCCGAACTAACCAAAGTCATCAACGAAGCAAAAAAATCGACCGATGCCCTGGTAACCTGGCTCCGGCAAAAAGCTCTCACCAAAACCGGTCCCTCGGGAATTGGCAAAGAAAACTATACCTGGTACCAGCAAAATGTGCACCTGGTACCGCTGACCTGGGACGACGAGGTGATGCTTCTAAAACGGGAACTGGCCCGAGCCTGGACCGCTTTAAAAATGGAGGAACACCGCAACCGTAGCCTCCCCCCACTGACCGAAGTAGACTCCCCCGAAGCTTACGATGCCCTGGCCAAACGTTCGGCTGCTTCTTTCATCAACTTTTTGGATCAACAGGATATCGTCACGGTCAAAGACTACTTTGCTCCGGCCCTGAATGAGCATCTGGGAAGGTTCGTACCCAAAGAACGCCGCCATTTCTTTTTCATCACGATGCACTACGATCCGCGGCCGCTTTTCTCCCACTTCTACCACTGGTTTGAGCTAGCCCGAATGGATCAGGAACCCAACCCCAACCCGATTCGGAAGGGGCCTTTGCTGTACAACATCTTCGACTCCCGCAACGAGGGCATGGCCACCGCGGTGGAAGAGCTCTTCATGCAGGCCGGACTGTACGACGATCTACCGCGGGTACGGGAACTGGTGTATATTCTGGTAGCGCAGCGGGCGGCCCGTGGCCTGGGCTCTTTGTACGCCCACGCCAATCTCATGACGATGGAAGAAGCAGGGAAAATTCATTCGGAATATACACCCCGGGGCTGGATGAAAACCGAAAAAGAGCTGCTGTTATTTGAGCAGCACCTATACTTGCGGCAACCCGGCTACGGCACGAGCTACATTACGGGTAAGTACCTGGTAGAAAATGCCCTGATGGCCTACGCCAAAAAGATGGAGGCGGAGAAAAAGCCCTTTGAAGTAAAAACATTTCTGGACCGCCTGAACGAGATCGGGGGTATTCCGATGTCGCTTGGTCATTGGGAGTTGACGGGAGAGCCGGTGAAATAATGATCCTTCGACCTTACACGCCGTAAAAAGACACAAAAGCAGCAAAGTACATGAATTGGGTTATACTCATTATAGCGGGGTTATTTGAAGTAGCGTTTGCCTACTGTCTGGGAAGAGCCAAAGATGCCTCAGGCCATGAACCCTATGCCTGGTATGCAGGCTTTCTTGTCGCTCTGGCCATCAGCATGGGGCTTCTGGTCAAGGCTACACAAACACTCCCCATCGGCACCGCCTATGCCGTATGGACCGGCATTGGAGCCGTTGGCACTGCACTGGTAGGTATTCTGGTGTTTAAAGAACCCGCCACCTTTTTACGCCTGTTTTTTCTTATCACTTTGATAGGGTCTATTATCGGGTTAAAGGTAGTTTCACACTGAAAAGCTGCTCATTCAAAATTTCTTTCTGAATCCGGGTCTGATTTTTTTAATGGTAGAAGTGATTTCACTTTGTAGAACCAGTTTAAAACGCTGATGTACCATGAATGATTTTTTGAGATTTATGACAAGTCCCGCCGGAAGAGGAGTAAGAATTGCGGCAGGTGTAGCCTTGGCTAAGGTGGGTTTTGCCCGGCCCAACAAGCCCAATTGGCTTTTGGTTTCTGCCGGTCTGATCCCCCTTTCTGCCGGACTGTTTGACTGGTGCCTGTTGGGACCGCTGGCCGGCAAGCCCTTTGAGGGAGAAGCTGTTCGGAAGGTATTGGGGGAGTAAGACGGGCTCTTGGGATTCATGAACCCTTACAGTACTTGGATGCGAGTTTTGCGAAGAGAGGCTGCGTACTAAGAACAAACGGCCGATTGCATCGATGCGATCCAGCGTTACAATAAAGTACTACCCTGTAAAAGCAACATTTCAGCTCAGGCCGTGGCAGACAGTCGGACAGTGTCTGCGCAGTGTTCCTACGTAACACATACGCGGAATTTGGCGGGTAGCATCCCAGGGGTATTTCTGCTTATAGATTTTGTTGTTTGCTTATTCTTTTAATTCATTTCTGTTTCCTCTTTTTGAGTAGTATACTTCCCATTTGCATTCTTGATTTAGCCTGATTCAAAACGCTTCATTGGGAAACTCCTGATCAAATGAAACAATATCAAGACGTTCGAGGCAATGGTTCCACTACACAAGCCCCAGATGGTCAGCGGCGGTAGGGTGGGTACCCTATGTCCAAGGTACCTAGTACGCATTCTGCTTTTGGTCTTTCAAAAGGACGGATTGCGTTGGGAAGGCAAATTCGATTCCTCTTTTCTGAAATTCTTCAAAAATGGTAAAATTGATTAGCTGCTGGATATCCATGTAGTTGTTGTAATCACTGGAAAGCACGTAGTATACCACTTCAAAGTCGAGGCTAAAATCCCCATAGGAGGCGAAATGCGCCCGGTCGAACTCCACCATTTTTTGACGGTCCACGATCTCTTCCAGGAGGTTGGGCACCTCCCGCAACAGATCCAGGGATGTATCGTACACCAGGCCCAGCCTAAACACAATGCGTCGTCGCTGCATACGCTTATAGTTGTGAATGCGGGAGGTGGTCAGGTCGCTATTGGAAAAAATAAGTTGCTCGCCCGACAGGCTCTTCACCTGCGTCGACTTGACCCCGATGTAGTCTACGACGCCCATTTTATCGTCTACGATAATGAAGTCCCCGGTTTCGAAGGGCTTATCAAAAAAGATGACAAAATAGTTGAAGAGGTCGCCCAGGATATTTTGCGACGCCAGGGCAATGGCCACGCCCCCGATTCCGAGACCGGCCAGGGCCGCCGTGACATTAAAGCCCATGTTGTCGAAAAGAAACAGCAATCCTACGGCCCAGATCACAAAATTGATCACCAGCATAAGGCCCCCCAGCTCTTTCACACGCTCAGCTCCTCGCTCTTTCTTGCTGACGTACGACTGCAATACCATCAAAATGACCGAAGACAAAATTCGTAGCACCAGAAACGTAAGTAATAGGGTAATAATGAACCGGAAAATGCGGTTGGCCCCCTCCGTTAACGTCAGGTAATTGAGGCTCACGTAGGCCACGCCAATATACAGGGCAGGCACGCCGAAACGCTCCACGCTACTAACCACAAAATTATCTAGCTGCGTGGTTGACCTTCCGGTCCAGGTTTTGACCTTTTGTAAAATATGCCTTTTAAAAAATCTGATCAGTAGAATCCCCAACAAGCCACTTCCCAGGGCAATCAGATAATCCTGCACGGTGTTTCTGTAGTAGACTCTCCCCAGTAGCTCTCCGTAGTTGAGTCCATCCAAGAATTCGTTCATAAATACTCTATGATTTGCGTTTAATAAATTCAACAGACGTTGTCATCATCCGGCGAGCGCTCCCAATTTAACAAATTGGTATTATTAGTTAAATTATATAACAAAACAAATATCCTACTTCCTATAAAAAGACCAATCCCAGCAGAAAAATACGTTATTCTGCTGGGATTGGTATAGTATATAAGTAAATCCGTTCCTTCTGCCACGTGCCGTCCCTATTCGTTTCTGATTCCAACTGTATTGGTATAGTCCAAAAAACTGTGCCATGGGAAGGCTATTTCTCACGCCGTCTTTGTTTGCTTCGTTGTCTCTTTCGCGCGTTACGGTGAGGCTATACGGGCTACTTTCCTTTGAGAGAAGGGACTAGAAAAGAAAAATCAGGACTTCGGCAGGCGCAAAATTATTTCTCGAAATGGCATGAATTTTTGCACTTGAAAATGGAACTGTTGCCCTGAGGCCACAACCGGATCAAGGAAAGGAAATTTTTACACAAACACATCCAGATATGAACAGAGATGGCGCACGCACTAGCCTATGGCAAGCCAACAAAACTGACTATCAGCCCATTAACCGTTGGGACACAACTGCTGTTTACGATGTACTTATCATCGGTGGGGGGATCACCGGCCTCACCACCGCCCTGCTTTTGCAGCAGGAGGGCAAAAAATGCCTGGTAGCCGAAGCCCAAACCCTGGGTTTTGGCACAAGCGGAGGAACTACCTCACACCTGAATACGCTCGTAGATGCCTCCTATCCTACTATTGAGAACAATTTCGGCAAGCAGGCCGCTCAGGGTGTGGCAAGCGCTACCGCCGAAGCCATTACGCTGGTGGAGACTCTGACCAAAAAATACCAGATCGAGTCGGGCTTTTCGCAACAGAACGCTTGGCTTTATGCCCAGGAGGAGCAGGAGGTAGAGCAACTGGATGAGGTGTACGAGGCATCACGCCGGGCGGGCCTGCTGGTGGAAGCCGCTGATTCCATTCCGGTGCCTGTTCCTTTCAAAAAAGCATATCGCTTTGGCGGGCAGGGACAAGTTCATGCCAGCAACTATCTGCTGGGACTGGCGAAGGCTTTCGAAAAAGCGGGCGGTGTGATTGTACAGCACTGCCTGGTGCAGGACCTCACGCACGACGACCCCATCCGGGCAACTACCCAAACCGGTGAAATTCGGTCACGTCAGGTAATATACGCGACCCATCAGCCGCCGGGGATTTCTATTTTCAACTTTCGCCTGGCTCCTTACCGCAGCTATGCCACTGCTTTTACGTTGAAAGACGATCACTACCCGTCGGGCCTGGCCTATGACATGAAAGAAAACTACAATTACTTCCGTACTCAGGAGTCTGACGGCCAACGCTATGTCATCGCCGGGGGATTTGATCATAAAACCGGCCATGAGGACAATACGGAACACGTATTTGCCGAACTGGAAGCCTATCAGCGAATGTACTTCAACGTTGACACATTTGCCTATAAATGGTCGTCGCAATACTACGAGTCGGTAGACGGACTGCCCTACATCGGTTCTTTCCCGGGCCAGGAAGGGGTATACCTGGGTACCGGCTTTGGGGGGAACGGCGTGACCTACGGTACTGTAACCGCCCTCATACTTCGCGATAAACTCCTGGGCCGGCAGTCTCCCTACGAGGATATCTTTTCGCCCGCCCGCATCAAACCGGTGGCCTCGTTCGCCAATTTTGTAAAGGAAAATGCCGACGTGGTCAGTATGTTTATCGGAAAGCGGTTTAGCTACGAAAAAATAACCGAACTGGCCGAACTCGCCCCCGGCGAGGCCAAAACCGTAAAATGGGAAGGCACGCCACTGGCGCTGTACAAAGACGAAAAGGGCAAGGCATATGCCCTTGATCCGGTATGCCCACATGCCAAGTGCATCGTGAATTGGAACAGCGGCGAAAAATCGTGGGACTGCCCCTGTCACGGAGCCCGCTATTCCGTTGACGGTAGCCTGCTCACCGGTCCTGCCCTGACGGGACTTACCCGACTGGAATGGGAAAAACTTCCGGTTAGCTAACCCTGACGGAGGGCATCGGGTTGGGGGGTATAAAAAGTACGCTCGGTTGCTTATATATTTGCACGATACCAACAAAAAAGTTGAGTTTGAGGACTTTTTCGAAAGCGATGAAGCTCAGATACTCCTTTACTTCGAACTCATCCGCGCGTTGATCGGGCAAATCGAACAGGTATTAAAATCTAGCAACCCCTAACCTCATGTTCTCTAAAAATTACCCCATTCTTCTCCTTTGCGCCGCGCTAGTGGCCTTATCTTGTATCCAGAAGGGTGATACCGTTTCTGGCACCACCCTTTCCAATGAAGCCAGGGCGGTTGTTTCTCTTAACGAAGAATTCCAAACCATCCACAGCTTCGGGGCCTCCGATTGCTGGACGGCCAAGTACATCGGTACCTGGGCCGACGAAGCGAAGAAAAATCAGATTGCCGATCTACTTTTCAGCCTAGATACCTCGGCCAACGGCCAACCGAAGGGGATCGGGCTATCGCTGTGGCGCGTCAACATCGGCGCCGGTAGCTACGAGCAGGGCGATGCCAGTGATATTGGCGATACCTGGCGGCGGGAAGAATGTTTTCAGAATGCCCAGGGTCAGTACGACTGGACCAAACAGGCCGGAAGCCAATGGTTTCTGAACGCCGCCCGCCAACGGGGCGTACGCTACACATTGGGCTTTGCCAACTCCCCGCCCGTGCACATGACGGTAAACGGCAAGGCCTTTGCTCCGAGTGTCGCCACGCCCGGCGTAGCGACGCCCGGTAGCGATTCGCTTAATATCAAGCCGGAGCGGATACCTGACTTCGCCAGCTTCCTGACGGAGGTAGCTGACCATTTCGACTTCGACTACCTCAGCCCTCTCAACGAACCGCAGTGGGAATGGAAGGCGGGCAAGAACGGCAAAGCCGGGCAGGAAGGCACCCCCGCCCGCAGCCGCGACATCATCGCCGTAGCCAGGGCCCTTTCTAAGACACTGACAGCCAAAGGTAGCAAAACCACCGTCGTGACGGGTGAAACGGCCCAGATCGACTACCTCTACGAACGAGCCGAATCGGGGCGCGGCAATCAGCTGGAAGAACTATTTGCCGGTACCGCTTCGCTGGGCAAATTGCCCAAAGTGGAGCCAATTGCGGCCTACCACAGCTACTTCTCCACCTGCAACGACGCCCGGCTGGTGAACACGCGACAGGAAGCCCTGCGGGCGGCGGGCAACCTTACCCTTTGGCAGAGTGAATTTGGCGTACTGGGCAACATCTGCGATACCTACAAAGGCTCCCCCCGCAGCACGGGCATCGACTACGGGCTGTACGTGGCAAAGGTAATTCATAACGACCTCGCCGTTGCCAACGCGGCTTCCTGGCAGTGGTGGGTGGCCATCAACCCGTACAATTACAGCGACGGCCTGGTATACATCAATGGCCCCGACGGCACCTACAAAAATCACGACAATGCCCGCCTCGACGGGCAGGTAGTGGAGTCGAAGCAGCTGTGGGCGTTTGGCAATTACGCCCGCTTTGTCCGCCCCGGCATGCAGCGCATCAAGGTGGAGCTGGAAGGCCACACCGATCCGGTGGCGCAGGCGGGTAGCTACATGGTATCGGGCTACAAAGACGAAGCGAATAAGAAGATCGTATTGGTGGCCGTGAACATGACCAGTCAGGCGGTGACGCTGCCTCTGGCGGGATTGTCCGTCAAAAACAAGCGTTTCACCACTTACACTACCGATCGGGAGAAAAATCTGGCGAAGGCGACAGCTGCAAGCGATGCGATTCGGATGGCACCCGAGTCGGTGACTACCTTGGTGGGGTATTATGAATAGTTTATCGGAAGTTCGGTACTAAATAGGAATCCAAAAGGGTATGTCACTAGCTTTCGGTCTCCGGAATGGCTTCGAAATAAAAGTAGATCAACCCGATCAACGAAATAAGCCCCAGCACAAACCCCGCCAATACGTCCGAAAACCAGTGTGCGCCCAGGTATACCCTGGAAAAGGGCACGGCCAGCACCAGCACCAGACTTGCGCCGCTCACTCCCCACCGAACTGCCGCAGGAAATTGCCGGAGGCGGTACATCAGGAAAATCAAGAAGCCGAAAAAAGTAACGTAGAACACCGTGTGCCCACTGGGAAAACTATTGTTGTGGGCCTTCTCCACAATCCGCACCAGGTCATCGGTAGGTCGGGGACGGTTGATGAGGAGTTTGAGGCCAAAATTGAGTACCGAAGATAAGAGCGTAAGGCTGAGGAAGAGAGCTTCCCGACGATGACCCAATAACAGAAATATTAATGCCGACGCCAAGGCCCCACCAATAGCCACAGTCCGCTCCCCAAACCAGCTGACGCCTTTCATTAAGGCATCCAGCAAGGGGTGGTTGTACTCCTGCACCTCTTCGGAAAACTCCACATCAACGAACGTGGTGGGCAATACAAACACGAAGGCTGTCAACAGAAGAAATAGCATTGTCAGGCCCAATACTACGTACAAGGCTTTTTTGCGGGAAGGCTGAAAATCGAGGTACCTCAGTCGATTGAGGAGCTGTCTTACTACATTCATGAATATATTCATGCGGCAACGGAGCTTAAAAGAAGGTTGGTACCCACGGTACCGTCTAAACACAAAGAAATGGAATTTGCTTAGCTTTACAGAATAAAAAACAGAAAACAGGCTCTGACACCTACCTTACAAAACCCTGCCATGCGCCAACAATTCACTCATCTCCTCCTACTGTTCTTCCTATCCGGACACGCCTTCGCCCAAACCCAGCCCGCCCGCCTCATCGTCCGGGGCGACGACATGGGCTTCTCGCATTCGGGCAATGAGGCTTTGGTCAAAACCTACAAGGAAGGCATCGAAACCTCCATTGAGGTGATTGTGCCTTCGCCCTGGTTTCCGGAGGCCGTGCAGCTCCTCAAAGAAATCCCGAGTGTGGACGTAGGTATTCACCTGGCCCTGACCAGCGAGTGGGACCTGGTGAAGTGGCGGCCCATGACCCAGGCCACCAGCCTCGTAGATGCCGACGGGTACTTTTACCCGATGGTGTTCCCGAACAAAAACTATCCCGCCCGTTCCATCAGCGAAAACGCCTGGAAAATCGAGGATGTGGAGCGCGAATTCCGGGCGCAGATTGAAACCGCCCTGCGGCACATTCCGCGCATCAGCCATGTGTCGGCCCACATGGGTTGTACCGCTCTTTCCGAAGAAGTAAAAGCCCTCACCAAACGCCTGACGCAGGAGTACAAGATTGATATAGACCCCGTAGACTACGCCGTGCAACGTCTGCCGTTCGAAGGTCCCCGCGCCACGGCCGATGAGAAAGTCAACAGTTTTATCAAAGCCCTGGACAAAATGGAACCCGGCAAAACGTACCTCTTTGTGGAGCATCCGGGCTTGGATACGCCCGAACTACGGGCCATTCACCATATCGGCTACGAAAACGTAGCCAAAGACCGGCAGGGCGTCACCGATCTGTTTACGAGCGAAAAGGTCAAAGCCTTTGTCCGTAAAAAAGGGATTCAGCTGATTAGCTACAAGGATCTCCTGACGGAGAAGTAAAATGGCCGTCGGACAAAAACACTAACTTTTTTACGGTCTCCTTAGGGTAATATCGGAGGGCAAACGTCTCTAACTTTTGTAGATACCAAAAGTTATCTACCCAACCCAACCGCGACTGAACTGCGAGCAATGAGATTAAACCGCTTTTTCTTCTTTCTTATCCTGCTTGCAGGAGTCACTACCACCTACGCTCAAAAGCAATTACAAGGAATACTCCGCGACAAAGCCACTAATGAACCCGTGCCGTACGTGAGTGTGGCCGTGTACCCTTTGACCGACTCCGTAGCCGTGGGAGGCACCATTTCCGACTCTACCGGACGGTTTCAGTTGGCTGGCCTCCCGGTAGGGCAATTTATCCTAAAAACTTTTTTTATCGGCTACAAGCCCCTCCAACGGGAGGTTACCATCCGGCGCGGTCAGCCCCAGGACCTGGGTACCCTCGCGTTGGAAGCTGAATCGAAACTACTGGAAGAAGTACTCGTAACGGGCCAACGCGCCAATGTACTCATCAAAGCCGACCGGCAAAGCTACCGTGCGGCTCAGTTCCAGTCGGCGGCGGGCGGCACGGCTACCGATGTACTGCGCAATTTGCCCGGCATTAGCGTCAACGCCGAGGGCGAGGTAAGTCTACGAGGTACCAACGGCTTTCTGGTGCTACTCAATGGCAAGCCCGTGCAGGCCAACCTGGGCACATTACTGAGCCAGCTGCCCGCCAATACCATCGAGTCCATTGAGGTCATTACTACCCCCAACGCCCGCTTTGATCCCGACGGGAAGGCGGGGATCATTGCCATCATTACCAAAAAAGGTACCGAAACCGGCTGGTCGGCGCTGGTCAACGGTATGGTAGGTCTTCCCAGTGTATCGTCGTTTGACAATGCCCGCGATCCCCGCCGGTACAGCCTGGATGGTACCCTCAACTACCGCTCGGAGCATTGGGACTTGGCGCTTAGCTCGGCCTACATCCGCAACGACATCGCCGGGCGACGCGTGGGCGACGTAAGTACCACCATTGGGGATCGGATTACCCGTTTCCCGTCCGAGGGCGAGCGGAGTTTTGACCGCTATACCTTCACCAATCGCCTGGCCGTGGCCTACGTACCCAATGCATTTAACAGCTGGAACGCCGGTCTGTATTTCAGTAAACGCACCGAAGACCGACTGGCGGATATTTTCTACAACAATACCACCACCAACCGCACTACCGGGCAGGTCATCAACCGCATCAGCTACTTCAACAGCAACCTGGTACGCAAGCAGGGTGAGTTTTACACCGCCAACCTGGACTACCTGCATACCTTCACCAACAAAGCCACCCTCAGCGCCGGGGCCCTGTACGAGTATGACTACATCAGCGGCTTCACCGCCAACCGCAACCTGAACCAGACCAACTTCCGCGATACGCTGCAGTATACCATCACCACCACCGACCGGCCTATTCGGAACTTCCGCGCTAACCTCGACGCCAGCTGGCCCGTAGCGGGCGGCAAGCTGGAAGCAGGTTACCAATACCGCCACCAGCAGGACAATGGAGATTATCTCTACCGCGAGCAGCAGGGCAACGGCGGTTCGCTTCTAGTGTTTCCTGAGTTTACGGGTTTAGTAGAAATTACCAACCGCATCCATAGTCTGTACACCCAGTATTCG
The DNA here is from genome assembly GCA_963768025.1 of uncultured Cytophagales bacterium. Taxonomy (GTDB): domain Bacteria; phylum Bacteroidota; class Bacteroidia; order Cytophagales; family Spirosomataceae; genus CAVYGM01. The sequence continues at coordinate 56,294 of CAVYGM010000004.1, forward strand.
GCAACCCGCAACAAGGTGGATTTTACCGCCGGGCTGCGGTACGAGTACTCCGAGCGTTTGCTGGACGCGCAGCAGGATCAGTCGTTTGCTTTGCGGCTGAATAACCTGTTTCCGTCGTTTAACCTGCTATACCGGGCCAAGGAAGACCTGAGCCTGCGGGCCGGATTCAGTCGGCGGGTGCAGCGCAGCAGCAACCTGGCCCTGAACCCACTACCCGAGCGCGAGCACTCCGAAACCCTCGAACAGGGCGACCCGCGCTTGCTGCCGGAGTTTGTGAATCTAGGCGAAATAAGCCTGAGCAAGCAGCTGGGCGAAAGTACCCTCCTGGCCACGGTATATTACCAGGGCATCGAAAACATCATCAACCGCGTGAACCGCGTGTACGCCGATACCATCCTGAGTCGGATCTATACCAACGCCGGCCTGGCCCAGCGCACCGGCCTAGAACTAGCCGCCGACCTGAAACTCAATAAACGCTGGAAGCTGTACCTGGGGGGTAATCTCTACCGCTACTCTATCGCCGGGCAGCTCTTTCAGAACGAGGTTATCTTCGACCGGGCCGCCTGGACGTACTCATTGAACGCGAATACGACCGTACAGGCTACCCCTACCCTCTCCGTTCAGGGTACGGTCAACTACCTGTCGCGGCGCATTACGGCGCAGGGCGAAGACTCCCGCTTTCTGATTCCGAGCCTATCGGTGAAGAAGACCCTGCTCAACAACCGCCTCACCGTGCAGGCCCAGTGGCAAAACATCGGTTTGGGTTTCCTGCCCAGCAATGAGCAGCGCATCACTACCCGCGGCCGGGATTTTTTCACCACAACTAACTACATTCAGGAAAAGGATATTTTCCTTATCAATCTCAGCTATTCCCTGCGGCAACTGAGCAAACGCACCAAGCTGCCGGGCAATGAGTTTGGTGATAAGGAATTCTAGTGAGTCTACGGCCAGGCTTTGGGATACTGGTACAATTCTTTGGCACCCTGGAAGTAGGACAAAGCACATCGGGTGAAACACTGCTTAAGGTACCCCGTGCTTTATTCTGCAGAACCGGATGTTTAACCAAACAATGCGACAATGGATGTAATCATAAAAGACCCACGGAATAACCAGCAAGTAAAACTTACCGCCGAACCCGAAGACTACAACGGTGAGCAGGGACTACGGATCGTATTCCCCGAAAAAGACTCATTTGTAATGGTATACCGGAACGATGAATGGGAAGTGGTAGACGAAGAGTTTGTGAATCCCGACCTGGTAGAAATCATTGGCAAGGCGCTGCACCCAAGGGCCCGTTATTCGGCCAACTCCCACGCCGAATAGAGTTTCAATAATCTTAATTGGCCCGCTGGTTTACTGAGCGGGCTTTTTTGTGGTTGACCTTGTTTGGGGAATTTTTGGGTCTGTATTCCCTACCCCAATCAGGCATAGGATTTTTAGCAAAGTCAAGACCCCTTTCCGAAAAAAATAAAATGTATCGCGCCGTAAGTACGCTAGACAAATAGATTACTCTTTCTATAAAGATCTGAAAGTCAAATAAACAACGCCAATAGAAAACTAACAGCGACGTAAAGAATGGCTAATATCAGGAAGTCCCAAAAATACGATGTGGTATTGATCGGGGCCGGGATCATGAGCGCCACCCTTGGCATGCTGCTCAAAGAACTGGATCCATCGCTGACCATCGAGATCATCGAACGCCTCGACCATGCCGCCGCCGAAAGCTCTGACGCCTGGAACAACGCCGGCACCGGTCACTCGGCTTTCTGCGAACTCAACTATACCCCCCAGCTCCCCGATGGCTCAGTGGATATTTCCAAGGCGATAAAGATTGCCGAGTCCTTCGAAGTTTCGAGGCAATTTTGGGCTCACCTTACCCAACACGACTTTGTGGAGCTACCCGGTACCTTTATCCGGCCCATCCCGCACATGAGTTTTGTATGGGGCGACGATAATGTTGAGTTTCTCAAAAAGCGCTACGAAACCTTGCAACAATGTATACTGTTTCGCGAAATGCAGTATTCCGAAGACCGCCAGCAACTCTTTGACTGGATGCCCCTGGTGATGGAAGGCCGTAGCGCCGATCAGCGGGTAGCCGCCACCTACATGCCCCTCGGTACCGATGTGAACTTCGGCGCTTTGACCCGCGCCATGTTCAACTGCCTGAAAGAAATGGAGGGCGTCACCCTGCACTTCAACCAGGAGGTGCATGGCCTTGACCGACAAAAAGATGAATCATGGGAGGTGAACATCCGCGATAGATCCACGCACGACAAGCGTAGAATCAACGGTCGGTTTGTGTTCATTGGTGCTGGTGGTGGCTCTCTGCCTTTATTGCTCAAATCAGGCATCCCCGAAGGGCGGGGTTTTGGGGGCTTCCCCGTGAGCGGGCAGTGGCTGCGCTGCACCAACCCGGACATCATCCGTCGCCACCACGCCAAGGTATACGGCAAAGCCGCCGTGGGCTCGCCGCCCATGTCGGTGCCCCACCTGGATACCCGCATGATCAAAGGCAAGCAGGAGCTACTCTTTGGTCCGTACGCCGGTTTTACCACTAAGTTTTTGAAAAAAGGCTCTTATTTCGACCTTCCTTTCTCGGTGAAGCTGCAAAACATCCGCCCCATGCTGGCGGCGGGTCTGCACAATATTCCCCTTACCAAATATCTCATCGATCAGGTACGGCAGTCGCCCGAAGAGCGGTTGGAAGCCCTGCGGGAGTACTTTCCCGAAGCCCGTTCGAACGACTGGGAACTTGAAATTGCCGGTCAACGCGTGCAGGTAATCAAAAAAGACGAGGAAGAGGGTGGTATTCTGGAATTCGGCACCGAGGTGGTCAGCGCCGCCGACGGGAGCCTGGCTGCCCTGCTGGGGGCGTCGCCGGGTGCCTCCACGGCCGTATCCATAATGCTGAGCTTGCTAAAACGATGCTTTCCGGAAAACTATCAGTCCGAGGCCTGGCAACAGAAGCTGCGGGAAATGATTCCCTCTTACGGGCAGTCCCTGGGAGACAACCCAAAGCTTTGCCACGAAATTCGCACTTATACGAGCGAAGTGTTAGGTTTGCAGGAAAAAGTATGAGCAAATTCACCCTGGCCATTCACGGTGGTTCGTGCTGGATAGATCCCGCGAAGATTACCCCTGAGGCCGAAAAAACATACTACGCTGCCCTGGACGAAGCCCTCACGGCGGGACATGGCCTGTTGGCCAACGGAGGTACCTCCCTGGATGCTGTACAGGCTGCGGTTACCATCCTGGAAGATAATCCCCTCTTCAATGCTGGACGCGGATCAGCCTTTACCTATACCCACTTTCACGAAATGGACGCCGCCATCATGTGTGGAAACACCCTACGAGCCGGAGCTGTAGCCGGCGTCCGCAATGTCCGGAATCCCATAGCCCTGGCGCGGACAGTTTTGAACAAAACCAATAATGTACTTCTGGCAGGCTTAGGGGCGGAAACTTTTGCTCGGGAACAGGGAATACCTTTCGAAGAAGATGCTTATTTCTATACCGCAGACCGTTTTGAGGAATTACAACTGGCAAAATCACAAATCCCAGCCTGCAATACGGGCAAAGGCACCGTGGGAGCCGTAGCCTTGGACACCTTCGGAAATATGGCTGCAGCTACTTCCACGGGAGGTTTTCCCAATAAAAATTACGGTAGAATAGGCGACAGCCCCATCATTGGTAGTGGTACCTATGCCAATAATAGTGCCTGTGCGGTATCGTGCACCGGCGAAGGCGAGTACTTCATGCAGGCCGTGGCGGCCTACGATGTATACTGCCTCATGGAGTACAAAGGTCTCTCGCTTGGAGAAGCCTGTCGGCTGGTTGTATTAGACAAAATCAAGAATGCCGGTGGAAAAGGCGGGCTTATCGCCGTGGACAAAGACGGCAACGCCGAACTGGTGGTTAACTGCGACGTGATGTTCCGGGCCTGGAAGAATGAACGAGGCGAGGGAGGAAGGGGTATTTTGTCGTGAAATTGGGTATGGTTTGGGTATGATACTCAAGCTTTTCTTTTAACTAAACCAGATATCTGCTCCATAAAAAAAGAGAGAGCAAAAGCCCTCTCCTCTGATAAAATATAGGTGTCAACGTTTACTTCCTTTTAAATTCCAGAAAATCCGTAGTGGTGGAAGTGGTAGAACCTGGGTCGGTAAACTTGATCGTAATGCCAATGTATTCGGTTCCGTTGGTTAACAAGGATTTCACCCCTTCACCCTGAATCTTCCGGGACTTCAACACCCCGTCAGAATTCAGCACGGCATCCTGATCAATGGTAAAGGTATTGGGATTAAGCACCTGAATATCAGTCAATGTATACACATCTTTACTCTTTATTTCTTTTCCCTGGTTCCTAAATGTGTAATCAATCGTGTATTGAATGTCAATCATCCTCTCAGCTGGTGAGGTAATCACCCACGTCTGTGACGTGGAATTATTGCCATCGGCTGTGTTGGTGAAGTACTCCCCTACAAATTCGAGAGCGTAGTCGGGCTCAGGCTCGTTTTTTTTGTCCTTACAGCTTACAATTGACACAAGGAGTAATGCTACAAATAGTTTTTTCATAATCGGGATTTTGTAATCAATCTAATGAGTTCCTGTGGAAAGATGGTTAATTTTAAGGAATAACGAAAATAAAGAGTTGTCATTTTATGTCCTGCATTTTTCTTGTGGAAAGATTCATAAAATTGTGTATAATTGAGTGAGATCAAAAGAGTACAACCCGTTTTTTTGCCTTCCACTATGAAGATTTTACCTATTTCTCTGCCTACGCTGTGCTACCTTGTGTTACCGGGTATCCTGTTCCTGGGGGGCTGTAGTACCGATGAATCCTCGGCTTCCAAAAAAGATTCGGCAAGAATTGGGCCCAAAGAGGCGACGCTCTTGAACGCCGATCCGCCTCAGCACATCACTATGCCCCATCTGCCCGACACCCTGAGTTTTGCGGGCGAGCCGGTACCACTAAGCCGTGAGGACGTGCGGGAGGGGGTGGAATACGAGCTGGTTGTGAATACATTTCGTCATTCCGGCACTATTTTTATTCTGAAGCGCATAGAACGCTGGCGTCCGCTGATCGAAAAAACTTTACGCGAACAAGGGGTTCCCACTGATTTTATTTATCTGGCCGTGGCCGAAAGCGAGTTTCAGAATACCGCGCTCTCCTACGCTGGTGCCATGGGCATGTGGCAATTTATGCCGGCTACCGCCCGCGACTACGGCCTGCATATGGACGCCGACGCCGACATGCGCCGCGACCCCAAGCTTGCTACCGAGGCCGCAAGCCGCTACCTAAAATGGGCCCACCGACAACTGGGAAGCTGGTCGTTGGTAGCAACTTCCTACAACAAAGGGCTTAGTGGCACTAAAAATATTCTGAAAAGTCAGGGGACAGACAACTTTTGGGACATGTACCTCAACCCCGAAACGGCACGCTACATGTACCGCCTTATCGCGTTTAAGCTGATTTTGGAAAATCCGAAAGCATATGGCTACTTTCTCCGGCCCGAAGATCAGTACAAGCCCTACAAATTCAAGACCATCAAAATATCGAAGGAAACCAATCTGATTGCTTTTGCCAAGGAGCACAAGACTACCTACAAGGAATTGAGGATGCTCAACCCGTGGCTGAACAATTCGGCCACGTATAGCCTCCGTATCCCGGGCAATATGTCCTACGAGATCAGGGTACCCGACCAGAAAGACATACCCGGAATATAAAGAAATCCACCGAAGGTCATGAAAGACTTCGGTACTTGTAAGGTCAGCAAGATCCGCGGAATCGGTTGTCTTTGGTACTGATTTTCAGGGATTATCCTAAAAATGGGAGGATTTGGAGGTATTCTGCTTATGCTATCTCGATATGCGGATATTTCTTGGATAGCTGGCTTAATTCTATTGATCTTTTGGATTCCGAACTGTAAAACCACATGTCGATCAGACGCTCTACCCCGTTGTGTTCAAATCCATAAAAATAGAGTATCCAAAGGCGGGTGTTTACCGGAGCATTCACCCCTAGCTTAATCTTTTTGACTCTATCAGGCTCAATCAGACGACTTCCGACGTCTATCCTTAGCTTACTTGATAATAACTGCATAACGCTGCTAAATTAAAGTCTATTGAAATTACAAAACAAGAACTCCATGGAAGTAGGCGTCATTCATGTCTCATTCGCCCCTCCCGGTTCATTCTGTTTACTGGTTTTGCTTACCAATCCAGCAACCTCCCGAGCGGCTTCTAGTTCCTTAAGCAACTTTTAACATCTTGCACTTTGGTAAAGAATTGGTAATCATCAATAATGGTGCCAATTTTATTTATTTTTTAGTCAAAAATAAATAAAATTTGATAATCTAGAAATATTTTTTATGTATAATATAGTAACTATCTTAAAATCATGTAGTTATGTATTAATTTGGCAGAATCTACTTCTTCACGTTTTAGGGTCATTTTAACCAAAAAAAAGTTGAATTAGTACATAGCAGCAAATATGTACCCTAAAAGGGTACGCCAACCTCGGCAGCTCTAGCCAACAAAAAACCAGGTTAGCTGACGATTTTTCACTAATTTATAACTTTATGAAACTTGTAGATTTACGAGATTTTCCTCTTGACAGGCTTGGGGGGAAGAGGGATACACTGAGGAGACTGAGTATCCATAAAAGAATGGCAAACAAAAAAATAGTCCTGCAAATCATTGATTTACAGGACTATAATAATTTAAGCGTGACCCCGACGGGAATCGAACCCATATCTAAAGTTTAGGAAACTTCTATTCTATCCGTTGAACTACGGGGTCATAGCCACACCTTCGGGTCATCAGGTTACCGTTTCGGCCTGCGAATTTCGGGAATTTTCAATTCCTGACCAAACGCTTACTCTTCTAAATCTGTGCTATAATCCGTATCGTAGTTGCCTACGTCCAGCCAATTGGGATAGATCAGGAAATGTTTGTCCTTCACCAGGGCAGAAAGATGCTGCCGGAGTTCGTCCATGTTCTCGTTATGCTCGGCCGATATGAACACCACGTGCTCGGCCTTACGGGCGTGGTAGCTCTTGCGAAGCTGCTCGATCAGCGTATCAATCGAAGCCTCATTCACCACCGGCTCTTCATCAAATTCGTCGTGCCAATCTTCGGTTTCGGCCGGGGGCTGGTAGAGGTCTATTTTGTTGAACACAATAATGGTCGGCTTGTCGCCCGCGCCGATTTCGGCCAGCGTGCTACTTACCACCTCCATCTGCTCCTCAAAGGACGGGTGCGAAATATCCACCACGTGCAGCAGGACATCCGCCTCGCGCACTTCATCCAGCGTGGACTTAAAGGACTCGATGAGCGTGGTGGGTAGCTTGCGAATAAACCCAACCGTATCCGTAAGCAGGTAGGGTATATTCCCTACCGATACTTTGCGTACGGTGGAGTCCACGGTGGCGAAAAGCTTATTTTCGGCGAAGACATCGACCTTGGCCAGGCGGCGCATCAGCGTGGATTTTCCCACGTTGGTGTAGCCCACCAGTGCTACGCGCACCAGGCGGTCGCGTTCCTTACGGCGCGTAACGCTTTGGCGATCAATTTTTTCGAGTTTTTCCTTCAAAAACGTAATCCGGTCCTTAATAATCCGCCGGTCGGTTTCAAGTTCCTTCTCACCAGGTCCCCGCATCCCCACGCCGCCTTTCTGCTTGCTAAGGTGGGTCCAGAGGCGCGTCAGGCGGGGGTACATGTATTGGTACTGGGCCAGTTCCACCTGGGTTTTGGACTGGGCGGTTTTGGCCCGCATCGCAAATATATCCAGGATCAGCAGGCTCCGATCGAGCACCTTGATCTCCTCGTTTTCGAAAGTAGCTTCCAGGTTGCGAACCTGCGAGGGCGACAGATCATCGTCAAAAATGATCATATCCACGGGCTCGGCCCTAACGAACGTTTCGATTTCTTTCAGCTTCCCGCTTCCTACGTAGGTACGGCTATCGGGGTGTTCCAGGTTCTGGGTAAAGGTCTGTACGGTTTCTACGCCCAAAGTCGTGACCAAAAACGCCAGTTCATCGAGATATTCCTTGGTTTTTTCGGGACTTTGGCGCTGCGGGCTCACGGCTACCAGAACGGCAGTTTCCTGCTTTTTGGCCGTAGAGTTTAGTTGTCTTTTATCAATCATTCAGTATAAATAAATAGTATTCCTGTCAGCGACAGCAGGTTAGACCCTTTTTCTTCGTCAACTAATTCATGGCTATAAGAACCAAAAGACCGGGTAACCTCACCAAAGACAGGCTGAGAATAACCCCGTTTACGCCGGATTAGTTCAGGTATCCCCCCCAGACCGTATACTAAGTTATGGTTAACTTTTTGTAAAATCCGAACCAACCCCTGGTGTTTATCGGGGGCTATTTTCTAAATTTGTAAAAATCTTTACGCCTATGAAGCTGCTCCCTCGGGTCTGAAACCGCCCACCCGCCGATACTTTTCGGTCTTCTTTACGCCTTAGGACACTTTGTTACATCAAGTGTCTTCTTTCTTGTTTCAAAATACAGGTACTTAATTTCTTGTCGGGCCAGGCTATCCCAAGTTGGATAAAAGCCCATCGCATCCGTAGTTCCTCAGGAAATTTGTGCTTCAAAACCAACTACCAATTACCTTGAAAAAGTGGTTTCAACTGCTCCGACTGGCCTTAGATGGCTCCGAGCAAAGCTATACAAGCGGCAGTATCAACCGCGCCATCTTCCTACTATCCGTCCCTATGATCCTGGAAATGATCATGGAATCGCTCTTTGCGGTGGTAGATGTCTTTTTTGTTTCCAAAGTCAGCATCGAAGCCGTCGCTACGGTGGGCCTCACCGAGTCGGTGATTACGCTGATCTACTCCGTAGCCATCGGGCTAAGTACCGCAGCCACGGCCCTGGTGGCCCGGCGCGTGGGTGAAGGCAACGCCGACCAAGCCGGGAAGTCGATCGGGCAGATCATCCTGATTTCCCTGGGAATCTCCCTCGTCATGGGTGGACTTGGCTTTGCCTTCGCTGGCGACGTGCTGCGGCTTATGGGGGCCGATGCCCGGGTCATCGAGATAGGTACCCGCTACGCCCAGATTGAATTTCTGAGCAGTCCGGTAATTGTGCTGTTGTACTCACTGAGCGGGGCCCTGCGCGGGGCAGGAGCCGCTTCGGCGGCTATGCGGTCGCTCTGGATCGCCAATGGGTTCAACATGGTACTCGACCCGTTGTTTATTTTCGGGATAGGCTTTTTCCCCGAACTGGGCGTTACGGGAGCCGCCATTGCTACCACTTTGGGGCGTACCGTGGGGGTGGGCTATCAGCTGTATTACCTCTATAATACCAAAAATGCCGTTTCGATCAAGTGGTCGGACTTCGTGCCCGATCGCGCGCATATCGTCCACATTCTTCGGCTGGCGTCGGGCGGTACCAGTCAGTTTTTGATCTCGTCGGCTAGTTGGATATTCCTGACGCGCATCCTGGCGGAGTTTGGCAGTGATGTGGTGGCGGGCTATACGATCGCCATCCGGGTCATTATATTCACGCTTCTTCCGGCCTGGGGTATGGCCAATGCGGCCGCTACCCTGGTAGGTCAAAACCTGGGAGCCGGCCACCCCGACCGCGCCGAGGCGTCGGTATGGCGAACGGCCCGCTACAACATGTGGTTTCTGGTATCGCTGGCGTTGCTTTTCTTTGTGGCCGCCGAGCCCATCGTGGGGTGGTTTACGAGTAGTCCCGCGGTAACCGATACGGGCGTTTCCACGCTACGGGTACTTTGTCTGGGGTACGGTTTCTACGCCTACGGGATGGTTGTCATTCAGGCTATCAACGGAGCCGGGGACACCCGTACCCCCATCTACCTCAACCTCATCTGTTTCTGGATGGTGGAAATTCCGGTGGCCTATTTCCTGGCCCTGGTATTGGAATGGGGGCCCATCGGGGTATTTGCGGCCGTTCCCATCGGTGAATCGCTGCTGGCCATTCTGGCGATTATGGTGTTTCGCCGGGGGCGCTGGAAGCTTTCCCACGTGTAGCTACTTCTGAGGCAGTTGCGGAGGTAAATTCATTCAATTATCAAAAAATTTCTTGCACCCGGAAGAGCTCTGTGATATATGTTACAGACCACTTCCGGGGCTTTGGTTACTTTTGTAAGTAAGATGTAGAGCAAGTACATCTCCGGAAGAGATGTGTTTTCTTAGTATCTTACTTATATTTTCATTGACCATGCTTGCTGTGAATATAATTGGATTTATGGCTTCCGTTTTAATCGGAGTCAGTTTAGGGCTGATCGGAGGAGGGGGGAGTATACTCACAGTTCCGGTACTGGTCTATTTGCTGGGAATCAACCCCGTGCTGTCTACGGCTTATTCGCTCTTTGTGGTGGGTACAACCTCGCTGGTGGGTTCAATCACGTACATGAAAAAGAAGCTGGTCAATTACAAAGCCGCCTTGGTCTTTGCCATTCCGTCCTTTATCGCGGTTTTCCTTACCCGTAAATTTATTGTACCTGCCCTACCTGATCCCATCTTTACGCAGGGGGGATTTAGCCTGAGCCGACAGGAGGGCATCATGGGGTTGTTTGCGCTGATTATGCTGGTGGCAGCCTATTCAATGATCCGCCAGAAAAAGGAATCGGGTTCGGAGTCGGAGCAGGAAGATCTGCACTTCAATTACCCACTCATCGCCCTCGAAGGCGGCGGTGTGGGACTCCTGACGGGTATCGTGGGCGCAGGCGGGGGGTTTTTGATCATACCCGCTCTGGTGCTGCTGGCCCGGTTGCCTATGAAAATGGCCGTGGGGACATCACTCCTGATCATCGCCGCCAAGTCACTCATCGGCTTCATGGGCGACATCGGCCAGCAGGCCATTGACTGGTCCTTTCTGGGCTTATTCACCACCCTCTCGATCGTGGGTATTTTCCTAGGCTCCTACCTGACACGGTTTATTCCCGGCCAGAAACTCAAACTAGGTTTTGGGTGGTTTGTACTAGCCATGGCGGTATTTATTCTATGGAAAGAATTCTTTTGACCGCCAGCAGAAAGAACTTTTGAAAAAAAAAGTAGCCAATAGCCATTAGCTTTTTCTAAGTGTTTGATAAATAAGAAATTAAATAATTCTCAAACCAATCAAGTCATGTAAACTACTTCTGCACAAGTCCTTAGAGTAAGGCATTTATTAAAAAGACTGAACAACCATGAAAATAGAACAAATTTATACGGGTTGCCTGGCTCAGGGGGCTTATTTCATTGAATCGAACGGCGAGGCTGCGGTTATTGATCCCCTGCGCGAAGTAGCTCCCTATATCGAAAAAGCAAAAAACCGGAATGTGAAGATCAAGTATGTATTTGAAACTCACTTCCACGCCGACTTTGTGTCCGGACACCTGGACCTTTCCCACAAAACGGGCGCTCCGATTGTGTACGGCCCCAATGCCAAAACGGGCTTTGAAGCCCACATTGCTGCCGATGGCGAGGAGTTTGAGGTAGGCGACATCACCATCCGGGCTTTGCACACGCCGGGGCATACTATGGAGTCTACCTCCTATCTTTTGTTGGATAAAAACGGAAAAGAAACGGCCTTGTTTAGCGGCGATACATTGTTCATCGGGGATGTGGGCCGTCCGGACCTGGCCCAGAAAAGCGACCTCACGATGGAAGATCTGGCGGGGCACCTCTACGATAGCCTGCGCACCAAAATCATGACGCTGCCCAACGACGTGGTGGTGTATCCGGCCCACGGGGCAGGCTCGGCCTGCGGCAAGAACATGAGCAAGGAAACGTCCGATACGCTCGGGAACCAGAAACTCTTCAACTACGCCCTGCGGGCCGATATGACCAAAGAGGAGTTTATCAAGGAGGTGACCGACGGCCTGGGTGCGCCACCGCAGTACTTCCCCCAAAATGTGCAGATGAACCAGCAGGGCTACGATAGCATCGATGATGTGCTGGAACGTGGTGCCCAGGCGCTCAGTCCGGCGGCCTTTGAGGCGGCGGCCAATGAAACCGGCGCGCTGATTCTGGATACCCGCGCCGCCGGTGAGTTTGCCAGGGGTTTTGTTCCAAACTCGATCAATATTGGCATAGATGGCAGCTTTGCTCCTTGGGTGGGTGCGTTGGTGCCGGATCTGAAACAAAACCTGTTGCTGATTACGGAGCCTGGCCGCGAAGAAGAAGTGGTCACCCGTCTGGCTCGGGTAGGCTACGACCATACCCTGGGCTACCTGAAAGGTGGCTTTGCCGCCTGGAAGGCCGACAATCGGGAAACGGATAGTATCCCCACGGTGGCGGCTGAGGAATTTGCGGAGCAGTTCAAAACCCACACGCTGTCCGTTATTGATGTACGCAAGCCCACCGAGTTTGGACTCGGCCACACCGAGGGAGCTGCCAACCTGCCTTTGGATTACATCAGCGAACTCATGGCTGAGTTTCCGAAGGAAGGTACCCTGTACCTGCATTGTGCCGGTGGGTACCGTTCCATGGTGGCGGCCTCTATTCTGAAGGCGCGTGGTTACGACAATATTGTCAACATAGATGGAGGCTACGGAGCTATGGTTCAGGCCGGAGTTCCGGTCAGCGAACCTATCCCGAATCCCAACACCCACGTTTCTTAAACCACTAAGTCTCTCCGAAACCTTTTGGTACGGATGCAGGTTTTAATTTGTAAGGAAATGATACTAGTTAACGCATAGCGTATATATAGATAATCCTGCTAAAAATTCACTTACTTGATCTAATGGAAATTTTTGAACTGATTCGCAAGCCCTGGCCCTGGTATATAGCGGGCCCCCTTATCGGGCTTACAGTGCCTGCCCTACTCCTTATTGGAAATAAATCGTTTGGGGTTTCTTCTTCGTTGCGCCACATCTGTGCCGCCTGTTTTCCGGCCAAGCTCCCCTTCTTCGACTACAACTGGAAGAAAGAATCCTGGAACCTTGCTTTTGTATTCGGTATTTTGATCGGAGGCTTCCTGGCGACACAGTTTTTGGCGAATCCCGACGAAATCGTGATTGCCACTTCTACGCAAAACGACCTGGCAGCTCTCGGTATTACCGATTTCAGGGGCTTGATGCCCGCTGAGATCTTTGCGGTGGAGAATATTTTCACTATCAAAGGCCTGATCTTCCTGGTACTGGGAGGCTTTCTGGTAGGCTTTGGTACCCGCTATGCCGGAGGCTGCACCTCTGGACATGCCATCATGGGGCTTTCTAACCTACAATGGCCCTCCCTGGTGGCTACCATTTGCTTCATGATTGGGGGCTTTGTGGGAACGCTCCTGCTCTTTCCTTATCTGATGCGCTTTGTGTAACTAACTCACCTTATCAAAAACAAATGAAAACCAGTAGTATAAGTAAGTCCGAGACAGAAGCCTTGCTACTGACTCCAACCTGGCCAAAGGAAATAGAGTCCGACCAGCAGAATGAACAATCGAGCCCCGAATACACGGCCGACCTTGGTAAGTATCTGATCGTCGGGATACTTTTCGGAATTGTCTTTATAAAAGCCGAAATTATTTCCTGGTTCAGAATTCAGGAAATGTTTCGCCTGGCCTCTTTCCACATGTATGGCGTCATCGGTTCGGCGGTGGTAGTGGGGATTATCTCGGTGTTTTTGATAAAAAAGTTCAATATCAAAACCCTCGCCGGCGACGAAGTAAAGATAGCCCCCAAGCTATTCCACCAGGGGCAGATCTACGGCGGGTTGCTATTTGGCCTGGGCTGGGCTTTGACCGGTGCCTGCCCCGGCCCCCTCTTTGCCCAAATCGGGAGCGGCTTTCTGGCCGTGATCGTTACCCTCCTGAGTGCCATTCTCGGTACCTGGACCTACGGCGCCATCCGAACCAAGCTACCGCATTAATCCAATGATTGAATGAAAGAATGAGTGAATGATAGAATGGAAATTTGTTGCCGGTATTGGTGGATAAATCTTTGATTGTAAGACAATCAATATTCGATTATCTTACAATAACGGCCAACCTATTATTTGGCAAGCATATGCAAGTCAAGAACCCAAACACCATTCTAATCTTCTAACATTCACTCATTCTATCATTATTCCCTCACTGCCAGCAAGTAGGCCTGTTCGTCGCCCAGGGTGAAGGGTTCGCCGTCGAGAGTGCTGAAGGATTCGGTGAGTGTGAGGCCGGCCTGTTGCATCAGGTGGGCCATTTCGGAGAGGGTAAAAATGTATTGTTTGATGGGCCGGGTCACGCGTTCACTACCCCGGATGTAGGTAAGTTCGGCGTTGATCACTCCTTCCAGGGCGTCGTATTCGTTACGGGCCAGGTACTGGATATCGTCCCCCACCTGCATCCAGTCCCGTTCCTGAAAATGGGGTAGGACACTTTCGGATAGCATCTGGGTGTGCGCCACAAAGCGGCCGCCGGGTTGCAGCTGGGCTGAGATTTTTTGTAAAAATTTCAGCATCTCTCCCCTTGGAAAAAAGCTGAAGCTATTGCCCAGGCAGTAAGCCGCGTCATAGGGTAATCCAGCCGTATGACCGTCCACCAGAAAATCACCGCGAAGCACCGTCACGGGCAGCTCCTCGGCTTGGGCAAGCTGTTCAAATTCGGCGCAATATTCCTCGGAAATATCAATGCCCGTCAGCTCATAGCCCCGCCGCGCCAACGGCAACGCGTGGCGTCCGTAGCCGGCCATGACGTCGAGTACGCGGCCACCGGGGGTAAGTTCGAGTACATCCGCCAGAAAGTCCACTTCCCATTCCGTGTAATCTTCTTCCTGGTTTTGTTTCCAGGCTACCTGAGGCAATCCTTCAAAAAATGTATGGTACCAGGCCACGCGTATACTCGTTTTATGACTAAAAAATGAGCGGCAAAGGTAGCCATAATCCTACGCAGATTGGGGAAAAATATGCATAAATTCGGCTGTAAATCAGGTACTATATAAAGGACATCCGATGGAATGCTTTTGGTACGGTGCTAATCAGTAGACCAAAACACTTTATTACAACACCTATGGACAAGCTAAGAGATCAAAAAGAATATGAGGGGAATCCGGTCGGGTTGCCCAAAAGCACCGCTATCACCATGGCCAAGGAACTGGATAAGCACCTGGCTTCCTTTATTACCCTCTATCAGCAATATCACAAGCACCACTGGTTGGTAGAAGGACCCCAGTTTAGGGATTTGCACTTGTTTTTCGAAGCAAACTACACCGAAGTTCATGAGCAATACGATGCCCTGGCGGAGCGGCTTACGGTAATGGGCATAGCCCCAACCTGCCACCCCGAAAATGTATACAAACTTTCCTACGTAGAACATGAACCCGAAGGGGTGTTCCGGATTCGGGAAAGCTTAAAAAACGACATGCAAGCTGAGAAAACCATTGCCATTGAGTTGCGCAAGTCGATAAAGAAGGCTTTCGAATTAGATGATTTCGGCACTAAAAACCTTTTGGAAGGTATCTTGTATAAAACAGAAGATCGCGCCCATCACATCGAACACTTCCTGGGCGAAGACACCATCCTATCGCCTGAGCCAAGCATGGTGGACGTATAGCCAGCGCAGCAGAAATTAAAACCCTTTTTACAAAAATAGAGAGCCTGGTGATTCACTTCGTCAGGCTCTCTATTTTTGTATCTAAATCTTAAAAAATATTGACTTAATTCTTCTTTGAGTGGCTTTTTTACATATAAAGTTACATATTATATTTTTGTTTGTTTCCATGGGTGCAATTCTTAGATTAGTATTCGCTGCAGCAGTCTGCTACCATTGGCCATCACGGCCAATAAAGACTCGCTGACAGCCACGGGGTTGGTCATTGCCGATACCTTCACACCCGGGCTGTCGTACGTATCCCATACAGCACCAGTTGGTACGGATTTCAATTCGACCACAGGCGTTTGGACCGTGGGTAGTGCCCTGAGCAATCCCACCGTTTCCCAATTGGTACTCACCATCGTGGCTAATGTTGACTCTGTGGGCGTTTCTACAAATGTGGCTACGATTACCGATATCAACGAGCTTAATTATAGTACCGATACCACGAGCAGTGCCTGTGTGACGGTACCCATCGAAATCTGCCAGGGCGAATCGGTGCTGCTTCAGGCACCTCCTGGGTTGTCGGCCTACCAATGGTTCAACGGAGCCACCCAAATCCCCGGTGCTACTTCCCAAACCTACCTGGCCACCACCACCGGCATATACCTGTTTAATGCCAGTTCGGTACAAGGGTGTGCCACCGGCAACTGCTGCCCGGTGTATGTAAATGTCAGCCCGGCTCCGATTGGCGTGGTATTGGGCGATACCCTGCTGTGTAGTTCGGAGAGCACCACGCTCACCGCGTCCGGAGGTGCTACCTTCCTATGGAGCACGGGGGCTACTACTGCGAGTATCACGGTTACGCCCGCGGTCACTACGATATACACAGTGGTTGTGACCAATGCCGGAGGCTGTAAGGACACGGTTTCTGTAAGAGTAACGGTATCCCAACCGATTACGAATGCTACCGTAACGGTTTGTAACAGCAACAATACTCCCAACGACAACAGTGATGACACGTTCACCTTTACCCTTAATCCGGCCGGTGGCAGTGGTACCACGTATTCCATTTCGGGAGGTGTAACGGCCGCCAACCTAACGTACGGGGTACCCTACCAGTCTTCTTCGTTCCTGATTTCGGGGGGAGCTGTCACTCTTACCTTAACGGATAGTTTGACTGGGTGTACCCAAACAATCCTGGTGACACCACCAGCCAACTGCTCCGCGTGTCCGCCTAAGATCTGCGTTCCCATATCAGTGGTCGTGACCCGACGATAATTTGTGCGTTGCCCCATGAAAATCCCCGCCCGAATCTCGGGCGGGGATTTTTAGTTGTGACGGAATGAATTTGGAGCGTTCAGAAGATTTAGACTACCTGGCCGAAAAAATCTTGGAATGCATCGGGCGAGATTCCTACTTTGATCTGATGCCGGAGGGTACGAAGCGGGATACAGACTGATCAACTAGTTCCAATTCTAGATTGTTACCCGGAAAGAAGGCAGTGATCAAAAACACAACTACTATCCTACCCAGTGCTAACTCCCGACGAAATCCAACACATCCTCGACAACGAAATCCTCGTAGACACCTACGACGAATACG
The DNA here is from genome assembly GCA_963768025.1 of uncultured Cytophagales bacterium. Lineage (GTDB taxonomy): Bacteria > Bacteroidota > Bacteroidia > Cytophagales > Spirosomataceae > CAVYGM01. The sequence continues at coordinate 73,366 of CAVYGM010000004.1, forward strand.
AAATAAGCTCCGGCTGGCACGAAACCCTGAACGACCGCCTGAACTTCCCATTTGAAGCCACGGCCACCCTGCCCAAAAAAGGCGGAGGCAGCGAAGCCAAACGCGTGACGGTGGTGGGTATGCACGGCGACTCGGAGGAGTTCATGGGCGATGATTTTCATTTGAAAATTGAGCTGACTGGCTTTTTGGTAGCCGTCAAGTACTCCCAACTCAGCAACATTGACGCCGACGAAAATACCCTGGATATGTTTCAGATCTGGGACTATTGGGTAACTCGCGGGTAGAGAGTATCCCTACTCCAACCGCTTCACCCGCTTCAGATACACTGTCTTCCGCCCGCCCAGCCACACACGATCAATGCCTTCTACGCCAAATACCCGGTCCCATATGCGTTCATAGCAGTGAGCAGCTTCGGAAAAGGAAACGCTCAGAGCAAGCGCTTTTTGATAAAATGAAAGAGGGCGGCTATATATCAACTCGCGACTTACCACAAACTGCGCTCCCAACACAAAGGGATATATTCTCCGGCCCTTCCTACCGAAAAGTTCACGATGAAAACCGGCAAGATCCAGCCCAGTACCCGTTTCGTTTTTGGACCATTCCCGGAACAAGGTACTCCGTTGGGCGTATCGGTATCAATGATGTGCCCTAGCCAGGTAAAGGGCTTTTTGGGCAGGTTATCGGCGGCGAGCGCACGCAGGCTGGCGTGAAAATCGTAGGCGTGGTCGAAGGGTTTGCCCTGACAAAAAACCGTGTAGTCGGCCAGAGAATCGTAGCGGCTCACAATATGATGCAGGTAGGTATGCGCCTCGCGGCCCACGTTGGGCAAGGGTAGATGGGGTTGCAGTGGTGGCGGTTCGGCTTTGGAGTAAATTGTTTTTTGAAAAACGGCCGGTACTCGCCGCAACCAGCGGAGGTCTTCGTGGTAGTGGGCCACGACCAGTTCTAGGGTAGGCTTAGGCATGTAGGTACTTTTCTCGGAAGCTAGAAGGATAGCTCCAACACAAACCCCGGTAATACATCCTCGCCGGATAGCGTCATTGGCTCCCCTTGGGTAGTTTCGATACTACCATCCGCCCGGTAGATATGCACGGCTTTGCCTTTGCGGTCGATGAGCCAGCCCAGGCGGCAGCCGTTGGTACGGTATTCTTCCATTTTGGATTTCAAATCATTCAAACGATCGGTTTCAGAGCGGACTTCTACCACAAAATCTGGGCAGATATGGGCAAACTTACGCTGCTCTTCTTCCGACAGGCTTTCCCAACGGCCGTTAGTAAGCCAGGATACATCCGGCGAGCGCACAGCTCCGTTTGGTAGGGTGTACCCTGCCGATGAATCGAACACCTGCCCCAACTGAGTACGATCGACTCCACAACCAAAGTTGGGCAATAATTTTTGAATGGTAGTTACCTGAACTTAGCCCCATTGGCGACATAATACTAATATTTCCGTGTTGATCGCGCTCCATGCGCAGTTCTGAATTAGCCTGACACAGATCGAAGAACATCTCCTCGGTCATGCCGTCCACGGTTTTTATCAGAAATCCATTTTCCAGAATCATAGCAACCTGATTTTTCCTACTAATATAACGACAATCACCAGATTTATTTTAGTCAAAGTACTTTCACGTACTCCGGCAAGGCGACGCATAGCTTCCTCACCTCCCTCCCACCCGGAACACCGGATACCGCAGGTACTCCTTTTCGCGATGGGGCGAGTGCTCGTAGATAAAATCCAGCTGGGCGTCAGCGTTTATAGCGAAGGCTTCGTCGGTGGCTAGTACGAAGTTTGTTGCCTGATTTTGACACACAGTGTAATGTTGATATCCGCCTCTTTCTACTATCAATAGAAATAAGAAAGAGATAGGTATTGGAAACAGCCCAACGCTCCACACCAGGAAAAGACACTTGCCTTGATCTGCAGGAACTTAGGCCTGTATCTGAGGCAAATACTTCAAAGAGAGTACTCTCTCTGAGTAGGTAGAAACGTAGGGCAAAAAAAGGTTTCGAAGAAAAGAAGACAGCGCTTAGAAAAAGTAGTCGAAAGTATACAAAAAAGGAATTGTGTGGTAAGCCCGTAAATTAGGAATACCACTTGATAACTTTTTCCCATATGAATATTTTTTTGTAAAATAATTCTTATAACTTTCTACTTTATATTTTGAAGAACATAATAAGTTAAGAAACTGGTTGAGGGAGAATTTGAGGAGTGAGCGATAGGACAGTTTTTTGACACAAGTACAGTTAGAGTTTCGTTCATCGAGGCTAAGTAGTATAGCAGTCCATTTCCACCATTCCACGAAATTCATGAAAACTCCTACTTATGTCACAAATTCTCTCAGAAAATCAATTCTAATTATTGAAGCAGAAGCGCTGCTAGGCCATTTGCTCAAAGAATATATCTGTCAACATACGGATTGGAACGTACGAAGCATTACTTTTCATGTATATAATGCTGTCGAAGCTTGTCAGTCGCAGAAGCCGGATGTCGTTATTGTTTCACGGCATATAAAAGATGGATCAGCTGGTTTTTCCTTAGTTACAAAATTGAGAGAAAATAACTATGAGGGAAAAATTGTTCTTCTATCCCCCATCGATAAGCCCGAAATGATTCAGGAAGCTATAGCATCGGGTGCCTCGGCTTTTATTTCTAAACACTGTGCTCCGGACACTTTTCTGAATGTAATCCAGACGCTTATTTTGGAGGAAGCAGATAACCAGTTTATAGTAAAACCTGATTATCTGCTCGATACCTACCGAGAACAGAAAGGCATAGACCGGTACAGCAGTCTGACGGATGCAGAAAGAGAGGTTTTGCTGCTGATTGCCAGGGGACGTACCGTTAAGGAAATAGCTTTTGATCTACAAAAAGCTCATACAACCATCTATTCGCATCAGCAGCACATCCGGGATAAATTTGACATTCATAGAACAAGTGATTTGTTTAGCCTGGCAGTTGATTATTATTTGACCACTAGCTAGTAGAATACTATTACTTCTTGAAAATTTAAATAAAAATAGGTTATATATTTTGAAAAAAACCATAAAACACTCGCTGACTGTCTATATCGTTGTCTCTCGTCAATTTTCTTACCATACTGAATAAAATCGTAAAAATTACGATAGGTAGTAAATAGTAATTTTTAAATATTTGTGCCTCAATAGTTCAAAAAAAAACTAATTCTATCCTAAATGTAGCTGTATAACTCTCTCCAACATTATGAGAAACATATCCAACCTGCTCTTTAATTTGATACACTTCCCTATTTCTGGCTCTATTGCCAGCCCAGCTAGCAGGAACATCCACCTCCCCGTGGATTCTCCGAGCCATTCTGACACTCCTGCTCCTGTATACAGGCCCATTTACTTAAATACATTATGTCGAAAGGTGCATAATATGATTTAACTGTTGCTTGCTATACTGAATTCATGGTCTTATCTTTTTTCTTTGTAGCTGTAAATTCCCTCATGGGATTCTTTCATTTGTTTTATGCCAATAGCTATCAAAGTTTTGCAAGATAGCAAGCAGAAATTATCTAAATTCTCATTTTGGGGTAATTGAACTGATTTTAGTTCTATGGATATTTTTCCTAAAATAATTACTTCTATCTACCATATTTCTACTTAGGATACAGGAATTATATACGTTCAAAAGTGGAATATAGTGGTATCGATATCATTTATTTTTATTTAATTTTTTCATACAAAAACTTTTGTAAATATTTCAGAAGAAGGGAGTTTTGTGTACTATACGCACGTGTATTTAAGAATAGAAGGTGCTTTGAAGATCTTACAAATTATCCATTCACTCTAATTGATTAAGCAGTATCATGAAAAAAGTAGTCCTCACCATGGCCATGCTTCTTGCTGGCATGACCCTCTACGCCCAGTCCAACACCTCTACCACCAATCAGACGGGCCTGGGTAACTCCCAGAATGTACAGCAGGCGGGTGCGAGCCAAAGCAGCAGTATCACCCAGAATAGCACCGGGGGAACCGGCGGAAGCGCCGCCACCGTAAAACAGGCGGGCACCAGCAACCAGTCCATCATTAACTCAACGAATACATCCGGCTTAGGAAGTACCGTAACAGTAAATCAGAATGGTAAAGACGCAAGCGCTCCTAACAAGTCTACAGTAATCACCACCGGAAGCGAAAATACTGTGAAGGTGAATCAACTGATCAATAGTTCTTTTGCACCCGCTGATGCCGTAAAGAGCAACATAGCCAAGGTCACAGTAGTGGGAATGAAAAATATTACACAGATTTCGCAGGCCGGAACGAATGGTCTTGCTGATGTTCTACAGACGGGCGATTTCAATCAGGCCTACATTACCCAAACTCGTGGGAATCTCCCTCCTAATCAGGGAAGTAGTGGAAACCAGGCCTTTATTGATCAGAATGGTTTGTATAATCTTGCCAAAATCACACAGACCGGTGGCGCAGCAAATGATTTTGATGTATCTAATGTAGCAAAGATCAAGCAAGTAGGCAATGACAACGATGCTGAAATTACCCAGACAACGTTTAGAAATAATGCTGATATTCTGCAACAAGGAAACAAGAATGAAGCCGACGTTACTCAGGGATATGCGCGGGCCATTGCCAAACTCGAGCAGCTGAGTGATGGTAACAAAGCCACAATAACCCAGGGGGGGACTAGTGCAACCCGATTCAATGCGGTCTATCTCAAGCAAATGGGAACCGATATGGGAACCGCTAAAGGTGCCGGTAATATTGCGGAAATTACGCAGGGAGGTACCTATGGTCGCAACCTCTTTGGCGGTTTTGCATCGGTAGATGGTACTACTGGGCAAACAGTACCGGGCGCAGTAGGAGCTCCGGCGATTCAGGATGGCAATAGCAACAAATTGTATATTAGCCAGACCACGGATCAACCCAGTACTAATGTAGGTCAGAATATGTCCGTCTATCAGGGTGGCAATGGTAACACCATCCGAGGATTGGCCATGGGTGATCCGGCTCTGCAATCTGGTGGTGAAAATATAGCAAATTTCGTGCAGCTTGGTAATTCCAATCTAATCAAATCTTCACAGATTGGTTCAAGTACCGCCACTGTTACTCAGGGAGGTACAATTACTCCCTGACGGCTAGGAGGTGAGGCCTACGCTTCCCCTCTATAACTCAAACACAAATTCAATTTTTTCTTTTTATCCATTCTACTTAATATTTCTTTTATCATGAAAAAAGTAATCCTTACCGTGGCCATGCTTCTCACTGGCATGACCCTCTACGCTCAGTCCAACACCTCTACCACCAATCAGACGGGCCCGGGTAACTCCCAGAATGTACAGCAGGCGGGTGCGAGTCAAAGCAGTAGTATCACCCAGAATAGCACCGGGGGAACCGGCGGAAGCACTGCCACCGTAAAACAGGCGGGTACCAGCAACAAGTCCACCATCATCTCAACGAATACCACCGGGTTAGGAAGTACCGTAACTGTAAATCAGAATGGCAACGATGCACTCGACCCCAACGAATCTACCGTGACCACCACCGGTAGCGGCAACGACGTGAAGGTAAATCAACTGATCGGCACTGACTTTTCCCCCACCGGGGCCACTAAAAGCAATGAAGCCACGGTGACCGTAAATGGTATCAGTAATATTTCGAAGGTGACGCAGTCGGGATTGGACAACGAAGCCTGGATCACCCAAGGCCAGTCCGGCCTACCAGTAGATCAAGGAAACCAGGCTATAATAAACCAAACAGGCAATGGAAACAAAACTATTGCCAACCAGTATAGTAATCTCAACAAAGCAACTGTAACCCAATCAGGTCATGGTAATGATGCTTTTAATAACCAATTTGGAGACAATAACGATATACTTGTAAGCACATCAGGAAATGATAATGATTCTTATATTTCTCAGTACGGTGGTAGTGGTAATGATTCAGATTTGGATCAAGCGGGCAATGACAATCATGCAGAAAACATCCAGGAAGGAAGTACTAATAAATCGGTTATAATTCAACCGGGGAATAACAATGATGCCAAAAGTATCCAGGTAGGTAATGGAAATGAATCAAGTATCACGCAGAGTTCGAATACTAACAAGGCCGCTTTAAACCAAGGTTATTTGGCTGCATCTAGTGGCAATAAGGCCACCATTACCCAGGGTGGAACTGGTGGCTTGAACGAAGCGTATCTCTTACAGGCTGGGGCGGGTAGTAACATAGCTGAGATTGCCCAGGGACGGCGATGGCGGTAACATCTTCAAAGGTCCAGTAACAGCTTTCGGCCGTGACAATGCATTGCAAACTGGTCTGGGGAACAAACTTTACGTACAGCAGACCTCTACCGGATCGGGCCATACCATGAGCGTGCTTCAGCAGGGTGACGGGAATACCATCCGTGGCTTAGCCATGGGCGATCCGGCTCTGCAAACGGGTAGTGGGAATATAGCCACTTTCTCGCAGACCGGGAATCTAAATCTCATAGAGTCCGTCCAGAACGGTACCGGCAACACCGCTACGGTGACGCAGGGTGGAACAATTACCCCCTAAGCTAAAAGAGGGGAGGCGTACGCCTCCCCTCTTTATCTTAAGCACAAATTCAAATTTTTCTTCTTGTCCATACTACTTGATATTACTTTATCATGAAAAAAGTAATTCTTACCGTAGCCACTCCGGGCAGTCTTTGTTTTCGGTCATAATCCAGGCGTAACACCCACTACACAGAACTTGGGTGTTCAGTTTTCCCCTATTTTGAAAGAAAACCGGCTAGTAGTCCATCGGGCAGATGGATGATGCCAAAAAGCGGGTCAAAGAATACAATATCAACAAAACAACCAGACCGGTAGCCACCGGGGGTGCCTGGCAACACACGAGCCATCCTGTGCAGGAAGCTCGCAGGTGCAGGGCAATAAAGAATTTGCCGATCTGGTGATGGTACCTGAAACGGGTTTTTTCTCAGGAAAGTCCCCCAAAGGAAAGCAATGGAAACCTGCTCATTCTGTTGCTGGCTTGCACTCAGGATCCGCCGGGGTACCTGGTCGAGTGGGTACCGCTACGGCATACCGTGGCAGTGTATCTCCCAGGTCGGCAATATTTTGAAAGAATATACCACCGAATGAAAGTACGGGCATGGCCCAATAACTGGGCTCAAGATGTTCGAAAAACAGGATTTAGAAACAAACAGATGCTAATAAAAAGAGAAAAACGATGAAACGACTTGTGAGTGCATGGATTGTAGCGGGGGGATTGGGCATGGCCTTAAGTGCGCACGCACAAACAACCCCTGTCGCGGATACCTTGAAAAACAGCTTGCCCCAAACCAACTCAGCTGCCATGAAAGAGCACCAGGATAATACTCCCCGGAACGTCACTACCACCACCACCATGGAAAATGACTCGGTGAAAGTGACCCAAACCATTATCGAAGAAGGAACCAACCGGACGGTGATCGTGACCAAAGAAAAGATCGGGGCCACCCAAGGCGCTTCCAATCAGGTGTCGGTGCAGCAGTCGGGAAAGGGCAATAACGTGAGTATCACCCAAACGAGCGGCAACAATACCGTGGTTGTTAAACAGAAAAACGATTGATATGCATTTACATATATCTATTAGAGCACGCTTACTCATCACTACCTTTCTCTGTCTGACCGGCCTGAGCACTCTGGCGCAGACGCCCACCCCCCTCACGCGGGAGATTGACGCCCTGACCGAGGCAGAGCTTACTTTGTTGCCAGTCAGTCGCCCAACGCCAGTCAGATAAGTCTGGCGCAGGTAGAACAAAATGGCAACGGAAATCAGCTTACGTTCCAGATCAACGGCGCTGCCAATACCCTGATAGCGGCGCAAAGTGGGGGCGATCGGCTGCTTTTTAGTACTAATGGCTCCAATAACCGCATTCAGGCTATGCAGGGGGGAGGAAACCTGCAACTGCATCTTAACCTTAGTGGCACCGGCAATGACTTTTTTTTCCAGCAATCGGGAGCAGGCAATAGTCTGTTTATGGGTGTAACGGGCGACGCCAATAAGTTTACCGTGTCGCAGAACGGCGGCGATCTGGTGAACATGACGGGGATCTCGGCCTACGGAAAAACACTGGATATTGTGCAAGGTGTGGGAAGTAATTCACTGACGGGCGACATAGGCACCCTGGGCGTTAACCTGAAAATAGAGCAACAAAACGGCATGAACCTGATCATAGACAGCAACCGCTTTGCCAGTCCTGCCTTTGTAGTAACCACTAATTGACACATCTCACACAAACTAGTACCATGCGCATCCTGATTCTTTTTGTTAGCCTCACCTACCTGATCGCCACGGGCGTCCATGCCCAGGAGGTTGAAGACATCTCCGAAGAAACCGTTAGTGACGACTCAGGCATGCTGGAAGAAGGCCTAGTGACTGAGGATGCGGCCAGTTATACCCTCGTACTGGATAATACCCGCACCAAATTGGGACGGGATTTTTACGAGTCTTTCTATCAGCAGTGGTCGGTATTGCCGGTGGTAGCCCAGGGCGATTCTACCAAGAGGGCGGACGATGCCCTGGAAAACCTCTTCACGATCATGATTGACGAATCCCCTACGCCGGGTTTGGCTAGCCTGGTATCTATTTCAATCAATGACTTACTGGTATGGCAGCAGTTTGTCCAGCCCCGCCTTGGGAACACGGAAGCTCTGGCTGAAAACGCCGTAGGGTTAGCTCGGGAGTACGTCCTGAACTACCAGGAGATTCAGAAGCAGCTCGGGTCGGAAGATCAGGCTGGTACCGGAATTTATTAGATCAACTTTAAACTTTTAATCATTTGAATTCAAACACGTTAACTTAATTATTTAACAGTTCAATTTTACTCGACACAATGACAAAATCCTTACTAATCACGGGAACGCTCCTCCTGAGCAGTTGCGCGTTCTCGATGGGTCAGGCGTTGGTTTACCGACCGGTAAACCCGGCCTTTGGCGGCAACAACTTCAACTACCAGTGGATGATCGGCTCGGCCCAGGCCCAGGACAAGAGCAAAGATCCCAACGCTCCTACCGCGCAGAGCAGCCTCAACCGGCAGCAGTCCCAACTGGACAATTTCACCCAGAGCATCAACCAGCAGCTTCTAAGTCGAATTTCCCGGCAGATCATCGACCGGCAGTTTGGCGAGGAAGGGTTACAGGAGGGCGATTTTCAATTTGGTGACTTTCAGGTAAACATCCGGAATGCCAGCGATGGGATTCAGATCCGGATCTTCGATGGGAAAGGTGGTGAAACAACCATCACCGTACCTTATTTCTGAAAACCTGAACCTTCTCTCCAACCCAGCCCATTAGTCCCTACGGGGGTAGTGGGTGCTATTCTCCAATTCCATGAAGTACACCTTTTTAAAACACCTGTTGTTGGGGCTCACTATGGCCTCACTGTACGGTTGCGCCCCTTATTTTATGCAACCCACCAAGCCGCGCGGTGCCCGACTGGGCGAAGAAACAAGCCTCACGGCAAGTCTGCGCAAACTGCCCGCCCCAAAGGAAAAACTGGTAGCGGCCGTTTACAAATTCCGTGATCAGACCGGCCAATACAAACCTTCCGAAGTAGGAACTAGTTTCTCCACTGCCGTTACCCAGGGAGCTACGAACATCTTGTTGAAAGCGCTCGACGACAGCGGTTGGTTTGTGGTAATTGAACGTGAAAACGTTAGTAACCTGCTCAACGAGCGCAAGATTGTGCGATCAAGCATGGCCCAGTACCAAAACCAGTCCGAGAATCTGCCCCCATTGCTTTTCGGCGGGGTGATTCTGGAGGGCGGTATCGTGTCCTATGACGCCAACATGATCACCGGTGGAGCCGGCCTGCGCTATTTTGCTTCCGGTGGCTCTACGCAGTACCGGCAGGATCGGGTTACCGTATACTTGCGAGCGGTGGCTACCCGCTCGGGGAAAATCCTGAAAACAGTATATACCTCCAAAACCATTCTGTCCCAGTCGGTGGATGGGGGGATATTCAGGTACGTGAGGTTTAAACGCCTACTCGAAGCCGAAACCGGTTTTACCACCACCGAGCCCGCCCAAATGGCCGTATCGGAAGCCATCGAAAAGGCGGTGCACGCCCTGGTACTCGAAGGGGTCCGCGACAATCTGTGGACGGCCGATGATAAAAATCCCGAGCTGTTGAGCCAGGCGCTAGGCGAGTACGAAAAGGAAAAAACAGAGATGCAAGGCGTCGACGTATATGGGGTACGTAATATAGCCGAGCGCCCCGTATTGAGTGTGCAGCCCTTTGGCTCTCTGATGCGCTACCAGGGCGACTATAACTATGCCCGCATAGGCCGCGGCTACGGCCTGGCCGCCACCCTGGGCCTAACACCCAACCTGCTGGTACAGGTGTCAGCGGGGACTGGCAATGCCCAGACGGCCAATTTTCTGGATGTCAAATTCTCCATGCTGGAAGCCCACCTGTTGTACCGGGCTCTGCCTTTTCAGAAAACCACCCCGTTTTTTTATGCTGGTGGAGGAATGATGAAACAATACGATTCCAATCCCACCGAACTATCGGGCGATCTCATGTTCAAAACGAGCGCCGGGCTTGGCGTAGAACATCTGCTGAGCCGAAACCTGGCCCTGCAACTACGGCTGGACTATAACCTTTTGGCCCGGGACAGCTCTCTGGATGGGGTTAAGGCCGGGCGCTACAACGACTACTTCCTGAGGGCAAGCGGAGGGCTGGTCTTTTACCTAGGCCGCACCCCCTCGCGCCGATCTACACCTTTGGCACCTGTCACCACCGGGTCATCCACGGGCAACTAGTACACCATTTTTTATACCTTTCAATAGCAACCACCATGACCAGCCATACATTCGCTTCCCGATATATAACCGCTTTATCAAAGAAATCAGGTAAACAATCGGGTATTTCCCTTATTTGGTCGCTACTCATAATCTTGATGGGTGGGCTCTGGGCTTGTACCGAAGAAGTATACATAGAGCCAAACCTGTACGGCAGTCTGTCCGGTAAGGTACTCTATCTGGACACCCGGCAGCCCGTAGCCAATGCGCTCATCCGGCTGAACCCCAGTGGCCGATCAGTTGACACAGACTCTAGCGGCAGTTTCAAGCTGGATAGCCTTCCAGTAGGCTCCTACACCGTACAAGCCAGCAAGCAGGGGTTCCGAAACGAGAGCAGTACCATCAACATTGAGTTTGGGAAGGTGACAGCGCTTGACCTCCTGATGACGACAGACGAACTACAAAATCGTCCCCCAAACCGACCAACGTTAGTTTTGCCGGCTACCACCGGCACCGTCGCCATCAACAATCGCTCGCTAACACTTAAATGGAAGGCTACCGACCCCAACCGCGACAGCCTAACGTACGATGTGTACCTATTCCGTGAAGGGGAGTCGCCATTGATACCGCAGGCGTCGGGCATTAGAGCCGACTCTCTGGTGATCAATAATCTCGTTTACAATACCACTTACTACTGGCAGGTGGTAGCCAAGGATAAGTTTTCGGCCACTTTTGGGCCAGTCTGGAATTTCCGGACGGGGGCTGTACCCGATCTTTCGTATCTTTTTGTAAGCCAGACCGAAGGGGGGCAATTGCAAATATTTGCAGCTTCCAATACCCTGGAGTCAATACAATTGACCAGGTTTGGTAGCAACTGGCGTCCAATTGCTAGCCCTAACCGTCAGGAAATAGCCTTCATTTCTAATGTTGATGGCGAAACACAGGTATACCGCATGAATCGCGACGGGAGCAACATCCGGAAAGTCACAACGGTGCCCATTGCGGGGGTGTCTTCGCTGGATTTGTCATTCAGCTGGTCACCGGATGGTACCCAGCTCCTGTATCCAAGCAACGATAAGCTTTATGCCGTAAGGACAGACGGGCTGGGATTACGAGTGGTAGCGCAGGCACCGGCAGGCCGTTTGTTTGCTGGATGCGACTGGAACGAAGCTACGGGGCAGATAGTGGCCCGTACCACGGGCGGCAACGTCTACAACAACCAGTTTATGCTCCTGAATGCCGCTACCGGAGCTGTTGCCCGAACAATCGTACTTCCAGCGGGCCGCTCGGGGAATCCGGTATTTTCTATCAACGGCACCCAACTGCTATACTCACGTGACGTAGAGGCCTTCGAAAGCCCGCAGGGCCGGCAGCTGGATGCCCGGGTTTTTCTTTACACGCTGGCATCCAGCACAGAAATAAGTCTGTCGGAAAACAAGAACCCTGGCACCAATGATCTCCATCCGAGATTTGACCCTACCGGCTCACGGATCATTTTTACCAATGCCCCCAATGACGGTTCATCGCTAGGGGATATCCTGATACGCACCCCCGATGGCCGCGAGCGTGATCCCATTTTTAGCCGGGCGATGATGCCTTACTGGCGTTAGATGAATTGCTCACCCCGTCGGCAGCGACATTCCCGGCAGTCTGGAACGACGACGCCAGATTAACCTCATCGAGCCAGGTGTGGTGCCTTCCGTCGCCATTACACCGAACGAAAATATGCCCTACATACTATAACAACACTATGTCTATGAGATACTTAAGAATGCTACCGATGCTACTCCTGCTGGTAACAATACCGGCCAACAGCCAGTCCCGTCAGACTACCTTCGGGGGATGCGAAATATCCGACTACGCCGTTTATTACGTCATCATCTTCAAGTTGAAGGAAATCCGCGAGAACACCCGCATCCTGAAGGTCTTTCTGGATGGGCAGGAAGTCGGGGAAGTCGAGCCGGTTTTCGCTCCCAACCATACGTACCACCTTAAAATCAAACGACGACTGGCCCTATGAAGAAAATCCTGACATTCGCCCTGCTGCTGGGCATAACGGGCTGCGACGAAGCCCACGTCCTGAATCCACGGAAGAAAACGCTCGTCCTGGTTCAGGTCAAGGCCATCGAGCACGATGGTACCGTCACCGCCTCCCGTGTCTATCGGTTGAGATAGCAAAGGGAAAGGGAGCCGCTAAGATGGCTGATATCGCGTAAGCCAGGAGGCAAAGTGTGCAGGAGAGGCCGTGTACCATGTGGTTTCACGATTAATGGCCTCTTCTGTTCCAAAAGCAAAATCATTCGAAATCAATCCAGCACCAGTATATTCGAAGGAAGCGAGCAGTCGAGTAATGATAGCCAGGTGCCTGCTTCGATCAATAAACTGATATTGATAGCTGTACGCACTATTTTATAAATAAAATTTGACTTCAATTTTTCCCTGATTATTTTCCCCCCACCCGGAACACCGGGTACCGCAGGTACTCCTTTTCGCGGTGGGGCGAGTGCTCGTAGATAAAATCCAGCTGGGCGTCAGCGCTTTTGGCGAAAGCTTCGTCGGTGGCTACTTTCTCTTTCAGGGCTTTTTGCAGGTCGGGTGAGGCTTTCAGTAGCTCCGCGGCTCGGTCTTCAAACACGTAGGCCGAGTACCCTTCCTTGGCCTGCAAAATCGTATCGAAGAAATTCCATTTAAAAAACGAATCCACGCCTTTCGGTTCCAGTGTTTCCACGATGTAGCGGTTCGTTTCCTGGTTGACGGGGATGTACCAGTCACCCTGCCGGAAGGGTACCTCTTGTACTTCTTTTCTCAGATCTACCGATGTGTGCCAGTAGTGGCCCTCGTAGGGCTGGGATGAAGTCTTCACGTTCGAAACCTGGTATACCTCCACCTCCATCACCGTGTCGCGGGGCAGCGCGCGCATCTGTACGCGGTTCAGTTTCAATAGGTCAATCACCTGATGCCAGCCCTGCGGAATCACGTAGGCCGTGGGCTTTGTCCACCACCTCCACCGGCTCGTACTGATTGTAAAATGGGATGGTTTTGGTAAAGGGCTTGTCGCGGTTGTAGTACAGGCGCTTTTGCCCGCTCACTTCGCTGAGTGGGTACTCCGGCTCGTAGCCTTTAAATTCAATCTGGGTCGGCTTGTCGCGGTTGGCCTGCCAGGTCAGGGGAAATTGCGCCTGCGTTTTGACGGCCTCCTTCGTTTCTTTCCGCATTTGCAAAATCCGGCGGCGGTACTGCGCCAGTAGCTGGGCGGTACCTTGCAGGTAGGCGTAGGTAGCCTGTACCCGCTTGTCGTAGGGTTTGAGCATGTGGGTTTCGGTCATGACGCCGATGGTATGGAACAGCGCCGCGTAGCCCGTGGAGTAGCGGGGCCAGTCGGGAAACTGCACAAAACCCTTGTCGGGCGTCTGTCCCCAGGCATTGACATAGGGCGTGGCCTCGTAGCCCGCTTGCTTCATGTGGGTATAGAGGTAGGGCAGGAAAGTATTTCGCTGAAAATCACCCAACACACCACCCAGTTTGTTTTCCTGGGTGTAGTCCAGCGTCATGACGTACTGGTAGTCGGCGCCGTTGCTTACGTGGGTGTCCACAAAAAGATCCGGGTCCAGCTCGTGAAAAATGGCGGCAAAGCTGCGGGCGTTGCGGGTATCGGCCTTGATAAAATCGCGGTTGAGGTCGTAGTTGCGGGCATTGCCCCGAAACCCGTACTCCTCCGGCCCGTCCTGATTGACCCGGCTGGTACGGTTGCGGTTCAGCGCCCCGCCGATGTTATAAAAAGGAATAATGGCCAGCACCACGCTATCGAGCTGCGGGAAACGCTCCGGGTGCAGGGCTACATCGCGCAGGAGCATCATGGAGGCATCCACGCCGTCGGACTCGCCGGGGTGGATGGCGTTGTTGATCAGCAGAATGGCCTTGCCCTGGGCTTTGAGTTTGGCTATGTCAAATACCCTACTGCGTGAATACAGTACCAGATGCAGGGGTTTGCCGCTATCGGTGAGCCCTTTGGCCTGCATCTGAATCTGCGGAAAATCCTTCGCCAGCCGCTGGTAGTAGGCAATGCCTTCGGCGTAGGTGGGGGTTTGGGTACCGCCACTGCTTTCGAAGCGGGTGGGGTACTGAGCGTGGGCGTTTCCTGTCAGGATTAAAAGAAAAAGAAAATATCTTAGCATAATAAAGTCACGATTTTGAAGCATTGAAATAACCTGAGCGTAGGTTTAGCATCCCCTTACTTCACCTTCTTCGCATTCAACTCATAAAACCAGAAATCATCATTCGGCACGTCGAACTCGATGCCCGTTACCTTTTGGTTGTTGTCGGTGGTGAATTGGACAGTACCGTGCGTGAACCAGGGGCGGGGCGTTTTCCACTCCATTTTGAAAGTATCATAGTGCCAGTGCGACTAGTTTGGAATTGAGCGTAGGGCTGTGTTCAAAACCAATTTCCAACGTACCATTCACCAGTTTTACCGTCATGTCGCCGTACAGGTCGGTATGGTAGGTACCCGCGTAGGCACTCAGGGGTAGGCTGGGTTTGGTACCCATTACGCGGCTGGGCTTTGCGCTCGGCGATGCGGGTATCGTCTGACGTAGCCCTGGTTGGCCCGGTCCAGGTCCTTCTGAGACCAGTCGGTTTCGGGGCGGCCCAGAAAAGCGTCGAAATATATAGTGAGCCAGCGCGTTGATGGGGGCTTTGAGGCCGTTAGTCAGGACCACTACGCCCAGCTTCTGATCGGGCAGCATGCTCACGGAAGTAATCATGCCGTCGTAGCCGCCGGTATGGGATACTTTCAGGTGGCCCTGATAGTCGCGCAGGCCCCAGCCCAGGCCGTAGCCCGCAAAGGCGGTGCCGTAGTCGTTGGGTTTGGTGCGATCCACGGCGAAGGCGTTGTGCACCGTCCAGACCATATTACGCGTACTGGCCGTCAGTAGGGTATCCTTGCCGTGAATGCCGTTATTGAGGTTAAAAATCATCCATTTGTTCAGGTCATCCACGCAGGAAAACAACCCACCTGTGGCCGCAATCTCCTCCCAGCTGGTGTAGGGGATGGGCGTATGCACACTGTTTTCGGTCAAAGCGTGAGGAGAGGCGGCATTACCCATTTTGGCCACCTGATCAATATTCACCAGGGTACGGTTCATGCCCAGCGGGTCCAGGATGCGTTCCTTTACATTCTCGTACCAGGTTTTGCCCGTGACAGTTTTGATAATTTCGCCCGCCGTAATAAACATCACGTTGGAGTACCCGTAGCCCGCCCGAAACTCGTAGCCGGGGGGTAGGTACTTCATCCGCTTGATGATCTCTTCGGAGGTCAAATCCGAATTATACCACACAATGTCGCCGCTGAACGTACCCAGCCCCACGCGGTGGCTCAGGATGTCGCGGATGGTGGCGTTCTCGCCGGCGTAGGTATCGTACAGGGCAAAGTAGGGCAGGTACTTGCGCACTTTATCGTCCCAGCTGATCTTTCCTTCCTGCACCAGCATACCCATCACCGCCGAGGTAAAGGCCTTGGAGTTGGAAGCAATAGCGTACAGTGTTTTATCATTTACGGGCGTTGAGGTACCCTGTTTGGCTACGCCATAGCCTTTCTCAAATACTACCTTACCATCTTTCACGATACCTACCGACATGCCGGGTACGCCCCAGGTTTTCTGGGCGTTGGCAAAGTAGGTGTCGAGTTTTTTGAAGTCGACGGTGGTCTGGGCAATGGTCGGTAGGGTACCTAGTAGTACAAGGAGATAAAATAGGGTTTTGCGGAAAGTAACGTTATAATGCATGAAGCGTAAGTGTTGATAAAGTGTAATAAAAACAGACAAGTAAAGTAAAGATGAAGGATTGGCGGGTAATAGTAAAATAAAAAAGGCACAAACGATCGTTAGGGAATAGGTACCCTTCTGCACCATGCTATGTCCCCAAAACTAACGATTTTACTCTACTTATTGCTGCCAACTTGCAGCGCGGAGGCCCAGCCCCGCTACACACCCGTAAAACGGGCTACCAGTATCGAAGCCTTCGGAGCCAGCCAGGGGATCATGCTGGCACTGGAAACGCCATTCCTCTACCGTAGAAGTTTCTTTCTCAACGCACAGGCCGGACTGGGTCTGTACCGGCAGACAGCCAGCGTCAGTACGGCCCGGAATGCCTATTCGTTCGGTAGTGCGCTCACCCATTGCACGTTGCTGAATCGTCGCAAAGCAAGTTGTGATCCCCGGCCGGAGTACCACAGGTGGGAGTACTACTTCGAGGCCGGCCTGGCCGGAACGCTGTTCCCGGATCGGTACAAACTCCCCGACTTTGGTTCCCGGCCCGTATTGGCCGCCGCGCAGGCGTTGGCCGGATTCAGAATCCATCGGGTAGGTACCAGGAATGTCCAGATTATCAAGCTGCGGTTTAGTCCTTTTCTGGCTCCGGGCTTCCCGTTATGGGGAGGGATTGCCTACGGAGTAGGGTTGTGGTAACAATTTTGTACCTCGCCTCGCACTCTATGAACTTTGCATACGGAGAAGAAAAATGAGTATTCCTCACCACTCTTTCCCTTATACGAGTACATTTTAGAAGAAATTACGGTCCGACATATCATTCTTATCTCTTCAAGTCATGAAGCGTTCAATTGCCCAGATTTTTATAGCCTTTCTCTTGCTGACTTCTCCCTCCTTCGCCCAGGTCGAGCTCTGCCAGGGGGCCTACTTTACCGAAGCGCAGGGCAAGGAGTTTTTACAAAAAAATGAAGTAAAATCGCTGGCCGAATGGAAAAGCCGGGCGGATAAAATCCGGGCCAATATTCTGGAAGGGATGGACCTGATGCCCCTTCCAGCCAAACCTACCTCCAAGCCCATCGTCCACAGCCGGCGCGTGATGAATGGCTATACGGTGGAAAACGTGGCCTTTGAAAGCATGCCGGGGGTATTCGTGACGGGCAATCTGTACCGCCCCACCGCCAAGCTAACTTCCTACGCGGCCATCCTGTGTCCGCACGGCCACGGTAACGACCCGCGCTTTGCCGAACCGGCGCAGGTGCGCTCGGCGCTGCTGGCGCGGATGGGAGCTATCGTGTTTGCATTCGACATGATCGGCTACGGAGATTCCAAACAGAGCGAGCACAAAATTCCGAAAGCACTCAAACTCCAAACCATCAACAACATCCGGGCGTTGGACTTCCTGCTGGCGCAGCCCAACGTGGACCCCGAGCGGGTAGGCGTGACGGGGGAGTCGGGCGGGGGAACGCAAACCTTCCTGCTCACGGCCCTCGACGAGCGGGTGAAAGTAGCGGTACCCACCGTGATGGTATCGGCGCACTTTTTCGGAGGGTGTACCTGCGAAAGTGGCATGCCGATTCATAAAAAGGGCGAGTTTCAAACCAATAACGTCGAGATAGCCGCTTTGGCCGCGCCGCGCCCCATGCTCCTGATTTCCGACGGTGGCGACTGGACCCTGAACGTACCCACCGTGGAGTTTCCGCATATACAGAAAATATACGCGCTCTACGATCAGAAAAACCGGGTGGAAAACGCGCATTTCGCGGACGAAAAGCACGACTACGGCCCCTCCAAGCGCAAGGCCATGTACCCGTTCATGGCTAGGTACCTCAAACTAGACCTTAGCAAGGCCACCGACGCTACCGGTGCCATTGACGAAAAGCTGGTAAAAATGCTGCCGCGTACCGACCTGGAAGTGTTCACCACCGCGCATCCCCGTCCGGCCTCCGCCGTAGTGGGCGATGCGGCGGTGATGGGGCTTTTGGAGTAAACAATAGTTTCCGGCGGATCTGGACTTTTTGATTAAGTAAGACCATGGGCTATAAAAGATAAATTTCGTATCTTTCATAGCCCATATTTTTTCAAAAACCACCATGACGCGCCTCATCATTGCCGACGATCATCCCGTAGTGCTGGAAGGCATGCGTCTGCTGTTTAGTCATTTGCCCGAGTTTGAAGTAGTGGGCGAAGCGGCTACCCTGAAAGAGGTGGTTTCGGTATGCGAAGCCCATCATCCCGACCTGCTGATCCTGGATCTTAATTTTGGCGGTAAAAGTGGACTGGACATCGTGCCCGAGTTGAAAGCCCGATTTGCTACACTGAAAATATTGATCTTTTCCTCCTACAATGTACCCGGTATGTTGCGTAAAGCCCTGGAACAGGGCGTGAGCGGCTACCTGCTTAAAGACGCCACCAAAGCCGAGTGGAAAGAGGCTCTCACCACCGTGCTGGATCATAAGGTGTTCGTGAGCAAGCAGGCCCTGCGCTACCACGGCGAAGAAATTCCCTTCGCCGAGCCCGCCTTTGGGCACGATGTCTTTGGGCGCATCTCGCTGCTGTCCGAGCAGGAAAAGAAAATCATTCCTCTTATCGTCAATGGACTTACGGAAAGTCAGGTCGCCGAGGTACTCTTTATCAGCAAACATACCGTGCATACGCATAAGAAAAATATCCTGCGCAAACTGGAACTGCACACCAATGCCGACATCGTGAAGTTTGCCTACGAAAACCACCTCGTCTAGACCGGAATCCGCAATACGTGTCGCATCCCTTTCGAAAGCCGCTCGGCCCGAAAACTTCCTCCGAACAAGTCGGCCCGGGAGTGGATATTGGCCAGGCCTATCCCGGGCGCGCCTTCTCCTGGCTCATATCCCACGCCATTATCCTCTACGTCAAGGACCAGCTCGGTCGGGCTTTGGGTCAAACGTATAGTCAATTGGGTGGCCTGTGCGTGCCGGACGGTGTTATTCACTAGTTCGATGACAATCTGGTACACCGACTGCTGCACCATGGGCAGGAGACTTTCCTGCGATAAACCCTCCTGCTCAAAATCAATTGCGAGGTCCGGATGGGCCAATTGGGTACCAAACAGCAGGTCGTCCAGAGCCTCCACCAGGCCGTGGCGTTCGAGCAGAATGGGGGATAGCGCGTGCGAAAACTGCCGTACATCCTGCCCTACCTGCCCCAAATCTTCCACCAAGGCATCCGCCTCCCGGCTATCGCCATTCAGCCTATCCGCGATCAACGATAGCCGCAGCCGGATGTTGGCGATGGACAGGCTCAGGCCGTCGTGCAGTTCCTGCGAGAGTCGCTTGCGCTCTTGCGCCTGCCCTTCCAGCAACTGAATCGCGTTTTGCCGCCGCTGCTCGGCCAGGTCGGCCGCGATGACGGCATTCTGCTGGTAGATGTTTTTGAACCGATTGGCCAGCAGAAACGACATGATTACCGTTTCGAGGGCATTGGTCAGCAGAGGAGTATTTTGGGTGATGTAGTTGTCGGGAAGGTAGCCCGCAAACACCAGAATAATCGATATTCCCCCAACCAGTAGCATGGTATTGCCCAGACTGAACCACAGGCTTTCGATCTTTCGATACCGGAAATAAAAGTAGATCCCGATTAGGGGTAGAGACAGCAAAAAAACAAACGCGCTCAGATTGACTGCCTTCATAAACACCAGTAATCCCTCCCCGGAATAGTAAACGGGATTGTACCAGTAGTCGTCGATCACATGCAGGGCGGGATTGTGCGCCCATAGCACCAGCAGAAGTAGCACAAATAGGCCAATGAGTCCTTTGGTAAACCAATCCAGAAAGCGGTGACCGCCGGATAAATTGAAAAACCTCCGGGCAAATAGGAGAGTAAAAATGTACATCCCCATGGCGCAGGTAGGCCGCGCCGCGCTGGCCCACCAGGTAGCCTCAGGCCAAAGGTACTCAAACCCTAGTCCCGTGTGCGCTACCAGAAAAAGTGCGGCAAAGATGGTGTAGAGACAATAGTAAAAGGTGATTTTTTGCCGAAAAAACAAAAACACCAACAGACTGATGATCCCATATAGGCAATTGATGCCCAGCATACTGCCTACCAGCAGGAAGCGCCGGTCGGTAGTGGCCTCGAACGCTTCTCTTCGCCACAGCCGCAGGGGGATCTGCAGCTGCTCGCCGTGCTTATCAGCCCACAGGTAATAGGTCGTCACACCGGGAGGCAGGGACAAGGGAAACAAAAAATGGGGGTGACGCACCGGACGCTGCGCAAAAGGGAAATGATCGCCGGTGAGTGGGCCGGGGCGTATCGTGCCGTCCTTCTCGGTGTAGAGCCGCAGTTTGTTGAGGTGCGGATTTTCGACTTCCAGGAGCAATTGCTTCCCGCTGGAATCGGGGTTGTACAGCTGGAACTTCACCCAATAGTAGCTGAGTGTAAAACTGAGATTAATGGAAGCCTTGTTGTTGGGTGTAAAGGGCATGCGCACTACCTCCCGAATCGTAAGCTTGTGGGTAGAGTCTTCCAGCAAGGCTACCTGGGTAGTCAGGAAAAGCTGGTCAAAATCGTCTCCGATGCGCACGGCGGGCTGAGCCGCCGCCGCGCCTGCCCCCACCAGGAGGGCCATCCACCAAAAGCACAATCTGCCAGGCTGTATCATACTAGGAAGGGAGGAACATTACGCCAGCGAATATACGAAAAATACCCTCAGCAGGGTATTGAGATAGCTACCGGAGAGGGGGTAATTTCGTACAGACATTTACCAACTTCGATCATGCACACATCTCCCTTTTATTCTAAGAAAAATTCCGGCAACTGGCTAGCCCGATTTGCTGTTGTGATCTTACTAGCGCAGGGTACCTACCTGGGGGCCAACGCCCAAAAGGTAGATGAATTTATAGGTAGCTACTCCGGCCCCAGCGCCTCGGGCTATCTGCAGCCACTTTCCGACGTCCTCACCTCCACCTTCAATTCGGGCCTGATTCACAAAACCTCCATAGACAGTGGTTTTCATGTGTATCTGGGAGCAACCGGCGTACGGTATCTTTATCGTGAGCGATCAGCTGAAATACTTTACCGGAACCACCGAGCGCTATTTCTCGCCCGAGCAAACGGCCCGGGTATCCACCATTCTGGGCCCCGCCGAAACCGTGAGTGTGCAGGGCGACAAGGGTACCTCCTATACGTTCCCGGCCGGACTGGGCGTACTGGGCTATACGTTGGCGGCACCTCAGATCACCATCGGCACTATTTTCGGCACGGAGTTCATGGGGCGGTTCGTTGCGTTCGACCTCGGGGAGGATTTTGGCAAAGTCAAACTGCTGGGCGGTGGCCTGCGGCATGATCTGACCCGGTACATCATGCCAAACTCCCGTTACAAGATTTCGGTAGAGTACTTCTACCAGCAGCTGGAGGCAGGCCGGTACGCCGAGCTTACGACGCATAAGGGCGGGCTCTACGCCGGACAACAGGGCAAAATCGCCAATTACTACGTGTACGCCGGTTATCAGAAGGGCACGCTTGATGTTCACTACAACGATTCGGCCGATGCGACGCCCATCAACATGACGCTGAATAACAAGAATCCGCTGCTGCTGGGCGTCGGGGGCGGGATTGAAACTCTGGATTTTCCGACTGGATGTACAAACCTCCCTGATCCGGCCCATCGTAGTGGCGGGTAGCTTTGGGATAAATTTTTAAAAACCATGAAAAAGCAACTCTTATTTCTCATTAGTTTAACTTGGCTGTTTTCAGGTTGCCAAAACTACATAAAAGTAAACCGTACCGTCACCAAAATCATCACTGTGCCTTTTACTATTGATGCAACGGGTAAGTTCAGCAGCTCATCTATGATCACGCCGGATCAGATTACCAACCTGTTCGATCCCGATATTTTTGAAAGTAGTAGGGGATCTGTACTTGATAAAATGGACATCAATAGCTTTAATGTGAGCGGAACCATCAACGAAGGAACCAACACCGCTACCCAGGTGACAGTCAACGCCTTTGTCACTACCGGCAGCCCAACGCCGCTGCTCAGTGATACCAAGCTGATTCGGATCGGGGGCAATCAACTGCTTCAGGATGCAAAGGATATTCTCAATGCCACTACGGGCCAAATCAGCAAGGAGGTGTCTTTCGCCAACGCACTAACCGCCATAAACGCCGTAGGCGTGCAAAAAATCCAGAAAATTATCTCGGATAATCTATTGGGAGTTAATAGATTAGGGATGATTATACTACTGAATGGCACCGTGCCTTCTGGCCAACGCTTGTCGGGCAGGATTACCCTCACACTTAATGCTACGCTTACCTACTCCCGTTGTGAAAAATGGGTGCATTACCCCCTGCTACACAAAGCAGAATGCTGACACAGACCACCTTAAACCACTTTACGCCTTCTGTTGAGGTACCTCCGCAACAGAAGGAAAAGCCCGGCACCCAACAACACAAAGGGCCACAGACTTACTACCGCCACTAGAAATTCCAGCAGGCTGTCCCAGCCATCGCGCAGGGCCGCACCGATTTTGCCAAAAAAACCGGATGTTGCCGCTGGGGTTTCGTAATAGGTTACCGTCAAGGTACTGAACGCCACCCGGTCTTTGAGGTACCTCAGGCGGCCTTCCATGGATTCAATCTCGGTGCGCAGGGTACCCATTTCCCGCTCAATCGCCAGCATCTCCTCTACCTTCGTAGCCTTTTGGAGGAGTTGCTGGTAGCGGGCTTCCAGTTCCTTTTTGGTTTTGATGCGGGATTCTACGTCTACGTATTCCGCCGTTACGTCCTGGGCGTTGATGTTCTTGCTTTTCAGTTCGTCGGCACCCTTAGAAATTGCTTCCAGCAACCGATCAAAATTACCCGCCGGTACCCGGATGGTCACGCGGTGCTCTACCCGGTAGTCGTAGTCCGACTGGCTGTCTTCGGTAATGTAGCCCTGGTGGGCCGCAACGGCTTTGGCGATACGTTGGCTGGTTTCGGTAGCGTCCTTCGTTTCAAAGCTGATGAAACCCTCCTTGATAATTTTTCTCTCGATGGAGAGTTCCGGTGCTTTTTGTGGGGGCAGGCTCGCCTGCTTTGCTTCTGATGGCGGGGGGACCTGCATTAAATCAACATCCGCCTTTACTTCTTGCCGATCCTGTTGTTCCTGATTGCAGCAAGGCAAGGAAAGAGTAAGTATAGACAGGACCAATAGAACGATGGGTTTCATGGTAAAAGCAGATAAAAGGATGAAGAATAGAATGGGTTGAATGTACTAATTGCAATATATACAAGAATCTTTTATATAGAGCCCTAAAAGTACTCCAAGGGTTGGAAACAGATAGAAATATATTTTTCCTGTCACATCCTTTACTTCTGCATAATCCCCTTCATTCGGGCAAGCAGCCCCAATTCCAGGAGCTTTTCCTCAATCTGCCGCCGCACCGGTTCGGTCAGTTGCCCCGCGCGAGCCATCACGTCGTAGCCCTCGGGGGTGAAGAGGGTTTTATCAAAATGGATAATCGCCCAGGTACCTGTAGGGTCGAGGTAGAGGATATTCCATTTGCTTTTCAATAACGCCATCAGGCCATCGCCCCGCCACACAAACGAGCCCGGTTTGCTGGCATCGGGGGTATCGAAGCCATTGATGCTTTTCGCTTTGTTATTTTTCCAAAACCTTACTTCGTCTTTTAACCCCACAACCCCCTTTCGTCGCTTGACGGTGTAGGTAAAGGTGGGGTACTGCTTATCGCCTTTCAGCCACATCGGAAAGTCCGAATAGTGAATGTACCAGGTACCTTCCATGGGTTGAAGATTCAAAAAGTTGTCGGTTCGGGTCATGGGTAGGGAGTGGAAAGGGGATTAAGGAGCCAATAGGGTATCATATTCGGCATTTAGAGCAATAATACAGGAAAAAAATTGGATTGGAGCCGTAGTATTTGTCGTCCTGATTCTTACATACTGAACGATCAATTGCATTGCCGATGAAAAAACTACTATTCTTCCTCCTACTGGTGTCAGGTACTGCGTACGCGCAGACTACCTCCACCGCCAAACCCTGGTCGTTCTGGTGGTGGATGGGCAGCGCCGCCAACGAGCGTGACATCACGGCCCAGCTGGAAGGCTTCCAGAAAGCCGGATTGGGGGGCGTGCACATCAGCCCGATTTATGGCGTGAAGGGCTACGAGAAAGAATTTACCCCCTTTTTATCCAAAAAATGGCTGCACCTGCTAGACTATACCGTGAAGGAGGGCAAGCGCCTGGGCCTGGGAATTGATATTACCACCGGCACGGGCTGGCCCTTTGGCGGCCCCACCGTCACGCCCGACATGGCCGCCAAAGCCATGACGATAAAAGACGGGCAGGTACAGGTAGCCCCCACCCGCCAGAAGGTGAAGCGCGCCGCGCCGGGCGGCGAGGGCTTTGTGCTCGATCCGTTCCACCCCACGGCCATGGATACCTACCTGATGTGGTTTGACTCGACGCTGAACAAGATCGACAACCCGCCGCGCTCCATGTACAACGACTCCTACGAAGCCTACGGGGCCAACTGGACCACCGACTTTCGGGAGGAGTTCCGCAAGCGCCGGGGATATGACCTAACTACACAACTCGTCCTTTTACAAGACACTACCCAAAACGCCTCCGCCGAGTTGGTGCGAATCGACTATCTCCAAACCCTGGCGGAGCTGCTGCGCGAGCGCTACACCCAGCCCTGGACGCAATGGAGCAAAAAGCATGGCTACCAGACCCGCTACCAGGCCCACGGCTCGCCCGGCAACTTGCTCGACCTCTACGACGATGCCAGTATCCCTGAAACAGAGTCGTTCGGTACCAGTCGTTTCCCGATTCCGGGCCTGCGCATTGACCCCGACTATTCCATTCAGCAATTCGGTACGCCCAATCCGCTGGCCATGAAGTTTGCCTCCTCGGCGGCGCATTTCTCGGGCAAGCCGCTGGTCAGTTCCGAAACCGGTACCTGGCTGGCCAATCACTTCAAGGTAGCCCTGTCGCAGATCAAGCCGCAGATTGATGAACTGTTTACGGCGGGGATCAACCATGTTTTTTACCACGGCACTACCTATTCGCCCCCTGTCGGAGGCCTACCCCGGCTGGCTGTTTTATGCCTCCACCAACTTCGGCCCTACCTCACATTTTGCCGAGCATTTTCCGTTGCTCAACCGCTACGTCGAAAATTCTCAGCGGCTCTTGCAAAATAGCAAGCCCGACAACGACGTGCTGGTGTACTTCCCGATCCATGACCTGTGGGCGGTGCCGGGGCATTCGGGCGGGGGGATCCACCTGCTGGAAGTGCACCACGTAGATCGCTGGCTGCTCAAACTCCCCTTCGGCCAACTGAGCGAAAAATTGTGGCAGCGGGGCTATACCTTCGATTTCGTGTCGGACGACCAGCTGACCCGCCTGAAAGTAGATAAAGGCGGCATTGTGAACTCGGGAAGCAGTACCTACAAAACCATCCTGATTCCAAATAGCACCTACCTGCCGGCCGCTACGCTGGCGGAGTTGCAGCGCCTGGCACAGGCCGGAGCCAAAATCATTTTTGAGAAAAATGCTCCCTCGCAGGTAGCGGGCTATGCCAACCACGATCAGCGGCAAGCGGCATTTACCCAATCCGTGGCCCAGCTTATGAAAAACAAGACGGTGGTAGTAGCTTCCGATTGGCAAGCTACCCTAGCCGCCAACGGCGTCCGGCCCGAAGCCATGGGGGCACAGGGCCTGACCTTTATCCGTAAAACCCATCAGGGAAAACCGCTGTACTTTGTGGCCAATGTAGGCAACCAGTTCAGCGAAGCCTGGCTCACCACCGAGCGCGGCCGGTACTTCCAGCGCTACGACCCCATGACGGGCACCGAAACTCCGCT
Organism: uncultured Cytophagales bacterium; assembly: GCA_963768025.1. Lineage (GTDB taxonomy): Bacteria > Bacteroidota > Bacteroidia > Cytophagales > Spirosomataceae > CAVYGM01. Next base: position 99,705 of record CAVYGM010000004.1, read on the forward strand.
CCCTACCCGGCAGCAAAACGGCAAGACTGAGCTGTTTCTATCCCTCCTACCCGGCCAGTCGTGCTTTCTGAAAGCAACCGACCGACCCAACTCTGACGCAATGGCCTATACGCCCACCAATGCGCTGCCGCTCACTGGTGCCTGGGACGTAACCTTCCTGAAAGGCAAGCCTTCCTTGCCCGAAAAGGCAACCACCCCATCGCTAGCTTCCTGGACCACCTTTTCCGATAGTGCCGTATACTTTTCGGGTACGGCCCGCTACGCGCTGACGTTCGAGGTACCAGCCAACGTGGCTTCCCGCAAGGACCTGGTGCTCGATCTGGGCGATGTGCGGGAGGTAGCGTCGGTCAAAATCAACGGCAAGGCCACCGGGGTGGCGTGGAGCATTCCCTTCCGCCTCTCCATTCCGCAAGGTACCTTGCAGGCTGGTCAAAATACGCTGGATGTAGAGATAACCAACCTATCGGCCAATTACATGCGGCTACGCGACGGGCAGAAACCGGACTGGAAGAAGTTCTATGATACCAACATCGTAGACATCACCTACAAGAAATTCGACGCTACCCACTGGGAGCCCATGCCTTCGGGACTGCTGGGGCCGGTGAGGCTGTTGTATTAGGGATAAAAGATTGCCCAAATAAAAGTTTTGAATTTTTGATATAGCCAACTGTTGTCAATTCGACAACAGTTGGCTATATTTGTAAATACAATAGGCCAAATGTCATGCATGTAATCAGCTTCAAGACTCTTCGCGAATTCTATGAAAAACATGCCGCCGCCAAACCGTACCTGACTTCCTGGTTCAAAACAGTCAAAAAAGCCGAATGGAACAACATTGGTGATGTTCGAAAAGACTATCCCTCAGCGGAGATGGTGGTTGATGGGAAAGTGGTATTCAATATTAAAGCCAACGATTACCGACTGGTAGCTCTGGTTGGATTCAGAACGAAAAAAGTATTCATACTTTGGATAGGCACCCATGCTGATTATGATAAAATTAGGATTAAGGATTTGTAAACGAACACTTTAAACTCAGTCAATCATGAATATCACCTTACTACATACAGACGCTGATTACCAGGTAGCTCTCCGGCGCATTCGGGAGTTGTGGGAGGCGAACGCCAATACCCCGGAGGCCGATGAACTTGAAATCCTGTCCATGCTGGTTTCAAAGTATGAGGAAGAGCATTACCCTATTGAAGAGCCTGACCCCATTGACTACATCAAGATACGGATGGAAGAACTGGGCCTGATCCAGGAGGATTTGGTCCCTTTCATGGGCAACAAGGGGAACGTGTCCAAAGTCCTGAACCGAAAGCGCGCGCTTTCCATTGACATGATCCGCAAGCTGCACCGGGGTCTGCGCTTTCCGCTAGAGGTACTTATTTCGGAACCTGCCCTTTCCTCGTCTACCAGCCATTGAGCCTCTCTTTCCTAAACGTCCGAAATAAGATAATCTTCCCATGCCCCCCTACCATTACCCCGAAGGCCTTGAAACCGAACGCCTCGTCGCCCGCCACCTCACCGAGGCCGACGTACCTACATGGGCCGTATTTTTTGAAGATCCCGAATCCATCGAGTTCTTCCCGATGTACCACAACCGGCCTTCTGAGGAATGCGCCAACGAATGGATCGAGAGTCAACGTACCCGCTACGCAAAACAGGAATACGGCATGCAAGCCCTGCTGGATAAAAAGACTGGTGCGCTGGTGGGACAATGTGGCCTGATCGCCAAGGAAATTGATGGCATTCCCGAACTGGAAGTAGGGTACAGCATCCTGAAAAAATACTGGGGGCGGGGCTACGCCGCCGAAGCCGCCCGGCTATTCATTGATTATGCCTTCCAAAACAACCTGGTCGAGTCGGTCATTTCGACCATTTCTCCGGGTAACGTGAAATCCATTCGGGTAGCGGAGAAAAACGGGCTGGTATTCGAAAAAATTTCTCCCTGGCGGGGCATGGAGCTTTGCGTGTACCGGTTGCAAAAAGCGGACTGGAAAAGACAGTAGCTATGGCGCAATCTGAGCGAAAGTATGTTTATGAAGAAGAAAATATCCGGCTTGCGGCCCCGCTTGCCTTGGGTAGATTTCTACCAGGTTTAGGTTTATTTCTATTGCTCCATTAGGTGCCACCCGGAAAACGGCTTTACGGTGGCGCAGTTTGGTCCGCCATCGCGTCCGATTCCTTCCACGCGGGTACCTGGCACTACCTTTGGACTGGAAACCAGCTGATTGATAAAGTCCCAGGTTATTCCTGACAAAGGAATTTTTAGCCTTCGACTCCACTGAGTATCCGTCTGACCAGCGCAGGTACCGATATTATTCCTGACAAAGGAATTTTTAGCCTTCGACTCCACGGGGTATCCATCTGACCGGCGCAGGTACCGATATCAATATAAATGAATTTATTGGGTGCTGCACCCTGCACAAATGGGCCCGATAGTTTTGGCAAAGGATCTTTCTGCTCGTCTCCCTTGACACTAATCGGGCATTCAAAAATAAGCTCATCAGAAGCACACTTTTGCTTTTGAATCGTCTCATACCTGCTGCCTGAACCTTTCTGCAAACCAAAAACTACCCCTTTGGTTGGTTTTGAAAGAATAATTCGAAAAGTTAATTCCTGTTCCATGCTTCTGAGCACCGCTATTTTTTAACCTGAGCAGACATCCATTCCATTAGCGTAACTGGTTTGCCATTGAGCAAAACCTCCGAACCATCCAGCTCGGTATGGGCCTGATTGGCGTGCGAATAGATCCAGGACCAATGCCCATTGAAATGATAATTTTCGCCGCCAAAAAAACCTGATAAGTCCGTGACATGGTCATAGAAGCTGAAATGTACATTTTTTGCCCCCGCTTTTTTAAGTCTTTCGTACACCGGCACAACAGTTGTCACAGGGTCGGTGGTTTTATCATCTTTTGACTGAATAAACCAGATAGGAACATTTTTGATACTATTGATCTGCGCATCCGATAGATACTGCGACTGATACGCCAAAGCACTGATGTACCCCGCCGCAAAATACGATGGCTCTTTCAAAATCAGCTTCAAAGCCATATATCCTCCATTCGAACAGCCCCCTACATACACTCTGTTTTTATCAATGGTTGGATGGGTATTCACAAAATCCTTGATAAACGCCATGAGCCCTACGTTGTAAACATCCTCGCCGTTTCCGGATTGCATCACACCATTTTTGTCGTGCATCCAGGCGCCGGGGCATTGCGGTACCAGCACATGGGCACCTCCGAAGTATTTCTGAATATCGTTGGAGGCATAGTTGAACGCTTTGTTTCCCATCAGGGCAATACTTGGGTCGGTGCCGCCTTCACCACCTCCATGTAGCCAAATGATGAGCGGAGTTCTGGCCTTTGTTTCAGGCGAAAAATAGGCGTAGGAAAACTTCTTGCCGGGCTCGTACTCATACTTGCCCGTCAGATCAAACGCATCGGCCAGCGGTCTGATCCTGTTCTTCTCTTTGTTCCAAACCTGATTCGTTTTTGTATTGGTGACCGTTACTTTATAATCCACCCATTGGTTGCCCCGGCAGTCGGGTTTTTGGGAATATTGTAAGGCCGAGCCGATCGGGGCGTTGGGAGCTACGTCTAAAACCAGAGTTGCATAAGGGCCTACTTCCAGTCTATTGCCTTTGTCGTCCGAAATGTAGGAAAACACTATCGTGCGAGTGCCTTTGGCAGACGTGGCCGGCACCACGGCACAGGGATGGCTTCTTTCGGCCATGACGGCATAGTCTCCCATCTCCACCGTTTTGGCAGGGGCATCCAGGGGCACAATCACTTTGGTAACCATGGGGCCCCAGTCAAAGCCTTCTACCACCAGCGTATAGGCAGGGTTTGAGTCAGCAGCATAGGCCACAGCGCCCATGCACCACCCTAGGAAAAATAGCAACATCAATCGTTTCATGATTTTATAGAATGAGTAGTTTTTGGAGAAGGGTATAGGTTTTGGTTTTATTCTTCATTTGGTATTAAAAAGAGGTGGGTGGGTTTCTATACCTATCGGAGTTTGTTTAGTGTGGTTTGGAAATTTGGAATGGATTATAAGTAGTTGGTTAGTAGGCATAGTTGTTGTGAGGGTGTTCTCAATGGGAACACTGCGCATACTTTATGAAAAACCGTGTGCAATGGGCGGTCTTTTATCTTTCGTACCCAGGATTACAAATTACTCTCAATTTCTCGATTGCAGAGGACTGCGAAGAATAGGAGGATTTGCGTAAGTACCGAGCCCCTCAGCAAATTTACGGATCTTCAGGAAATGTGCAGGATCCGTTCCACTTCTTTTTGATACAATCGGCCGATGGGTAACTCCCGCCCGGCTACCTCTACATGGCGGGGCGTGTAAGTGATGACCTGAGACGTAGCGGCAATAAACGACCGATGAACCCTTACAAACTGGTCAGCAGGCAACATGGCTTCGACGGCACTGATGGTTTGTTTGACAACCAACGGCTTACTGCTTGTTGTTATAATTTGAATATAGTCTTTCAGACTTTCGATATATAGGATGTCGCTGGTAAGTACCTTCACTAATTTGCGGTCAGCCCGAAAAAAGAGGAAGCCTGCTTCCCGATGCTGTGAGGAATCGTTGTCTGGAATCGGTAAAGTGAGTGAACTCTTTGTTATTTTCAGGACTTTGCCGACGGCTCGCAAAAACCGGTCGAATGGAATAGGTTTAAGCAGATAATCCACCACGTCTAACTCATAGCCATCCAGGGCATACTCACGGTAGGCAGAAGTGATGATAACCGGGGGCGGATTCCGTAATGTCCGCAGAAAATCAGTACCTAGCAATTTTGGCATCGTAATGTCCAGAAACATCAGGTCAATGGGTTGTTGTTGAAGTATCTGAAACGCTTTCAAAGCATTTTCGCAGCGAGCAGCTACGGCAAGCCCCTCCACCGATTCGATGTAGAGTTCCAACACATCTAAAGCTGGCGGCTCGTCGTCAACGATAAGGCAGCGTAGGTTCATCGGGCTTAGGTTTAATACTGTTGTAGATACTCTCTCCGGCATACTTGACTCTCATCGTCAACCAGCGTCTGGCCTAATCTAAATACAGTCGGCCTGATTGGGTTCTCAGGCAATCGTGTCGGTAGTAGCCTCAACTACGGATGTTGGGCTATTTGGCGTGAATTCGATAGTTAAGGTAACAACTTTTATCCGATCTTCCTGCCAAATTTTTAGTTGATGTTGACCAGGGTAGTGAAAAGTCAACTGTTTTTGCAGGCCGGCTAAGCTCAGCTCAACCTATCGCTTTCCTGTGGAGGCAGGTACGTGCATTCGCTTACTACCTTTAGGCTGACCTGCGTCTCACTTACAGCCAGATCAACACTCACCCAGTTTGGTACATCGCTCCGCCCAGCAACAGATTCTATGGATAGCTGACGAAACGCATTTTCAACGATGGGAAAAAGGTCAAAGGGGCAATGGACTGATTCGTAGTAGAGCCACGAACTGATAGCGATACCTCTAATGTGGTAGGATGTAAGTGCTCTGTTGCAAAAAAATGTAGTGGTCTATCAGGCCAATTTCCCTGTCCAGGGGTACCCTGTCTGCCTGGCTCTCGTAGAGGATGTATCGCAAAAAATGGGCGAGTTTCAGGATTACCTCCGGAGCTTGTTGGGATTGCTGCCGAATAAGGGGCTGTAGAGTGTCAAGTGTACTGAAAAGAAAAGCAGGATCAAGTTTTAGCTTAAGGAGATGGAGTTCGGTCTGTAGCTTTTCGCGGTCGAGCCGTTGGCTCTCAACTTGTTTTTGTTGCCATTGAAGAAAAAGCTTTATGCCAATAAATAACCCTGCTATGACATTGCTTATCCGGAAGGTTGTACCCGGAAATAAGGAGCCGAATAGCCAGGTGTCCAGTTGAAAGGGGGGGGCTTTACGGAGCCACTGCATAAGCGGGATTGTAAGACTATACGTCAGAAGATCATTTAGTATCCACATACCCAGGTTAAGGAGCAGTAATCCCGCGAAAAAACCGACAAACTGCCCACGAAATATCAATGGTACAACCTGGTAAGTCAACAGATACGTATACACTACAATCGTAGGCAGCCTGCCCAAAAACAAATCAGCCAATACGCCAGCCCGGTGAGAAAAAGAGCCGGAATTAGTAATATTTTCCAGTATAGAGGTTGATCCGGCCAGGAGGATAGCGCCCACCCAGAACAACAGGTGCCGTGTTAGTCGGTTGGTGGGCAGACTCGGAGTCATAGCTTAGGAATCAGTCAGTGCAATAGCCGAAAGAAACTCGGAAGTTTTGGGTTCACTATCTAAGTAGAGGCTCAGTTCGACAACAAACACACTGTCATTTGCCGATATGGTTAATTCGTGAGCGTTTGGATAGAGTAACGCCAGTCGCTTCCTAACGTTTATCAACCCAAGTCCCTGTCCCTCTCGGAGCGCATTGTCTGAGGGTTTGCTGCGGCTATTTTCTAACCTGAACAGGAGTAGTTTGTCGTTTACGCTCAACCCCAGAAAGAGGCTGGCGGAATCAATTTGTTTGGCTGCTCCATGCTTAAAGGCATTTTCAACGAACGGAATAAACAACAAGGGTGCAATAAACATGGTGTTAATTTTGTCACTCATCTGTATAGAAACCTTTAATCTTGGTCCGTAGCGTAATTTTTCAAGCTCAACATAGTTCTGAATAAACTCAATTTCTTTACTCAAAGGTACCCGTGGTGTGCTACACTCGTAGATCATATAATGCAACAGGCTTGTTAATCTCAGGGCCATATCAGGAGCATGGGGCGAATTTTTTAAGGTTAATGAATACAAATTGTTAAGCGTGTTGAATAGAAAATGAGGATGAATTTGCGCTTTCAGTACCTGTAGTTCTATCAGTAGTGTTTGGCGAAGCAATTGTTGATTGGCCTGATTACGCTGATACCAGTACCTGAATAACTTGACCCCGACAGCCCCCCCGGTAAATAGATGCATAAGAAGGAAGGCCCCAGGTGCAAAAAGCGAGTGGAAATTTGTAAACAAGTTGGGTTGCCCTGTTCGAAATGGAACCAAAATAAAGGCTCGGATTATATATAGTGTTATCAAGCCGCTACTAAAATAGATCAGATAACGACGTACAAACAATCCATACTGCTTTACTAGCACAGGTGGTAAAACCCAATACAAACCCATATAGACAAACGTTACATGCCAAGGCAGAAAGATGAGCAAGGTATAGGCTAGTTGTGAAAAGACAGCGAGCGAGTGGGAACGAATGGCAGATAAGACGTAGGGGGTGCATAAACTAATGGTCATTGCTACATACACGACCAGCCAGAACAGCAGATGCCGTTTTAGTTTCTGTCGGCTCTGAGGGTTTCCAATCAGCGCAAACGTCTTCATCTTCGGTAGTTAATTTGAACATATAAGGTAGCTAGGTTTTTTTAAATAATCTATTCATAGTCAGCTTTTTTAGGCAAACGGTAGGCTTCCGCCGACCAATACCGTTCGTCGTTGGTAGATGGTATTGGTCGCCATAAAAAAGTTATCTGCCACCAGTAGGTTCGGCTCTATCGAATAAGCCAGCAGGCCTCATTGGAAGGCAGTACTTTTGAGCTGAATCTAAAGACATATTATCCTATGAGCCGATCATCACATTTCAAACACATTCTACGCCCTGAAAGCTGGTTGCTTCTTTATACGCTGCTGGCATCCTCCTGTATGGACGTACTGACCAGCGATTGCTACCAGTACACGGTCAGGGAGTTAGCTGAGTTTGATGCAGGGAAGCTGCGTTTATACTTATGATTAACAACAAGCCTATCATTCATTATGAAAAGTCTAATCATCCTCCTTATTTTGGGGTTATTGGAGCACGTACATGCTCTGCAATTACCCTCCGCTACTGCTTCTATTACAGACATCGCCTATAGTCTTAAAAAGGGCGGTTTGGAGCAGAATTCCGAAACTCATTTCAATCCCTCTTTTAACCAATTACCGGGCTGGTATGTCTCCACAAACCCGGCTACGATCCAAACATCCATTCTGTTTTTAGATACTGATCAGAGGGTGATTTATGAAGAAAAACTCTCCGGGCATTACGTAGAGCTTACGGCACATAACCGCCGCATTCTGGATCAAATGCTAACCCGGCTCACCAGCCATCAGCTAGTAATGGGTCGGCTAAAAACCAAGCCTTTTCCGTTAGCATGGCAGGGACTTCCCGGAAACTCTTCTGAAGAAATACCCGCGAGTTTGCCGGCTGATAATTCAACTCCGAGTCCTACGGGAATCATGAGCCGGGTTTTAATCATGAATAAGGAACTATTATTCATATGGTTAAAAGCTCTTGCACCTGAAAAGACAACATTATTGATAAGAGATAGCATGGGAGAAATCCTGAAGCTCCGCACAGTCAAGGTTGAGCAGTATACGGACGCCTTTTCTCTTTTACACCTCAACAAAGGAAGTTACTTCGTAAGTCTATATGGCAAAACCTGGCGAAAAGAATACGTGGTAAACATATTACTTAATCAGGGGCATCGCCATGTGGAGCTTCTGCCCAGGTAAATACTACGGAATGGCAGCTTGCCTCAGATCAGATCCTACTATCAAAATGTATTATTGTGCTGGAAATGAATTGCATTTCCTCTAAAAAAAAGCATATCACAACCGCTGCGGATTCCTTTTAAAACTAATTGGGTTCATTGGCCTTTGGCTTCTTCCGCCAGCAGAAAAAACACCGCCGCTGTTCCAGCGCCAATAACCGCGTTTTTAGGAATTGGTTTTCCTGTTCTACCTGGTTGAGTCGTTGCGTGAGGGCATCAAGTTCGGGCTTGTAAAGAGGGCTTAGCACTACGTCACCACTGCCATCAACAGTCAGAAAACGGGTCGGGGTGCCCCCGGCAATTGCCTGTCCCGCCATTCGGGTGAGGCGCAGGCCACTGCTGTTTTCCGTTCGGGCTACCACTTCAAGCCGGGCCTGAGGGGTAGAGGTGCCTATACCTACATTGATCAAGTCGTTGCCAAGCACCAGGGCATTGTCGCTTTTTACGTTAGCATTGGCTCCCAGCGCGACGGCGTTGGTTAGCGCACCCGTGGCCTGAGCATTGTGACCCAGCAGAACCACCTCCTGGGCCGTAGCACCCAACCCCACCGAACCGGTTTCGGTACCCACAAACACATTGTTGCGGCCATCGGTCAATTGGCTACCAGCTTTGAAGCCGACAAAGACATTGTTTTCGGTCCGCCGAAGCCCCTGCCCAGCGTTGGATCCAACAAAGGTATTCTGGTTGCCCCGAGCAAATACCTCGTTAATACCGGTACCAGAGGCGGCCCCCAGGAAAGTATTGCCAAAACCGCCCCGGAAATTATTTCCACTCCTGAATCCCATGTAGGTAGCACTGCTACTGAGGCTATCTTCGTTAGCAACTTCGTACCCTACATAGGTAACGCCCCTGCCCTTTACGGTCATAACCCTATTATTTACAGTAGCCCGGTAGCCAATAACCACGCTTTCCGTGCCCTCATACGTAAGGCCTGCTTCGCTGCCAATGAAAATATTGCCGCTGGCCTTATTTTTCCCTCCGGTACTTTGTCCGATCAGGATAACGTTGGAACCCTTATTGCCATTACCGGCCATATTGCCCAATATCACTGAGCTATTCACTTTAAACATAGTAGAGCCTGCCGCCGGCCCAATGATCACGTTGTACTGGAGCGAGTCACTGGCAAATCCCAGCCGGTCACCGATGAGCACGTTGCTTTCGAGTTTTCGACCCAAGCTACTCATGACACCAATTTTGATGTTGGAGCGTCCCGGTACGGCTAGTAAGGGACTTTCGATGACCAGATTGGTGGGGGTTTGAGCAGTAGCATTAAGAGCTGCCAGAAGCCACAGCAGGAGTAAGCTTTTTTTCATAAGAATGTTGGGAGTAGGAAATAGATATAGAAGGGAGAAATGTAGACAAATCAGCTAATATTTTGCCCGAATTGTTAGCAACTGGTAAGAGTATTTTTAAGCATAATGCAAGTCATTGAGAAACTCAATATTTTTGACAAAAAAATGCGTATTAATCACCTATAATTCAATTTCCATCCTTTTCGCTTTTACCATGAAAAAATACGTAGTGCGCTTTTGTTTGATTCTGCTTTGGGCAGGATTTGGAGCTTGCCAAACTGGGGGTGATTCGGCAAAGCAGGCATCTACCCAGCCCGCCGATTCGCTCCCGACATCGCTTGCCACAGAGACTCCCGCCAAACACAGCCCCGGAGTGCAAGTGCACCTTGATCAGCTGAAAGAAGAATGGAGTGCGGTACCCAATCCGTTGGTAGCTAAGTTTGCAGGTTCAGAATTCGGCGACTACTTCCACTTGACTTTCGAGGATGCTCAGGGTCGAATGTACGATTTTGGCGATGGGAAGAACAATCTGGGCCAAATGGTGCTTTACGATGCCGATTTCATCAGCAACCCCGCCCACGTTGGGAAAGAATTCAGGATTAGCTGGGATTGGAAAAAAAGCTCTTTTTATTGCTGTGAAGGGGAAATGAATACCGTAGAAGCACAAGTACCCTCCATCGTCGGGATTGAGGCGGTAGGTCAGGGGAAGTAGGCTCCGTTTACCTTTTGACTCACCAGGCTGCCTTCCAGCCTCCGCCGTAAGACTCTTCTATGGTGCCTTTTACCAGCGCAAGACCAAGTACCAAGGCCCCAACCACCATGTCGTTGACGATGGGGAGGGTCTCTACATAGCCAAGCACCCAGGGAGCCGCCAGTAACCACAGCCCTGAAAGCAGATTGATCTTTCGCACCGGACGGATCACCTCCCAGCAGGCCACGAAGGCAAAAGAGGCGATGAGAGGACCCGTAATGTGACAATTATTGGTTCCGGTTTTGCCGTAGTTAAGCACTACGGGGGCTACCATAAGCCAAAGCCCAAGAAGTGTATTGATGATTTGCGCCCACATAGTCTGGATTAGTTCAGGTTGTTAGTTACTTCGTCGTAGCCCCAAAACGCTTTCCACCTCGAATACCCTGCTTGTCTGGCCCGCTTCACATATTGCAGCGAGGCCAGCATCTCGTCCATAGCCGGGCCAATCATCCAGAGGGAAATAATCGCCGACGACAGGCATAAGGTACACCAGGCGTCGAAAAGTACGGGTTGCAGGATCACGAGGGTGATGCTTACGGCCCCTAACGGCCCAACGGCCAGGCCGAATACAATTACTATCCAGGGCATGGTACGCCAGCGACGCTTTCCGCCTACAATGCCCGTCACTACGTCGAGCAGGTACGAAATCGCCCCCAGGGCCGCATCGGGGATAGGTAGTATTTTAGATACGGAAGAATTCAGAATTTTCTTGCTCCCTTCGCCAAAAAACGGTTCCCAAACCGTAGGTACGATCCGGAGCTGGTACAGCGCCAGGTAGGTGGCGATGCCCGTACCGATCAGGGCCAGGACGATGATTGGGATTCTTTGATCCCAGGAAGATGGGTTATAGCTCCATCCGGGGGGAGTTTGCTCCAAGATAGACATGCTGTATCAATCTGATTCGTGGAATTAGAGATTACAGTCCTACGCCAGAAAAAACAAGTCCAGTTTTTATTTCGTTAGAAAAGAAGGAATTCGAGGAGAAAATTTCACAAATTAAGGTATCAACGCCCAAAGTTTTACCAGTGTAAAAGCTGGTATACACCCGGATGCCTACCAAGATTTTCCCGAAGGGGTTTTCAAAAAACCACCACTAATCCTCCTCCCACATTGATCACCCCCACAAAACGCTCGCGACTGGAGCTGGTTTCGATTGGGGCAAAATCACCTACTTTCACGTAAGTGGGTACATTTTCCAGCGTAGCCCGACCGCCTATCCAGTCGCCGGTGAGCTGAAAGCGCAGGTGTTCCGAAATCCTGAACCGAACGGAGCCACCCGCCCCTATACCCAAAGCGGCGGTAGACGCCGAGGTGATGCGACCATCCACGGTATTTCGCCCGGTGGTGGAGGTACCATAAATTTTCACCCCCGGCGATTTGGCGTATAGTACTCCTCCCTGTACGTGACCTTCCAGCGTTAGGTTTCCCAGCGAAGTATAAGCCATAGGTCCCAGTAGTGCCGCTCCCAGTTGCCATCTGGTCACTTCACTTTCCCAGGTGTAGGTGTTGGGGTTGGGCAGCAGGCCGCTGTACTGGTCTATCAGCGGCTGGGCATTGGTGGCGTTGGTGTTTAGGCTTCCCGTCAGGCGCGCACCCAGCCAGGAAGTGAACGTGCGTTCATAGCTCACCTGACCAAAGTACCCGTCACCGGCAAGGCCTGCTTCGGGGTCGTCGAATTGCTGGCTGGCAAACTTCCCGACCGGCAGGCTGTAACCGCCGACCAAAGAAAGAGCGGTTTGACCTTGGGACATTGCCACAAAGGGTAGAAGATAAGCCAGACAGAAAATTTTGATTCCTACGATATAGGATGAATTCATGAGAATAACTTTGAAGAAAAAAAGACTAAAATTGAGTATTAAAAAAAACGCGTTCTACCTAGCGGCGGTAGATCCGCACGAAAGCATCCTGGGGTACCTGGCCATATTCGCCCCGAGCCAGGTAGGGGTTGATCTCGTAGGAGTAGGCATCGGGTCCTGTAAGTACCTCCTCGCCAAACAGCTCCCGTTCATTAATGGACAGGCGCCGCACCAACTGCTCGTCGTAGGTTTTGCCCCAGGCCTCGTTGTCTCCGAGTACCAGCCGGATTTTCTCCCAATCGTCGAAGAAATACTCACGGAGCAGCGGGATAATCCGGGTTCGGAACACCTCACACAACCCCTCGAAGGTAGTAACGTTCAGCAGGTAGGCGTGCCCCAGAGCGTGGTCGCGGTCGTAGAGGGCCTCAATGCGCCGATTCATGACCAGCAGCAATTGTTCCAGATCGATCCCCGGCAAGGAAACGGGTGCTAGCAGGGCCGGGTTGGGGGGTACCTCCTCAAACTGAAACCGCCGCCGCAGGGCGGTATCCAGCAGGGCGATGGACCGGTCGGCGGTATTGAGGGTACCCACGACGTACAGATTAGCCGGAATACCAAACCGACTACGGGAGTACGGCAGCGTAAGCCATAGTTCGTGGGCTCCCCCCAGCCGTTTGTCGGCTTCCAGCAAGGTGATCAGCTCACCCATTACCGCCGACAGGTTGGCCCGGTTGATTTCGTCTATGATCAGGAGATGCGCCGGAGCCGCCGCCAGGCGTTCCGCTCGGCGGGAGGGCACATCGTCCAGGCATCCTTCAAAGGAGGCATAGCCGGCCTTGAGCAGGGCTTCCTGGCAGGCTTCGTAGAATATCCCTTTCCTGACCTGATAGCTGATTGTCCCGCCCAGAGTATCGGGGCGGAGACCTTCCATAAATTCCTCGTAGCTGTACGAAGGATGGAAGGTAACGAAGTGGGCATCCGGAAACTGCTGGCGCATGCGGGATACCCGGTAGGTTTTGCCCGTACCCGGTGGGCCAAAGAGCAGGTAGTTTAATGGAAAATCCGGACGGAGAGAAGTAGGCGAAGAGGGGGCGTACGCCTGCTCCGATTCTGCTACCTGGGCTTCTTCTCTCCCGGAAGAGGCATAGGCAATGATTTCTCCCCGGTAGGATTCGTCCACGGCGGCTTTGTAGGCCGCAGAGCTATGCTTTTTAATGTGCGGGCTACGCCGGGCTTTCTCTACAAATTCCAGCAGGCAGTTTTCCCACTGCTGTTTGGCCTCGGGATCTTTACGATCTAGGTCCGCATCTTCGTACGGCAGGGGAAGCCACAGGTAGTCCGACTGCGGGTCGCCCGTACTGAGGCGGGTAGCGGGCGTTTTTTGCAGTTCATCCTCAATACCTTCAATGTAGCCTTTGGGAAAAACAAACCACAATTGGACACCTTCCGCTCTGGAACGAGTAACCCGCAGGGCCAGGTACTTGTTGATATTTACCGAAATACCGGCGGCGTTTTTCAGAACTACCAGCGCAAGGCGCGGATCGGAGTCGGCCAGGTTGGTGATGTCCAGGATGTCTTTTACCAATCGAAAAAAAAGCAGGCATGCCTCGGGATGGTTGATTTCGCGAATCTTATCAATTAAGTGCTGTTTCTGTTCTTTCTGATTCATAGAAGAAAACCCTCGAAATGGATTCATAAGGAATGGCAAGATACTTAAAAACCCTGCATTCGGGCCAATGAAAAAGATGGGGCGGTTTTTACCCATTCTGACCTAAGGGTACTTATTCTAGCCTTTGGAACGAAATTAGTACCTATCTATTTTTTACAACCCAACCCAAATACCATGGACAGAAAAGAAATTGATAAAGAAACCAAAGCCACCAAAAGTACCAAGAACATCCTGTACTGGATCGTGGGTATAGGCATAGTGCTCATACTGATTGCCTTCATAGGGGGCTTTTTCAACCACAATACCGATGTAGTACCTGGCGATGATGTTCCCGGCCGGGTGCTTTCCGATACAGTAGCTGGCGATAAAATGTCAGACACCCTCGCCACGGATATCCGCAACTAACTACTTTACTTTTTCAGAGCTTCCCACAAAATCTCGACCGGATGCAAGGCTTTGCGTCCGGTTCCGTCTTTGATCTGGTGCCGACAACTCGTACCCGCTGCCGCAATGAGCACGTCCTCGGGCTGCTGGCGCACGGTGGGGAACAGCACCAATTCCCCAATTTGCATCGAAAGGTCGTAATGCTCAGCTTCGTACCCGAAGCTACCGGCCATGCCGCAGCAGCCGCTGGGAATAAGCTGAACCGTATAATTCTCGGGCAGCGAAAGTGCCTTCTTGGCGTCAGATAACGACGACAATGCTTTCTGATGGCAATGCCCGTGAAGCTTTATCAGTTTTTTTTCGGTGGTAAACTGAGCCCTCTGAATCCTTTTTCCTTCTATTTCCTGGGCAATAAACTCTTCCATCAGCAGGGCATTGCGAGCCAGGGCACGGGCATCTTCCCGCAAATCCGGAGAAACCAGATCAGGATATTCGTCGCGAAAAGTCAAAATCGCCGAAGGCTCAATCCCCAGCAAGGGGGTATCAGCGCTTACCTGGCTTTTTAATAGATTTACATTGCGGTCGGCAATTGCCTGGGCTTTCTTTACCAATCCTTTTGACAAATACGTGCGTCCTGACTGCACATGGGGAGGAATCAGGACTTCATAGCCCAGCGCCTCCAATAAGTAAACCGCTTTCTTGCCTACCTCCACGTCGTTGAAGTCCGTAAATTCATCACAGAAAAGAAAGACCTTCCTGGTAGCGGCGCGGACACCTACCGCCTTATTTTTCTTTCTTTTTTCAAACCAGCTCCTCAATGTATGCCGATGAAGCAGCGGCATGCTACGCTCGGGATGGAAACCCACCAGCCGGTTGGCGATACGTCTTAGCACGGGCGTCCCAAAAACCGCATTGTACGCCCAGGGTGCCAAGGCCGCCAGGGACATCTGTTTGGTAAAGTCGGCGATTAGGTTGGTCCGGAACGGTACGCCATGGGTATCGTAGTACTGCTGCGTAAACTCCGCTTTCATTTTTCCTACGTCCACACTTGATGGGCATTCGGCCTTGCACCCCTTGCACGACAGGCACAGATCCAATACCTCCTTCACCATATCCGGGGTAGTACCCGGTGTGGTGGTTGCCTTAGACAGATACCCGTCGGTATAGTACTGGCGCAGGATATTGGCGCGGGCCCTGGTGGTGTCGCGCTCGCGTCGGGTGGCCATGTAGCTGGGACACATAGTGCCTCCCGTTAGCTGGGTTTTTCGGCAGTCGCCAGAGCCGCTGCACTTTTCGGCCAAGCGCAAAATGCTCTCGTCCCTGGTAAAATCGAACACCGTCGCAATATCGGCTTTGGGGACATCGGGTACATACCGCAGCGATTCGTTCATGGGGGGGGTATCAACGATCTTGTTTGCATTAAAAATCCCTGCCGGGTCCCACAGGCGCTTTACTTGACGAAACAGCTCGTATACCTCCTGTCCCATCATGTACGGGATGAACTCCCCCCGTAGGCGGCCATCGCCATGCTCGCCGGAGAGGGCACCGCGGTACTTCTTTACCAGTACGGCCGTATCGGCCAATACATCCCGGAATTTCTGTTTACCCTCGCTGGTTTTTAGGTTGATCATCGGCTCTACGTGCAGCTCCCCCGCCCCGGCGTGAGCGTAGTAGGAGGCGTGTAAGTGATGCTGCGCGAGCAGTTTTTCTAGGTCTTCAATATAAGCCGGCAGGTCTTCCACGGCCACCGCGCAATCCTCAATCAGATTAACCGGTTGCGTATCCCCGGGCAGATTCCGAATTAAGCCGAGTCCCGCCTTTCGAATATCCCAGGCCTTATTGGCATCATCGCCAAACAAAAGGGGATGAGCATACCCCAGGGCCTCTCGTTTCAGATCGTCCGTAAGAGCTTCGGCCTGCTGCCTGACCTGGGCCTCCGTATCTCCCCAGAACTCCACCAAAAGCATAGCGGCCGGATCGCCCACCATAAAAAAGCGGTTCTGGGAGTACTGATGGTGATCTTTGGTAAAATCCATGATGTACTTATCCACCAGTTCGGATGCCTTGGGGATGTGTTTCATCGCTACCCGGTTTGCATGTAGGGCTTCTGCCAGTGAATCGGTATGAACACACACCACACCCACAAAGGCTGGGGGTACGTCCACCAGACTTAGTTTGGCTTCCGTAATGAAGCATAAGGTACCTTCCGAACCCGCAACGAGCCGGGCCAGATTGATGCGCTCTGGCAGGTCATTGTCCGAAGAAACCTCAGGCCCTACCACTAGGTCGTCGAGCGCATAGCCTGAGTTGCGGCGGGTGACTGCCTTCCGGGGAAAGTTCTTTTCAATTAGTTCCTGATCCACAGGGTTGGAAATAATTCCCCACATACCCGCGTAGATAGCTTGCTCCCGTTTTCCATTCGCTGGGTTGACGGCTATTTTTTTTACAAAATCGGCCGTAGGAATTTCTGAGAAGGTAGCTTCCGATCCATCCGAAAGGAGGGTTTTCACTTCCAGGAGGTGGTCGCGGGTGCTACCCCAGGTAATGGAGTGCAGGCCACAGGAATTATTGCCGATCATGCCGCCGATCATGGCCCGGCTGGCGGTGGACGTTTCGGGACCAAACAACAGACCAAAGGGTGCCAGATGCTTGTTGAGGTCATCGCGAATGACACCGGGCTGCACCCGTACCCATTTTTCCTCAGAATTAATTTCCAGAATCTTGTCGAAATATTTTGAAATATCCACTACCAGGCCGTTACCCACTACCTGTCCGGCCAGTGAGGTGCCTGCTGCCCGGGGAATGAGGGTAATTTGCTGGCTATTGGCAAAATCAATCAATCGCTTTACATCTTCGGTGTGGCGGGGCAAGGCTACGGCGAGGGGGAGTTCCTGGTAGACGGAAGCATCCGTAGCGTACAAACGAAGTATAGCCTGATGGGTAGATGAAGAATCGTAGTATAACTCGCCTTCCAACCGGGCCCGAAGAGCATTAAATTGATAAAGAGTAGGTTGACTCATGCTGTATGATTGGGAAATAGAATGCTAAATTAGTATATCCGTACGGTATGAATATCAAGTTCGTTACTTTTCCTTTTGCGTAGCTTTACATGCTTAGCGCCAGCTGTTGGCTTTCTAAATTACTATATTCGAGATTGAGTTAGAGCTACGCTACTTCATTGGCTCAATTTTAGGAAAGAGAAAAGATATTATTTAGGTTTGTTAAAAAGAGTATTGAAAATTAAATTATGAGAGTTCTCCTTACTTGTATTCTTACCCTGTTTACCTGTACCCTATGGGCACAAAATAACGCCCGTATCAATGTAAATGCACCTAGTGAAATAGATTACGTATACTCATTGACTCTGGAACGGGTCCGATTTCACGAAACGCTTGGGGTGGGGCTGGCTGAAACAGAATACGAAACGATTGATATATTTGATTTGAGTATTCAGAAAGACGGCTCCACGACGTTTGAGGTGAAAAAACCCCTGCTCGTGCGCATGACCATTACTTCCAAGAAACCCACCAACACCCTTGGCCCAACGGAGATGCGCCGCGAAAGCCGCACGCAGTTGCTGTACATCGTACCCGGCGAGAACCTAACCATCAACGTCAATCCGGGGAACAGCCTGACGTTTGAAGGGAAAAATGTGGCCTACCAGGTATTTCTGCAAGACTATTTCCTCGAAAACCACTTCCAGTACCTCCCTGCCTTTCGATTTGACCCAAAGAAAATAGACAACAAGGCGATTGTGGCCCAGAGCGACAGCCTGGCCCAGCTACGCATCCAGAAATACGAGGAGTTTAAGGCTACTAATCAGGTGGACGACACCTTCGATAATTACGTGCGCGCCACCACCCACGTGGAACCCTATCTAATGCGAATTGTGGTGCGGGATCGGGAGATGCGCCAGAATACCCCCGTGAAACTTACCCCCGCGCAGCGAAAAGAGCTGGACGCCGTTACCCTCACGAATTTCAAGCTGTATCCCGACGAAGCCTTGTTTAGTTTGGCGTATCGGAATGAACTGCGTAACTGGATTTTGATCCCTACTACGGAAAAGTACCCTCAGGCCATCGGAACGCAGTTTATGCTGAGCAACGAAGCAGTGCAGGAAGTATACGCCAATAGTGCTGAAAAACTCAGCGCCTACCCCAAGCAGCAGGAGTACCTACTGACCTATTGGCTCAACTACGCCTCCACGGCTCTTCAATCCATGAAAGTGGCCCGTACTCTCCTGACCGACTTTCAAAGCCGCTATCCCAATTCGGAGGTAAAGGATTATTTTGCGAAGCTCATAACGGCCAAAGAGAAATTGGAAAAGGGAAATATGGCCCCTGATTTCACCCTGCTCAACACCGATAGTACCCAGGTATCTCTTAGCAGCCTGCGGGGTAAGCCCTTGTGCATAGCGTTCGCCTTCAATTTGAAGCAGCACGAACCCACCCTCCGACTGCTGGAAGAGATCAAAAAAGATAGTGTCACGTTCGTTTATGTCAGCGTAGCACCGCTGGTTTCCTTTTCTACCTGGAAGGAGTTTGTGGAACCTCGGCCCAACGCCCTCCATCTGTGGGCTTCCGATGAGGTAGTTGAATCTCTGAAAGAAGTGTATGCCATTGAGCCTCGCTTTCCTTTCATGGTGATTGATGAAGCCGGCAGGATCGTGAACCGCTGGATCCCCCAAGAATTTCCCGACAACCAAACCTTACGCTCCGACCTCGGTATTGCAAAAGTCACAAGCAGAACCAACCGGAATTAGAATAAAAAGGCACAAAAAAGCAGGGTAGCTGTGAGCTCCCTGCTTTTTTGTGCCTTTTCTTGCGTACTAGCGTTCGCCTATTTCCTTGGAGTAGGTATCAGAAGTAGCTTCGGGGAATGTCTGAAGAATATCACCAATCACTCCCTTGATCATCACATCCCGATCCTCACGTTTGGTTGGGGCTTTCAAGCGACCAGAAGCCCACCCCTGCCAAATCATCTTATCGCTCTTGTCCTGATATATATTCACTATCAGACGACCCTCCTGATAATTGTAAGTGGAAATGTTATTATTCTGAGGACCGTACCACCACCAGTAGGGGGACATCGTTCCGTTGGAACGTACCTGCTGGCGATCTTTTACGTCGGTCAGGTACCTCACCACCAGTTCAGGGTTACGCTCATCGAGCCGGTATCCTTTCTGTATCATTATCTGGGCTACCGCATCGGTAATCCGGCGACGGTTTAGTTCACTTCCCAAAAGCGGATCCTGCATCATGTCTTTCTCAGCATCTACCCGGAAAGTCTTGAACTGTTTCAGGTTTACACTACGGTCGTAGTCATTTTGTACTTGAAACGAAGGAGAACAAGCTACAAACCATCCTCCGAGCAATACTAGCATTGCAGTCTTTATCACATTTTTCATGGGTTTAACCTTTCTTTTATAAGTTTCACTTGCTTTTCAGTAGTATTAACGTAAAAAATCATTCCACTCATATACTAGCTGTATATAAATACTATACAGGAAGAAATCGGCACTTATGGCAGATGGATGGAATATTTAAACGCAGAAGCCGGTAATTTTGACATAGTTTCGGGCAGATTCCTTCCTGATTTCCTACCAAAACTGATTTTGTGCTAACTTGCAGGCTTTTACTGGAAAGAGACAATAGAAAGCCTGTTTGCGCTCTTTTCCGGTGTTGATACGTTATATTTTCCGGTAATGATTATAGAACCCGCCCAGCGGACCCGACAAACCTCCGAGTATTATTTTTCCGTGAAACTGGCCGAAGTGCGAAACCTGATGGCCCAAGGGCACGATGTGATCAATCTGGGCATTGGAAATCCCGACATGATGCCTTCATCGGCTACGCTGTCGGCCCTGAGCGAAGCCATCCGCAAGCCTCAGGCCCATGGGTACCAGCCTTATACGGGTACGCCTGCTTTTCGGCAGGCCATTGCGGGGTACTACGCGCATACCTACGGCGTGACGCTGGATCCGGCCACGGAGATTTTGCCCCTAATCGGATCAAAGGAGGGGATCACACACATATCCCTCACCTTTCTGGACCCTGGCGACGAAGTGCTGGTGCCCGAGCTGGGCTATCCTGCCTACCGGGCGGTAAGTCAGATGGTGGGTGCGGTGGTAAAAGAATACCCCTTGCAGGAAAACCACGGTTGGCAACCGGACTGGGAAGCACTAGCCGGACTGGTGACGCCCCGCACCAAAATCATGTGGCTCAACTACCCTCACATGCCCACCGGGGCACCCGCCACACCAGAATTGTTTGAGCGAGCGGTGGCCTTTGCTCAGACCCATAAAGTCCTACTCTGCCACGATAATCCGTACAGTCTGGTGTTGAACAAAAAGCCTCCGGTTAGCCTGTTATCAGTGGAAGGTGCCAAAGAGGTAGCCATTGAACTTAATTCGATGAGCAAGTCGCACAACATGGCCGGGTGGCGTTTAGGCTGGTTGTGTGCCGCCAAACCCTATATAGAGGCGGTATTGAAAATAAAAAGCAACGTGGATTCGGGCATGTTCCAGGCCTTGCAGGAAGCAGCCGTGGTAGCTTTGCAAAATTCCGATGCGTGGCATCAGGAGCGCAACGCCGTGTACGAAGGCCGCTTGGAAGCCGCTGAGGCGTTACTTACTACCTTGGGCTGTACGTGGGACAAAAGCCAGGAGGGGATGTTTTTGTGGGGAAAACTACCCGACTCAACCCCTTCGGCGGAAAGTCTGATTAATGGCTTACTGACGGAAAAGTACGTGTTCATTGCACCGGGCTTAATTTTTGGCCCGGCCGGACAGCGGTACATCCGGCTTTCGCTGTGTACACCAAAGGAACGTATTTGGGAAGCGGTACAAAGAATTAAAGCAGACTCCTGATCCCCTTCCCCTATTTTCCCTGGTTAAAAACTACATCCTCTATGATAATCAGTATAATTGGCGTAGGTCTGCTGGGCGGATCATTTGCCCTGGCGCTGCGGGAAAAGTACCCGCACATCCGCTTGATTGGGGTGGATCAGTCGGTAGTGAATCAGAAAATAGCCCTAGCCAAAGGCCTAGTGGATGAGGTACTGCCCCTGAAAGAAGCCCTGCAACAGGCCGAGCTAAACGTATTAGCCACGCCCGTAGACAGCATTGGCCATCTCCTGCCCAGGATGCTGGATCAATTGCCGGAAGGCCGGACCATCATGGATTTAGGATCGACGAAGGAGGCCATTTGTGCCGTAGCTGATACCCACCCCAAGCGTGGGCAGTTTGTGGCGGTACATCCCATGGCCGGCACCGAAAACTCCGGTCCGGGGGCCGCTTTCCGCGAGCTATTGCCGGGCAAGAACGTGATCATCTGCGACGCCAAAAAGAGCCATCCCGACTCCCTGGCCCTGGTGGAAGCCTTCTTACGCGACGTGGGCATGAAGATCCACTACATGACCCCCGCCGAGCACGACCTGCACCTTGCCTACGTGTCGCACCTGAGCCATATCAGCTCGTTTGCCCTAGGGCTAACAGTACTGCTGAAAGAGGATGATGAAAAGGCTATTTTCGACATGGCCAGTACGGGTTTCTCATCTACCGTTCGCCTGGCCAAAAGCTCCCCTGAAATGTGGGCTCCCATCTTTGATCAAAATAAAGACAATGTCTCCAAAGCCCTAGGCGATTACATTGACCTACTAAACCGCTTCAAAAAAGCCATCGATACCCGCGACCTGACCCAAAGCCGGGAGTTCATGGCTCGTGCTAATGATATTGGACGGATACTGGCGGGGATTGAGAAGAAGTGAGGGAGGCTTTGCCTATTAAAAACAAAAGTCGCTGGTACCTGAGCTGGTAACGGCGACTTTTATTTTATTCCTAATTCCAAATCCCTACACCAGCGAAATCAAAGCTGACAGGAAGCCAAAGAAACTATTCTCATCCCAAAGCTCAGAAAGGCCTAAACTTGGGTTGATTTTTTCTTCTTGAACATCTTCATATTTCCATTCAATTTGCTGCTAAGCCAGGACTTATTTTCTGATTCACCATAGTACCCATTGGATCCATAGCCGTATCCATAGCCGTATCCATAGCCGTATTCAGAGGAGAACTTATAATTAACAGCGTTGAAAATGATATTAAGCGATTTGAAAACTTTACGTTTATTCAAGTCCGCTATTGTATTTAGGTAAAGTTTGGGCGTTTTTTCATATCTCACCAAATAGAAGGTAGCATCTGCTAATGGTGCTAAAAGAATGGTATCAGTTACAAGTCCCACAGGGGGGGTATCCAATACAATGTAGTCGTATCTTTGCCTCAAAGATTCAATCAACTTCTCAAGTCGATCATTAGAAATCAGTTCTGAAGGATTGGGAGGAATAGGTCCGCTGGGAATTATAAATACATTATCGTAGGTAGTAGTTTGTATTATTTCATTTTCTTTAGCTTGTCCAATCAAGTAGTTAGACATTCCTAATTTATTATTAATTTCCAGATATTCATTTATTTTTGGCATCCGTAGATCTAATCCTAAAATAATTACTTTTTTGTTCAGGAGAGATAAAGAAAGGGCTATATTTAATGCCACAAAGCTCTTACCTTCCCCAGAAGTAGATGAGGTGAGGAGGAGTGTTCTACCCAATGTAGTATCACCATCTGTAAAAAGGTATTGCATATTAGAACGAATCATTCGTATTTGTTCACTAACAAAACTACGGCTATTTACGTCGATAATATGTCCTTCATGATTCTTGGGCATAACACTTATTTCCCCAAATACTTTCATTCCTGTTTTACTCTCAATCTCTTTGTTAGACTGGACAGTATTATTTAGTGATTCTTTGAGTGTAATAATTCCAGTGGGAATCAAGATGCCTAACAAAAGGGCATACAGATAAATGTTGTTTTTATCAGGCCTTATCGGCCCAGGGGAAGCATACGGAGGATCAACAATACGACTATCTGTGACAGTTGATGCATATGAAAGCGCAGTTTCCTCTCGCTTCTCTAGAAGCATAAGATACAGATTTTCTTTCACTCCGGCCTGCCTTTTAATACCAAGAAATTCGCGCTCTTTCCGAGGAATAGTAGAAATAGTTCCTTCAAGCCGATTATTCAGATTTTTCAAATTGCTTTTTGTAACCTGCAAATTGTTTCTTTGATTCCGGAGGTTTTCTTGTATTGCCTGCTTGATGTTACGCATTTGGGTATTAACCGTTTCTAAATACGGATTTCCAGGCTGTACAGTTTGGGAAAGTTTCGTTCGTTCGAGTTCAAGCTGTGATAATTGTTCCATATAGGTGACCAGAGACGGGTCCTCTACGCCGAGAGTTGCTGGAGCTATATTACCAACCTGATTGCTGTTCACCGTTTTTTCGACACCATCTAAAATTTGCAAATTAATATCTACTTCGTTAATCTTTCCGTCTGTCTCCTGAACTCTATCTAGGAAGAGACTTGCCTCAGAACTGATATCAGTAATTCCTTGGTCACGCCTATATTGTTCTACATCCTGCTCCACATCCCCAAGTTCAGTCGTAACAATTTTTAAACGTTCCTCAATGAATCTCATTGTATTGGTAGCTTCCTGGTTTTTATCTTCAAGAGTGGCATAAGAGTACTCATCAAGAATGTTTTGCAAAATATCTTTCCCCTTTTGAGGAACAGCATCCTCGATTGAAAGTAAAACCACCGTACTCACTTCGTTTAAAAATTTCACCTGAACAGCTCCAAGTAAACCCGAAACTACGGATTGCCTGTTTTGAAACGTTATCTTGATAGGAGCATCAAGATTATCCGAAGCAGATTTCCTCTTAAACACTCTGAACACTCCATATTTACTTCTTACCTTTTGGCTAAAATCAAACGTTTTTATTCTATTTTTTTCTTTATCCAGAATTTCGTATTTATTTCCAGTCAATGGTTGAATAAAAAATGGCTCACTATCCAAAATTTCCGTAACCTCAATCTTAACAGGACTTTCCTTATAAATTTCGGTGTCTCTACTTCTACCATCCAACGAATAGGTAACCACAAGGCCAAGCTTATCAACAACTTTTTCCATCAGAGGCCGTGATTTGAGAATTTCCATTTCATCCTCCACATTCTTGCTCCTACCCATGTCCAACTGCTCCATGATATTCTCGTTTTCCTTTCGGCTTTTGGATGCTTCATCTTTAATGAGCACTGTCGCTGTAACGCTATAAATCGGTGTATATTGACTCAAATAGAATACCGTTACAATCAAACAAATACATATTGCCAATACGTACCAATACCAATGTCTCAAAAATTTAAATAGAATTGCTAGTAGATCAAAACTCTCTTCCTGATCTTCGTTCCATGGTGATATGTCACTTGCTGCCATTTTAAGAAATGATTAAATAAATATTTTGAATAATAAGTGGAACTAACAAATAGAGTGTTATGATTATAAAAGTCCAAAAATCTATCTAAAAAATTGAGCAACTAGATTTACCACTACTAATAGTGTGGTAATTACGGTAGTATATATTTGAAGTTGCCTTACCCTTTCGTCCTCAATTAGAGGTACTTTTTTATCCGGAAGCGGTTCAACATAAATTATATCACCATTTCTTAAATAAAAATATGGAGATGTAAAAACGTCCCTATTAACCATGTTCACTACGTCAATGACTCTTTTTCCATTATTATCCCGAATTATAGTTATGCTATCTCGTTTTGCAAAAACTGTCAAATCCCCCGCAGAAGCCAAAGCATCAATAATGGTAGTCCGATCATCAAGTAGACTGAATGCCCCTACACGGGCTACTTCCCCAAGGACTACGAATTTATGATTCATAAACCGTATGTTCACTGCAGGTTCCTTAAGGTATTGTTCTAACGCTGTCCTGATTCTGCCTTGAGCGGCTTCTAGTGTCAGTCCCGCTACCTGAACCTTACCAATAAACGCCATAGATATGTTACCAGATGTATCTACCGGATACCCAATTGCTTGAGAAGAACTTCCACCTCCTCCTGGTAAGGATGATACAGATAGAGAATTTACGTTTGAAAAGTTAAGAATCTCATTTGATTCCATATTCATGCTGCTCACTGTAATTCCTAACAGATCTTCTTTCTGAATACGGGAAACTTGCGGCACCTCAACATCTATAATGGAGGGAAAACTAACTGTAGAACCTTGAAAAAAGGCAGGAATAGGTTTTTGTGTCAGTTTACATGAGGAAAATCCAAAAATGAACAAGACTCCAATTGTACTTAATTTTGCAAATCTTAAATTAAAAATGGTTTGGAACATAGAGGTTTTAGTTAGTAATGGATACATTTGATTGTTTTCTTTTCTAATTAATCAGGTAAAGAAGAAGTAGCATGCCATAGGACATAAACAATAAAGTAGCACCCTGAGATGTATACCAATATTATTCTATTGAAAATCAAATGGTTATATACTATTACCACTTCCCATAATCCATAAATATTGGATTTTATGAGTAATATGTACTTCTTTATAAGAAAAACATATTTCAAAGAGAATCCAACTTTTTAAACTACTAAAAATGAGCAGGTTAAATAGCACACAATGTGTTACACACCAACAAGAATTGTATTCAGAAATTCTCTGGTTATTTTCGCGCCTCTAATATAGATAAACCTACACAATTGTACCATATTTTTTTGTGAGTGGCTTAGCCATCAAAATTTGGTAAACAACGTTTTGGGCTAGCCGACGGTACAGTGCCAAATGTGGTCTTCATTGCACAAAGGCAAGATTCTACAAAGGAAATAGCTTTTACCCATCCGCAATAATAATCTTTTCTAAAATTTGTATTGTTGATTTCCAAAAGTAGAAAAGTACTCTGCTTAATGCTGCACGACAGGTTTCAGGGGATGCTAAACTTGGACATCATAGCAGTAACTTATGGTTTTGAAAGGGGTAGTTGGAAACAAGCTTTACCAATTTCTTATCATACTGGTGTCTCGTGAGCAAATCTAGATGTTGCCTATGATGCATATCAGTGCCAAGAAAGTGAACAAAGCCGCCATTTAACAGCTTGAGTGCCCAATTTTGTACATTATTACCATAATATCCCACCAAAGATAAAATATTTATTTGCATCAAACACCCTAATTCTATTATTCGATTAAAAAACGACATGCTGTTAATCAAATACGTATATCGCTCTGGATGAGCGAGAATCGGCTGATAACCTCTTGTTACCAAGGCAAAGATCACTTCTTCCAAATTTTGTGATACTGAAACAAATGACATTTCAATAAGTACGTATCTTCTACTTCCAAAACTCAACACATCGTTGTTCTGAATTAGAAATTCAAAATGCTTGTCTATAAAATATTCAGCAGCCACCTCTAACTTAACCTGGATGTCGTAATCCTCCACTAATTGGGTCAGCGCCTTAAATCCTAAAGTGATATTTTTAGAATTATTAGGATATAGATCCGCCATAATGTGTGGTGTGGTTATAATTTTTTCATATCCCAGTTGTTGGAGACCGCGTATATGCGATATAGAAGTGGATAGATCAGGACTCCCATCATCTATTCCAGGAATTAAGTGGGAATGCATATCCACTTTCAACGTCTGAAAAGCTGACACAGAGGGACTTCTCTTAAATAGTGAAGACAAAAAGATCATGTATATTGCAATGAATGAGGATAGGGGCGCAAATTTAAACCAATGAATTAACTTTAAAAAATATTACCTAATTTTGACTATAGAACTTCTTACGGTAAGATCCTGTACAAATCCTAAAATACTCCCCGAAAACTGTATAAAACGTTATTTTTGCATTTGTATTAACTTAAACCTTATAAAATTTCAACATATAAATGACAAGCATGCCTCACTTGTAGATCAAAGGAACCAGTTCGATCACTGGGACAATAGTAAATTAGCTTACCTGTATATGCTTGGTAACCATAGGAAGAGCAATATATCAACATGGCCCGTGTTTCATGCCTGTGGATCTAATCACCCACGTAAGCGTATACTTGCCTGTAAGTCATCAAAAGTAAAGATTCGTAAAAGCATAGCCGTCTGTCGGATTGCTGTTACAAAATGAGTGATCGAATATCAGGTAGCGAAACACAATGCATGCCGGGTGATGGGAAAGCGCAGGAGTACAATAACCTTGCAGAATGTCTTACGTTCTCGT
Organism: uncultured Cytophagales bacterium; assembly: GCA_963768025.1. Lineage (GTDB taxonomy): Bacteria > Bacteroidota > Bacteroidia > Cytophagales > Spirosomataceae > CAVYGM01. The sequence goes on from CAVYGM010000004.1 coordinate 127,287, forward strand.
CAAATTATACTGCCCTTACTATGCCAAGCCAAATGTAAAGCGGTACGCCGACCGGAAGAACGGCGTGAAGGCTAATGGTCAGCAGAATTTCTATTGTAAAGGTTGGCATAAGCAGTTCCGGTTTGAGTATAAGTACCCTGGGGCTGACCCCCTCTTTAAACGAAAGGTGTGCGAGATGGCCATGAATGGTAGTGGCATCCACGACACATCGGCATCGGCCGTCCGACAGAGTAGTCAGAATGAGCGCTATTACTGTTAACATGGTTTTGCGGTTGTAGTTCAAGAGCCATGGCGAGCCGACCTTCTCGGGCAATTACCAGAGTGTGATGATCGACGAGATGTGGACGTGGGTCGGCAGGCTTAAGGCGGGCAAGCGCTGGCTGTGACAGTCCGCCGGGCCGTATGCTTACTGTGGGCAAAGTCGCAAGGTACTGGCTTTCCAAATAGGTAAGCGTGACGACTCACCTTGCAAAAAGCCGATGCGAAAGCTTGCGCACCTGGATATAAATCACTATTACATAGATGACCGCGCAGCGGCCCGGTGGGATTCTTATAAGAAGTGCGTTACGCCTCAAAAGCATACGATCACAAAGAAGAATACCCAGGAAAGCGAACGCCAGAACTTGAATTTCCGGTTACGTAATAAGCGGCTGTGCCGCAAAACGATCTGTTTTTCGAAAAAAGACGACATGCATTATGGGATAATAAAGGCTTGTTTCTAGCATAAAAGCGCCGCATAATCACGGTATAAGTTGTAGTACATTACCGAATATCAGAGGTTTTCTCAGGTGGGATGTAGTGGTTACAGACATTAACATAAATTTATACCTAAATTCAATTGGTAATCGAAACAGAACGAAATCGGGACGAGAGCCTTCAAAGAATGGAAAGTAACCTATAACAAAATAAAAGTGACAAATTTACAAATCAATTAAAACCAATCGGGATCGCCGCTAAAAGAAAGCAAATCCGTCTAATTTTCTGATTTATAATTGATTGAAAGATTTGTTTTTCTACCACTGAACCCTGATTCTAGGAAATTTATTTAGCTTTTATGAAAAATAACTCCAAATTTATTTTTTGCGCGATCGCTTGCCTATTCTTGTATTCTTCTTTGTTGGCCCAAACATCCCGGATATTTGACAACATTCAATATGAGGCAGAAGCTGGAGTCATTCTATCAACTTCCCGTACTAGCCCATTCTGGATCCGAACAAATAAGTATGGTGAGGTGCCTTTGGAATCCCAGATTCTTACCATCCGTGGGCAAGTTCGAAAAGAGTATGATAGCACTCATAAGTTTTCTTACGGATACGGGGCACGTTCAATTTTGAATCTTGGTTTGAAAAATCAATTTCAGTTGTCCGAATATTATATCAAAGCCAAATATAAAGCTATTGAAATCTATGCTGGTCGCCGACGCGAAATAGTGGGGCTCGTAGATTCCACACTCACATCTGGCTCTTATGTGTGGTCAGGCAATGCCCTACCTATTCCAAAATTACACTTGTCCATTTTAAACTATACACCGATTATTTTTAAAAATAAAATCTTTTCGATTAAAGGACAATTCGCACACGGGTGGTTCGGGTCTGGTGATTCAACAAAAAGTTTTTTATTGAATCAGTCTAGCTTTTATGTGCGTTTTGGAAAGCCTGCCTGGCGTTTCAAAACCTATGGTGGAATCAACCATCAAGTTCAGTGGGGAGGCAAGCCCACCTTCCAATTCTACGACCCTATTACACAAATGACTGTGACAAAATATGCTAATTCTTTTGAAGCCTTTTTGAATATTGCGCTTGGACTTCCAATCCGCTATGGCGATCAGACATTCAGAACTGGGGGGCAGGTCTATGGAGAAGGAAACCGGGCTGGCAATCACTTAGGAACCTTAGATTTAGGAATTGAATATGAGGGGTCTAACAGTAGAATATTCCTCTACAGGCAATCCTTATATGATGATGGTTCATTGTTCTTTCTCAATAATATTGCAGATGGGCTTTCTGGAATTTCTTGGAATTTCCCAGCAAAGAATTCTGGCATTAAACGTGTAGTTGTAGAATATTTGTATACGACTAGTCAAGGCGGCCCTTTTTCAGCAAGATCGGGATTAAGTGAATTACGAGGCCAGGATGATTATTTTAACAATGGAGTATACGAAGAGGGATGGGTATATAAGCAAAATACAATAGGAACGGCATTCTTAATGCCCTTGCGTAACTCAACCGGTCTAGAACTAAATGGCCTTTTGGCTACTCAAAATCCAAAAAGAATATTTAACACCCGAGTAAAAGCACTAAATATAAGTATACAAAGCCGTATTAGGCACACTGACCTAGTGACGCGTATTTCAGCTAGCAAAAATCTGGGTAGTTACACAATTGAATACCCAATATCAATTAATCAATTTTCACTCCTCCAGCAAATCACTTTTCCAGTGAAAAAATATACAATTTCCTCTTCGTTAGCCTTTGATGGAGCAGGCTTGCTTGAAAAGAATATTGGATTAATACTTTTAGTGAGACGCAAATTTTGAAAAATCCTGTATTCAGCACGAATATGGATTATTTTGCTTCTCAACTAGTATAATGCTTTCCAAAATCTGGACAGTAGTTTAACGGGAATTATGGATAGTTATCAAGACAAGCCGTTGACTTAGAGTGCATAGTCAGCAGGGATAGCGAAGTTTGTAGTGCTGACTCACAACATCACTACTCCCCATTGCCATGCTTCGCGAAGATAAGATATTAAAACTGATCGAGATATTCATTGTGTGCGACGATTTCTCCAACGCCCTGACCGATTGGCAAACCCGGCAGGGCTGCCTGCCCACCACACGCCAAGGCGAGATGAGCGACAGCGAAATGCTGACGCTAGCCGTCTTCTATCACTTCTCAGGCTACAACCGGGTGGCCGGAGCCATGCTTCGAGTATTACTACCGCAACTGCGTCCAGATGCACCTGACGAGCTACTTCCCCAGCCTACTGACCTACGAACGCTCCGTGGCCCGGCTGCTGCCCTGACTGTACGTGCTGCTCAAATGGCTCTGCGGGCAAAGCGAGCGAACGGGCTTTTACATCGCCGACAGCAAGCCGCTGGCCGTCTGCGACAACCACGGCATCCGTTCAAACAAGGTCTTTGACGGAGTGGCTGCCCGAGGCAAGTCCTCAATGGGCTGGTTCTACGGCCTGAAGGATCACCTGGTCATCAATCAGTATGGTCAGTTGGTCAATTTCGCCATCACGCCCGGCAACGTGTCGGATAATAACGGCGGGCTGCCTACCGAACTGCTCGACGGGCTGAAAGGGCAGTGTGTCGGGGACCGGGGCTACCTCACCAAGCTGTTCGCTGAATTTTACCAGCGGGGCTTGCACATCGTCACCCCCGGGCTGCCCCGCAAGGTTCGCCGCCGTATGAAGAACGCCCTGATGCCCTTGGCGGACAAGCTCAATCTGCGCAAGCGTGGGCTGATCGAGTCAGTCAACGACCTGCTCACATCGGTCTTCGATGTAGAACATACCCGCCACCGAATCCCACTCAACGCTCAGGTCAACATCCTTTCAGGGCTGGTCGCCTATTGTTTTATGACCACAAGCCATCAATCGTCGTACCTGTTGAAAGAAGGCTTTATCCAGAATTCACGTTTTTTTATTAGTTGAACAAACACACAAAGCTTGCCTGTCTGCTCAAACCGCCACGGGCAGCTCCGACTGATCAAGGAAGTCAATTCACTAGTGTGCGTTTCCTTGACCCCTCAAAAAGCGCAGAGGTCCAACTAAGCAGGGAATGCTCCGGCATCCCGGTCGGAGGGGCGGGCCCTAGACAATATCTTCGTTGAGAGCCTATGGTAAACTGGCAAGTACGAGCGGTTCACCGCCTCGGCATGTATATATAGTCGAGGCGGGATGGACCGTTTTTTTACCAAGATCTTACTCAGTACTTTCACTTTTACAACTATGGACGAAAGCACCAATCACTGGGATATCAAACACCCTCTCAGTGGTGTGTGGGGAAAAAGAAAGATAATACAATTTTCTATCATTCAGCAACCGTGGTGCCGATTGCAGACCCTATCAGGCCAATGAGGTCGCTGCAAAGATGGACCGCAAAGTGATCTATCTTCAATTCAGTATAAGCCGACAGTCACCACTAAAAGCGACTCAAACTTTTTGACCAAATAGTAGTAGGCGGGATAGTTGATGAATTCTTACTCTCAGAAGATACTGACGGAAAGGTTGCTCTGCTTCTACTGCTCATACAAGGCAAGGTTATGGTCGTGGGGTTGATTTCTTCCTTCATCTCCCAGATCTCTGAAGCGAATCGCTTTTATGAAAGATGATGATAGGTGTCTGCTTACCGATTGTATAGGTTATAGCCGAAGGTTCTAACTTAATGAAACACTAAAAGCGCGCGTAAAGGCCTAAATTCCCGCTAGGTGTTATCCCATAATGTAAAGCAGGGCGCCGAGAGGCTGATTGCTGTTTTCCTAGAGTATGATTATACCGCTTTACCGAACCAGTGATCAATTCACTTGAATATTCTATCAGGACTAGGCTACCTACAAAAAGCCCCAGGCCAGCAAACAGTTTGGGGCGACTCCGAACAATGTAATTAGCTGTAACTATCCTATTGTTGTACATTATTTCAGTAGATACGGGCTTGCCTTTCAATGCAATATAACAAAGTGCTACACCAGCGAAAGACACAATAGGGCTTAAGGGCATTATATGACGTCCCCAAAAGTAACGTCTACGAGCAATAGTGTCTTCTTTGAAAAGAATTGTTACACTTTTAGAATTAAGTTTTGCGTCTTCTTGATATATAGAAGTTGAAAAAACTCTCCTTTTGATTTTGAGTGAATCCAGAGATTGAGTAATTCTAACATCCGATCTATTAAAGAGTCTCGAATCTGGCTCAGTTCCAGAGGGGGTTTGTGCTAATGCCAATAAGGAATAAGGCGTTAGGAGAATAAATATTCGTATCGACTTTATATCCATTATCTTGGTGAATTTGAGCATAGTAAACGATGGAATAATATTCTTAATGCGAATATGGATTCAACCAAATTAGAGGTGTACTTCACCTTCCATAGAGCGGGTACCACTGCTAGGAAGTCAGAGAAACACGGCCCCCATAGCACGGTAACCAGTTCGCGTAAATGTGCCAGGCCATAGCAACCGAGAGCCGTGAGATGGTCCGGTTTATCGGCACGGGAAACTCGCTTAGTTTATGGTGCTTCCAAATTGTTGGACAGGTTTAGCGTCAATTTAAACTTGAATGGCTAGTTGGTAGAAATTGGACTTTTTCTTCCCTTTCCCACCTTTTCTCATATTATTGGATAGGCGTCTGATATCCTAGCGACTGATGCTTTCTTTCCCGATTGTAAAAGCAAAAATATTCGATTAGACCCTGATGTAGGCCAAGACCGTCTTCGTAAGCCCGCATGTAAATATGTTCGTATTTTATTATTCGCCAAAAACGTTCGATGAAAATGTTGTCCAGGGCCCTTCCCCTTGAATCCATACTCACTTGTATATTTCTGGAAATCAGCGGATTTAAAAAATCCTGACTGGTGAACTGGCTTCCTTGATCCGTCGGGGCTGCCCGCGCAGTTGAAAATCTGTGGTTTATCCCACTTGTACAAGGCTTCTTCCAGCGCATCGATGCAAAAATCAGCTAACAAGGTGTTGCTAAGCCGCCAACTCAGAATAAGCGGCTGAACTAATCAATGATGGCACACAAATATAAAAAGCCATTGCGAATGGGCACATAGCGGGGCGCCCCGTGGCGTAATATCAGTTGACCAAACCTGATTGGGCCGATCAATTACCACCCCTTTGAGCAGGTAGGGGTAAATTCTATGTCCCAGTTGGGGCGTGAAGAGCCTGGGTTTGGGACCGACCGCTTCCGGGCCCATCAAGCGCATGAGCCGACGTATCTTTTTGATATTGACCGGACTTTCAGTCGTTGTCAACTCCTGGTGCATACGGCGAATACCCATCTCAGGCCGAGCAGTGAATAGTCTGTCTATGCGCTCCATAAACGCTAGGTTTTGAGCTGATTCATCCACTGGCTGGTAGAAGTAGCTCGACCGTGACAGGCCCAGCATTGCGCACTGTTGGCTAATGTAAAATTGCTCGTCAACAGGGTCAACCAGTTTGCGCGGATCAAAGGTCAATGCGTCCGTATTTTTTTTTCAGCCAGTCGTTCTCGACCTTCAATTGGCCGATCTGTTGGAAAAGAGGAGATTCTATTTGCTCCCGCTGTTCGGCGGTGAGCGTCGGCTTGACAGATCTAGATTCGAGGATTGAGGGAATCCCTTTGAGAGCCTAGCGCTTACAATCCGTGATCTGTTGGGCATGAATGCCAAATTCGCTGCTGAGTTGGGTAAGCGTTTCGGCTCCTTTGAGCGCTTCCAGGACCACTCTGGTCGGCTTCGGCCGTCCGATTGAAGTGGGCGTCGTGGGCGCGTCGAGGTGATTTGGCCATTTTTGGACATTTTGTAGGTCTAAGGTAAAATTTAAAGTTTGGTAGTGCTTGAAATGATGTCTAGAAAAAACCACAGGCGAGCCGTAGTTTTGGGTTACCAAGCTCAAACCTACCTTATCATGTTTCAACAACACGACTGCCCCGCCTGCGGCTCGACAAATGTACGGGGTCGCCCGAGCGATAAAAAACGGCTCGACCTATTACGGAAAGGCCCTCCCTAAATGCAAAGCATGCCAACGCCAGTTTGTCTTTGGGCGAACGCACGAACGACTCTCTGACGAGTGTAAGCGCCGCGTCGAGCTGATTCTGGCCGGGCGAATCTCGCTGGACGCAATCTGCCGGGTAATGGAAATCAAGCAGCACCAGCTTTACGCCTACATAGACGAGTTGTATGACGAGGCACCCGACGATTTGGCCTGCCCGGTTACCGGAGATACTGATATAGAATTGACTAACGCTGACTGCGAGTCGGACGAACTATGGAGTTTTGTGGGTCGAAAGACTAACAAGCAGTGGCTTTGGCTTGCCCTTGATGGCAGGAGTCGGCAGGTCGTGGCCCTGCACGTAGGCAATCGGGGCGAAGAAGGGGCTAAGGGGCTATAGCGGGCGCTGCCCGAAGGCTACCGCCAGCGGGCGACCTTTTGCACCCACGACTGGGCAGCCTATAGGCAGGTCTCTGCCGCCGATCAGCATCGCTTCCGCAAAACCAATAAGGACACCAACCACGTCGAGCGGTTCTTCCGCACCCTGCGCCAGCGATGCTCCCGACCGGTCCGCTTAAGCTTGTCATTCTCTAAAAAACTTGATCGGCACATCAAATCGATCAGATTCGTCGTCACTAATTACAACCTATCATTACAATTTTAGCAGACGCTCTCCCCTATCTTTCGTACTATCTATTCGCTTTGGAGATTTGGGATATGAAAAAAGCACGCAATCAATCCCACGAACACTACCTTGCCTTGTACCAGCAATGGAAAGACAGCGACATGCCCGTCAGCATCTTCTGTACGCAAGCATCTATCAAGTACTCCACCTTCCGGTATTGGGCCAAGAAGTTTGAGTCAACCTCCCCGGTGGCAGCGGGCTTCACGGAAATAAAGATGGATCACCCTTGCGGCCTACCCTGCCGGCGCTCCCATCGGCCTGGTACGCTTCGCTACCGGCACGACTCTGTCGCTCCACGAGTGGCCCGATCCGGCCTGGCTCAAAGCCCTGTTGTAGTCCGATGCTGTCGGTATCATCTGCCTGCCGGTACTTCCTCTATGGGCAAGCGGTGGACATGCGCTGTGGGATTTATTCGCTGGCAGGCCTGGTTCAAAATGGTTTGCAGCAGAACCCCCTATCGGGCGATGTCTTCGTGTTCATCGGCAAGCGGGGCAACCAGTTGCGCCTGCTTCAGTGGGATGGCGATGGATACGCCCTGTACATCAAGCGCCTGGAAGCTGGCACTTTCGAACGTCCCACCGGAGGAAAACTGCTGATATCTTCGCGGGAGTTGCTGCTCATATTGCAGGGTGTCAAGCTGACTTCGGTCCGACTCCGCAAGCGGTACCAACGTACGGGGACGGCCTGAAAGTTTTGAAAAATACTTGACAAAAAAAGGCCTGAAACAGCATCAGGAGCCACTTTTTTGCGTATTTTTAATACATGATCACCGCCCAGCCAGACTACAAACTCTGAGGTACTCCCCATTTATTGGACAGAGAATCGTGTTTTCGTAATGAACTTCTCAAAACGCAGGAGAGTGTCACCCCCCCTGTCGTTGAGAAGCGATACTAGTTGGGCACTCTAAATTACACTTTTTCATGATTCAAACACAGCTCTCGGTGTTCTTCCATCAAGAGCACTGTGCGTCCTTTCTTCATTGTACCATCGGATGTAGTGCTTCAAGCTTTGGAATGCCTCCAAACCGTCGCGGTAGCTCTTGAGGTATACCTCCTCATATCGCACCGGCGACCCGGTTAAGGGTTCTCCAAAACCTTTCGGTGAACACATTGTCTATGGCCCGCCGGCATCGGCCGTCCGACTTTACCGTCCATGCTCAGGGCTATGCCCTTGGATATCACGCTTTGGCCAAAGACCACGGAGGGATACTGAGCCCCCTGGTCGGTGTTGATGATAAGGGGGACACGCCGGCTACAAGCGCTTTCCAAAGCCGTCAGACAGAAAGCAGTGTCCAGGCTGTTGGACAACTCCCATGAAAGTACGTAACGGCTAAATCAGTCTACAAAGGCGGTCAGGTAGAGGAACCCGCCTTTCAACGGTATGTAGGTTATATCCGTACCGTAAACGTGTCCAGCACCGCTGATGGATAATCCGTTCAAAAGATACCGATAAACCTTGTGCCCCTGGTTGGTGCCCGGTTTGGAGGTGTGTGGGCCCGGACAAACGGCGGAAAGTGACATTTTCCTCAAAAGCCGGCGTATGCGTTTGGGGTTGCCAGTATACCCCATGCTTCGTAACCAGTCTGTGAACTGACCCAAACCAAAAAAAGGTGTCGCAAGGTACTGTCTATCAATTAGCTGCATGATTTCCAGGTTTTGTTGGCTCTCCGGGATAGCTTTGTAATAAAATGTGGAGGGAGCAAGTCCCAACAGCTCGCATTGCCGTCGCACGCTCAGGAGCGAACCAGATTCCACCATGCCACGTAAATAGGTGGAACCCCCATCAGGTAATTTTTTTTTGAGCCAGTCCTGCTTAAACTGCAACTGCCCGATCTGCTGATAGAGTAGGGATTCCTTCTCCTTGTCGACTTCTAGGCCGGTTGGATGAGGCTGTTGAAAAACCCCCGGCATTCCCTCCAGTGCCTGCTTTTTCCAATCGGACCGGCCGAAGCGAGCGTGACTTGAGAGGGGTGTACCTCGTACTTTTGAGCTATTTCGCTTAGGGTACTGCGCTCTTGAATAGCCTCTATCGCTATCCTAGCGTTCTGTTGTGCCGAAAATGTCCGTCGCTTGCGTCCCATAATCCGGGTATTTAGTTGGAAAATTTAACAATTAATTTTCACTATTATACCTGTCCAGTTTTTGGGGAGTACTTCAATCTTTTCATATCCCAAATTTCCGAAGCGAATCGATAGTACGAAAGATGGGGGAGAGCGTCTGCCTACGAACGTCCACCCCGACCGATGCGGCCAGTAAATCTCAGGCGAGTTGCGTGAGCTGGTCAGCTCGTGGAAGATAAGACCCGACAAGAGCCTAGCTGACGATCCATACGACAACGATTCGTCGTGATGTTCTAGAGCCGACTGAAGGCGGAAATGCTGGATGGCGCAGGGCGGCCTGTGCCGGGCGTTTTTGGATGCGGAGGACGCCGAAAATATTTGACAGGGCCGCCTGCGCGGTGCATTGAGGCGTACTACAACAGAGTGCGCAGGCGTTCGTCGCTGGGCTACAAAAGCCCTAAGCGGTTTAAGAACCAGTATTACCCAAAACTCCTAAGTGAAGTGTGCAGATGAATTAAACTATCCCAGCCAAAAAAATAGTTGGAGAACCAAACAACATTTCTGTTAGGCTTCTCGCTCATTATCGAGCATAGTTGCTTGCTTTATTCCCTGGTAGAAAGCAAGCTCCAAAATTAGGCCCGAGCTGAACCGTCTATCACTTCCCGAGCAGAGACCGACATAGGAGTATATGAATACATTTTCCTAAGAACTGGACTAAACTTATCTGACAGCCAGTAAATTAAATTGTAATTTGAAGGGTAATCAAAGGTATTTTTATTTGTAGTATTCCAAATCTCCTCGAATTGCGAGGAAGTAAATTCAAGTTTTTTGATTATATATTCTCGCATTGCCTGCAAATCCACTTCTGGAGCAAAAGGCTCAGCAAGCTGTCGCAGTGCCTCTGGTCTACTAATCGCTCCACTCAGTACTTGCGCGGAAAGATTTATTTTACGTTTGTCAATACCAAATTTGCGGGGCAACCAGTAGGCAATTGCAAATTTGGTAAATAGGTTTTCATGATGATGGCCGCCGTAGTCTCTCCAGTCGTATCTCTCCATGAGCATCTTCTTAGCTTCCTGCTTCTGATAAGACAAATAATAGTAAGGTCTGACATCCCTAATCCCCTTAATCACACCTGAATAAAACATTTTTGGAAGAGTTAGCAAAGGATAAGTCTTTAATCGAATACTTGATCCAAACTTATTGTGAATGAACTGCAACTGCCTTGCATCTGAGTAAGTCCACTCTTTAGGTTGCTTGCCCTCAGAGCGGAAGTCATTACCCCTTAAGATGTATTTGATGCCTTCCTGGTTAGCAATCTTATACATGGTGGCTTTTATAGCAAGATCCGTAGGAGTATCAATCCAAGGCATCGAGGCCTTCATAAAAGACTTCAATAAATCTTTAATCTCCTCATAATCAATCACATAAGTTTCTAGATCAATATTCAACATTGAGGTCAATTTGTATATATTCTGTACGGCTATCTCGCTGTTGAATCCATTATCCAAATTTACGGCTAGTGGCTTTAGATCGTATTTTTTCGCAATATATAACAAATAGGAGCTATCCACCCCCCCACTAACACCAACAATACATCCGTACTTTTTCCCTTTTCCAGCTTCTTGTATTCCTTTCACCAGCTTTTCCCAATCCATTTTACCTTTTTCACCACGCGGATAATCGCTCATCATTTTTTCTTGCAATCTGCAAAAGTTAGATATCCCTTCTTCGTCAAAGTTGATTCCAGGGATACTTTCGTCCCAGATACCTTTAGTGCAAATCTTCATGAGTTAATTGAATAGTTTTATGAGTTTTTCGTTGGCGGGATAATTAACTAGTACTGCTTTTCTAGGTCCATGGAATACAAACATTGAGCCTGCAGCAACAGCTGAAGCATAGCAGTTGCGAACTACATTTGGGAAATCTTCAAGGCATCCTGCTCCACCCATTGCCACCACCGGAATCTCAACTGCTTCGGCTACTTCCTTGATAAGACTACTATCATATCCCTGCATCATGCCATCGTGTTCAATAGAATTCACAATGAGCTCCCCTGCTCCTTTTTCTTCCATTTTTTTGGCCCACTCAGCAGGCAAAAAACCCGTCGATTTTGTACCAGAGGCAATATAGACCTGCTTTTTACCCAAAAGCTTTTTCTTCACATCGATTGATACAACAATGGTGGAGCAACCAAACTCATCTGCTGCTGCTTTTATAAAATCTGGATTTTCTACAGCATAGGAATTGATCACTACTTTCTCTGCTCCAGCGTTAATGATGGATCTTATCTGTTGAATGGAACGAATCCCACCACCAACTGCAAAAGGCATGTTGGCCTCGTCGCCTACTCGGCGAACAAAATCTATCGAAACGGATCGTCGTTCATTAGTTGCCAAAATATCCAAAAATACTAATTCATCAGCTTTCAAGTCATTGAATATTTTGACGGCATTTATTGGGTCGCCGACATACTTGTAGTCTTTAAACTTTACCGACTTTACAAGCCCTCTATCCTTAAGTAATAGAACTGGTATCACGCGCGGTCTAAACATATAGTTTATATTTTCTCAACAAAGTTACGGATAAGTAACTCTCCCCAATCATGACTTTTTTCAGGATGAAACTGCGTACCATAAATATTGTAGCGCTCAATTGCCGATACAAAAGGATAGTCATAAGTTGTAAGCGTCAAAGAATCGCTAATTTGGTTGCACTTCATCAAATAGGAATGAACAAAGTAAAACATAGCATCGTGTGGAATGTGAGTAAAAAGTAAGGATTCTTTTTGGGGCACGGCACTATTCCAACCCATATGCGGCACTTTGAATTTACGGCGGTCACTCGTTTGAAAACGGATTACTTCCGCATCTAGCCATCCAAAGCCCTCTGCTTTCCCCTCCTCGCTAGTTTTTGCCATCAACTGCATACCCAGACAAATACCAAAAATTGGCGTTTTCTCTACCAATACTTTTTCATTAAGCACGTCCCAGATTCCCGATTCCTGTAACTTCTTTACTCCATTGGCAAAATGTCCTACACCTGGCAAAACCAGTTTATTCGCGTTTCTAATCCGAGCAGGGTCCGAGGACACAGTCACACGGGCGCCCACATGCTCAAATTTCCTCTGAACCGAGCGCAAATTACCTGCTCCGTATTCAATAATTACAATGTCATCTCGTTCCATTCCTTCGAAGAACTTTATTGTAAAGGTCGATCAATTGTTGGGCAATTAAGCAATTATCCAGATGCCTAATTTTATCTCTTGAATATATTTGTTGGGGAGTGTATAGAATCCTTTTCAGTTTATCGGCAATATCCGAGGGTTCATAGGTAGTAAGATAACAGCCTTCAATATCCTTTATTACCTCCCTAACATCACCTACATTAGTACTCACTACTGGGCAATTACAAGCAAGCGCCTCTTTCACAAATTGTGGGGAACCTTCAGAATGAGATGTCATTAATGCAACATCGACTGCCACCATTAACTGGGCAACCTGCTCACGAGTATAGTTTTTGAGTTCGAGAACCTTGATATTTGCATCATTTAGTAAGTCCACGGCTGCCTTAGCTAAGGAATAGTTCTTGATACTATTATCGAAACTAGATGAAAACAAAACATATTTCTGGGAGGGAATAAGGCCTAAAATATTTCTCGCTTCGGTCTTGTCCCTCGGTACAAAAAGATCGAAATTTACACCACAAGGAATAACTATGTTTTTACTTCTAATTTGCATTAAAGCTTTTTTCCTAAGACTTTCGCTTACATAGACTGTCCGTCTGCTCAGAATTTCTACTATTGCTGACATGGGTCGATTTTGCCTCAAATTAATATCCGAACCATGAAAGGTAGCCAGTACCGGCACTCTTTTCTGAAGATTTGCTAGCAACGCCGATGTAACAAAATGAGCATGGATACAATCAAAAGGTCGTTCTGCTATAAAAACTCTTAACTCTTCCAAGCATCTCAGATATCCCAAAGCCCCCTTGCGATTTATAAAAAAAAAGTCAAATTGAATCCTAGAATCGATCTTTTTGACCGCCTCTACTTGATCATAAATAAATGCCTGGTGCTTCTGAAAGTCAAAATTAGGAGCGTTTCCGCTACAGACGATCAATATTCTCATAAAGGATAAATTACGACCTACCTGCCAATTTAAACCAATTCCAACCGATCACTATCAACATTACTAGCATAAGATAAGGAATATAGTATTTCTTATTCTTGAGGTTCATTTGAGAAATACCATATGAAGCAAGGATTAGTAAAAAAGGCACAATAGGTAGATGGAAGCGTTCAGAAAGGGCAAACCCGCTCGATGCTAGGACAAATAAATAGGTGGTGACCAACCCAAGTAATAGTGAATAACGGCGCAGCAGACGGCGTTTATACATGACTATAATAGCGATAAACACAAAAAACGCGTAAACATTTCTAGTAAAAAATGCTCCTCCAAGCATCATTGAGTTGTATTGTGCCGTATTGACAAGGGTAGGAAAAGGTGCTATAAGCATAAAAGGAAGAAAGATACTACGAGATCCATACTTAGCCAATCTATTTCCTGATTCTCTCTGCGAGAAATTATCCATCTGGGAAGTTAAATTCTGGTCACTTGCTTCTATGTATCCATATACGATTTCGCCTAACGGAGTAGAAACTATTGCAATTCCCACCAGCAGAATCATTATGAATAAAACTATTCTCCTGCCCCTGCCAGATACTCTCTTGGATAGTAAGAAAATTGCGAGACCTAAAGATGCGATTAGACTTATAGCAAGTACAGTACGAAAAAGAAACATAGAAGCTCCTGAAACAAATAATAATAAAACATCTATTGGATGCAATTCCTTAGAATTTATTACTTTATCTGCATAGTAGGCAAACAATACTACCAACAGAACCATTTCTGTTTCTTTGACATGCAAACCACAATAGTAAATTAAATTCGGTAACAGCATACTTAAAATACCAGCAATACGCCCAACCGGATCGCCAAAATTATTACGAGCAATCTTATATATGAGAACACAAGTAGCAGCGCTTAGTATTGCCTTGATAAGACGAGGAATCAAAATACTATCCCCAAATATAAACCACAATATACCCAAATATAAAGGATATCCCATATCAGAATAATTAGTCCCGATATAGTTGAGATAAGTGTCAAATCTACCACCTTTAATCAAACTTGCCAACCAACCTGCTTCAAAGTAATAACCAGTAGCATCAGCTGCTTCAAATTCAAAGGGGACCCCCGTCATCAGTGTGTAATAAAGGAAACTAAAAAATACCCAAACTACTCTGACTCCGAATGATGTCCAAAAAAGTCTGCTTTGATATTGTTTGATTGAAATTTTCTCCCATGACCTAGTAAGTTGATTTGCAAAATAGAAAAACCCGAATACTTCTATCAAACTGAAAAGTATCCATTGAATAGATAGGTTGTTGGGGGCAAAAAAAAGAAAACACAGAGAGAGAAGAAAGCCGAAGCAAATAATACTTTTCTGTGTAAAGTATTTTGGAACATACGTTAAAGTAAACTTAATCACCGCTGTTTGAAAGTTTTAAGTAAATATTCCTTAGTAAAGACAAGTGATTCGAAATCCCGTATTTATTCTGGACAGCCTTTGCGTCCTCACGACTCTTTTCGAGGTACTCATTTTGGTTAGCTAGGAAGCTTTGGAATTTAACTAATAGGTCTTCAGTATCCTTGGTCTTGTATAAAATCCCAAAACGCCCTTCTTCAGTTACTTCGCGCATAACCGTCCAATCATTCACAAATACTGGTGTACCAGTAGCTAATGCTTCTACTACAGCAATACCAAAAGTGTCATGATTAGTGGCATATATGAATGCATCTAGCTCATCAAGAATTGCCGAAACATCGGAACGAACACCCAAAAAGTAAACATGTTTAGTAAGTGAATGCTCCTGACAGTATGCTATGCAAGTTTCATAGAGGTAGGCTTCATCAGCTGCGGGACCGCCTACAAATAAAAATCTAAAATCAAGTCCTGTGTTGGCTAATTTCTTCAAAAAACGACAAATAGTTAATTGATCTCTTACGGCCACAAAATTACCAACGCTCCCTAATAATACGATATGTTCATTGAAACCAAGTTCGGACCTAACCTTTGATTGAGTAGGTTTATTGAACTTGAAGAAATCTATCCCATTGTGAACTATTTTTTGACATTTAGGTAGACCTAGCCTGTACTTCTCCATATAGTACGTTTGTTGGGCTGCACTTACATAAATTATGCAATCGATCCTACGAACTATAAACCTAATTAAAGTTTTGCTTAATTGAGTTAGACCAAAATCATATCCATGGAATGTCAGCACCACCTTAACAGGCAATCCCAAAAGTGCTAAATACGCGTAAAGCGCATCAATTGATTGTTGCGCATGTATAACCTTACAATTTTCTTTAATAAATAGACGTCGGAGCCTCAGAAGATAAGATATATCTAATCGCGAGCGAGGCAAACACCGGTATACAGGAATAGTCAGTTCCTGGAATTCTCTTTCGAAGTTACCGGATTTCCTATATATAAGTATAGGATCAATACCATACGCCTTGGCATTTCGTAAGGTGTCCAAAAGCAAAACTTCGGTTCCACCCCAATTGAGCGAACCCATCATATATCCTACTTTAACCAAAGTGCCTAGTTTTGTAAAGGATCTGCTTTACTATAGAGCCATAAAGCTTAACATTCATAAATACCTTTACTAGAGGTTTGGGCGCAAGGTAAAGAAATCTATAATATATCGGCTGCTTTGTAAAATCAACTCGTGTCAGTATAGCCTGAACTTCTAATTCAAATTTGTTTTGCAAATAGAATGATTGTAGTACTCGAACTCTTAAGCCGTCCAAAAGCACCTTTAAGGCTTGATTACGACGTTCCTCATCAACCAAGAAATTAAGATTAAAAATGAAATGCTCATTCTTTTTCCACATTCGTTGTCCCAAAGCACGGTGTCCACTATACAAATCTTGATTATAGAAGGCCAGAGGCTCGTTTAGATAACCTACTCTGTATATTAGTACTATTCTAATCCATAAATCAAAGTCCTCACCGAACTTCAATTCCTTTTTAAAGCCTCCCATATCATTAAATACATTTTTGGGAATAACAACCGAAATAGAGCTTAACGGCATCCACCATGCATGCGTATATGCCTTAAAGTAATCGATATAACCTTCGAAATCTTCTGGTTCCTGATTCAATGACTTTGTAAGTAATCCATTCTTTACCCAAAAATACTTACACCCGTAGATTCCAGCATCTGGAAATTTATGAACTAGATGGTTCATTTTTTCTAAAAACTCTGGCGCCCACCAATCATCTGCATCCAAAAAGGTGATGAATTCATACTGTGCAAAACTTACGCCGCGATTTCGCGTAGCTGACACCCCACTATTGACTTGATCGAGAATCGTAACAGGTTGCCTAATATTTTCAGTTGCACCTCTTGCAATTTCAAGAGAGCGATCAGAAGAACCGTCATTTATTATGATTAACTCCCAGTCCTCAAAGGTCTGTGAATGAACAGATTGTATGGCTTTCGCTACATTATATTCTTTATTATATAGAGGTATGATGATAGAGAACAAAATAAATATTGTGTACTAAAAAAAAGACTAGTTTATAAATATATTAATTATACACTTCGCCATCCGAAATATCTGATATTATATTTTTCTATTTTAAATAAACACCGTTCGACAAACCAAAAAATATAATAAATGCATTTATATTTTTTTATTCGTTTCATTTGATCAATCATTACATGATATTTATCATAGTCATTCAGTGTAGGCTTCGGAATTAAACTTTCTAAAACTCTCCTCCGTTCAACCTTTTCCAATATCATATTATTACTACTAATACCAGAGGTATCAAAAAAAGTAACATCAATGTTCGAGAACTCAACACGAGCAGAATTAAGACCTACAGCCAATAAGAAAAATTTCCAGTCAGAAACTATCTTCAAAGACTCATCATATCGTCCATATTTATTTAAAAGGGATTTTTTTATAAAAGCAGAGGGGTGTTGAATAGTTGACCGATAAAATGTAAGTAAACTTATATCTTTTGAGCTTTTATTATGTCTCATTTTCCCATCTTTTCTAACGCTGATCGTGTTACCTACTAAAATGTCACAGTTTGATAAAGAGTTCGTTGTATTTTCCACGACATCATTATTTACCAACCAGTCACCAGAATTCAAGAATTGCAAAAATTCTCCTTTCGCCAATTCAATTCCCTTGTTCATAGCATTATAAATACCCGAATCAGGCTCACTTATCCACGAGAATTGTACTTTACTGTTTCTTCTTTGATATTCAATTTCAAATTGTTTGATAATCGCAACACTCTCATCATTAGACGCACCATCCACTATTAAATATTCAAAGCTTTGCAATGTCTGATTTAGAACACTCTCCATTGTCTTACGCAGTCCATTTGCATTATTGTAATTAATAGTGATAATACTTAATTTCATAACTTCTACATAATATTCATAAATATTTATTTAAATTATGCTATCGTAGATACTTATAATTTAAATCAAATCTATTATTTGATTATTTCTTTAATTTTAGTATCCAACTTCAAGTAATACTCATAAATATACTCAGGAGCCTCTTTTGTTAATCTATTTTGATTAGCGAATTCATTATAAAGTTTTGGATTGTCATTAATATTTTTTATTTCTTCTAAAATATTTGAATTGCTTTTATCTAAATTTAAAAAAAAAACTGAATTGTGATTAATAATGTCAGGTTCAGGCTTATTTTCTGATCCCCAGTAAATAGGGATACATCCTGCCCAAATGGAATCAAAAATTTTTTCTGTTACATATCCGGAATTATTTGAATTCTCAGGACACAAATTAAACTTGAATTGATTCAAATAATTAATCTTACTATCAGAGAATTTATTTAATAAATCATCATCGTTATGCATGAATTTTCCTGGAAAATTAATATAGCCTACCTTCTTAACTTCTTCTGCAAAGAACTTACGATCACCAAAATAATCTTCTCGACAAATAAATGCACAAAACTTACTTCTACTTTTAATATTAACTTTTAAATTATTGATTTCCTCGCACTTTTGCTTTATCATCTTAAATGTATCGTTAGGCTTAAATTTATTCATTAGCCAGAAGGGAACACGAAGGTATTTTTCATGATTAATATAATCGAATCCCAAAGAAAGATCTATTTTTTGGTTATCAATAAGTAAGCCTTCATATTGGTACCAAGGAGATAGCTTCACATGTACATTTTCAATTGTATAAAATATTTTGAAATCGCTTTTATTCAAGTAAATAGCTAGTTTATCCCCATTGGTGCCAAAAATACTTAATTGTCTATTTTTATCCTTCAAATAATCTCTGTGAACTATGAATTGGAACAACCAATGCGATTCCAAAGATTTGTTAATCCCTACTCCGTAATTAGAGTCGTGAATTTGGTAATTAAAAATTTTAATTGGACTGTTTCTTGACGACTGGTAATCATAGTAATATCGACGAAAAATTCTATATAATTCAATAAAAGACTTAACAGAAATGTTCATTCCACAATCAAAGTATTTATATAAGTATTTCCACATTTTTCTGGATCCAATTCATTATAATACAATTTATGTATATTTTTTTTATCTATATATAAACTTTTATTGTCACTAAGCAATTCCTTAAGTTGATCTGCATCTCTCACTATAAATCCAAACCCATACTTTTGATTTAGAACTTCATATATTCTTGCAGAAGTAACAATTGTCCTAATTCCTTGGCTCATATAACAGGCGAATTTTCCTGATGCTAATCCAATTTCCTGTATATTTTTTCCTGTATAGGGAGAAGACAAATCGGCAATATAAAAGGCTAGGCCATAATCTGCACACTGTAAAAAATTCAAATACTCCCGGAATTCAGGAAAAGCTTTATCATGTAGTATGAGAGGGTAGCCCTCCTGCTGAAGCCTTATCAACTCTGCATGAAGGCTATTCTTTTCTGAGAGTTTGTACCTACAATGAATCAAAAGTTTATAGTCTTGTGGTAAGCCTTTTTTCAATAACTCAATGAGTAGCTCAGCTCCACTCCATTTCGCAACACTCCCACTGTGAATTAATACTATTTCTTCGTCTGATATTCCTAATTCTTTTCGGTGTTCTCTCCTCAAATTGATATCTGGCTAGAGCTTGAGGGAGCAACTGGAATATAATTAACTTTAAGCTGATTTTTTTTAATCTTATTTTCTTTAAAAATCAGCTCCATTCTCACCTCGTCCTGTATTACCAGTGTATCTACCATTTTAGTATAATATACTTCCTTTTCTTTTATTTTTTGGAAGTTCCTTTTATTTACCATTTCATCCCAAAACAATATTTCGAAGGAAAAATAATGCAAATCTGCTTTCCTCATGAACCGGTTTATCCTTCCTCCAACTATTAGTCCTTCTGGGTCAACAGAAATAATCTTTCGAATCTTATTTTTTTTAGCATACTGGATTAGAGTAAAATATTCATAGATAATTGAACCCCACTTCCATACTTTTCGAGGCCAAGTTACCTGAAATCTAAAATTTAGATAAATTAAATTTTTAGATTCAGCGGGCAATGGCTCATTTTGTGAAGGAATAACCATGGTTGTGGTAATATGATTCTCTTTACCGAGTCTATCGATTATAAAAGCTAATGTAGGATTAGTATTATAATAGGGTTGTGGGTAGATAATCAGTATGTGCATGAACTGTGATACTTCCTGAATTACATTTGAAATGATAACTTATTGCGCTTCTATCAATTAGATTAACTAATTAAAACTTGTGAGAAAATTATGCAACCAATTAGCATTTCTTTATGAGTTATTTTGCCTATTGTTATTTTGATTCAACTTAGTGATTATGCCCGAATACCGCTAATACTGAAAATTAACTGTAAATACTTATAAATTAAAATATTATTTTTGGAAGGTTTTTTTGGGATGAGCCGATTTTGTGAGATTTGGTAAAGAGGTAATATTTCGATTCTGCAATCTTTAACAAATTTCCCAAATTCCGACTAGGGTTTGAAAAATACATAAAATGATTCACTTGAAATCTATTAAAAAATATTTTTCTTATTCAGGCTTTGCATTCCCTACATTTGAAGTGATAATGTACTCCTTTTAATATTTATAGTCAAAACCTTGTATAGTTTAAACTCTTATCTGTAATCTGATCCCTTGTTCATCCTAATTCGGTACGCCAATATTTATAACAATTATTTTATTTCCAACAATATAGTAGTCACCTCTAATATTTCATCGTTGCCTATTCCTAACCCGCTTGGTATATAAAATCCATTTCTTGCTAAACGTTCTGCGACAGTATAACTTTCTTTTTTGAACAGTCCCATGCTCTGGAATACCGGTTGTTCGTGCATACACCAAAAAAATGGTCGTGAACCAATTGAATGGCTACTGAGATGATTTACCCACTTGTTCTTTAATTCTTCTGTATCTGCAACAATTCCAAATACCCAATATATATTTTCAGCGTATGACGTAGACTTTAAGGGGAGCTGGCAATTGTTCATCTCAACAAGTGCTTTCTGGTACTTATTGCCTATTTCACGTTTTCTAGCGACATGCATATCGAGCTTTTCTAATTGAGCCACTCCCAGAGCGGCTTGAAGATTGGTCATCCGATAGTTCCATCCCATTTCATAATGTACGAACCTGGGCTTATTCGGTTCAAAAGCCAAATTTCTAAGCTTTCGGCAACGCTCAGCCAGCTTGTCATTGTTGGTTAAAATCATACCTCCTTCACCGGTAGTTAGGTGTTTATTAGGATAGAAGCTGAAAGTACTCAAGTCGCCAAATGAACCTACCATCCTTCCTTTGTATGTTTGGCCATGCATTTCTGCTGCATCTTCTATTAGAAAAAGTTTGTGTTTTTGGCACAATTCGATGATCGGATCCATATCTACTGGTAATCCATAAATATGAACAACTAGTATCGCCTTGGTAGCAGAAGTAATCTTGCCTTCGATTTGATCTACGTTCATATTCCATGTAATTGGGTCACTGTCAATAAGGACTGGAGTAGCACCAGCACGAATAACCGAAAAAGCCGGAGACGCGATGGTGAAAGTGGGCATGACCACTTCGTCTCCGGGTCCTAATCCAAGGGCTTGAACGGCTATATCGAGTGCTGCCGACCCATTGGCTACCGCTACGCCTTGATGCATGCCTATATAATCAGAAAACCCTTGTTCAAACTTTTGAACAAAAGGCCCTTCCGATGAAATCCAGCCTGTTTCAATGCACTCACGAAGGTATTTTTCTTCATTCCCCGAAAGCAGGGGAGTATTTACAGGAATCATAGCGTTGATCGTTTTCTCAGTATAAAACACACACCCCACGTATAAGCAGTGGGAACAAGAGAAGTATTAAATTCTTCTGCTCGCAGTAGTTCAAATCCTGTGTGCCGAGCCAGCAAATCTATTTCTGGCACACTAAAATGGCGCATTGGATGCGTTTCCTGTATAGTTTCTATCCTCCCTGTGGACATTTCCTTTACGTGTACTTCATAGCTTACATCAACAATGTTTCGATTTATATCCATACTAGATTCAGCTATCCGGATGATTTGCACATCTGCGTCAGACATTCGTTTGATACGGGTCTCAGGCCGGAGTGTCAATACTGCCGGCGTATACCATACATCAAATATAAATATCCCGTTTGTAGCAAGATGTCGGGCTGTTGATTCAAAGGTTTGTATCAAAGCTGGCGTCTCGGTCAGGTAGCTGACTACGTGAAACAATGAAATCGCAGTATGGAAAGAGTTGTCAAGAGAAAAGTCGGTAATATCAGCTTGCAGGGGAGTGAATCCTGGTAGTTTTTTTCGCCTCGCTTCTTCGACCATCTCCTGGCTTCGTTCAAGGCCAGTAACCCTATATCCCTGTTGGCACAGGTACCTTGCGTGAGCACCGCTACCAGAACCTAATTCTAGGATCGTAGATGTTTCGGGATGGTAACGGTTGATAAGTTCAATGACATACTCTGACTCCATCTCATAATCTTTGTCCTTGTAGAGAAGATCATAGTATTTTCCATAGGCATTGAAGTTTCTGGTTACGGATTGGCTCATAATGTTTTTTCACTTATCCTATTATTACTTCTTCGGTATTCACCGGATCAAACCTAACTTTATCACGTTCACCTACATAAGGTCCTTGTTTTACCTCGATTATCTCACTTGTTTCAAGCATTTCAAAACCATGGCCACCGGCAGCTAAGAGGATTATATCTCCCTGGATTAGTACACGGCTCTTTATATAAGTCTGATCATCATCGTAAAAATCTACCCTTACTTTCCCAGACTTGATGAAAAGTACCTCTTGGGTTAAGATCACCTCTCTCGGGACTACGTTATGTCGGTGTGGAGCTATTACGTATCCTTTGGAGCGATTCATGTATCCGAGTTGCTGAGAATATTTGTCGTTTGTAAAAAACTCTATTCCATCACTTCTATAGCTCTGAGGAATAATTATTGCTAATGTTTGTTCTCTGCAAGTAATGTATTCAATCATAATGATGGCAGTTTATAATCCAAATAATTTTTTCTGAGCACCCAGTTTTTTACTTCCTCTCTTGTACTAAATGATTCTTGATGGAATTCAAAGCCTTTTTTTTCCTCCGTAACTAGATCGGATAATATGTTGGATGCTGGATGATTATATCCAGCATCCAACATATCCATTCTTTTCAACATTTTCCTAATCTTAGTTTTGAGTACTTTGACTATAGGATCAGAGTGGTTACTTTTATCAGTTTTAGATTTACTGTACAATCCATGCTCCCGTCGGATTTGGGTAAACGAGTTACAAACACCTTGGTAAAAAGCTCTTTTTTTGAGATACTCAATCGTTAACCGATCTTTTTGTATTTCATGATAAAGCATTGCGTTCGGGTCGTAGAGTGCTATCATTCCGCTGTCAGTAGCCTTTATACTTAGCCCAGTTTCGCCATCTCCCTGAAAAGCTTGCAAATGAGCAGCAATATTATCGGGATGAAAGCCTTGTAATTTCTCGAAGGCAGATGTACGAATTGAAAAATTAAGTCCCCAAACGAAAGTAGGATCTATTAATTTTATTTCATTCCCAAAATCCAGCAGACTATACCAGCCACAGTACTTTCCAGTTGGCTCATGCCTCCACAGTTCGTCCACCCACTGTGGTGGAGTAATCTCATATAATGGCAGACAGGGTCCAGTCAATAGCATTACCTCTGGCTTTGTACCCATAATCGCTAGAATAGCGCTCAGCCATTTTTTGCTTACGTGTACATCATCGTCAATAAATGTAAGTATTTCGCCCTTAGCCTCTTTAGCTCCCCGATGTCGGCCCGTCAGGAGACCTGGAATGGGATCGTAAAAATAGTTTATAGGTATTTGGGGGTTAGAATCTTTAAATTCTTTCACACAGTTGGAAGTGCCATCTGTTGATCCATTATCTACAACCAGGATTTCATACTGACTGGGGTGTTCGGGTAGCTGACCCAAATGATAAAGGGTACGTCGCAACTGGGCTTCCCGGTTGAAGGTAGGAATGATAATGGATACCTTCACCAGCATCACTTCCGGATGTAATTTTGATCCCTGAGCCAAATCTCACACTCATTCATACCTTTTTCGACCGACTTACCAGGCTCATAACCTAGTATTTTTTTTAACTTTGAAATATCTATCCTACCTTTCGAACTATAGGCAAGCAGGTCCCAGGCAGCAATTTCCGGATATTGCCGCTCAATTGGAACCAAGGCCATTTTCACTAATTTCCTTGGGGCCTTCAACCCTATTTTTGCCAAAATTTTTGATCGAGGTTCCAGCTTAAAGCAGAAATCAGTCAGAATTTCCCTGAGGTTAATCAGTGAATTCTTCAACATATACATTGATTTATGTCGAAAAGAAGGACTCGAATATACCGAAGTGGCATTAGCCAGTGAATAACCGGTCATGTTAGCATAGTACCCAAAAAATTCTCGCCACGTAAGTGTCGCACCATCTGTAATAAGGAATGACTCCCCTACTGCCTTAGGATGAATTCCCCCTAGAAGTGCTACATCTACTACGTTGTCAACGTGGACGGCATTGCATGTTCCTGTGCCTCGATCCACGTAAATAAAGGATTTCGCCTGCATTTGATTAACAAAGTCTATGGTGTAGTAAGGTGAGTTTGTACCCCACACATAGGTAGGCCTCAGTATTACTCCTTCTATACCATGCTTCAGCCGTTTTGTTCCAAAACAATTTCTCTGCCTCTATCTTTGCATCTGCATATGCGTCTCCAGTTTTAACTAATGGAGCATTCTCATTCATACCCTCGGAAGTTGCGGGGCCATGCACTACTGCACTACTGAAGTACACTATCCTTCGAACCCCCTTCTTGTTTGCAGCTTCAAGCACACACCGAGTTCCATCAACGTTGATTTTCATAGCCTGCTCAGGCGTTCCACCAAGACCAACACAGTGGAAAACAAGAGAGCAGTCCTCCATAGCCTGTTCAAGATCACTCATATTATTGATCGAACCTTTTATCAGTTTGACAGGATGGCGGCTGATCCAGGTAGCCTTTGACCAGTTATTTACAAGGACATGTACATCTGCTCCTTCTTCAAAGATAAGACGCTCAACTAATCTGCTTCCAATAAAACCTGTACCGCCTGTTACGAGCACTTTAATACCTGTATATCTGTTCATATTGCTTTTAAAACGTCAATCCCGGCAAAGGCAGGCTTACGGGCTTTTGCCTTTGACTTTTCTGAGAATAACTTTCTTCGATGATGCTGATGGTCTTTGATGCCTCTTCAAGCGAACACCGGGGTAGCAGACCAGCCTGAACGGCGTTTATGAAATTAC
Organism: uncultured Cytophagales bacterium; assembly: GCA_963768025.1. Taxonomy (GTDB): domain Bacteria; phylum Bacteroidota; class Bacteroidia; order Cytophagales; family Spirosomataceae; genus CAVYGM01. The sequence continues at coordinate 152,653 of CAVYGM010000004.1, forward strand.
TTAGTTGAGTCTGAGCAATATCCGACCAGTCAGACGCCTCCCCAGGGTACTTACCAGCTATCGAAATATGCTTGCCGTCCATGATCAAGTTATTGAAATCAAAAATACCCGCCTCAACCACGTGGCCATTGCCCATTACCCGGATTGTATTGGGCAAGGAACAGGTTCTGCTTATACGAAAAAAGGCCTTCGCGGAAGTAGGAAAGAGGAGTGATAGGCGAAGGTTACTTTCAAGTCCACCAAGCGAGTCGTCGTAGTACTCCACCGAGGTAGGTACGCCCAAGCACCAAACTAAAAAGTCCAGGGAATGAATACCTCCATCCAAAAAAACTCCGCCTGGCGTTATTTCTTTCCGAAAGTTGTAGCCCGATACAGGCGACCAAGTAGTGGGATCTCCTTCAAGAATCTCGAATTCTGGTGATTCTCCAAAGAATCCATCTTTGACTAGTCTGCGTAACTCTAACCTATTAGGGAAAAAGCGATACGTATGGCAAACACCGGCGACTATCTTTCTGGTCTCTGTCGCATCAATTATCTCTTGCAATTCTCCCGAACTAAAGGCAACGGGCTTCTCACATAGAAAAGGAACTTGGGTCGCGACACACTCTCGCATAATCTCGATATGAGTGTGAGGAGGAGTAGCTAATATTGCAAAAGTAGCATCCTGCAATTCCTGTTGATAATCAGGATATACTCTAAGATTGGGAAAGGTACTACCCAACTTAGCGCGTTGTGTTTCAGAAAATTCGGCCACGCACACACTTTCTAACCCGTGCAAGTGAATAGCAGCAGGGATATGGAACATTTCTGATACAGTTCCCCCTCCGATTATTAGTATCTTTATCACTACAATTATATTGTAAGGCCCAGTAAAGCAAAACCATAAGAGCCTTTTTGATATTCTTGACTTACAGAAACTCTATCACCAATGATTCGATAATTACAAGATTTAATTAACATAAATTTAAAAGTCCAATAGCCTATGAAACGGTGTATATCATTTTATAAAAAACTCTCTTATATAATGCCTTAAATAAAAAAATAAATTTCTTATTCCTAAAATATAAAAGAATCAGTTTTCGATTGTATGCCAATAACAATTTAGCTATTGATTTTTTAAATTTGAAATCAAGAAATCCATCCAAATCCTCATAGAACTTAATCCTTCCATTTATGTCCTTTTCAAATGAAAAATTTTTGGTTGAAACTCCCTCCTCATTAACTCTATATACAGCGCACATTTCGTTTATCAATTTAGCCTTACCAAATTTAGAAAGCATTACGAAAAGAGTATCATCATTCATATATGTAGTATAATACCATTTAGGAAAGCTTGTTATAAGATGGTTCCGAAATAATATAGACGACATATGTGCTAAGAGTTTGTATTTCACCATAATTTTCAGCTTTCAAACTATTATGTTCTTCTAATATATCTACTGTTGTACAGGTATCCCAGATATTAACTTTAGCAATTTTTTTCTCCTTAGTATCATGATTAAAAATATATGAATTCGTAAAACACATTACATAATTCAGATTATTTTCTAAAAAATTTACTTGTTTTTGTAGTTTACAATCATCAATCCAATAGTCATCTCCATCGCAATGTGCAATATATTTACCCCTTGCAGATTCATACACTTTTATTGAGTTTTTTACGAATCCCTGGTTTTGATCCGATTTAAGTAGTTTAAATTTAACATTTGGGTTCAACTCAATAAACTTTTCGATAATTTGAATTGTACTGTCAGTACTGCAATCATCTGAAATTACTATCTCAAAACTGAAATTCACTTTTTGTAATAACCAACTTTCAATTGCTTGCCCAATGTACTTCTCTCTATTATAAGTGGTTGAACAAATACTCACTAATGGATTTTCAAGAATCATAACAATTTCAATAGTAATTGATGATTTGTTTACGATAGAAACAATTAAAATTGTTAAGTTATAATAATTTTAATTGTAACTTTTCAAACAACTGGAAATTTAATTTGCATATAAAATATTATTTTCTCACTTTAAAGGGGTGAAACGTAAGTTATAATAGATAATAATTATGATCTACATACTACAATGCATATTTTTCTAACTTTTTGGCCATTTTTAATATTTTATAAATTTCATTGTTAACTCCAATTATATTAAATCCAGTAAAATAAATAATTTTATATATTTGTTCATTCTTATTCCATTTCAACCTAGGTATAATGAGGCATAACGATAGTTTAACTATAGTATTTAATAGGGATTTAATTCGATTACCTTTAATACCATTTACCAACGATGTAACATAATAATAGTTGATTATCACTGGATCGCATAATTGAATACTTTTACAAAGATTATCTCTATACTCCTCCGTTAGCCTATTATTGGGTAAGTAATGGTAAAATGATAACTTATTATCATAATATAGCTTATAGTTCATTAATCTGATTCGTAAACAAATTTCAGTGTCACCTCCTGATGTAAGCTCATTACCTTTTCTATCTATTAATAGTGGCGGGAAATTTTCATATGCTACTTGCATCAAATTTTTTCTTATTGCTAGCCCCGCTCCAAAAAGTAATTTAGAATTAGGCAAATATCCTGTTTCAGCATTCTGTTCACCAATAGCATAGCGTTCCTTATAATAATTATCATTAAACCAATCTGGCAAATCAATACTATCTACTTTCGCGATAGATTTACCACCAAGAGCACCAATTTTAAGATTTTGTGACATGATTGAATGCACATTTGAAATATAATTGCTTTCTAGCCAATTATCGTCATCACAAAAAATTAGAATTTTTCCTCTAGCTTCTTTAACACCTTTCATCCTTGCATTTGACAATCCAGGTATAGGCTCATATACTACTCTTAATTTGGTTGGGTGACCCAATTGAGTCCACACTTCAGAGGCAAAGTCCACGGTTCCATCGTCTGAATTATTATCCACTAATATTATCTCCCAAACTAATTGTGATTCTGTTACTTGTTTAGATAAGTGCTTGAGCGTTTCATAAATACGTTTTACACTATTATAGCAACAAATGATTATGGAAATATCCATTTTATGACAATTCAATTTTATTTATATAAATTGTATATTCGTTAACACAATCAAATTTTAAGAAATTATTTCTTTCTAGTGTGGAACATATTTCTTCACTGGCATTAGCCTCATTATGGATTTCAATTACTACTACTTTGGTAACTTTCAATATGGAATCAATCCCATCATAACAAACAAATAATTCTTTTTCAGCACCCTCAATGTCAACTTTTAGTAAATCAATTTTTTTAATATTGTTTGCTTTCAATAGAGAATCTAAAGTTATTCCTTGAACGATAACTTCATTTTTCCCGTTTACGATTGGTTGAGTAAATAATGACCAATCCTTACCATCTCTAAAATTATTAGTTAAATGAAGCATTTCATTATTAGACCATATGGCGTTATTCATTAAAACAAATTTTACTAAGTTTTTAGTTAAATTCTGTTTTAACATAACTCCATTACCGATAGAAGGCTCAACACAATAAATTTGGGCATGTTCGAAGAATTTTGAAAAATAAAGAGCTGATAAGCCTATATTACTTCCAAGGTCAATTATCGTTTCAACTTCTAGATTATTCTGTAATATTATTTTTACTACGTCTCTATATTCTTCGAAGATAACTAATTGCTCGAATACGAACACATCACTACTCTCTCCTAGTCTAAGATTGATTCGACATTTTTTATTATTTAAGTTGTATATTACCTGACAACTTTTAAGCCTTTTTGTAATATATCCTCCTTTTCTAAGTATTTCTTTTTCTATATCCATTTTGTGAAGAATACCTATCATCTTCTCATCTAATACAAGATTTCTTATGGATAAATATTTATGTAACACGATTATTATGTGCTCACCAATTGTTAGTAATTTGTAATATTTCATCTAGCTCTTCTGTTAATCTTGCTGGTACTCTTACAAACCACAATGGCAAGTTTTCTTAATAAATTAAATAATTATTAGAAATCGTGAAAATCTAATCAAAACAAACTTATTTGGTTCTTTGATAATTTTTGTGGTCATATATATTGTGCAAGGATGCTAAATTGAAAAGTCCAAATTTAGGTAGGCCGTAGCTAATTCGTTAAATTAGCAGATCACATTGTTTAGAGCCCCGGTTTTCGCTTTGTTAAACTTTTGTTGGCAGAATTGTCGATTTGTATTAGCAAATTCCTGAGTATATAAACAAAGTCTAACCGGCTGCGTTGCCTGAATGCCTTGGCTCTGCCCATCCAATTGCACAAGGACCCCTTAGACGGGCGTATTGGGTGGCCTTGGGTTTGTCCTTTAAAAGATCCCACCTAATATTTTTGAAGCGCTCCTCTGCCGGCGCTTACAGCTCAGTTGCCGCGGTAAGTCTTTGAGGGCTTTGTAAAGCGTCTAACCACGTAGATTTGATCGGCAACGTAGTGGTCTATCTGAGGGAAGAAGAGCTGGCTGACGCTGTGGTAGGCCGATCAGGTATCGAAAATTGCTGACTCTATCTGAACGCAGAACGAAGTGACAATCCTATTAAAATGAGCTACTAGCCTTTCCTTCGAGCGGTTTAGTAGCACGTCCAGGGCTGTATTACGTTCAAATCTGTCAGTACGTAGCAGTAATTGGCTTTACCCTTTTAGTTAGCGATCTCATCAATGGCCACCCGCCGCACGGCGGGCAGATCGAGCTGGGCGTTGATTTTACTGGTAGTAAATGCGCTTGGCGTTCACGGCGAGTAGGGCTCCCACTTCTGTGAAGGCCTGCTTGGTGCAGCAGCAAAATATCATTGTTGGGTGCTCCCGTTTTCCTAGCCGTGGGTGTGGCTTTTGTTACAGTCATTAAAGCTTGGCTGCTCGGTAAGGTACCAGACACAGTCCGAACAAAAACTTGCGATCCTTTAACATTTGCCTAACCTGACGCCCCGAAATGTCCAAGTTGGACTTTACACTGGATGTACTGAGCAACCTGAGCGATGGGACGAAGACAGTGAAGGCAGTCAATTTAGAGGTACTTACATAGCAATGAAGCGTGATGCGCATGGTCAATAGTTCAACACTGTCTACCAACGAATTAGGCCGTTATAAAAGTACTTGCTAAATTTTGTTTCTTACATGCTCGAAGCAGTTTACAAAAATTGTTAGAGTACCAACTTGGTTTTACTCATGGACCTTAATATCAAATTTATCATTCAATCTTTGAGACTATAATTAATGTATTGAAAATCGGTAACTGTCCAACTCAACTCTCGATTTTGGAACAATATAACCATGTTCTGTACTATGTGGAAAAGAACGCCCAATGGAGGGGGATCTTACAATAGAGAAACATGTACAATAGTTTATTTGGACAATAGTTTCTGTATTATGGCTACCAATCCAAAGGCTTGTATAGTAATCACCTGGGATTAATGGAGGTAATTCTATAATAACCGTAACATCTCTAGGTGTTTTGGTAAAATTTACAATTTTATCTATAGTTGGTAGGGCTTGCATAATAGATATCCTTTCGAAATTCGATATATCGACTGCAATAAAACAATTTTTATGATTAGTGATACTCTTATAGGTAAATGTTAAAATTAACTGATTCTCAGTTTGCATTTGAATGATCCTTTCAACATGTATCGGAGAGTCTTGATTTTCTTTCGAGGTCCATAAATTACTAATACTTTTTCTTTCTGTTGAGAAATACTGATCGATGATTTCTGTTACGCTCCCTTTTGATTTAACAGCTCCTTTATCAATCAAAAGGCAACTACTACATAATGCTTTCATTGCACTCATATTATGACTTACAAACAGCACCGTCCTACCCTCGTTCCGGCTCACATCTTGCATTTTCCCAATCGCTTTCTTCTGAAACTCAGCATCCCCAACAGCCAATACCTCATCCACAACCAATATTTCAGGCTCCAAATGAGCCGCTACCGCGAAGCCTAAGCGTACCATCATACCCGAAGAATAGCGCTTTACAGGAGTGTGTATGTAGCGCTCACATCCTGAGAAATCAACGATTTCATCGAGCTTTGATTTGATTTCTGTTTTAGTCATTCCTAGGATAGCTCCGTTCAGAAATATATTTTCCCGGCCAGTCAATTCCGGATGAAAGCCCGTTCCTACTTCCAAGAGGCTTCCAATGCGCCCATTGTAATCAATACGCCCAGTGGTTGGACCTGTTACCTTGGACAGGATTTTAAGTAATGTTGATTTCCCTGCTCCGTTCTTTCCTATGATTCCCAATATCTCTCCCGGCATTACCTCAAAGTTGATGTCTTTCAATGCCCATACATATTCACTTTTGCCTTTATTACTTCGGTCGTTCGACTCTCCAATTAGTAAAAATGGATCTTCTTTTCCTTGCATCCGATACCACCAGCGTTTGAGATCATTACTTAGGGTGCCTGTACCTATGTTACCCAGCCGGTATTGCTTAGAGAGGTTTTCTACCTTGATGATTGGTTTCATATAATAAATTTGGTACGGCTATTGTGAGCCTACGCTCATCTCAAAAAGGAGCATGGTTACTGTTTTGCATTTAATGCGAATATTGGGTTAAAAAACGTAGTCAGATAAAGCTGTAGCCAATGCGCCAAATACATGTAGAATCAGCCCACTGGCGGCTCTGATCTTGGAAGCGTCCTGCAATCACATTTTCTCGTTAAGCCAATTGAAAAGTGACTCAATTGGTTGTCTCATACGAGAGACGGCCGTCGACCATAGCCCATCGGTAGCCCTGGCGAAGTTCCTCTCCCATTCAGATTGGCCCTCAACGAGCTTGACTGCGTGTATATGAAGGTACCCTGCAGTTCCATCAGCCGCTTGTTGAGCGGTTTGTCAACGTAGGCCTTATCGGCGAATACGGCCTGGCCCGCCATATAGTCGGCCACGGGCTTGAAGACGGCCAGGTCGTTCTCCGAGGCGGGCGTCAGACCGGCCATTTGCACCAGTGGGATACTGCCCCTGACGCGGCGGGCGGCCACGTGCAGTTTCACGCCGTAGTATTAGACGCCCTCCGAGGCGCAGAAGCCCTTGTCGGAGAGTTCGAGGGCCATCCGGCCCTGCCGTCGTCCTGAGCAGAGCATGATCGGCAGCGAGTCGGTTAGCGTCACCAGTCCGCTTATTTTATCAGTATAATTCTGAATTTCAGTCGAATGTAGAACTATCGACACCAGCGCCATGACGGCCGAGCCCATCGCGTTAATCGGACCGCCGAGCGGCCGTGCGCTGAAGTTGGCATAGGTGGGCAGGCGCGGGAACCACGCCATCAAGTAGCGCAAGGCATAGTCGTGAATGTCGGTCTTGCTGTGCCTGTTTTCATGAATCCGATGGTAAAATAGATCGTCACTAGTTCGGCGTCGGTGATTTTGAGGTTTTCGGGCTCAGAGTTTGGTCGGACCACCGATGCGGCTGAACCTTTGGTAATACCAGCGCAGTTCTGTATCATAGCACTCGCAGAGGTAGTAGTACAGGCTGATTAATTCCAATGCTTTCATCGTCAGTATATTATATGTTTGGTCACACAAATATACCTGACCATGAGCTACTGCCTCTGCTTTATTTGAACCTGAGATGCGCATAATATAGTACTTTTCAAGGCTATATCTTTGTTGCGCGAAATATCGCATTGGGAAAATATAGTGCAGCTATGTTAGTATCCAGATTAAACAGCATGTACCCTTCTGAAAATTCAGAGTGATAGTGATATTTATCGAAGAAATTCTTTAAAACTTCCCTCCCAGTATAGTTCCACTTTCTATGTAAGTTCGGTAAGCGCCCACAGCCTGGGCTTCACTTAGATGCCCGGGAAAATAGAGCCTCTGTTCTCACCATGCACCACATAAGGTAGTACGTGCTCTTTTTGTATATTCCGGATTCCGCCAATCCTGTACTCCCGATTTTCTTGTATGGTAACATCGTTACTTTTCCCAATCTTTTAAATAGTCAATTTCATCGATATACTAAGAAGATAGATGATTGCGGAAGAAATCCATAACTTTGAAAAACATAAACTCATCTCGCAGTGATTGAAGTTTATACTCGAATTCATTTTGAAGCAATTTTCCTTCGTACTCCAATTGATCATTCATACTGTACCTTGACAAATAATCTCGGATATTTTAAGAAGTTACTAATTTATGGCTTTTTAACCTTCTCAACTATTGATTCCATAGTAGATTAATGCCATATCATTTAGATTATAACCGGATTCTGACAGTATTTTTCTTAATATTGGCTATCAATTTCATCTACACTACATCCATAAAATTCTTTTCGGTCTTATTAAATATGATCAATCCAAAAAGGAAAACTAAAATCGTGAAGCCTGCCGAATAGCCCAGTAGTGCTAAAGAAAAAGTACCGGTACCGAAAAATCCGTATTTAAATGTCTCAAGGATACCAGTCATGGGATTGGCTACCATGATAGGCAAGTATTTGGCCGGGACAGCGGAAAGCGGCAAAATGACCGGAGTAGCGTACATCAGTAGTTGAACCCCAAATTCTACCAGATATTGTAGGTCGCGATACTTAGTGGTTAAGGCAGAGGTCAACATACCTAAACCCAACCCCATAAAGCCCATCAACACTACCAGGAAAGGCAGTAGTAGGAGGGTGAGATTTGGATTTAATGCGTAGCCAGTCAGCATATAATACCCATACATGAGCATGAATAAAAGCAGCCCGATGCCAAACTGAATCAGATTGCTGATGATAATGGAAAGCGGAGTAACCGCTCTTGGAAAATATACCTTCCCGAACAAGCCAGCATTGGCCGTAAACGTTGTGGAGGTGGTTCTAAGACAATTGGAAAAATAATTCCAAGCAGTGACACCAGCGAGATAAAACAATATAGGTGGTACACCATCGGTGGATAAGTTCGCCATGCCACCGAAGACGATCGCCATAACGGCAGTCTGAAAGATCGGCTGAATAAAAAACCAAAGTGGTCCCAATACTGTCTGCTTGTATTTGGCCACGAAATCACGTTGAACAAAAAGCATCAGCAAATCCCTGTAGCGCCATATTTCCCCCAATCTCAGATTGAGCATTTTGTCCCGGGGCTCTATTGAATTCTCAAAGGTTCTTTCGGTTTGCTCCATAAGCACAGCTTCGCTCTTTCACTCCCATGGAAAGTACCATAAAAGCCTCATTTAAAGTAAATTGTGAAAAAATTAAATCTCTTTTACTTAATCCCTATTTTTTTAAAACAACAGCGGCGCTTTCAAATATAATCAACTTTGTCTGCTAATAACCCTATTATGTCATATACTTTAAGAATCATATTGTAGAGTTGGTATCAGTCGAAAATATCAAAAAGTATCAAATTCACTACTTGCTTACCTGCTGCATTCCCGTATGTTGATTTACCACCCGCGTACGACCCAGTTCAAGCAGAATGCCTTTGCCAATAGCCGCAATTTCGATTAGTAGTTTACCCTTGTCATTATGCCTTATCAGCCTCCCTGACTGATTTTTAAAGGGCCCGGAGGTGATTAATACTTCACTGCCAACTATCAGCTCAGAATCCACTACTTCGATTTCATAATCGAGGTAGTCCATTTTCTTTAAAGCGTTGATCTGGGATTCAGGTATGTAGGCATAAGTCCCCCCAAATGAAACAATCCGCACCACACCAGCACAATTGAGCATAGGGTAGCGCTGAGCTTCTGAAAACCGGACAAAGAGATAGCCCGAAAACAAAGGCTCCTCTACAACTTTGACCCGGTCGCTCCACTGCTTTTTTCGTTTTTGTAAAGGCAGGTATACCTGCATTCCTAAGCCCTCCAATACCGCAGCGGCCTTTTTTTCTGAACGGGAACGGGTTTGTACGACCCTCCAAGGCAATGATTGAATAGTAGTAGACGTGGTACTATTCACCGACTCATTTACACTTCTCATACTTCCAACATTTTGTCCGAAACAGAGGATGCGAAGGGGTGCTTTGTGGCAGGAAACTTAATATAGGGATGAAAATCACCTATTAAGGGAGATAATTCAGCGTTCCGGATAGCATGAACAATTTCGATGGACTGTCGGGCGTCCTGAACACCAAAGCCGATCCCAAAAAGAATATCTTGATAACTCATAGTATGCAGATTAGTAAAGCCATCGCTAAATTCGATTTCTTTCCCATCAATTTCCAGACAGCGATAAGTGCTGAGACCTTTTTCCTTTATCTGTTGTGGAAGCACACTGTAATCAATAGATAAAAACCAACGTACCCGGGCCCGGCTGAATTCGAGATAACCAGCAGCCCTGTCGTGTGTATGCTGGTGTACTACATTTTTTTGTACATCACCAAAGATCCACGATAGCATATCGTAGAAATGTACACCAATATTTGAGGCGATACCCCCTGACTTGGATACGTCGCCTTTCCAGGAGGTATAGTACCAATGGCCGCGGGAGGTCAGATAGGTCAAATCAATATCGTATATTTTATCTTTTGGGCCGTTCTCAATTTGTTCTTTAAGAGCTAAAATACCAGGGTGAAGCCGTAGCTGCAATATTGTGTACACCTGTCGCTCAGTCTCGCGCTCAATCGCAGCCAAAGCATCCAAATTCCAAGGATTCAGGACAAGGGGTTTTTCACAGATAGCATGGGCACCCCGACGCAACGCCATTCGAATATGCGAATCATGAAGATAGTTAGGGGTACAGATACTCACATAGTCCAACTGAATGTCTTTTTCTCTTTTGAGCTTTTCTATATGACGATCAAATCGCTCAAATTCGACGAAAAAATCTGAGTTGGGGAAATAGCTGTCCATAACCCCGACACTGTCGAATTTATCCATAGCTGCAACCAGATTATTACCCGTTTCTTTGATGGCTTTCAGATGTCGGGGCGCAATATAACCGGCAGCGCCAAGTAGAGCAAAATTTTTCATAGTTTTCCTCGGTGAATAGTATGGTAAATCAAATTTAGTGTGTTCCGATTATCTAATTTTTTATTGATAAAAATACCATTTTTATTTACTCTCTACCTATTTTATTTATGGTATTGTCACGAAGCTCATAGATTTCCCTGCTTTCTGGGCAAATAGCCCTTCCCTGCTCGTTGAAATTAAGCCGATGACCATACTCGCTGGCCCAGCCGATGTGTTTGGCCGGATTACCTACCAGCATTGCGTAAGGAGACACCGACTTGGTAACTACTGCTCCCGCACCAATAAAAGCATAGATCCCTATGTCATGGCCACATACAATGGTAGCATTGGCACCAATACTTGCCCCACGCCCCACGTGAGTAGTTTGGTACTGCCCACGGCGGACAACGCCAGAACGTGGGTTTCGGACATTAGTAAATACCATGGAAGGCCCCAAAAAGACATCATCGTCACAAGTAACTCCTGAATATATTGAAACGTTATTTTGAACTTTCACATTATTACCCAGCACAACACCTGGCGATACCACTACATTTTGGCCAAGATTACAGTTTTTACCAATAATACAGTCGGTCATGATGTGCGAAAAGTGCCAAATTTTAGTACCTCCTCCTATTATGCAACCTTCGTCAACTACTGCCGTGGGATGAATAAAAAAAGTCTCCATAATCAAGATAAAAAGTCAATTACTGAACTACCTATATAGTCCACCTGCGCTTTTGTAAGCTCGGTGTGCATGGGAAGCGACAAAACAGTTTGGCAAAGCATGGTGGTTACGGGCAAAGTACCTACTACCCGGCCTATATTCTGGTATGCCCTCTGCTCAGACAAGGGAATAGGATAGTATATCATGCTGGGAATATTTTTTTTTTGCAATTGGGACTTTAAGCCATCACGCCAGAGAGAGGGTACCCTGATGGTATACTGATGATACACGTGCGTTGAATTCTTGGCTCGAAATGGGGTTTTTATTTCGGGAATATCAATAAATAATTGGTCATACCAATTAGCAACTTTTTGACGGTTAGTTATATACTCATCTAGATGATTTAATTTTTCAATTAGAATTGCTGCCTGTAAAGTGTCAAGACGGGAGTTGATTCCTATCACTTCGTGTTTGTATTTCTCGCCCTGACCGTGATTGGCTATCATTCTTACCTTGGCGGCCAAGTGGTCATCATTGGTATACACAGCCCCGCCATCCCCAAAGCAGCCCAAGTTTTTGGAGGGAAAAAAGGAAGTAGTTCCCAAATCTCCCAAAGATCCAGTAGACGACTTTTGCCCATTTTCAGATGTATAATGAGACCCAATAGCCTGCGCATTATCTTCAACCAAAAAAAGCCCTTTTGACCGACACAGTTTGACAATACCCTCCATATCGGCACATTGGCCAAACAAATGCACAGGTACTACCGCTTTTGTTTTCTTTGAAAGTGCCTCTTCAATGTGGCGAGCGGTAATTGTAAAGGTATCCGCATCCACATCGACTATGACTGGCACTAATCCCAATAGTGCTATTACCTCAGCCGTGGCTACATACGTGAAAGCTGGGACAATCACTTCGTCGCCTGGTTTCAGTTCCAACGCCATAAAAGCCAATTGTAGCGCGTCAGTTCCATTAGCACAAGTAACTACATGCTTTACTTTCAAATAATCAGACAGTTGCTGTTCAAATAAGCCAACCTGCGGCCCTTTGATAAATGATGCACTATCTATGCAATCCTGAATCGCCGCGTCAATAGATGGTTTAATACGCAAGTATTGATTTTTTAGATCCACCATCTCTATCACTTCGACTCCCGAAAACCCTGTATTCATACGCGTTTAATCAGTACTTAAAAAGGCAATAACTCTGATGCCGAATGGCAAAATCCTAGATACATATTCCACTGTTTTATAATGCTTCCCCATTCCCATTACTTACTCCGGGCTTTCTTTATAAATATATTCGTGAGGATTTTTCCTAAGTAAATTAGTTCGGTTTTTAAAGGCGCTTTTTCATAAGCCTCCAAATACTTTACTTCCGAAGCTACAATTTCTTCAAATGTTTTTGGTAAATCTGCATAAAAAGGGGGAAGAAGACCCGGCTTATGTCGGGTTCTTACTGAGCGTACCTCCTCAGGATAAAGCTTAAAATAATGCTCGCTGATGGGCCTCACACCTATAAGCTTGATGTCGCCTTTTAATAAATTGATGATCATAGGTATTTCATCAATCCAGTATTTTCGAATTAGGCGTCCACCTGTGCTCACCCGAAAGTCATTCTTGAATTTGCCTCCTTCATCTAGGCCATTGGTTTGGTGTAGATATTCCTGAGCATATTCAGCGTAGGCATGCATGGATCGGAATTTATACACCTTTATGGGTTTGTTATTTTTCCCAACCCTAGTCATTGTAAACACAATACCCTCGCTAGGCGCGATAGCCGAATCACTGGGGTTCTGGGAAGGATTGGGCTTCGCAATAAATAGGGTTTCCTTTTCTATTTCTTGAATATTCACTATCTGAAAGCCCTGATAGATCAGTCGGCCCATAATTTCAGATTTAGACATATCGACAGGAATACCCATCAAGCGGCTTATTTTTCGTAGTCCTTTAATTTTTGGCAGGACCCTGCATCCCAAGAAATGAACTGGATAATAAAGCCAAAAGACCAATGGAGAATACTTCTCCAGTATATTAGTTTTAATGTTTTCGGCAGTAGATACCTTGAAAGCAAAAAACCGCTCAGTGGATAGGTGCTTACGTATATCGTGAAAGAGCTGATTTGGATTATCTGATTTTAAAAGCAATCCATCAAGATACAGGTGGCGAACAGCCTGTGAAACCTGATTATCAGTAATTGTCAGTTGAGACACTACCTGCCACTCACCAATAGCGACATTCTGAAGCAACTGCTGAGTAAGCTCATCCGCTGGAATGGGTTCTTTAAGACCAAATTGATCAAAATGAAACTGCGCAGGTCTTTCATTGAGAAGGTAAGAAAATTCGGCTTCATTTGCGTAAGGTGTAGAGTGTGTCATCATAACAATACCGGGATTGAGTGATTTTGGTCTATGTCTGAATCATACAGTTCTGTAACTAGTAGAAAATTAAAAATCTAGGGCAAATCAGTTCAAGTTTTATCGCGATCATCCACTTTTAACTAGCCACTCTCCCCGGACGCACTATGAATATGACAAACTAGAATCGTAAATCTACCAAATTTTTATCAAAAATTGATTTAATATCAAACACTATCGAATTGCTGTCGCGTTTCAACTTATCAATGCTGAATTCCAGAAATTCACGATGAGCTACCGCTACTATAATACCATCATAAACCTTTCCTTGCAGGGTATCTAGTAGCTCTATTTTATATTCATGATAAACCTCGTCTGCCATTGCCCATGGATCGTACACATCAACCTGAATCCCAAAATCCTTCAACTCATGATACACATCTACTACTTTTGTGTTGCGAATATCCGGGCAATTTTCTTTAAAAGTAATCCCCAAAATCAACACCCGCCCTGATTGTAAAATCAGTCCATTAGAAATGAGAGATTTTAGAAGTTTTTTGGCTACAAAAGGGCCCATTCCATCATTTACAAGACGTCCCGACGAAATTACTTGTGGGTAGTACCCCAGGCTCTGCGCCTTATGAACCAAATAGTATGGATCCACCCCAATGCAATGCCCTCCCACAAGGCCAGGTTTAAATTTTAAAAAATTCCATTTTGTACCAGCTGCTTCAAGGACATCCGTTGTATCGATGTTCATTCGGTCAAACATCAGCGCAAGCTCATTAACAAAGGATATGTTAATGTCTCGTTGCGCATTTTCGATTGCTTTGGCTGCCTCGGCTACTTTGATGGAGGGTGCACGATATATACCGGCCTCTATGATTGTGCTGTAAAGTTCACAAAGCGTATCCGCAACTTCGGGATTGGAACCAGACACAATTTTTAAGATCTTCGTTAGTGTGCGTTCCTTGTCTCCAGGATTAATCCTTTCAGGAGAATAGCCGCAGAAAAAATCCTCGTTATAAATGAGCTTACTATGCTTCTCAAGAACTGGAACACAGTCCTCCTCAGTGCACCCAGGATATACCGTGGATTCGTATACCACAATATCCCCTTTTTTGAGAAGTTTGGCCACCGTAGTGGAAGCCTTGATTAGATAACTTAAATCAGGCTTATGAAACTGATCAATTGGTGTTGGTACTGTAATTATAAAAATAGTACAGTCTTTCAGATCTTCCGAATCATTGGAAAATTTTAAATGAACAGAATCATCAAACTGCTCTCGTTCTATCTCACGCGTAAGGTCTATGCCTTCGGATAGTTGTTTGATTCGCTCTTTGTTGGTATCAAACCCAACTACCTCGTACTTCTTTCCAAATTCTACTGCTAATGGCAATCCAACGTATCCTAAACCTATTATGCCGATTTTTTTGTGGTAAATATCATTCATACGATCGCAAATGAGCAAATAGTGTTTATGTGGGTGGATTACTTCTTTTGTGGACTATATATGGAACAAATGTAAGCAGCGCTGCCATAATTTAGCGTTAAATTATACAAAAAAATATTTTATATCCAAATCTCCATCACAGCTGTAACTATTGCTTTTTTAATATATGGCCGTATATTTCTTTATTTTTCCTTGCAAAAGCAACGGAAACCTGTTTTGGTATAGAGTTGCCAGGTTCGATTTTACGCACTTCTTACCCGAACCTAATCCTTGACATCCATCCAAAGCTCTTTCCTTGATGCTATTGGATAAGCAATAAATACATTATTCTTCATGATACAAAGAACAATTTATCCAACGGTAACTGTACTCAAATCAATTTTATGGTAATTCTATTTAACTACATGTAAATCAGCAAGATTGTCAGACTGGAGGCTTTTACTGGTGGTTATGGATTCATTGGACATATGAGGTAGTCTAAATTGGTTCTTTAATCGCCATCATCCTCATAAAATTTGATGTTTTTTTCATGAAGGAAGTTCTTTATCACATCTACATGGACGCAATGCCCCACACTCATGAATGGAAAATTGGAAACCCGTTGGTTTTTGCCGTCAATGACCACCTCACGATTGATCTGATCAAAACCCAAATGTAAGTGCCGGGTGATACTCTGCATGCCGTATACAATCCCGTTCCGGTCAAAAAGCGGCCCGCCGCTCTGCCCCCGCAAACCGGGTGTGCTTAGTTCCAGACCGACAATCTTGTTGCCATTGGGATCCCCGATTTGTCGGGTCAGAATACCATCAATCGGAAAACTGGGTGTCTGAATGCGTCCGCTGTTGGTCCATTCTATATCGTCAAGGTCACGATTGTAGCGGTAATTGGTAAAGTCGGGAAAGGGATAGCCCAGAGCGACAGAGCGAGCGCCCTTTCCGGATTTTGCTACTGTCGCGTAAAAAGAACGCATGCCCTTGGTAGAGCTTCTTCTCGTAACCTAGGAACTGAATAATGGCAAGGTCTTCGGTGGGATGCAGATGTGTAATAAGATCAGTGTAGCCTACCACTGCCTTTAAAAACGTATAGCGCAGCCGGATCAGGGTTTCAGCCGTAATTCTAAACTGATCTTCTATTCGCCGCCGATGATTGTCGTGGTTTCGGTCTTTTTCGTATCGCCTTAATTCAGCCTTAAATTTTAGGTAGTGGCCATTTGGGTTATCTGCTTTTAGGATTTGTTCGGCTACGTGCTTGCAGGTGACAGCACAGCCTAATTCGTTCACAAAAAAGAGAGTGGCAGATCCGGGGATGATTTCGGCACCACCATAATATCGGGCAATGAAGTGGATAGGACGGGTGAACTGGTCTGCTTTTTCAATTGCCTCGACGAACATATCATTAAAATTCTGGTTTCTGGGTCTATGGATGCGGTCTCATGATTGCAACTCCTATTGAAATATCCTGGACTGTAACGCGGGTAGTTTTTTATTCCTCTTTGATTGGAACAATCACCTCGGTCTGATCCCAATCCAGTATCATATTAGGACCATCAGGAGCTTCCTCAAAGTAAATTTCAAAGTCTCCACTAACATCAGGATTGATCCGGATAGGGACTTCCACCCGGGCTATATCCATCCCATCGTTGTACTGCGTACCCCATTGACCTGTTTCCTTATTAAGGATAACTTCCCATTTGGCCGGGCCCGGGACGGTCCAAAGGGAATAAGTGCCGGCTTTTACAGGAGTTCCGGCCACTAGAATATCCTGCACAAAGGTGATAAGTGTTGCTTCATTTGCGCCAGTTCTCCATACCTTTCCATAGGGTACGAGGGCGTTGTCTTTCTCCCGGCCAAAGATGAGACGGCCTTTTTTGGCGGGCCGACAATAGGTTACCCGTATGACAAGGCCATTATTCTGATATAGGGAAACGGCTTCGGGACTGAATAATTTAGTATAGCGCCGATAGCCAAGAAAAATGATGAAGAATGATAGTAAAACAAGGCTACCTATAAGTATCGTTTTATTATTCATCAAGAGGAAGTACAATTATCTCAGACAACGAAGATACTCAATTGAACGGAAATGTACGTCTTCGATTTTTATTTCGAGAAGCAGGTAGAGATCTGCTGTGGGATGAGATAAAACCTAGAGGTCTATTCCGGGCAGGTAATACGATAAAAAGTGTAGCTAACAGAAAAGCCCAGGAAGTAATACATATCACGCGTAGACGTATCTCCCTGGTCGAGTTTGTTAATTGAAAAGGGGTTGGCACCCAGATTGTCCAGATGATCCGTGAAGGTTTTGCGAGTGCCGAATTCAAGCCCAATATTCCAGGGCCGGCTGATCTGATACTTCACACCTACCCCAAAAGGAAGTACCAAACCTGAAGTCCTGTAGTCTCCGGTACGGGGAGAAGGCCTAAAGCTCATATATCCAATACCTCCAAACACATAAGGCGTCCAATTAAAAGCAGAACGCCGGTTCTCGTAATTGAGAAAGTTATACTCAGTGGTCAGGTTCACCTCGGAAAGGCGGGTTCGGAAAGAAAGATCCCGCACTTTCTGAAAAGGGTCCTTTGAATACCGATCGTTAGCCGTGATGCTACCAAGGAGCCCCTCGGCCCGAAAAGTAACCGAGCGGCTTAGATTATATCGAAAGAAGAGGCTGCCTCCGGGTCGGAAGAAGCGTGGATTCAGGGCGGGGGCCAGGTCACCTTTGTAATTGAGGGCTCCCACGCTTGCTCCAATCTCAATTTTTTGGGCCAGGCTTGCCGCCCCAATAAGAAGAAGCACTACAAGGCAACCGGAACGGACTAGGGTTGGTGTCAGCAAAATGAGACAGATTTTATTTTAAGGGAGGACACTTGATCTGCGAGGGCAAAATATAGTTGATGTGAATATTCCCCAGCAAATAGGAATCATTACTCTTGGGAGTTAGCCCTCGAGCGGTACCCATGCTACCAAAATCCGTCTGCTGGATCACCACAAAAGGATCCACTCCGGGATCAGTGATCTTGTAGCGGTCAGCTATGAATGCTCGTAGTTTATCCGTCCGGTCACCGCCTTTGCGCGCGGCAGTGGGTTCGGCAGAGCGATTGGACATAGATCGGGACAAGTCATCCTTCAGTACATTGGCATCCGGGAAGTTGCCCGATACGTCGTCGAGGTAGTCGGAGGAAGTGAAGCGAAAACCGATCTCGGCCGAAACATCGAAACGGGAGTTGATTTTGTAACGCACTCCAAAGCCGATTGGAATCGCAAGCTGCACCAGAGAATAAGGTTTTTTATACCCCGGGCTCCCCTGTCCTTCGGTGCCTAGCGGCTGAAGCTTTACCCATTGCTCGCCTTCCAGGTCGGGTACGCGCGCGACGGGGTTGTGAGCCACGGCGGCGATACCAGCAAATACGTAGGAGCTGAACTGGGGGCGACGGTCGTAGCTCCGGCTGTCAGGAATCAGTTTGAAAATTCCTGTTAATGCAAATTCTTTCAGATCATTGCGAAAATGCAGGTTCCGGGCAAAGAGGTAGTCGTCACCTTTATTAATATTCATTTTGTAATCATCGCCCGTGATCCGCGCCCAGGTAAACGACGCCCTGGCTCCCAGGCGTGGCGTAAAATGACGCGTGTAGTTGGCGGTAGCGCTCCAGCGCATCATCCCGAAGGTGGAGGCAAGAGGCCTGCCGTAGGCGGCCATGTCGCCGTAGTAGCTGGAAGTACCTATTCCCAACCCTACGCTTGAATACGGGACAAAACTGCTGCTACGGAACTGCGCCTTTGTTTCTTGACCAGCCAGTAGGGCAAGTACAAAGAATCCAATCCCCACTCCTCTCAGTTTCCGTGATTTTTGAAAAAAAGTATTCATAGTATAGGTCGCCTTTCGGCGAAATAATGACTAGTTGACGGTTTTTTTAGGGGTGTTTCTTCAAAGAAACGATTTTACAACGTCTTTATTTGCGACAGCCTGGTAAATTGTGAGTAGCTGATACGATACGGGATACATGCAGAAACAGGAAGCAAAGTAAAAGGATATGCTTCATAAAAGCCTTATTTTGTCCGATAAAGGGAAAAACAGCTCCTTGGGATGGCTCCATTCCTCCGAAAGTTCTTTATTTTTACCGGAAAAGTATTTCTTTTTTTCTCATGATCGTCAGCAAACAACTTACTTTTTCTTACTCCCCTTCAAAGAAATTCGCTTTTCCCGACCTTCACTGTAATGATCGAGAGGCCCTGCTTATTCTGGGACAGTCCGGAACGGGCAAAACTACCCTTCTGCATCTGCTGGCCCTGTTACTCTCCCCACAATCCGGTGAAGTGAGCCTAAACGGCCAGTCCCTCCGAAACTTATCCCCCGCTCAGGCGGCAAACGTACGGGCCAAAGAGTTGGGCATCATTTATCAGCGGGCCCATTTTGTGAGCTCCCTGAGCGTTCTGGACAATATTCTCCTGGCCAATTATCTGGCGTCGAAAAAGCAGGACAGGGACAAGGCTGTTTTTCTGGCCGATCAGTTGGGGTTTGGGGAGCATTTGTTCAAAAAGCCCAGCCAACTCAGTCAAGGCGAGCAACAGCGGGTGAGCATTGCCCGGGCGCTGATGAACGACCCGGCGGTGATTCTGGCCGATGAACCCACTGCCAGTCTCGACGATGTGAACTGCCGGAAGGTGGTAGCCTTACTAAAAGAGCAGTCGCAGTCTATTGGAGCCAGCCTTATAGTAGTAACGCACGATCAGCGGTTGAAGGATGAATTTTCGAATCAGGTGAGTTTGGGAGTTTGAGAAGTGCACAGTGTAGGGTTGAAAGTTTAGGACTAAAAATTGAACCGCAGAGGACGCGGAGGTTTACGAAAGGGCGCAGAGTCCGACTTCTGCTTTGCGATCTCTGCGTTAAAAAATTAAACAAATGAACCTACTAAAAATAAGCTGGGCGAATTTAAAAGAGAAAAAGCTCAATAGCTTTCTAAGCGGGCTGCTGCTCACGCTGGGCATCGGCATCATCTCTCTTCTGCTGCTGCTCAATAAACAGC
This sequence comes from uncultured Cytophagales bacterium, assembly GCA_963768025.1. Classification (GTDB taxonomy): domain Bacteria; phylum Bacteroidota; class Bacteroidia; order Cytophagales; family Spirosomataceae; genus CAVYGM01. The sequence continues at coordinate 173,042 of CAVYGM010000004.1, forward strand.
TTGACGAGCAGTTTACCAAAAATATCAAAGGGATTGATATGGTGGTCGGGGCCAAGGGTAGCCCGCTGCAATTGATCCTGTCGAGTATCTACCAGATCGACGCCCCGACGGGCAACGTGCCACTGGCTGAGGTAAACAAGCTCCGGCGGAACCCCTTTGTAAAAACGGTGATCCCCCTTTCGATGGGCGATAACTACCAGGGCTACCGGATTGTGGGGACTACGCCCGCCTACTTTACGCATTACGAAGCCAAGGTAGCGCAAGGCGTGCTGTTCTCGCATGTACTGGAAGCTACGCTCGGCAGTAAGGTAGCCGCAGCAACCGGCCTGAAACCCGGCGACACCTTCGCGAGTGCCCACGGTCTGGACGAGGAAGGCGATGCCCACGGCGAGGTAAAGTACCAAATTGTAGGCGTACTGGAACCCAGCGGCTCGGTGGTAGACCAACTTATTCTGACCGACCTGAGCAGCGTGTGGGCCATTCATGAACACGGAGAGGTACCGCCACCTGGAGCCAAGCGCAACGACCCCGCCCACGAGTTGGCCATGGCACCGGACGAAGAGGTACCTTTGGCCGCCGAGGACAAGGAGGTAACGAGCGCCCTGGTCAAGTTTCGCAGCCCGATGGGGCTGGTGGCCCTGCCGCGGCAGATCAACGCCAATACGCCCATGCAAGCCGCCCTGCCGAGTATCGAGATCAACCGGCTGCTTTCGTTACTGGGCGTGGGAATTGAAACTCTGCGCGCCCTCGCCCTGGTGATTATGCTCATTGCGGGAGCGAGCGTGTTTGTGTCCCTCTATAATTCGCTAAAAGACCGGAAATACGAGATGGCCCTGATGCTCTCAATGGGCGCTACCCGTACGCGATTATTCCTGATGCTGCTGTTAGAAGGGCTTTTTCTGGCGGTGCTGGGGTACTTGGCGGGAATAGTACTAAGTAGAATCGGGCTGTGGCTGTTTAGCCGGGCGGCGGAGCAGGATTTTCACTACACGCTGAACCAGTTTGGGCTGCTGCCGGAGGAACTTTATTTGCTTGGGGGTGCTTTGCTGGTAGGTGTGATGGCCGCGGCACTGCCTTCGCTAGGAGTATATAGGCTGAATATCTCTCAAACACTGGCAGAAGATTAGGGAGAGTTTTGAATCGGTTTTGCATTATTTTTGTTATACCAACTAATTCCGGAAAACGTTTTCAATCGGGTACTTTATCAAAAAACCCAATTGCTACCTACTAAATCACCCATGAAATATTTACGCATTACTCTGCTGTTCCTAGTCGCCACTTCGATTCTGTCATTTACCCCCGCTGCCAATCCCGTCAAACTCACTTGGGAGACATTGCGGGATGTGACGTTTAAGAAGAAATGGTACCCTGATGAATCAGTATACATGCTTTACCCTACCTTTGGGCCGGCGGTGCAGAAGCTGAAAGGCAAGGAAGTGAGCATTACGGGCTATATTCTACCGATTGACCTGGATGCGAATATGTACGTGCTATCGGCTTTTCCGTACAGCGCCTGCTTTTTTTGCGGTGGCGCGGGGCCGGAATCCGTGATGGCGCTGAAGTTCAAGAAAACCGCCCGCAAATTTAAGACCGACGAACGCCTGACCTTCAAAGGTACCCTCAGCTTGAACGCCGACGATATTTACCAGATGAACTACGTGCTGGAAAACGCGGAAGTGGCGGAGTAGAAGAAATTACTACACTTCTTCCTGTAACCCCAATAAAATCTCTTTCAACGCCGCCTGCGCCGCCCACTCGCGGTTGGCAGCCTGCTCGATCACCAGTGAGCGCGGGCCATCGAGTACCTCATCGGCCACCTTTACGTTGCGGCGTAGGGGCAGGCAGTGCATGAACTTGCCATTGTCGGTGAGCGCCATTTTTTCCTCCGTCATCATCCAGGAGGGATCATTGACCAGTACTTGTCCGTACTGGGTGTACGACGACCAGTTTTTGCCATACACAAAGTCGGCTCCTTCCAGGGCTTTGTTTTGATCGTAGATCACCTCGGCTTTGCCCACAAACTCAGGGGCGAGGTCGTAGCCTTCGGGGTGAGTCACCACCAGCTCCACGTCCATCACATTCATCCATTCACAAAACGAATTAGCCACCGCCTGCGGCAGGGCCTTGAAGTGCGGCAACCAGGTGAGTACTACCTTGGGTCGAGCCTTAACTTTAAACTCCTCAATAGTGATGCAGTCGGCGAGGGATTGCAGCGGGTGGCGCGTGGCCGATTCGAGATTGACGATGGGTACCCCGGCATATTTTTTGAATTGCTCAAACACCACTTCTCTATAATCCTGCTCCCGGTCTTTGAGCTGCGCAAAGGACCGGATGCCGATGATGTCGCAGTACTGTCCGATGACCGCCGCCGCTTCCTTTACATGCTCGGCGTTGGCCCCGTTCATGACGATAGGCTTGCCATCCTGAATCTCTTCCATTTCCAGGCCCCACCCATCTTGCCCCACGTTCATCATGATCACATTCAGGCCCAGGTTCTGGGCAGCTTTCTGGGTGCTGAGCCGCGTGCGCAGGCTGGAATTGAAGAACAACAGACCGATGGTCTTATTTTTACCCAGGGATTTATCGCTGAATGGGTTACGCTTGCTTATAATTCCACTCGTAACAATCTGATTGAGATCGGGCACGTCTTGCAGGAGACAGAAAATGGTTCATTTGGGTTGAAATTGGAAGGTTATCACCTTTTGGGAAGTTCAGAACTTCCCGAAGGGTGGATGCGAATTATTTTATTAGGGTAGCTATCTCCGTTTCCAGGGCTTGCAGGAAAGCGTCGGCCTCTTCCCTCCCCAGCGCCAGCGAAGGTAGTAAACGAAGGGTATTCGCTCCGGCTACTCCGGTGAAAAGTTTATGCTCAAAAAGTAATTTATTGCGCAGATCCTTAACCGGAAAATCGTACTCGATTCCGATCATCAATCCCCGCCCCCGCAGTTCGCGGTAGCCGCCAATCTGCCGGATGCCCTGCATGAGGTAGTCACCCATGCGAGCGGCATTTTCCATCAGGTTTTCGTTCTTCATGATATCGAGCACGGCTACCCCGGCCGCACAGGCCAGGTGATTGCCGCCAAAGGTCGTCCCCAGCAGCCCGTAGCTCGCCTTGAATTTGGGAGAAATGAGCACACCGCCCATCGGGAAGCCATTGCCCATCCCCTTAGCCATCGTCATCAGGTCGGGGTCGATGCCGCTGAACTGGTGCGAGAAGAACTTACCCGTGCGCCCATAGCCGCACTGCACACTATCCAGAATCAGCACCGCCCCTGTTTCGTCACATTTACGACGCAGCGCCTGCAAAAACTTATCCGAGGCCACGTGGATGCCCCCTACCCCCTGAATACCCTCTACGATTACCGCGCTTACCTCCTCCGAAATTCCTTTCTCAGCGGCAGCTATGTCGTTGAACGGCAGGAAAGTGACGTGCTTGTTATAGTTGATGGGCGCAACAATGGAGGGATTATCCGTGGCGGCCACAGCCCCGGCGGTACGGCCGTGGAAGGCTTTCTTGAAAGCGACCACTTTGGTGCGGCCATTGTGGAAGGACGCTAGTTTGAGAGCGTTTTCGTTGGCTTCGGCCCCCGAGTTGCACAGAAACAGCTTGTAGTCGGGGTAGCCTGAGAGTTCACCCAATTTTTCGGCTAGTTCCTCCTGCAGGGAAATCCTGACTGAGTTAGAGTAGAAGCTGATGGCATTAAGCTGCTCGGTCAGCTTCTGTACATAGTAAGGATGACAATGTCCGACGGAAATAACGGCGTGGCCGCCGTAGAGGTCAATGTACTTTGTCCCGTGTTGATCCCAGAGGTAGCTCCCCTGGGCTTTGACAGGTTCTATATCGTATAGGGGGTAGACGTCGAATAAGTGAGACATTGTGTCAATTTTGAATGAGTGATTGATAGAATGATAGAATGGAGTGGGGAGCTAGGAAAATGGGAGCGGTTTACCAATTCCCCAGTCAACCAATAACCAGTAAACTAACGATAACCAGTAAACCAATTTCCCAATAACCAATCTCCACCTAAAACGCCGGGGCTTTTAGTCGTAGGCCGGTGTCTTCGGATAGGCCGAAGAGCAGGTTCATGTTTTGTACGGCCTGCCCGGATGCACCCTTGGTGAGGTTGTCGATGATACTCGTGATGAGTAGCTGTCCCTCGTGTTTTTCCAGGTGAATCAGGCATTTGTTAGTATTCACTACCTGTTTCAGATCAATGGCCGGTACGCTCACGTGGGTGAACGGATGGCCGTCGTAGTACCTTCGGTATAGGTTCAGGGCGTCTTCCAGGGTACCTTCGTAGGGCGTGTACACGTTGGCCATGATGCCCCTTGTAAAGTCGCCGCGGTAGGGTACAAAGTTGATGGCTTGCGCAAAATCCGATTGCAGTTTTGTCACGCTCATCTTTATCTCCGTCAAGTGCTGATGCGTGAAGGCCTTGTAGATGGACATGTTGTTGTTGCGCCAGGTAAAGTGGGTCGTCGCGCTCAGCGACTGCCCCGCTCCGGTACTACCCGTAACGGCGCTGACGTGAACCGCCTCTTTCAGCAAGCCCGCCTCTGCGAGCGGTAGCAGGGCCAGCTCGATGCTCGTGGCGAAGCAACCCGGATTGGCCACTTTGGTGGCGGGGCGGATGGCGTCGCGCTGCAACTCGGGCAAGCCGTACACAAAACCCGCCGATTCGTCGCGGAAGTCGGTGCTGAGGTCGATGATCTTTACCGAGTCAGGTACCTGATTCGCTTCCAGAAACTTTCGAGACTCGCCGTGGCCCGAGCAGAGGAAAATGACCTGCAAAGCCTCGTCGTTGAGCAAGTCCTGGATTTCTTCGCCCGAAAAAACCAGATCGGTATCCCCCAGCAAATCGGTATGCGTGGCGCGCCACCGGCTTACCCGCCTGACTTTTGCTGTGCGCAAAGGCAATGTGCGCCTGCGGGTGGTTAATCAGGATTCTCAATAGCTCACCGCCCGTATAGCCGGCGGCTCCAATGATGCCTGTAGTAATAGTTGAAGTTGTCATTGTATGTTGTTATAACCGGAATTTCCCGGCCTTTTATTTCCAGATGGTACGTATATAGGCTGACTTTTCCAGTTTGGGATCGTTTGTCAAAACCGGACATGATTTGCTCAAACCTGATCCAGCAATCAGCCGATCGTGTAATTCGGGAACATCCGTAATTTCAAAAGCGCGCTGAACCAGCAAAGCATCCATAGGTAAAATACGAAAAGCGTCGTTTGAAGCATTCACAAAACCAATTACCTCAGGTAAAGTAATCTCAATCCGCTCCTTTTCTGACAAATATCCAATCTCAGCCAGCACAATTGCCGGTACCCAAATAATGCTCAGAACCATGACCTTGTAAAGCCTGCTCGAAAAGTGCGGCAACTTTGCTGGGTAACTGCCTTTTTTCCAACCAAAGTACCAAGGCCATTGTATCGGCTACGTACTCTCCCATGTCAGCCATTCTGATTCTTTTTAGGATACAAGGCCTTGTAATTGGCGAATTCCTCTTCCAGATGCTGAGTTTCCGCCACAGATAATGCATTGTTTTCCGAAGTCTCATCGCTTGATGCTGCATCGCGTTTGGTAAGGAGGAACTCGGCAAAATCAAGAATCTCCCTTACCAGCGATGCGGGCATTTGTTCAAGCATCTGATCCAATTCCTTTTTCAATTCCGTCTTATCCATACTTTCTTTATTTAACTCTTACTACTTATCCCCCAGCTCACTAATCTTCTGATAAATCATCGCCTGATTGGACGCTACCTTTGAGAAACCGCGTACGTCATCGCCCGTCCAGGCGTTGTTCATTTCGCCGTAGCTGCCAAATACCGGCGACATCAGATCGTACGGTGACTCGATACCTTCTACGTGGAAACGGTACGGGGCCAGGTGTACATGTACCTTACCCGATACGTGCTTTTGGGTGTCGGTCAGGAAGGTTTCGATGTTGCGCATGACGGGCTCCACAAACTGCCCCTTGTGCAGCAGGCTGCCGTACCAGTTGGCGAGCTGCTCTTTCCAGTAGAGCTGCTGCTCGGTGAGCACGTGCTTTTCGAGCGTGTGGTGAGCTTTAATGATAATCAGCGGCGCGGCGGCCTCAAAGCCTACCCGTGCCCTTGATGCCGATGATGGTATCACCCACGTGAATATCGCGCCCGATGCCGAAGGGCTGGGCGAGTTCGGCCAGTTTCTGAATTACTTCCACAGAGGTAGCGAATTGCTCCCCATTCAATCCGATCAGCTCGCCTTTTTCAAATTCCAGCGTAATGGTTTCCGGTTCGGTTTTGGAAACCTGCGTAGGCCAGGCACTTTCGGGCAAGTACTTGTTGGAGGTCAGGGTTTCTTTCCCACCCACCGAGGTACCCCACAGGCCTTTGTTGATGCTGTATTCCGCTTTTTTCCAGTCGCGCTCCACGCCTTTTTTGGTCAGGTACTCTATCTCGGCTTCGCGCGAGAGTTTCAGATCGCGAATAGGCGTAATGATCTGCGCTTCGGGCATGATGATCCGGAAGGCCATGTCAAACCGTACCTGATCGTTGCCCGCCCCGGTACTACCGTGGGCAATGGCCGACGCGCCGATTTCCTTGGCGTACTCGGCCACGGCCACGGCCTGAAATATACGCTCGGCGCTCACCGAGAGAGGATAGGTGTTGTTTTTGAGAATATTGCCAAAAATGAGGTACTTGATACAGTCTTCGTAGTAGTCTTTGGTCTTTACGATGGTCGTGTGCTGCTTCACGCCCAGGGCGTAGGCATTGGCCTCGATGGTTTTCAGTTCCTCGTCGGAAAAACCGCCCGTATCCACCAGCACGGAATATACTTCATAGCCCTGATCTTCGGCCAGGTACTTTACACAGAAAGAGGTGTCCAGCCCGCCGCTGAACGCTAGTACTACTTTTAATTGTGACATTGTCTTAGGTGATTAGCTATTAGGTAATAGCTATTAGGTTTATTTAAAAAATTATTTATCAACAACTTACATTATAAATTCCTGCAAATTCGCCAGCTTGCCTATATGTCAATACTCATTCTGAGCGGATTTCGCACTGCAAACTTAATACATCTGCTGTTTTGATGGCCCTGCAAACGAAAGCCCCGCTACGGTTCTTTTTGAGAAATACCGTAGCGGGGCTTTGATGTACACTATACAAATCAGAGGAGTATCTTAAGATACCAGCATCGCTTCGGGGTCTTTCTTTTTGGCACGCTCATCCCTACGCAGCAGGATACGCTGCTTGATCCTCATCCAACGCTCGTACAGCTTCGACTCTTTCAGAAAATTCCAACCTTCTTCTTTTTCGGTCTTTTTGGCTTCTTCCGCGTTGTACATCATACCCGTACACAGGCAGTTTTTGCGGTTGGTACGGGTGAGGATGTCGTAATTCACACAGCTCGCGCAGCCTTTCCAGAAGGCATCGTCAGCGGGCAGCTCGCTGAATGTCACAGGCTCATAGCCCAAATCAGAATTTATTTTCATTACCGCCAGGCTCGTCGTAATGCCGATGATCTTGGCAGTAGGGTATTTCGTACGGGAAAGGTTAAACGCCTTGGCTTTGATAGCCTTGGCTATGCCACTATTGCGGTAATCGGGATGCACGATCAGGCCCGAGTTGGCCACGAATTTGCCGTGTTCCCAGGTTTCTATGTAGCAAAAGCCCACCCAATCTCCCTGACGGGTGGTGGCGATAATGGCTTTGCCCTCCACCATTTTCTCCATCAGGTAAATAGCCGACCGCTTGGCGATACCCGTGCCGCGTTTTTTGGCACTTTCTTCCATTTCGGCACAAATCGTTTCGGCGTAATGTAGGTGATCTTCGGTGGCAATCTGAACAAGAAACTGACTGTCGGTTGATTCTTTATGTTTCATGGTTTGATAAACTGTCATTAACTCCTGCTGCTCATCGCGTGGGAGAAATTACATCAGGATAGAGATGAACTTCAAAAAAGATAAATGAACTAAGAAAATGGGCAGAGAAATATTTGCCACGTAGGCAAAAGAAGTTTAGATGGTCCTGACGGACCTAAATCGGAAGGGGGTAGTATGAAAGAAAGTATAGGTCACTTTGCTGTTCACTGCTTTTGGGATTAAACGATGCAAATTTTGTAAAAATTCTGCATCTACGCCAATTAAACGGGAAATATTTTTTTTCCGTTCACTTTTTGCGGGTGCTTCTTCCTACAAAGTGGATTCATATCCCTCAAAAGTACGTCTTTTGTTGTAGATCTCATCCACAACAATAAACACAACTATTTGATAATCATAAATTTATATAAATTATTAGAGTATTTATCAGGAAAATAATATTTTTGTATGTACGGTTTTCAAAAACCTGAAAGTTGTTTTATTTTATTAGCCTTCCAGCTCGCTGTACGAGTACCTACCAGAGGCCCCTAGCGGAATTTTTGGGCCAAAGGAGACAGCAGGAAGGACATACTTGCTTAGAGGTTTCAATCCATGAATCAACTTACCGCCGACGATCTGATTTACGGCTATATCAATGGAATATTTCCGATGGCCGATGCCGACAATACCTTATACTGGTATTCGCCGGATCCGCGCGCTATCATACCGATTGATACCTATCGACCCCCCAAATCCTTGCGCCCCGTTCTGAACAAGGAACTCTTTGAAATCAAAATCAACCATAACTTCGAAGAGGTAATGCGCCGCTGCGCAGCACCCAGGATACAGGAAGAGGGAACGTGGATTTCGGAAGATATTATCAAAGCATACAGCGATTTGCATCTCCTGGGACTGGCTCACAGTATTGAGACGTACCTGGATGGAAAGCTAGTGGGTGGCCTGTACGGAGTAGCTATTGGATCCGTATTCTTCGGAGAATCCATGTTTTATCAGGTGAGCAATGCTTCCAAAGTAGCGTTCCATACCCTCATGGAGATACTTTTCAAACAGAACTTTAAGCTTCTGGACACCCAGTTTATCAATGACAATGTCCGCCGCTTTGGTGCCATAGAAATCCCCAAAGTAGAGTACATAGCCCGCCTACGCAAGGCCATTGCCATAAAAGCCCGCTTCACCGAGCCTGATCTGGAGCACATGTTCCAGCGATTTGCCTAATCGAAAATTCCTTTATTACCTCGTTTAAAAACGGAAAGCCCTATTTTTGGGAAATTTTTCGTTTTTAAACCCTGCGCAATGGCTGGTATAAAGCCCATTCTGGTCATAAAATTTGGTACTGCCTCCATTACCCGTCCTTCTGGTGAGCCGGATCACGCGATCATTTCCGAGATAGCACGTCAGGTCGCGAGGCTGCATTCTACTTACCGGATCATTTTGGTGTCTTCGGGGGCCGTTGGGGCTGGTAAGGCACACATTCAGGAATATAAAGGTACCCTCACGCAGCGCAAAGCCGCCGCGGCCATCGGTAACCCTCTGCTGATTGGCCTCTATGCTCGGTACTTTTTACCTTTCGGGATCTATATCGCCCAGAGCTTATGCGAAAGGCAGCACTTTGCCAACCGAAATCAATTTCTGCAACTCAAAAACACCTATGAGGAGCTATGGGCCAGTGGGATCATTCCGATTGTGAACGAGAACGATGTAGTCAGTGATCGGGAGTTGAAGTTTTCGGACAATGATGAGCTAGCCACTCTAATCGCTACCGGTTTCGGGGCGGAAGTACTGATGCTATGTACCTCGGTGGGTGGACTCATGGACGAGCAGGGAGTCATAATTCGCGAAGTAGAAAATGTAAATGATGTATTCAGATGGGTAAGAACCGACAAATCATCGCTTGGTTTGGGAGGGATGGCCTCCAAACTTACCTTTACCAAACTAGCAACCCGGATGGGAATCCAGGTGGTTATTTTTGGAATGAACGAGTCAGACGGGATTGTGCGGGCCTTACGGATGGAAACAGGAACCTACTTCAGGCCCCGAAAAAGTACTTTATCAGCTCGTAGCCGTTGGCTGGGTAGTGGGGGACTGGTAGCAGGGCAGCTTCGTATAGACGACGGAGCCGTACGAGCCTTGCAAAACCGCCGGAGCCTGCTGGCAGTTGGAATTCTGGAAGTAGAGGGTGAATTCGAAGCCGGTGAATTGGTGGAGATCTTTAACCCTAATCACGAAATGGTGGCGGTGGCCCGATCGCGGGAGACCTCGCAGGCTATTGTTATGAACCTGAAAACCCTGAACTTTGAAGTAGCGAATGCCAACGATATTGTCTTGCTCTGACTACGGATGGCGGAGCTAAAACAACCATGAATATGAATAAAGTAACTTTGGTGGAAGACGGGCAAGATGCCGAGCGCGGCCCGGCCGAACGCGGCCCGGCCCGTACCACTATTTTACCACTTTTAAAGGCAACCCAACTAGCCTCGGGAGAAGTACGCAACCTTTCCGACACCACCAAATCGGACTTACTGAACGATCTGGCGGAAAGGATTATGGCCAATATGGCCAACATTCTTGCCGGAAACCAGAAAGATCTGGACCGCATGGACGACTCCGACCCGAAAAAAGACCGGTTGCTACTGAATGAAATCCGGATCAAGGGCCTGGCCCAAAGCCTGCGCGACGTGGCCCAGCTTCCCGACCCTACGGGAGAGATTCTCCTGGAAAAGACCCTGGAACAGGGCTTGCAATTACGGAAAATAGCCGTCCCGCTGGGCGTGGTAGGCGTTATCTACGAATCCAGGCCCAATGTAACGCTCGATGTGGCCGCGCTCTGCCTGCGTTCGGGCAATGCCTGTGTGCTGAAAGGCGGCAAGGAAGCGTCCTATTCCAACGCCTGCCTGGTGGAGCTGATCCACCAATCGCTGGATGTATTTGGGGTACCTCGTGAGGCCGTCATGCTGCTGCCCACCGACCGTTCATTTGTTACCGAGTTGCTGACGGCCACCCGCTACGTGGATATTATTATTCCACGCGGATCTGAATCCTTGATCCAGTTTGTGCGCAAAAACTCACTAGTACCTACCATCGAAACCGGCGCGGGTGTATGCCATACCTACGTAGAAAAAACGGCCGATCTGGAAAAAGCGCGGGCAATTGTGATTAATGCGAAGGTTTCCCGGCCTTCGGTCTGCAATTCGCTGGATACGATTGTGGTGGACAGAAAGGTAGCTCAGGCTTTTTTGCCTATTTTAAAAGAAGGACTTGCTGCCTATCAGGTAGAGATTTTTGCCGACGAAACGGCCTACCCTATTTTAAAAGCTGCTGACTACCCTTTTCTAAAAAAGGCTCAACCGGAAGATTTCGGACGGGAATTTTTGGATTACAAGTGTTCAGTAAAAGTAGTGGAGGACTTGACCGAAGCCCTGGCCCACATCCGCGAATTTTCGTCGCGGCATTCGGAGGCAATTGTTTCCGAAAACGCGGAAGCTATCGAAACTTTCCTCAACGACGTAGATGCCGCTGCCGTGTACGCCAATGCCTCCACGCGCTTTACAGACGGAGGGGTGTTCGCCCTGGGGGCGGAGATCGGCATCTCTACCCAGAAACTCCACGCCCGCGGGCCTTTCGCCCTCGAAAAACTGGTGACAGAAAAATGGGTCGTCCGGGGAAACGGGCAGGTGAGGTAGATCCAAATTTTGAATGAGTGATTGATAGAATGAGTGAATAGCGTGTTCATTTTATTCCATCAATCACTCATTCTATCACTCTACCATTGCCTGTCCCGTCTGCTTTTTTGTATATTTGATCAAAGGCTATTGAAAATTACCCCTACTTTATGACTTCATCACTTGAAACAGATCAACTTCAAACTTTGACCCAAGAGGCGACCGATTTGCTTAAAAAACTTATTTCAACTCCTTCATTTAGCCGTGAAGAGCAGAATACGGCGCTTCATATAGAACAATTTTTATCCAAAAAAGGAATTCCGTTTCAGCGCAAAAAGAATAACATTTGGGCCCTCAACCAGCACTTTGACCCTACCCTACCTACCCTCCTGCTCAATTCCCATCACGACACGGTAAAACCCAACAAATCCTGGACGCTGAATCCCTTCGAACCCCTGGTCCGCGATGGAAAACTATACGGATTGGGGAGTAATGACGCTGGGGGCTGTCTGGTGTCATTGATTGCTACTTTTTGCCATTTCTATCCCCGTAGCGGCCTGTCCTATAACATAGCATTGGCCGCCACCGCCGAAGAAGAGATATCAGGCAAAGAAGGGCTCGAAATAGTAGTACCCGAACTACCACCCATTGCGTTTGCCATTGTGGGTGAGCCTACCCAGTTGCACCTGGCCGTAGCCGAAAAAGGTCTGCTGGTACTCGACTGCACCGCTCGCGGTAAGGCAGGGCACGCAGCCCGCGAAGAAGGGGAAAACGCGCTTTATAAGGCCATTGAGGACATTGAGTGGATTAAAAACTACCGTTTCCCCAAGGTTTCGCCTACCTTGGGTCCCATCAAGATGTCCGTGACGATGATCAACGCCGGCACGCAGCACAATGTAATACCCGACGCCTGTACGTTCACCATTGATGTTCGCGCTACGGAACAGTACACTCTAGAAGAAATCATTGAGGTAATCCAAGCGCATATCCAATCAGAAGTGGGCGCGCGTTCCATTCGGCTACGGCCATCCAGCATACCGGTGGATCACCCTATCGTGCAGGCAGGTGTCGCTTTGGGCCGGACTACCTATGGTTCACCTACCACTTCAGATCAGGCCCTGCTGGATTGTCCCTCTTTGAAAATGGGGCCGGGCCACTCGGAACGCTCCCATACGGCCGATGAATTTATTTATCTTCATGAAATAGGGGATGGCATAGCTCAGTATGTCCAAATGCTCGAAGCAATCGTCTGACTCTTACCGGACAACCTGAGATTCTTCCGTTTTTTTAAACGCATAAGCAAGCGTAAAGTGGTGCGACCAACCAAGCTGCGGATGACTGGTGACGGCATAGTCAACGGCAAAGTTACCCCCCACGAACCCCACTCCAGCATGGTTGGTATAGGGTTTGGTGGCAATACCCGTTCGGACAAACAGCTGCCTAACCACCTCATATTCCAGGCCAGCCCGAATGGAGGCCGGGTGGTCAGTATCTTTCACAAACTCCGTGCTTAGCCGAAGGGATTTGGTGGGAATATAAGTAAATCCGGCACGCAGGACAGTAGGTACCTGCTCCGTATTCTCACCGGAATAATGGCTTTGGGTGAGATTGGAAAGATGTGCTCCGAAGTACACCGTTGAACTCAGTTGAGCGATGCCTCCCATCTCTACGACAAAGGCCTTGCGGCTCAACGACACGTTGGAGGCAGTTACTGCCAGTTGACGATAACCCACTTTCAATCCCAAACTAATGCGATTGATGCGGTGCGCTACGCCCAGGCCAAAGGATAATTCATTGTAAATTTTGTCGCCAAATCGCTGCACCGAGAAGCCCGAGACCAGTTCTTTCCTCAGGGGCAGCACTAGTCCGAAAGCGAAGGTACTCAGGCCGTCAAACCCATAGTACGAGTGATAAGAAGTAAAAAGGGAAGGCTCAGAGAGGCTGGCAATACCCGCTACGTTATGAAAAAGTGCATATCGATCCGACTGCGCTATGACCGAATTGCCCATTCCGTGGGAACGAGCCCCAATCGGAATATCCCCGATATTGGCAAAAGCCGGGCTGGCTATAAGAAGCAATAGAAACAAGCCCGGACGCAGCATGAAAGGGCCTAGTTGAACTTACGCTTTACAATAGCCAACAAGTCACCCACAGCCTCGCTTTTCATGTCCCAGGAGTACTGGGCGGCAAATTTATCCGAAATCAACGCTTTGGCCTCATCATAATCATCCGCCTGATCCAACTCCCGCATCGCCTCATCAAAAGCATCGCTGTTTCGATCAAATAGCTGATTGACAAACATAAACCGATGGCCCAACGCTATACTTTTCAGAATACTATCTACTTTCACAGCTATGTTTCCGTAAGTAGTTTCTTCTAAAGGCTTATCCACTTTGTAGTGGTTGTTGAGGGAGGCACTCTCAACCGTGGTCACCAGCATATGCGAAGTGTGAACAGTGGGTAGTGGTGACACTGACCTCGAATCGGACGGAACCGGCTGAACGGCCGGCGCAGGGGCATCGCTCAGGTCGGTATCAAAAAACGATTTGTTTTCGAACTGCTGAGTCGAAGGGATGGCAGGTGTGCTCCTCGGAGTTGCTTCCGGCGCTATGGATACCACATCCATAGCCACTACGGACGAGAACTCTTTTACATAAGGAGTAATTTCATCCAGCGATGCGCCACCATTTACAATTTCAGACAACCAGTTCAGAGCCTGATTGACAAACACAAAATCAGATCCACTGTCAGTCAGGCGCAGGGCCAGCGTTTTGGCAACGGCTGCGTGTATATGAGTATACTTAGTGAGGGTACGGGACGTGCCTACATCGAACGTAAAATTCGGCAAGGACCGAAGTCTGTTCTCAAAATACTCGCCCGGAGCCAGCAGCAACAGTAGCGCTTGCGTGGTAGATTCCAGGAGTAATGGCTGCAAGTCGTTGCGTTTGATGGCAATATGGCGGGAAACCGTGTTCATAAATTCCTGCATAGCGCCCACTACCTCCTCATTCTCAAAGTCAAAGTACGGGCTGCGAAAAGCCTGTGCATCTCCTTTCCACTGGTCAAACAAGCGATTGATGATACCAAGGTTCACCTGCCTGGAAGGTGTAAGAGTGAGGAGTTGCTGGCCGTTTATTACCGTCCTTGTCTGATAAAAGTCAGCAAGTACTTTGGATGTAAATTGGTCTGAATAATCTTTCAGAGCCGTTTGATTCAGTTTCCCAGGCATAACAAAATTGGGGGTATTTAAAGGGCAAGGTATGAAAAAAATGTATTTGCTTTGTGCCACATATCAAAAACAGGCACGCTAGCCGTGCCCACAATATACGAACAATGTTCATCGAACCTTCACAAAAAAAGGAAATTCTGTATCCACGAACAGGCTGGATTGAGGTAATCTGCGGTTCTATGTTTTCGGGTAAAACCGAAGAATTAATTCGACGTCTGAATCGGGCAAAAATAGCCCGCCAAAAGGTCGAAATTTTTAAGCCTTCAGTTGATAAACGCTACCATCAAATGGACATTGTTTCGCACAATGAAAATTCCATCCGGTCTACGCCCGTACAGACGGCTTCCGAAATACTTCTCCTAACCGGCAATTGCGAAGTAGTAGGGCTTGACGAAGCTCAGTTTTTTGATGGTTCCATAGTGGACATATGTAGCCTACTCGCCGATAATGGCAAGCGGGTGATCGTGGCCGGGCTGGACATGGATTACCTTGGCAAGCCCTTTGGCTGCATGCCGCAGCTCATGAGCATTGCCGAATATGTTACCAAGGTGCACGCTATTTGTGTGGTATGCGGCGATGTAGCCTCCCACTCCTACCGTACATCCCCTTCGCAGGAGCGTGTGCTCCTTGGCGAAACCGACGCTTACGAAGCCCGCTGCCGCCGGTGTTTCAATTTGGGCGAAAAGGTGGTCAAGAATTTTTAGAAATCAGTATACATTCTCAATGGTGAATGAGCTGGAATTCATGGAGAAAGAGTCGCCCGTTTTTTTGTTTTTCATCACTTCATAAATGGGAGCCAGCGTGGAAATTCCGTAGACTTTCTTCCCCTCACTTTCAAACTCGCCACTCACTCCCACCAGAAACGTCATCTTGTTGGTTACCACCACGGCCCCAGGCTGCACCTGATCAAAAGTAGACTGAAAATCAATCCGATTGAAGAGGGCGGCAGAATCTTCCAGGAAATCGAAATGCGATTGCAGATCCGTCATCTCATTGAGCATTTCCTGCTGGTTCGACTCATATGTTTCGCTCATGTTATCATCGGCGTTTCGGCCCGCTCCCTCGCGTAGGCGGCGCATATCTTCCTGAGCCACAGCCATTCGATCATTCAAATTATTTTTGCACGCTTCTATAATCTTTTGTTTGCTCTCTGATGTGTTCATATGAATAATTTGAAATGTAAGTGTAATTTGAAATACAGGATAGAATGCCAGTGTTGTTAAAAAAACTGCGCCAGCATTCTATCATGTCGTTACTACCGTCGGGTGTGTTCCCTTCTGGCACCAAAAATAGGATAGATTGTCTGATCCTTTTATCCTGAAAGTCATTGGCTTATTCCCGGTTATTTTCACCTATATACCGCTCAAAAAACTCGTAGATGCGCAGGATTCGGTCAATCCGCTGGCGGGGATTTCCGCTTCGGCTAAGCTCATGCGTGGCTCCCGGCATTCGTACATATTCCACATCTTTCCCCAATACCTTCATGCTTTTATACAGAAGTTCACTCTGGATCACCCCCGTGCGCAGGTCGTTCTCGCCGTGTTTGATCAGGAGGGGGGTGTTGATATTTTGCACAAAGGTCTGCGGGGAGTTGGCCAGCATCGAAGCTGCGGTTTCTTTTTCCCAGGGATACCCACCGAAGTACCCCGGCACCAGCCGCCAGGCGTTGCCCTCGCCCATGAAGGTAGTGAGCTCGTACACGCCCCGCTGGGCAAAGGCCGCCTTGAAGCGGTTGTCGTGCGCCACGATCCAGGCCGTGAGGTAGCCCGCGTAGGAGCCTCCCGTGATTACCTGACGGGCCGTATCTACCCAGGTTCTTTGGCGGCTTCGGTGGCGGCAGCCAGTACGTCCTCGGCCGGGCCGGTGCCCCAGTCGCGATAGTTGGCTTTCATGAAGTCAACGCCGTAACCGCCCGACCCACGCGGGTTGGCGTACACAATGCCGTAATCCTGGGCGCAGAAAAACTGGAACTCGTGCCACATAGAGGCTTCGCCCGGTCCCCACATAGCCGTCGGGCCGCCGTGCATGTTGAGCAGCAGCGGGTACTTTTTGCCCGCTTCCACCACCGTGGGCTTCATGATCCAGTATTCGATGGTCTGGCCGGCTGAGTTTTTCAGGGTATGTCTTTCGGGAAAGCTAAGGGCTTTCTTACTTACCCATTCGACGTTATGGCTACTCAGACGTTCTTCTTTTTTGAAGTCCAGATCGGCGCGGTAGAGCTCGGACGGATTGGCTAGCTCGGTTTTGGCAAAAAGTACCCCTTTATCCGAAACGGCAAAATCCGTCACGCCCATGGTGAAAGCGGTGAGCTGCTCTACTTTACCCGAAGGGGCCGCCATCCGGTAGGCGGGCGCTCCGCCGTTGGCCGAAGCCGTAAAGTACAGGCTTTTGCTATTGGCGGCCCAGGTGAGGCCACCCGCCGAGCGGTCGAAGTCCGAGATGACCGGGCGGGCGTTGGCCGTCAGCGGCGCTACTCCCACGTGGCCCTGATCCAGCATAGCCGGCCGGACGGGGGCCAGTGAGGTAACAAAGGCCAGTTGCTTGCCGTCGGGCGATACCGTCGGTTGGCTGAAGGTCCGTAGCGGATCGCTAAGCAGGGTCATCCAGCCACTGCCGTCGGCGTTGAGCCGTACCACGCGGCTGCGGATGGAGCGGTCGGGATGCAACAGGCTGTCGCCTTGGGTTACCAGCACTACCTTGCCATCCGGCGTCCAGTCGGCCTGAGAGTAGCTGTAATAGCCCCGCGTCAGGGGTTTGGGAGTAGCGTCCTGCTTTACTTCTATGGTGTACAAGTGCCCGAAGGATAACTCGGGCTGCGTGGTGGACTCAGCCTGAAAATTGAGGCGGTTGATGACCTTGGCTTTTTTATCCTCGGTATCTTTTTGCAGGAAAGCACGGATTTCGGCTAGGGAGCCGTCCGGGTCAGGCTTTACATTCTTTGGTGCTACCACAAAGGAGTTATTCGTAAACCCAGGTTTTTCCAGCGACCAGGCAGGTAGCGCTTTGGTGGGGTTCAGGATCGAATCTTTCAGCATTTCGCTCATGGAAAGTCCGGCCGCAAACAGAATCAATTTCCCGTCCGGCGACCAGCGTGGACTACCCGCCCCGTAGGCACTCTGCGTGAGCTGCCAGGCTTCACCCCCACTTAGCGGCAGGATGAATACCTGACTTTTGTCTTTCGCCTTTCGGACAAAAGCGATCCGACTCCCGTCCGGCGACCAAGCGGGTTGACTGGCACTCTCAGAGCCGTAGGTAAGGGCGCGCGGCGCGGCCTTCGTTTCCAGATCCACCAAATAGAGGTGCGTGTGGTACTCGTATTCAAATTTTGAATCAGGTACCGGGTCCGTGGTAGTCAGGGTATAAATGGCCTGTTTGCCCGTGGGCGAGATACTGATGGTACCTACCTGTTGGATTTTGGTGAGGTCACTGGCTTTTACTTTTTCTTTGGGCTGGGCGTAAGAGGGTACCGCTAGCAATAGGCCACAAATTAGGAGGCAGAGGTATTTCATAGGGGTTGGGTTGAAGTGTTGGAACCTAGCCCGAAAGATACTAAAAGGAAAAGTCCCTCCGAAAAAGAATTTCCTGGGGGACTTTCCAAAAAGCAGCCACGTACTACTTTTCCAGTTCATCCCTCACCCGGAAAAATCATACTTGCCAACCATGCAAAAGAGGCCACCCACGGGCGGCCTCTTGCAATATCACTAAATACAACGCAATCTAGGCATTCACCTGATTCATCACTTCGGTTTGCTTGCGGATAGACTCCATGTGTACCAGCTTGAAAAGCTCGTCAACCAAATTGGGGAACAGGTTGAGGCTCTTGCCCCAGTCGGCGCGGGTATTCAGGATTTCGCGGAAGCGATCTACCTGGTAAGCGGCCACGTTGTTGTCGCGCTTGTACTCGGCCAGTTTTTCCACCAGAGACATGCGGGCGGCCAGGGTTTCGAGCAATTCGCGGTCCAGGTTGTCCAGTTTGCCCCGGATGATTTCCAGTTGGCTCTGGTACTCGTCGCCGTAGGACTCCTTGCGTACGTGCAGTTCGTGCAGCATCTCGCTCAGGGCGGCCGGCGTCAATTGCTGAGAGGCATCAGACCAAGCCTTGTCGGGGTCACGGTGCGACTCAATGATCAATCCGTCGTAGTTTAAGTCCAGGGCGCGTTGCGACAGCTCGAACAGGTAGGCGCGTTTGCCCGCCATGTGGCTGGGGTCGCCAATCACAGGTAACTGGGGGAAGAGGGTTTTTAGCTCAATGGCAATGGGCCACATGGGGGTATTGCGGAACTTGGTCTCCTGCGCGTTGGAAAATCCACGGTGAATGGCTCCCAGCTTTTTCACACCCGCCTGATTGAGGCGTTCCAAAGCACCGATCCACAGCTGTAAATCGGGATTCACGGGATTTTTTACTAATACGGGTACGTCAATGCCTTTGAGGGCATCGGCCAGTTCCTGTACGTTGAAGGGGTTTACCGTGGTACGGGCACCAACCCACAGAATGTCCACGCCGTATTTTAGCGCTAGCTCAATGTGCTGAGGATTGGCTACCTCCACCGCTACGGGCAGGCCCGTTTGCTTCTTCACTTCCTGGAGCCAGGGTAAAGCCGCCTCGCCCATGCCTTCAAAGCTACCGGGACGGGTCCGCGGTTTCCAAACTCCCGCGCGAATCACGTGCGCAAAGCCTTCAGCCTTGATCTGCAGAGCAGACTCCAACATTTGTTCCTCAGTTTCGGCGCTACATGGCCCGGCAATTACCAAGGGTTTACCGTCGGTATTAATCCAGCTACTCAGAGGCAGGATATCTAACGAAGCATTCATAGTCAACAACTTAACCTTATAAAAAAATAAACAGAACTATGATTTTTATCGGACATGGAGGGTATTTCAGGTCTTTCTGTACCTTTGTTGCCCAAACAATTGATAGGTCATAATAATTAGTATGAATCTTAAAAAAGTCATACAATCGGATCGCTTCGACCTCCCGTAACTTCGTTGAAATATACCCCTATTCTTTTCATTTAAATAAGAAAAGGGGTATATTTACCCTATTAACAAATCACTAAAAATGGCCTCGATAGCACATCAAGCCGTTTCTCCTTCCCTCTTTGAAGACACCACAGTCGCTTTCGCGTCCAAATCCAATTCACAACTTCGCAAGACGTATTGGCTCTTTGCCATGATGAATCGGGCAGGACTTGTAAATGTAGGCACTTTTTTTATAAAGTTAGCTTTACGATTACATTTACCCATAAAAAAACTCATTCGGAGCACTATCTATCGAGCAATTCTGCGGTGGGGAAACCATCCGGGAATGCGAGAGAACTATTCAGCAGTTGGAGCTTCGGGCATCAGGTACCATCCTGGATTATTCCATCGAAGGGGAAGACAATGAGGCGGATTTTGAATCTACCACGGCCGAACTGCTTCGCACGATTGACCGCGCCGCTTCGTCGGACGACAATTCCATTTACGGTCTTCAAGGTATCGGGTATTGGGCCTCGAACGATCTTCTTGAAAAAGTGCAAAGTAAGGCACCACCTTGACTCCCTGAGGAGCAGAAAGCCTATGACCGGGTGGCCCAGCGGGTGGACAAGTTGTGCGGACAGGCCCACTACGGAAGGTGCGGATCCTGGTTGATGCCGAAGAAAGCTGGATTCAGGATGTAATTGATCACGCTGGCTTACACGATGATGGCCCGCTATAATACCCGCGGGCCATCGTTTTCAATACCTACCAGCTTTATCGGCACGAAACACTGGAATCCTTCAAAAATGCGTTTTTGAAAGCGCGGGAAAGCGGGTATGTTCTGGGCGGAAAGCTGGTACGGGGTGCCTATATGGAAAAGGAGCGCTCCGGGCCCGGGAGAACAACTACCGCAGCCCGATTCATACGTCCAAGGAAGCGACGGACCGGGATTTCAACGCCGCCATTGACTTCTCGCTGGAACATATCAACCTGTTTGAAGTATGCCTGGGTACTCACAACGATTACAGTTGTCTGTATTGTACGCCAAAAAATGGCCAAACTTGGCCTGAAGCACAATGACTCCCGCGTCTGGTTTGCGCAGTTCCTGGGCATGAGTGACAATATATCCTACAATCTGGCCAAAAGGGGTACAATGTTGCCAAATATGTACCTTACGGACCTATCGACTCCGTAATGCCCTACCTGTTTCGGAGGGCCGAAGAGAACAAATCTATTGCGGGACAAAGTAGCCGGGAATTCCTGTTGGTGAAACACGAAATGAAACGCCGCCACTGAGTGCTGTGTAAGCCTCATAAAAAGGTTTAATTTTGCGTTTCACAAGTTTAGGTACCATCGCAATGCACAAGGACACGATTCGGCAGTAGTCCTTCAATGCAGCCAAGGAATGAATCAACCCAGAAATCCCACAAAATATCTTCTGTTCAGCGTCTTACTGATTGGCATCGACCAGGCCTCCAAGATGCTGGTCCATCAAAACATGGAACCGGGCTTTCCGGGACAGATTGCTCTGATTGGCGATTGGTTCAAGCTCCATTACGTATTAAACCCCGGTATGGCCTTTGGAATGCAGCTCGGCCATGAATACGGTAAACTCTTCCTGACGCTCTTCCGGCTGGTGGCTATGGGAGCCATTGCCTGGTATCTGATGAACCTCGCCCGTCGGGGTGCGGCTCCGGGGTTGCTGTGGGCGCTCGCCATGATCCTGGCCGGAGCCGTGGGCAATGTGATTGATAGTACGTTCTACGGCGTATTTCTGGGAAATGCGCCTTATGGCTCCCCTACCCCGTGGTTTCATGGGCAGGTTATCGACATGATTTTTGTAGATTTTTGGGAAGGCTTTGTACCCGATTGGGTGCCGGTATGGGGTGGCCAATACTACTCAACGCCTATTTTTAACATTGCCGATGCCTGTATTTTTGTGGGTGTATGCACGATTTTAATCTTTCAGAGCAGCTTTTTTACGCCATAGCGGTGCGGTAGGCGAGAGACGATTCGGAGGTGATCACGAAGAGCGCTTCAGCCTACCGAAGATAGCGATCAGGCGTTCTTTCCGGCTGATCGATTCCTCTGCCGTGCTCAGGAGTTACCTACTGACCCTGAAAGTGAGGTACATCTACCCCTGACGATTCTCTGATTCCTGAAGCTAGAAAAGAAAACGAAGAACCAAACCGATAGTCAAAATCAGTACGCCCGTTTATTCCTTTGGATAACGCTTGTAATAAAGAGACGGGGTGTCACCGAACTTGGTGACACCCTGTCTCTTTATGGTGGCAGATTGAATTATTGAGCTTCTTCAATCGGTGAAAAATCCTTGAAGGCGCGCTTGATCGCCTTGTCGGTAGCCTCCTTTTTATTTTCCCAGTTGGCGTCCAATTCCAGCGCTACTAGCCCTCTCAGGTTCATCAGACCCCGAAAATCGTCCAGTTTACGGATGAAATCGTTGGTCCGTCGGGCCGACTTGAGCGCATACTCACGGGCAAAAATATCGCCCTTATTCTGCAAGTCGCTCTTTTTCTCCATCACGTAATTGAACCGGTCGAGCAGATCTTTGGTCGAGCGTCCGATTACTTCCGTAGCTTCCAGCGTTCCGATGGTCATGACGGTGGTACCGCCCAACGGTCGTAATGCCGTTCTTAAGCGCTGGACGAGTGGTGCCCGCAATCACGGGTGCCAGGCCCGTGGTGGCTCCCAGGGAGGCGTTCAGCACGGAGCGATTTTGCTTTCCTTTCTTGGCCTTGCGGTACCCTTTTTTCAGTTCTTCCTCCTTTTCCTTCATCTGCTCCAGTAGTCCCCAGGCATTTACCAGCGCTCCCCGGTAGAGACTGTACAGGTACTGGTCGCGTTCGGCTTCGTTGATAGTGTTGAGGATACTGAAATGAATCCGGCGCTCTTCGCGGTTTTGGGTTTTGTCGAGCACGTAAAAGGTCATGTCAAAGGCCAGTGAATCAAAAGGGTCCTTCACAAAATCATAGCCAGGCGTCCAGATGAACTCATATTGGGTAGACGTATTCTTCACAATTGCCTTGGAAGGAATGTCGCGATTGTCCGAAATGAAATTGAACGTAGTGATATCGTCGTCGCCGTTGGGATCCGAAAGAAAGAACTTGATGTTGATCGTCGCGTTTTCTTTGCTCTTCACCCGGGTAATTTTCGGTACCATAGTAATTTCTGGCGGCAGATCCGTTTGGGTGACTTCCAGCTTTATTCGGCCCTTGGTCCTAGCTTTACCAGGCTGATCCTCCACGTAAAATTCCACATAGCGCGGCCCTTTACGAAGTATGTTGAACTGCGTCTGCGAAGGCTCCCAGACTACCTCCCCGCTAGCCGACATCCGCAGCCCCTCGGGCATGCCCTCGGCTACGGGTACAAAAACCACCGGATCGCTGTCGGCGTCCCGTACCGCGTTCATGTCAATCTGATACGTGTTCTGCGTCTTGTACTGTACATAAAAAGGACGAAGATCGTCCACTTCGGGAGGGCGATTAACATGGACGATTTTGAATTGCACTTGCTGTGTCACGTTTTCGCCAGCGGCATTGGTAGCCTTAAACACTACGGGAACCGAGCGCAGGGTATTGATTCGATCCCCAATATCAAACGAGGGTGTCCACATGAAACGACCCAAGGTGTCAAAAATCATATCCTTTTGTTTTCCCTCTACTATGGAGTAATAGATGGTATCGGACTTTCCCCCTTTGGTTTGGAGCTGAATAGAAATCGGCTGTCCCTCTTCCGCAATATTCCAGTTGGGTTGGGCAGGCAGGACAAGTTGGAAGGAAGGGACGTCGGAATTCGCATCTTGGGAAAAAACCGAATTTGTAACTATTCCAAGTAGAGTAAATAACAAAAAGCTAAGTCTCTTTATACAGTACATGGACGATGTGCTTGGTGGAAATTAAACTAAAATTCTCTGTTCAGAACGCAAAAATAGCAAATAGCGTATGCGATCGAGCAATGTGAGCGATCCTTTTTGATCAGAATAAAAGTAAAAAGGCCTGGATTTTGATCTTTTTCCGAGCCCTCAATTACATTTCAAACGCGGTATGGCTTATATTATTCTTGCAATCGGATGGCTAGGCTACGGGGCAACGCATAGCCTGCTGGCCGCCCTGAAAGTCAAAAATTTGATACAAACCCGACTCGGAAACTACGCCAGGTACTACCGTATTTTTTATAATATCTTCGCAACCTTCACCCTTATACTTTTATTATATTACCAGGCTCAGATCGACAAAATCTGGCTTTGGCAGCCTTCATTAGGCCACACAATCGGGGGAGGCGCGCTGGCTGGAATTGGGCTGGGAGTGATCCTGGCCGCCTTGTGGCAATATGACCTGGCCGAATTTTCCGGCCTGGATAGGCTCAGGCCCACTGGCGCTAGAAAGGGTACGCTAACGACCACCGGGCTCTCGGGAGTGGTGCGGCACCCGCTGTACACGGGCACCCTGCTCCTGATTTGGGGCTTATGGCTATTTGATTTGTCCTTGGGGACCTTAATTATGGCTCTTTCCCTGAGTGTATACATCCGGGTGGGGATTTACTTTGAGGAAAAAAAACTTCTGCGGGAATTTGGGGACAGCTACCACCGCTACAAACAAAGAGTTCCTATGCTTTTCCCATCGCTGCTATAAAAACCAAAAGGCGAGGTGATGAGCCTCGCCTTTCGATACAGTAGGTGTTGATCTACACGATCTCCCTTATTTTTTGGGAGGAGTGGTAGTAGCGGGTTTGGCAGGAGCAGGCTCCGGGGGGAGCCTTGGGATCCACTCCCAGTTGCTTCAATACCAGGTCGGTCACATTGTTATCTTCAGAACCTACGTACAACAGAATTGGCGTAGTGTTGGCACCGGCGTCAGAGTTCAGAATGTATAGGTAGTTATTAGCTTTACCCACTTCCTGAATGGCCGTGTTAATCTTAGCCAGTACAGGTTCAATCAACGTCTGATATTTGCCTTGCAGGGAAGTTTCCGAATTACGCTGGAGATCCTGAATGGAGGTTTGCAGGTTCTGCAGTTCCTTCTCCTTGTCCGTCTTCAACACGTCAGCCATGTTGGGCGCATTCTTGTTATAGTTATCCAGTTTCTCCTGAAACTCCTTGTACTTGTCCTGAAGCGCCTTGTCGAGTTGGGCCTTGGTAATTTCGAGCTCATTCTGAATTTTCTTGCTTTCGGGAAGCTTACCCAGAACAAAGTCTACGTTGGTATAGCCTATTTTAGTAGGTGCCGTGGTGGCAGGGGTCGTTTGAGCAAGCAGAGGGGTGCATGCTACTGCCAAAACCGCCATAATGGCAATCACTTGTTTTTTCATTGGTACGTGTTTATTTAGGTTTTTTGGTTATACTATTGGGATTGGTTGATAGTTGACGGGAGTAGTGGGCGGCGGCGGCGGCCGGCTTGGTATCGATCCCGAGCTCTTCCATAATGTAGTCCGTATAGTCGTGTTTGGGATTGGTATACACCATCACAAAATCACTGGACTTATCAAACAGGAATTCGAGCCTGCGTTGGGCGCAAACTTTTTCCACCGCCCGTTGTACCCGTTCCATCACGGGTTTCATGAGTTCCTTCTTTTTCTGGAACATCATGCCATCCATGCCGAACACCTTATTGTTGTATTCGCGGGCTTCCAGGTCTTTCTCCTTTATTTCATTTTGTCTTTTGCGTTTTAGTTCCTCCGTCAGCAGTACCTCCTCGGCCATGTAGGCGCGTTGCAGGCGGTCTATTTCGGTATACTTATCCTGGATCTCTTTGGCCCACTTTTCCGAAAACTGGTTCATCTCCGCTTCGGCCTTTTGGTACTCGGGCATTTTGCTGGTGATATATTCCATATCCACATAGCCAAATTTCTGAGCCTGAGCCTGTAAGGCTAAAATGGACGACAAAGCTACTAAAAATACGATCCTCTTCATGCGAAGTATCTGCTTTTTTGCTCTGTATAACGAACCTGTATTCTCATTATTATCGAATCTGCTGCCCAATGGTGAAGTGAAACTGCCCACCGCTGCGGGTATTGGCACCTTGAATTTTATCAAATCCGTAGCCCCAGTCGATCCCCAGCAAACCAAAGGCCGGCATGAAAATACGGGCTCCGGCCCCCAGCCGACCGCTTGATGTCGAAGGGATTGAAATCACGGTAGCTACCCCAGTTGTTTCCGCCTTCGAGGAAGCCTAGCAAGAAGATCGTTGCCTGTGGGTTGAGCGATACCGGGTAGCGGAGTTCCATGACGTACTTGTTGTACACCAC
Organism: uncultured Cytophagales bacterium; assembly: GCA_963768025.1. Taxonomy (GTDB): domain Bacteria; phylum Bacteroidota; class Bacteroidia; order Cytophagales; family Spirosomataceae; genus CAVYGM01. Next base: position 199,015 of record CAVYGM010000004.1, read on the forward strand.
CCCACCGCCACCAGCCAGCGAGCCATTAGGGCTCAGCGGTCCTACCTTCCGGTCGCCGTAGCCACGTAGACCAATGATGTCCTGATCAGCCAGGGCAAAGGAACCTTGTCCCGCCAGACCCGAGCCACCCACAATAAAGCGGCCGAACGGACTTAATCCTACTTTGTCACCGTAGCTACCCAGGAAGCCCATGTGGGCCCGGGCGCTGAGTACGAGTTTACCCGTGATGGTAGCGTACCAGCTGGCGTCAAACATCCACTTGTGGTACTCCACCAGCTTAAACTTATCCTGCTCATCGGTAAAGTCCTTCTTACGGAAGGCCGAATACGGCGGCGTGAAAGTAGCCGCCAGCGAGATGTTTGATCCCGAGCGAGGGTATTGGAAATCACTCAGGGTATTCCTGGACAGCGTGGTATTGAACGTGATGTTATTGGAGATACCGTTGTTGTAGCCAATGCTGAAAAAGTCGAGGCTATCGAGGCGGTACCGCTGCAACGAAAGCGAGTGGCTCAGCACCAGGAAGCGGTCCGGTTCTTTCAGACGCTTGCCCAGCGAGAAGGTAATGCCATTGTTATAATACGAGCCAATGAACGTCTGCTTGCCAGCCGCAACCCGCGTATACAGCGATGCATAGTCCGTGATGCGGTACACGGTACGGGTAAGGGCTATCCCAAAATTGATGGGTTTTTTGCCCCCCAGCCACGGCTCGCTGAACGACAGCGAGTAGGTCTGGAACTGCCGTCCGTTGGCCTGGAAGCGTACGGACAATTTCTGTCCATCGCCCGAAGGCAGGGGTCGCCAGGTGGAGCGGTTGGGAATATTCCGGATTGAGAAGTTGTTGAACACCAATCCTAAGGTACCTACGAACCCGATGTACCCGCCCCAGCCGCCGGATAATTCTATCTGGTCGGAGGGTTTTTCTTCTACGGTATATTCAATATCTACGGTTCCGTCGCCCTGGTTAGGAATGGGGTTGATCTGGATTTTTTCCGGATCAAAGTACCCCATCTGCGACAGCTGACGCTGGGTATTGATGAGTTCCGTCTTGCTGAATTTCTGGCCCGGCAGCGTAAACAATTCACGTAGTACCACGCGGTCGCTGGTTTTGGTGTTTCCGTTCAGGATGATCCGGTTGATGGTTGCCTGCTTGCCTTCAAAAATCCGGATTTCAATATCGATCGAATCTTTAAGGACCGACGTCTCCACCGGCACCGCCCGAAAGTACAGGTAGCCGTCGTCCATGTACAAGGAACTTACATCGCCCCCAGGTATGCCGTTGATCTTTTTGTCGAGCTCCTCCGGATTGTACACGTCCCCTTTTTTCAGGCCCAGAATTTCGTTGAGTCGTTCGGTATTATGGAGGTAGTTCCCCGTCCAGTCAATGGACCGGTAGAAGTACTTAGGGCCTTCTTCGATGCGCATCAGAATGCTAATGGTCTCTTCACCCGCATTCTTGATGGAATCAAACTCAATGGTGGCATCGCGGTAGCCATTCTTGCGGTAATAGGCAATCAGCTTGTCCTTATCTTCCTCGTAGGTCTTGGGAATATACTTGGAAGGCGTGAAGAGGTGCCAAAGTTTCTTTTCTTTGGTCTTTTTCAGCTTCTTTTTGAGCTTGGCGTCCGCAATAGCCTCGTTCCCCTCAATAACGATTTCCTCAATCTTTACCTTACTCCCTTTATTAACAGTAAAGTTCAGGGTCGCCTGGCCACGGGTGGTGTCGGGGATTTGGACGGCTTTTACCTGAGTATTGTAAAAGCCTTTGTCCATAAAGTGCTTCTTGATCAGAAGCTGAGTATTTTTGATTACCGTTGGGGTAATTACGCGGCCTTTGATGAGTTTGACCTTGTCGTTCAAGGTTTCGCGTTCCCCTTTGCGAATGCCCGAGAAGGTGACCTTGTACAAGCGTGGCCGCTCTTTGATATGAATGTTGAGCCAGATTTTCCCTTCTTCGAATTTTGTGGCCAGGATTTCCACGTCATCCAGGGTACCAAAGTCCATCATCCTTTTGATGGATGACGAAATCGCCGGGCCTGGAACGCGGATTTTCTCTCCGGTTTTGAGGCCGGAAATAGAAATCATGGAGTTGGGATCAAGAAACTGAGTACCTGATACGGTGATTTCGGCGATTTCATACTCCTTGGGGTCGGCATAGTCTACGCCGGCGGGGGCAGTTTTTGTGACGGGGGCGGTAGTGCCGCTTCCCAGTCCTATTCGCTGGGCTTGGATAGTAGTGGTGGTTACCAGCAAGAGTAGCAGGAACTGAACAACTGTATTTTTATTCACATGAGTACATATTCTCATCATCTTCATAGCTATTATTTCTATTTCTTTCACCCCCCTACTTTCACTTGTTCACTGGTTTTCCCAAATCTCCGCTCCCTTTTTTGATAGGAGACAATCGCCTCGTATAAATGCTGGCGACGGAAATCGGGCCAGTACACTTCGTCATAAATATACAATTCTGCGTAGGCCAACTGCCACAGCAGAAAATTACTGATCCGGTGGTCACCTCCGGTCCGAAGCATCAAATCCACGTCCGGGCGTCCCTTGGTAGCCAGTCGTTCATTCAATAGACCCTCCGTGATGTCTTCGGGTTGTAACGTGCCTTCTTTTACTTCTTTTGCTAACTGTTGGGTAGCCTGAATAATATCCCATTTGCCACTATATCCCAGGGCCAAAATCAAATTGAGGCCGGTATTCTGGCGAGTTTGGTCGATGGCATCGGCCAACTGACGCCGGCAATTTCCTGGCAGGCTATTCAAATCTCCTATCGAATCCAGTCGGACATTATTTTTTTGCAAGGTAGGAAGTTCGTCCCGGATGGTTTGCACGAGCAACTCCATCAACGCCTGAACTTCTATGCGGGGCCTGCCCCAGTTTTCGGTAGAAAAAGCGTACAAAGTGAGGTATCCAACCCCGAGCTCCGCGCAGCCTTCGGTGGCTTCACGTACGGCTTTAATGGCATTTCGGTGGCCAAAAACGCGCGCAGCCCCCTGCTTCTGAGCCCAGCGCCCATTGCCGTCCATGATAACGGCAATATGTTTTGGCAGATTGCTCAGGTCAATGAGTTCTTTCATTACGCAGGTTATAATTTAACTTTATTTAACAAAGAAACCTCTGCCGGATCAATTTAATTCCTTGAAAAAGTGCTAATTAAATGGCTTTACAAGAGCTTGATCGTCACCCCTATTGGTAAACAGGGGCGCAATTTAGGAATAAGTATGACCTCTTCAAAATCAATAGCTTGGGTAATTTTAGGGATTATAGGGTCAGAAGGAGACGGATGGACTCCCCGTAGGTAGTCCCGCTTTGCAGCGAAGTGGCTTTGCGGTCGCGCATGACAAGCAGATACTTGCCGTTGAAATAACGTTGGATTTCGCTGATATGGTGTGTATTGACGATAGAAGATCGGCTAATTCTTACGAAATGAGGCGGGAGTTTTTCCTCCAGAACCGAGAGCGTATGATTCACAAGGTACTGCTGGGCATCAAGGGTGTTGAGAAAAACGTACTTGTCCTCCGCTTCAAAATGGGATACATCCGTGAGGGGAATCAGCAAGATACGTTCTCCGGACTTGACCGATAGGGAAAACATTTCCGGCTTCGGTTGCATTTTTTCAAGCAGACGCATCAGGTTTTCGGAGTCGGGATTGCGGTTACCACCCACTTGAGTCAGTTCAACCCGGCGGCGGATTTTTTCGACAGTCTTGAGGAGCCTGTCGTTCTCTATGGGTTTGAGCAGATAATCCACCGAGTTTTCTTCGAAGGCACGGATAGCGTACTGGTCGTACGCCGTGGCAAACACCACCATGGGCATGGTCGTAACCTTAGCCAGCATCTCGAAGCCATTGAGGATAGGCATCTCTATATCAAGAAAAATCAAATCGGGTTTGTGCTGCACGATAAGGTCTAATCCTTCGGCTCCGTTGTGCCCTTCGGCTAGCAGGGCAAATGTATCTTCATACGGGCCCAGTAAACGTCTGAGACGGTTTATTGCCAGTTGCTCGTCATCAATCAGAATGGTATTTAGTGGTAATTTCATTACGGGTCGAGTAAAACTTTTATCTTCCAATGGTACAAAATATGCCGTTCAGGTGGGGCTTGCCTGGGTAAATATGGTATTTTTTATCCCAAATTAGGTAATCAAAACTATTTCTGAACCCAATGAACCAGGATACCAACCGATGGCTAGACCGGAAAGTCCAGGCGGGCGGCGGCCCCTAAGGCGTCATTAACCTCCCGTTTTTCTTCGGTTAGACGTTCTTTCTTTACCCGTACGCACACGTGCTTATCCGGAAGGTTGCGGAGCTCTACCGTCGCATCTTCCTGATACAAGAGGTGAAGCTTTTCCTGAATGCTGCGGATCCCGTACCCAGCCGAAAGGTTTTCCTGGAAGGCGGGGCCATTATCATATACGCACAGCGATAGCCATCCCTGCTCTTCGAAAATTTTGATCCGAATGCATCCCTGGTCAGCAAGCTTGCCGATACCGTGCTTCACGGCATTTTCAACAATAGGCTGCAACAGAAACTTAGGAATGGTGAGTTGCTGCAGATCGGAAGCTTCTACCTGTACCTCAAACTTTAACCGGTCGCCGAACCGAACCTGCTCCACCTGCAGGTAGGTACGCACCATGTCGAGCTCGTTGGCAATGGAATCGAAGTAGTCGTCGTTGGCACGTCCGGTGGTATAGCGAAACAGCTTGGATAATAGGATGGTCATCTCCTCGGCCTTGTCGGGGTCTTCGTGCACCAGGCTGGCGATGCTATTGAGAGAATTGTACAAGAAGTGGGGGTTGATCCTGGCCTGTAAGGCATTCAGTTCGGCGCGGGTCTTGAGTTTTTCGAGTGAGAGTAACTCGTATTCCTGCTCGGATATTTTGCGCGATAGCTGCCGCCCCTGCTGGCTGAGGTAGTAGAACAAGTTAGCCACAATCAACGGCCCGATGGTATACAAATACCAGGGCGTAGTAAAGCTGGCTTGCGTACCAGTAGCTACAGCCCTTTGGGCCATTTCCTCCAATGGGCTTTGCCCCCAGGCAAAATACAATATGGTGGCAAAAGTAAAATACCCCACCGTGACCAGTACCGAAAGCAGTAAATGGCGCATCCACACTTTCCCACCGTACTTGTCCAGCAGAGGGGCCAACGCGTAGGTAAACAGAACGGTAAATATTCCCGACAGTACATTATTAACCACCACGTACTGGTTCAGGCGCATGACCAGCGGATCGGAGGCGGTGGCCATCTGATTGGTGAAGTAGATGATGCCGCTTACCCCGTACACGAATATAGCCCCGATCAGCACCGCTACCACCATCCCGATCCAGCTTTGGCTCTGAATGAGGGCCACCAGGTTCAGGTCGCTCCACCGAAAAGACGTACCCTTGGATGAAAAGCTGAGGTTGATGCCATCCAGGGTGGCACCCGTCATGTCGGTATCGTTGAGGTTGCTGTAACTAAAATCGGCGTTGGTAAGGTCGGCGTTCCGGAAGGAAGCCCTGGACAGATTGGCCGCCCGGATGCGCGCTCCCCGCAGGATGGCCCCATCAAAATTCGCCTCGCAGAGGTTCGAATAGCTCAGGTCGGCGTCGGTCAGGTCCATGCCACTGCAATCGAGGCCTTTGAGCGAGGAGGCCCGCATTTTTACCGATAGCACCTTTCGCTGCTTCAGCTCTTCGACTACCTTTTCCTGATCCATAAGCAGGTTGTTTTTCTAACCCAAAAGACGACTTCGCTGGTCGGGCAAAGTCACTTCCCGTGTCTATTCCATATTGGTTACTGATTGCACTGACTTAGCAGATACCCGGCCTGCGCCTGTCCCCAGGTAGGGTGCAGGGGGCTTTCAGGTTTAAAGGTAGCAAATTTTTCAAGTGATCTTTCAAGTACCGGCTTCGCGGCTTTTTTGCCTCCCCCAAACTGCTCCGGTGTATACAGTAGGTTGGTACCCCGAAGCATATAAATGCGCGGGTTATCCTGATTAAGCGCTTCGGCCTTAGCCAGGCTCGCCTCGAACAGCGGGCCGTAGGTTTGCCAGCGGGCCATGGGGTCGGCGGCCAGGCGGGCCTGCTTAATCTGCGCATCCACCACCATCAGTTCGGAGTTTTCGCCGGCCAAAGCCACGGCTTCCTTCAGGAGGGCATCCGCTTTGTCGGTCAGCTGGTCTTTTTTTACCACATCGCTGCCACCAAAAGCCAATGAACTATACAGATAGGCGGCATAGTAGCGGGGTAGCCACTCTTTCGGTTCGGCGGAGGCGATTCGCTCAAAGCGATTCGCTAGTTCGGTAAGTTCCGCCGGATTGGGTTCCTTGTTTGTTGCCTCGTTGAAGGCTTCGATAGCTGGTCTTCATGGCTTGCGTGTACTTTTCGTTTTGGGCGAATAGTAGCGTAGAGGTAAAGAGCAACAGGTTGATAATCAGGGTCTTTTTCATGTTTTTTAAAGTTTAAAAGTGATTGATTTGTTTGTTTTAACCTCATCCCAACCCTTCTCCTGATAGGAGAAGGGCTTTTATATGGTTTGCAAAAAAAATTACACATCCTCCCTGGTCACCCTGGCTTTTTTGGAAAGCATGATCTGCATGCCGACGAAGAAGCTGCGGTAGCTTTGCGGGCCGATGGCGTGGCGGGTTTTACCATCGGGAGTATAGCGGTAGGTGAATACATTGCGGGTGTTGAGGATATTGTCTACGGCCAGGTATACTACCGCAAAGTTCCCTTTGAGGGTCATGATTTTGCTGGCCGAAAAGCTCAGGTTGTGTACCTGCGGCGTGCGGTCGGCCAGGAATTTCTCTGAGTTGGGGTTATAGTAAGGTCGCCCACTTGTGTACGAGTAGGTAAGGCCCGCACTGGTGGTCATTTTCTCAAACCACCGCTTCACGATGATGCTGGCGTTGTGATTGGAAACGAAAGTAGGCGTGGCCATTACCTGAAACTGCTCAAAGAGGCGTTTGGTATCCACGTAGCTATACGTGATCCAGTAATCGAAGTTTTTGATGCTTTTCTGATCGCGCCAGAAGAAATCCATTCCCTGCGCGTAGCCGTAGCCGCCGTTGGTGGTTTGTCCCCACGGAAAGCGGTAGGGGTTGGCATCAAAGTCCAGGCCGGTAGTTTCTCGTACCAGCTGCGCATAGTTTTTATAAAAACCCTCTACCCGAAACGTCCGTTGGTTTTTGATGATCTGGTAGTTTAGGATCAGGTGGTCGGCCCGCTCGAAGTTTAGGTCGGTGTTGTTGTAGAGGTACCGGTAGTCGGGATTTTGGTAAAACTGTCCCGCCGCCAGGGACACCTGACTGTATGCTCCCGTCTTGTAGGCAAATGACAGCCGGGGGGCTAGGTTGAACCGGTTCAACAAAGACGAGTACTCTGCCCGCACCCCAACGCGCCCAGCCAGGGCTCGGGTGATATAGATTTCGGTTTCGGCAAAAGTGGCGGAGTAGGTATCGTTAAGCGTATAGACCTTGCCGTTGACGCCGTTTTTCAGATTGATCTGATGGGCTTCGGCCCCGAAAAGCAGCGTGTTATTCCCATTCAACAGCCGGGTGAGCACCGCTCTTGCCTGTATCCGCTCGTCGAAGCGGTCGAAATCGGCCCCGTCAAACGTCATGTCGTCGCTGTTTCGACTGTACGAAAAGCCGCTGTTGAGCAACCACCTGCCTTCGGCCCAGCGATCAGTGTAGGTACTGGTGGTGAAGGCATTGCGATTGTGCAGTCTAATCTGCGTGCGCGTCTCGTCGCTGAGCGGAGCCTGCGTCTCCATGCCCAAACGGCTGTCGGAGTACATGCCGTAGGTTTTCAATTGCCCGGTTTTGGAGGTTTTGAGCCGGTAGGTCAGGGAGGTACCCGTAAACTCCGGGGCGTGCGACCAGTCAATGTTTTGCTTCACCAGCGCGAAAAGCGGTTTGAGGTTTCCGTAGTAGCCCACCACGGATAGCGACTGCTTCTCATCCGCCACGTCGTAGTTGAGTCCGGCGCTGGCCATGTTCAGGCTCACCCCCAGGCCATTGTTGGAGGTTTTGTCGGTGGTGTTCAGCAGCAACACCGACGACAGCGCCTGTCCATACTGGGCCGAGTACCCTCCTGTGCTGAACGAGGTACCTTTGAACATAAACGGATTGAAACGCCCCCGCTGCTGGGCGTCGGGCAGGGCGCTAAAAAACGGATTCTGGACGATCATGCCGTCAATGACCACCTTGGTTTCCAGGCCCGAGCCTCCCCGGACGAAGAGCCCGGCCTGCTCGCCCACCCGCTGGGCACCGGGCAGGAGCTGCATCACGCCCGTGATGTCGGCGGCAGCGCCAGCGGTGGTGACGATGTCGAGGGGTTTGAGCATCGTCATGCGCTTTTCGTCGGAGGCTTCAAATGAGCCCGCCGTAATGACCACGGTGTTGAGTTCGCTGGCTATCTCTTCGAGTTTTATGGAAAAAGACGGAGGAGCTTTGCGCAGGACAATTCGCTGCTCGAAGGGTTCGTAGCCCACATAGCTGACCGACAGGGTGGCGGAATCTTTTTCGAAAGGTTTTGAACGAAAAGCCGACCCAGGGTATCAGTGGTGGCGCCGTCGTAGGTGCCTTTGAGCAGCACATTCGCGCCAGGCAGTGGATGGCCCCAGCGGTCACTCACCTTTCCACTCAGGAGTATCTGGGCTGAAAGTGAGTTTACTAGCAAGACTAGAAAAAGAATGGAGAAAAACTTCATGGCTAACAGGGCTTCTGGGAATTGAGTATAGCTCAAAACTACCATATGTCCCCAGCTCCTGCACGCCTTTTCTGACCAAACGCCTCATCCTTGGAGACGAATGCACTTTATTCAGGAGTGAACTGCTGTAGGTAGATAACCAATCAGTATAACTGCTGGATGAATCCTATTTTTTCTTTCATAAATAAAATTTAAATTTGTTAGGCTCAACTCCGCATAGCCCGTTCAACTTTTAAGAAAGTATTAAGCTTTTCAAATAGGCCCTTACTCTTTTTAATTTTTTTCAATTTCGCCCCTTGTTCATCCTACTTTACCATGTACTACTTATGAAACACTTTTGCTTTTTATCATCTCCTCCGGGTTTTCTGAGAGGGATTTTTCTACTTATGCTGCTGGCAGTGCTTGGACTGCGGGCCTATCGCCCAGCAAACCGTAACGGGACGGTGACCGACGCCACTACCAGCGACCCCCTGGTAGGCTGCAGCGTGGTGATACAGGGTACCCAGCGCGGTACCAATACCGACGCCAGCGGCAACTACTCCCTCGTGATCCCCGGCCCCGAGGCTGTACTCGTATTTGGTTTTATTGGTTACGAAAAACAGGAGGTTGTGGCCGGTAATCGAACCACCATCAACGTAGCCCTCAAATCAGAAGCGTCGGATCTGAGTCAGGTCGTGGTGATTGGCTATGGCACCACCACTAAGAAAGACATGACGGGTGCGGTCAAATCATTGCAGAGTACCGAATTTAACCGAGGCATTATCAACTCACCCGAGCAGCTATTGCAGGGCAAAGTAGCCGGTGTGAATGTTACCGCCGCCACCGGTGAGCCGGGCGGCCGACAATCCATCACCATTCGCGGACCGGGTGGGGTCCGGACAGGCAGTACGCCGCTGTTCGTATTGGATGGCCTTGCGCTGGACAATTCCGGCACGGGCGGTGCTACCAACCCCCTGACTTTCCTGAATCCGCAGGATATCGAATCCATCGACGTCCTGAAAGATGCCTCCGCCACCGCCATTTATGGCTCACGCGGTGCCAACGGGGTCATCCTGATCACCACCAAGAAAGGCAAGGCGGGTACTTCTAACCTGACTTTCTCGACCAGCCTGGGCATTTCGACCCTGGCCCGGCCACTGAATGTTTTCTCGGCTGATGAGTACCGGCAGCAGGTCCCCGCCATAGGGGGTACCCTGGAAGACCTGGGTGCCAACACCGACTGGCAGAAGGAAATCACCCGCACCGCCTACACCCAAGACCATAACCTGTCGTTCGGCGGCGGAGCCAACAAACTGTCCTATTATGCCTCGCTGGGCGTGCAAAATCAGCAGGGTATCCTCAAACAAAGCGATCTCAAACGCTACACGGGCCGGATCAACGTGACTCAGAAATTTCTGCCGGACGATCGCCTTACGGTCGACGTGAACCTGAACGCCTCGTACGTCAACAACAACCGTCCGCCCATTCAGAGCATGATCGGGGGCGCCATTTCGTCCAATCCTACCTACCCCGCCTACGACCAGGATGGTAAGCTCTTTCAAACGCAGAATGGCAACAACCCGTTGATTCCGTTGAGACTGGAAAAAGACATCACGACGACCAACCGCGTAGTGGCTAACATCACCCCTTCGTTCCGGATCATCGAAGGGCTGGTATACAAGCTGAATTTGGGGGTGGACAATTCCACTTCGGTACGTGACCTGCAGTCGCTGGCTAACGCCGTTCCACAGCAGGACGGACGACTTGAAACGATCAATGCTGTCAACCGCAACACGCTGATCGAGAACTACGTGACCTACACGTTGAACAATGACACCCACAGCTTTACCGGGCTGGTGGGCCACTCCTACCAAAAGTTTTTTATTCAAAGCCGCAATTCGAGCATCAACAAATTCCCTATTTCGAGCATTGAGCCGATTTATAACCCCGGCCTGGGCCAGGAATTGACTTTCGCCCAGAATCGTCCGACCGGCTTCGCCATCGAAAATGAATTGCAATCCTTCTTCGGTCGGGTCAATTATCAATTCAAAGACAAGTATCTGCTGACGGCCACCGTCCGGGCCGATGGTTCGTCGAAGTTCGGGGCCAATAACAAGTACGGTGTTTTTCCGTCGGCTTCGGTGGGCTGGCGGCTTTCAGAGGAGGAGTTCATGAAATCATCTCCCTTCAATGATCTGAAACTGCGGGCGGGCTACGGCCAAACGGGCAACCAGGAAATTCCTTCCAAAATCACCCAGGCGCTGTTTACCTCGCAGGTATCAGGCACCACCAGCTATCCGCTGACCGACGCCGGCCCCTACGTACCGGGAACATCGTACACCCGGCTGGCCAATCCCGATATTCAGTGGGAGGTTTCCAAGCAGACGGATGTGGGACTCGATTTTGCTCTGTTCAGCAACGCCCTGACGGGTACCATTGATTATTTTAACAAAGTCTCGAACAACATTCTGCTGGAAGTTATCCCCGCTGACCCCGTGCAGCCCGCCAATACATTCTGGACCAATGTGCCGGACATGATGATCACCAACCGGGGCCTTGAACTGGACCTGAATTACCGCTATACGGCGGCCAACGGCCTGAGAGCCAACCTTGGCGGCAACATTACGTTCATCAGTAACAACGTCGAAGGTTCGCCCTACTCCATTATTCCGTCGGGGGCAGCCCAGGGTTCGGGCCTGACTTCGGCTACCATCAATGGCTATCTCAACGGCCAGCCGATCGGCACCTTCTATTTGAAGGAATTCACCGGCTTCGATGACAAGGGGATTAGTACCTTCCGCGACACGGACGGTGACGGTATCGTCACCGACAAAGACCGGGTCGCTCTGGGTACCGCCCTGCCCACGCGGCAGTACAACATCAACGGTGGCGTATCACACAAAGGATTCGACCTGTCTTTCAATTTGAATGGGGTGGCTGGCAATAAGGTGTACGACAATACAGCCAACTCCAATTTTTATAAGAACAAATTGTCTAAAGGGCAGAATGTGACCCCAGAAGCCATCGAAGCTACCAATGAATCCATCAACAACGCGGCTCCTGTGTCGTCACGGTACCTTAAAAACGGAGCCTATTTTAGGTTGAACAATTTGTCGCTGGGGTATACCTTCAATACCAAAGCCATGGGCATCGACCGCTGGATATCGGGCATCCGGCTTTCGGCTACGGGCCAGAATCTGTTCCTGATCACCGATTATGATGGCTACGATCCCGAGGTCAACAACGACCGCCAGATCAACGGTATCTCTTCGTACGGTGTAGACTACCTCAGCTATCCCAGAGCAAAGTCGTTCATCTTTGGCCTAAATGTAACGTTCTGAAAATTCAATGATAGAATGACAGAATATTTTTTTCTGTCATTCTATCATTCTATCATTCACTCATTCAAAATTGAATTCATGAAAAAGATACTATATAGTGTACTGTTCCTGGCGGCCCTGCTGGCTCCTTATGGCTGTACGGATTTGACCGAAAATGTACTGGACGAAACCTCGGCCTCTGGTCTTAGCGACCGGCAGGCGGCCGATGGCATCCTGGTACCTGCCTACGCGCTGCTGCCCAATATTTTCACGCATACCAATTATTTTGCCTTGCAGGAAATCTCCACCGACGAGGCTATCCTACCCTACCGGGGGGGCACCGACTGGGGCGACAACGGCATCTACCTGGCCATGCACCAGCATACCTATACCAGCACGGATCCCAACATCCGCAGTACCTGGAACCTGATTCTGCAAGGCGTTTCACGCACGATCACCGCTTTGAATGCGTTGCCGACACTCAATGATCCCATCACCAAAACCTACCTTGCCGAGGCGCGCGGGCTGCGGGCCTACTATTCCATGCTGACGCTGGATTTGTGGGGGCTGGTGTTTGTAAAAGATGATTTGGGCGCAAATTCCAAAATTCTGCGAGGATCTGAAGCCGTTGAATTTATCAAAAGCGAATTACTGGCCGTCGAACCCGACGTGCAGGCCAATGTCGGTCCGGGGCGTATTTCTAAGGGTGCGGTTTGGGGACTTGCTGGCGCGGCTGTACCTCAACGCCGCCGTGTACCGCGACCCGTATGGTACCCCTGCCTTCAAACCGGAAGACATGGACAAAGTGACCGAATACTGTGATAAGATCATTTCTTCGGGACAGTACGCATTGTCCAAAGAGTACTTCTCCATTTTTGATTCAGACAACCATACCAACAAAGAGCTCGTGTTCGCCGTAGATCAGCGCGCCGACCTGAATGGACACAACCGGATGTCGTACTTCTCGCTCTCGGGCGACCAGTTTCCCCTGCCTGCCTATCCCGCCGCCAACGGCACCGACGGGCCCGGCATCACTTCCGATTTTTATCAGACCTGGGTGAAAGCCTACGGCTCCCAGGACCCGAAGGCCGATCCGCGTTTTTATAAGCAGAATATTTCCATTTACACCAATCCGGGCGACTCCTGCGTAGCAGCGGAAAACTTCAACGTGGATCGCGGCATTCTGCGTGGTCAGCAATACGGTCTGCTTCGTGTCAACGGGGCTTTTTTGAAATGCCCTGATGGGAAAATGAAGGTTGGTAAGTTGTTTTCCGCTTCGCGCAACAAACCTACTCTGCCCGTGAATTTTACCGAAAAAATAGACTTCACCGTCGAGGGCAGTAATTACAGCACGGGCTATCGCGTGGAGAAATACGAGTTCAGCAAGAAGTCTACGAGCGGGCGAAACTTCGGCGAAGCCGACCTCATCATCGTCCGTTTGGCGGATGCTTACCTGATGCGCGCCGAAGCCAAGCTCCGCAAAGGAGGCGGTGAAGCCGCGGCCCTTGCCGACGTGAATACCGTCCGCGCCGCCCGTACCGCCCGGGGTACCCCCCCGCCGCTCACGAGCATGAACCTGGACCTGCTTTACCGCGAGCGGGGCTTTGAGTTCTACTGGGAAATGCTCCGCCGTACCGATATGATCCGGTTTGGCAAGTACGAGGACACCTGGACCGAAAAGACCAACACCAATAAGCAGAAGCGTCTATTCCCCATTCCTCAGACCGCCATTGACGGAGCTTCTAACCTACCGGGGTACCTGAAGCAGAACCCGAGCTATTAGAAAGGTTTTGCATTCTTGGATCTGTGTTCAGATGCTGGGTAGAATCCTTTGCCGTCAGAACTCACCAAGTATACAGCCGACTCAAATAAAGCCCCGCAGGCCCCTCCCTTTTCATAGAGAGAGCGCCTGTGGGGCTAGTACTTTAACCGTATCAAAACAGAATGCTCCGCTAAGGGTTCGTACAATTGCGGGGCATTGTTTACTTTTAGCCCATTAAGAAAAAACCATGACTTTTCAATACCATGAGTGATCTCCAATGGCAGATAGCCAAAGAATACGAAGACATAACCTATAAGAAACTAAACGGCGTGGCCCGAATCGCCTTCAACCGCCCCGACGTTCGCAATGCCTTCCGACCCGGAACGGTGTTTGAACTGCTGGATGCTTTTGACGACGCGCGCAACGACGGGGGCATTGGCGTGGTACTACTTTCGGGCGAAGGGCCGGCCAAAGACGGCGTGTATTCCTTCTGTTCCGGGGGTGATCAGCGCTTCCGCGACAAGGCAGGGTATAAAGGAAACGACGGCCTGGACCGGTTGAATATCCTGGAAGTACAGCGGCAGATCCGCTTCATGACCAAGCCCGTGATTGCCGTAGTGCCCGGCTGGGCCGTGGGCGGTGGACACAGCCTGCATGTCGTGTGCGACCTGACCCTGGCGAGTAAAGAGCACGCTATCTTCAAGCAAACCGACGCCAACGTAGCCAGCTACGACGCGGGCTACGGCTCAGCCTACCTGGCCCGACAGATCGGGCAGAAGCGGGCGCGGGAGATTTTCTTTCTGGGACGTAGCTATTCGGCGCAGGAGGCTTTTGAGATGGGTATGGTGAATGCCGTAGTACCCCACGACGAACTGGAAGCCACCGCTTACCAATGGGCGCAGGAAATATTAGAGAAAAGCCCGATGGCGATCCGGATGCTCAAATTCGCCTTCAACCTGGTGGATGACGGCATGGTAGGCCAGCAAATTTTTGCCGGTGAAGCCACCCGTCTGGGCTACATGACCGATGAGGCCCGCGAGGGCCGGGATGCCTTTCTGGAAAAACGGAAACCGGATTTTGATCAGTTTCCCAAGCATTCCTGAGACCCTTCCGCTGATCGCTGATGCTACAGCAACCCTGGCATCGGAGATCAGCAAAAATCAATACCCCGGTGTATTGTCAGCGGGGATATCCGTTTCTGTGTATTCATTGGTGTAGCGTTTCTTTGCTTCTTCCAGCATAGTTACCGTAGCCGTGGCTCCCACGCGGGTTACGCCCCATTCGCGTACTTTCAGCAGATCGTCCAGCGTACGTACTCCACCGGCGGCCTTCACCTGCACGTGGGCCGAGCTATGGTGACGCATTAGTTTCAGGTCGTGCTCAGTGGCACCCAAGTAGCCATAGCGGCTGTCTTCGCCTTTCACAAACCCGTAGCCAGTGGATGTTTTGACAAAGTCGGCTCCTACTTCGCTGCAAATCTCGCAGAGGCGAATCTTAGGGGAATCTTCAGGCAGGTAGTCGTTTTCAAAAATCACCTTCACAATCGCCCCGTTGGCGTGGGATGCTTCGGTTATTGCCTTTATTTCTTCCTCAATATAGGTCCAATCGCCTTGCAGTACTTTTCCGATATTCACAACCATGTCGATCTCGGTGGCTCCATCGCGGCAGGCCTGAATGGTTTCGGCTACTTTGATTCCGATGGAGCTACTTCCGTGCGGAAAACCAATTACCGTACCTACCGCTACCTCGGTTCCTTCCAGCCACTCCACGGCCTGCGCCACGGCATAGGGCTTGATACACACGGAAGCCACGTCGTATTGCCGGGCTATGTCGCATCCTTTCCGGAGGTCGGCGTCGGTCATCGTCGGATGCAGCAACGAATGATCAATCATTTTGGCCAGTTGAAGTATGATGTTCATGTCATTTAATTAGTGAGTGAATGATTGAGATTGATTGAGGGGTCCGCCCCCGCGGTGATTGAGAGATAGTGATGTATGATCTGAAAACAAATGAGGGGACAGCGATTACTTTGTTCATCATAACAATCGCTCATTTTAACTGCTCAACATCCCATTCACTCATTCTCTCAATCACTCATTCACAATTAAACTCTACTGATGATTACTGATGGTATATTTCTCGGTGTTGCAATAGATAAGGCTGTATACGTAGTAGTCGGGTACGTTGGTGTGATACCGCCTATAAATCTGTACCAGGGGGGTCAATGGTTTTATTTTAAAATGGAAGGCGATGATTTCGTCGGCTACTACGGCCCGTATATCCTGCTCAAAGCTTTCGATATCTACGTGGTACCTGACATTCAGCGTCTTGAACAGCGAGCCATCCAGCAGGGGGGTTGTACAAAAATCATCCAGATTCTGATTGGGCAGGTAGCTGTATTCCAGCATGACGGGGTCTTCGTCCACAAACCGTACCCGCTCAAACATCACACAGCCCATTTCTTTCTCTTCGGGGGTTAGTTTATAAAAAAAACGCTCCGGCCACGGCATGGCTACCGGTGCTCTGAGCATCATGGTTTTGGCTGCGTATTCCGTTCCCACGACCTCCGAAAAGCCTTTAAACGACAGGATTCCCAGCGATTTCCGGGTAGCGCACACGATACTACCTTTTCCCTTCACTTTCTTGATATAACCCTCGCTGGCAAGTTCCATCAAGGCCCGCCGGACGGTCATTCGAGCAATCCTATGGGTAGCACTCAGGTCATTTTCGGAAGGCAGCAGATCTCCCTCCTTAAAGTTACCTACCTGAATTTGACTTTTCAGCAGAGCGTATAATTTTTGGTAATGAGCGGGTTCCATTGGTGACTGAATTGCACGTGTACACTAATTGTATACAAAGTAATCATGTATATACAAGAATAGCAATTTTTTTTAGTTATTCCTGCGCTTATTATCTCTTTATTTTAATAAAGACGGCTCTTTTATGGTAGCAAAATCATTATCATGACAACTATCTGACTATTAAAAGCATATGCCAAAAATAATTAAGTCATTCAAGGGAAAATTAATGAAAAACATAAGTATAATACTGTCATATTTACACTTATTAACTGAGTTCTTTATTACTTAATTATCCTGTCAAAACCATTAACCTGTCTATCTTATGCAAAACTTTATCCGAAAGTACAACCCTATCTTCACCCTGCTGCTGGCGCTACTGAGCCTGGTGGTCCACGGGCAGGATCGAAGACTAAGCGGTACCATTACCGACGACGCAGCAAACCCGTTACCGGGTGTAAGTGTGGTGATTAAAAATACCAAGCTCGGTACCACCACCGATGCACAGGGGAAGTTCCAGTTGAACGTACCGCCCCAGAGTAGTACCTTGGTGCTAAGCTATATTGGCTACAAGTCCCGAGAAATCGAGATCGGCAACCAAAGTACCATCAGCGTATCCATGACAGCCACCGAAGAAGCCCTGGGCGAACTGGTGGTGGTGGGCTATGGTACCCAAAAGAAATCATCCCTGACCGGAGCCGTGTCGTCGGTGACGCCCAAGGAGCTAAAAGCCCTACCGGTGGTAAGCGCCACGCAGGCCTTGCAGGGTCGCGTACCGGGGGTGTCGATCACCAACAACAGCAGCCCCGGAAACGAGCCCGTGGTGCGGGTACGGGGCGTTGGCTCCATCAGCCTGAACCCCAATCCCCTTTACGTCATTGACGGTGTGCCGGCGGGTGGCCTCAACAACATTGACCCCAAGGACATAGAATCGCTGGAAGTACTGAAAGACGCCAGCGCGGCGGCCATCTATGGTTCACGGGCGGCCAATGGGGTTATTCTGATCACTACCAAAAAAGGTACCCCAGGCAAGATGGCTATCAATATAGATTCCTACGTGGGTACGCAGTCGGCCTGGCGCACGCTCGACCTCCTCAACCGCGACCAATACATCAAATACGGCACCGCCCTGCTCACGGCTTCGGGACAGCCCGTGCCAGGCCGCTTCAATAATCTAAACACCCCCGTGTACGACGGTGCTCCCACCACCTTTGCCCAAACCGACACGGATTGGCAGGATGTGATGTTCCGGAATGCCCCCATTACGGATAATCAGCTTTCAGTTTCGGGAGGTAATGACATTTCACGGTTTTATACATCGGTAGGCTATTTCAAGCAGGACGGGATTCTTCCCTTTACGAGCTATAACCGGCAGAGCTTCCGGATCAATTCGGATCATAAATTGAAAAAATTCCTGACTCTGGGCCAGACGTTGCTTCTGGCCACCGACGGCCGTACCGCCGAGCGCGACGGCGGCGGGCGCAGTCTGGTGATGAATATCATGCGCATGATCCCTTACTGGCCCGAGCGCGACCCCACCAAGATTGGCGGGTTCAGCACTACGGCGCAGGGCCTCGATGCCACCGATCCCGAAAACCCCCTGCGCGTGGCTGAGCAGGAGCAGCAGTTCCAGACCAACCGGGCCTTCAAACTTATTGGTACCATCTATGCCGAACTCCGGTTTACCGACTGGCTGAAGTACAAGTTCACGGCCGGTACCGACTTTGCCAGCTCGCGCTTCAATGGCTTTCTGCCGATCTACGACGACGGAAACCGTAGCCGGGTCATCTCTACGGTAAATGAAGACCGCAACCAGTATTTTAGCACGGTGATTACCAACGCGCTTACTTTTGACAAAACTTTCGGCAAGCACTATATTAATGTACTGGCCGTGGCAGAGAATCAGAATGCCTCCTCGCGCGGCCTGAGTGCCTCGGGCCAGCGGCCGGACAACAACATCCAAGTGATCCAGGGGGTATCCAATCCCAACGGTTCGTCCACGCTTTCGGAAAACTCCCTGATTTCCTACGTGGGTCGCGTGAACTATGAGTTCAACAACAAGTACCTGTTGAGTGGATCAGTACGCCGGGATGGTTCGTCCAAATTCGCCCCCGGCCGCAAGTGGGGTACGTTCCCCGCGGTGTCGGCGGGTTGGCGCATTAGCGAAGAAGGGTTCATGGAATCAGTAAGTGCTGTTTCTGAATTAAAGCTGAGGGGAAGTATCGGTCAAACGGGCTATAACTCCATCGGCGATTACGAGTGGCAGCCCCTGGTGCAGGCCAATAACACCATTTATCCATTTGGAAATCAGAGACAACAGGGATCGTACTTCAACCGACTGGGCAACAGTGATTTGAGCTGGGAGGTAACGACCATGAGCAACATTGGGCTAGACCTGTCGCTCTTTAACAACAAGATCACCGTATCGACGGAATACTACAAACGCAAAACCAATGGTCTGCTGCTGAGTGTGCCGCTCTCCACCTCCATTGGCTACTCGGTGAGCCCACTAGCCAATGTGGGGAGCATGGAGAACTACGGCTTTGAGCTTACCGCCGGCTATGCGTATTCCAGCAATGACTTCAACTGGAATCTGACGGGTACCTTTGACGTGACGCGCAATAAGGTACTGAGCCTGTCGACTCCTTCGGCCAATATCAATTCCGGGGCCAACGGTGACTTTGGTGGATTTGAAATCACCCGTACCGAGGCCGGCCAGCCTATTCAGTCGTTCTATGGCTGGGTGGTGGACGGAATTTTCCAGAGCCAGGAGGAGGTCAGGGCAGCCAACGGCGCTGATGGTAATCCTGCCACTTTCTACCAGAACGACAAAACCTCGCCCGGCGATATCCGGTTCCGGGACCTGAACGGGGATGGAAAAATTGATGCCAGTGACCGCACCTATTTGGGAAGCTATATACCCAAGTTCTCCTACGGATTGAACTGGACAGGTAACTACAAGAACTTTGACTTTACGCTCTTTTTCCAGGGCGTGTATGGCAACAAGGTATACAATGGGACCAAAGTCATCGGCCAGGGTATGCTGCGGTTGTTCAATTCCACCACGGAAGTTCTGAACGCCTGGACCCCGCAAAACACCAACACCGATGTACCCCGCGCGGTAAGTGGTGACCCTAACCAGAACTCCCGGACGTCGGATCGTTTCCTGGAAGATGGCTCCTACCTGCGCCTGAAAAACCTGAGCATTGGCTACACCGTGCCTAGTGCCAAAATAGGCAAGCTGACCGGGAATGTGCTCAGTAAGGCCCGTATCTACGTATCCAGCCAGAACCTGCTCACGTTTACCAAGTACACCGGCTACGACCCCGAGGTATCGTCTAAGTACGGCAACCTGCTTACCAATGGCATTGATTACGGTCAATACCCACAGGCACGTACGCTGATGGTGGGGGTTAACCTTGGATTTTAATTTTGAATGAGTGATTGTTATAATGAGTGAATAAATAAAAACATTCTATCATTCTATCATTCCGCGCGGCGTCCGCTATCATTCTATCATTCTATCATTAGATTTTATAGATAAACATGAAAAAGATACTCGTAATAACCTGTTTTCTGGCGGTGTGCATTACCATCAGTTGCAATGAAGATTCTCTGAACAAAGTGAATCCCAATGGTGTCACCTTTGATACCTATTTTAATAATCAGGCTGAATTGACGGCCGGCGTAAACTCCATTTATGCTCTGATTCAGTCCAATAGCCTGGTGTCACGGGAGTGGTTTTTCACCAACGACCTCCGGGGCGATGAGATGGCCTCGGGGGGCGGTCAGTTGGAAACACCCCGCAACCAGTTGCTTATAGGGGTACATGATACCGGCAATAGCTTGATCAATGCCCAATGGACAGGCTGGTATCGCACCATTCACCGGGCCAACGTCATCATCGAAAAAGGCCCTACCGTCACCACCGTGGCCGAAGCTACCCGCAACCGCCTGGTGGGTGAAGCCCGCTTCCTGCGCGCCTGGGCTTATTATGAGTTGGGCAGCTTGTTTGGTGGGGTGCCCATCTACACGGAATTCGTGAAGTCGGTAGATGGCTCCAAAGGCCGTTCGACCCAGAAAGAAGTATACGACCAGGCTATTGCCGATCTGAAATTTGCCGAAACAGCCCTACCCGCTACCTACCCGGCGGCTGAATTGGGCCGCGCTACCAAAGCCGCCGCCCAAACCCTGCTCGCCCGCGTGTACCTGCAAATGGGCGACTACGCCAGCGCAAAAACCGAACTTACCAAAGTGGTATCGTCGGGTTTGTACAAAATCGTGGACGACTACCTGGATCTTACCAATGAAGAAGGAGAATTCAACGCCGAGTCTATCTTCGAGGTAGTGTATGCTCCCTCCGGCGGTGCTTACAACTGGGGCGGCGACAGCGACGGAACGGCTTTGCAGGAGGAGACCGTGCGGACGCAGGAGTACTCGGCCATCGGCTGGCGCAACGTGATTCCCTCCAACAAAATTCTGAACGCCTACGAGCGCACTTCCAAAGGCGACGCCAAGAATGATCCCCGCTACGACATGTCGTACTGGAAAACCGGCGACCTGTACAATAGCGGCAAAAACACCCTGACCGCCGACATCGTACAGGGCAACTCGTCCGTTGTGGAAGGGGTAACCCAGAAGGTGAGCTGGCGGAAGTATTCGGTGCTCTACAAGTCGGACCAGGGCTATGCCCAAAGCGGCATCAACATGCGCATCATGCGCTATGCGGATGTACTGCTGATGCTGGCGGAGTGCGAGAACGAAGCGGGTAACCAGGCAGCGGCCATTGCGCTCATGAATCAGGTGCGGGCCCGCAAATCGGTGGCGATGCCTCCTTACCCAACCAAAAACTACCCTAGCAGCAATAAGGCCGAGGTACTCGCCGCGATTCAGCACGAGCGCTACGTGGAGCTAGCCGCCGAGCAGGTGCGTAACTTTGACATTTTGCGCTGGCGGAAAAATGGCAAGCTAACCTCAGACCCCCTACCCTATTTCCAGAAAGGGAAAGCATGAGCTACTGCCCCTTCCGCAAACCGAGATTGACAATAACCCTAACCTGGAACAGAAGGACCAAAATCCGGGCTACTGAGCGCAGGCTGCTGGATAAAACCAACTAAATCCAGCTTATCATCTACGTAAAAACTCCCATTTCCAGCCTTTTGGGAATGGGAGTTTCTATATTTGAGCAAACTCTTCTTTTATGGTAGGTCCAGTGTCAAAAATTCATTTGTGTGGCTTGATCCTCTTACTGGTGGGTTGTGGCAAGCAGCAGCCCACGCTTTTTGAAAAAGTAGAATCCAGCCAAAGTGCTATCCATTTTACCAATACCCTCACCCCTACCGATAGCCTTAATGCCTTCACCTTTACCAACTACTACAATGGCGGCGGAGTGGGTATCGGTGACTTTGATAACGATTCACTGCCCGATCTTTTTTTTGCGGGCAATCAGGTGAGTTGTCAGCTATACCGCAACGAAGGAAATTTTGAATTCAAAGACATAACCCAAACCGCAAGTGTCACTACAAATCGCTGGTGTACGGGTGTTTCCGTGGTAGATATCAATCAGGATGGATGGGATGATGTATACGTAAGCGTAGCCCGCCACCCTACCTTCCCAGACTCCCGAAATCTGCTTTTTGTCAATCAACGTACCCCTGAGCCTACCTTTAAGGAAGAAGCCGAACGATACGGCCTGGCTTACGAAGGCTTTACTACCCAAACCGCCTTCCTGGACTACGACCTAGATGGCGACCTGGACGCTTTCTTGCTCAACACCGCTCCCGATACCCAGAATCCCAACAACCTCCGGCCCGCCATCAACGACGGCACCTACCCCTCCACCGATCGGCTTTTCCGAAATGAAGGCAAAGATGAAAGAGGACAAATAACATTCGCGGATGTGTCACAGCAGGCCGGCATCCGCTACGAAGGACTGGGACTGGGGGTAGTGGTATCGGACCTGAACGACGACGGCTACCCGGACATCTACTGCTCCAACGACTTCATCAGCAGTGATATCCTATACCTGAACAACCAGGACGGTACTTTCAAAAATGTGATCCAGACCGCCACCGCCCACACCAGCCTGTACGGCATGGGCGTAGATGCCGCCGACCTCACCAATGATCTGAAAGTAGACCTTCTGCAAATGGATATGCTGCCCGAGGATAATTTCCGGCAGAAACAAATGCTGGCCGGGCAGGACTACGACCGCAAGGAGATGAGTATTTCGCCCCGCTACAACTACCAGCTGCAGTACATGCGAAATACCTTGCAGGTCAATGTAGGTACCAATCCACAAACCCACGCGCCCGAATTCAGTGAAATGGGCCTGCTGGCCGGGCTGGCCCGCACTGACTGGAGCTGGGCCACCCTCCTGGCCGACTACGACAACGACGGCCGTAAGGATGTGTTTATTACCAACGGCTACCGCAAGAACATTACCGACCGGGACTTTATCACCTACGCCGAAGAGTACAGCTTTTTTGGTACCGATCAGTCCAGACAAAAGAAAAGGGGCGAATTGCTGAACAACGTACCCGAAATAAAACTGAGAAACTACGCCTTCCGCAATGTCGCCGACTACCAGTTTGAAAACGTATCGGCGGCCTGGGGGATGGACGAATCATCGTATTCCAACGGCGCGGTTTGGGCTGATCTGGATCGGGACGGCGACCTGGATCTGATTGTCAACAACATTGATGACAAGGCGTCTGTATTCAAAAACACCTCCGACCAGCAATCAAATTACCTCATTATAAAACCGGTGGGCTCAGCCACCAACCGGGCCGGGCTGGGGGTAGTGGCCACGGTATGGGCACAAGGACATCCCCAGCGGGTCGAAAACCAGGTAGTACGCGGCTATGCTTCCTCCGTAGAGCCGGGCCTGCATTTTGGCCTAGGGAAAGCACAAAAGGTAGATTCCATCCTGATCCAATGGCCCGGAGGCCGCGTGGAACGACTGTACGATCTGGCGGCGAATGAGACACTTTATCCCGATTATTCCAACGCCAAATCCGAGCTCAGGCTTCTGGATAAAAAGCAACCTTTATTTGCTCCCCTTACTCTCACGGGACTCGCGTACCCCCATCAGGAGTCGGACTTTGTGGATTTCAAACAAACGGCCACGCTGCACAAAATGCTTTCCCGAAGCGGGTTTGCGCTGGTGGTCGGTGATGCCAACGGCGATCAGTTCGATGATGTGTTTGTGGGCGGAGCGTACAGGGGTAGCCCCTCCCAGCTCTTTATACAGCAGAAAGACGGCTCCTTCCAACCCAGTGAGCTGCCCGATGCACCGGGGAATGAGGTAGCCGATGCCGTTTTTTTTGACGCCGACCGGGATGGAGATCAGGACCTACTGGTGGTATATGGAGGCAACGAACGCCCCTTATCCGTCCGGAAAGCGTACCAGCCCCGCCTCTACCTCAACGACCGCAACGGGCATTTTACCCTGGCGGAAACCTCCGTCCTACCCGACATTCCCGTAAGCGCATCCAGTGTCATTGCCTTTGACTACGACCAGGATGGGGATCAGGACCTTTTTGTAGCAGGACGGCAGGTACCGGGGCGCTACCCTCTACCCGCCCAAAGCTACCTGCTCCGCAATGAGTCCAGGCCCGGTTCCGTACGATTCACCGACGTCACGAGGCAGGCCGGGACTAGCCTGGGTGCCCCTGGGATGGTATGCGACGTTGTTTCCACCAATCTCAACCAGGATGCCTACCCTGATCTGGTACTGGTGGGTGAATGGATGCCAGTACGGATGTTTCTTAACCAGGGCGGAAAGCAATTCACCCCCTATGCCGTTGACCAATTTGTGGGTACGGAAGGCTGGTGGAATTGTGTGGCCGCCGGGGATCTGGATCGCGACGGTGATACGGATTTTATTGTGGGCAATGAGGGGTTGAACACGTTCTACGGAGCATCTGCTCAAAAGCCTGTCCGCATCGTGGGCAAGGATTTCAATGGTGATGGTACCTTTGATCCGATAATGGGCTATTACATGGGAGAGAAACTATACCCGGCTCCTCCCCGTGACGCCCTGAATCAGCAGGTTATTCAATTCAGAAAAAAATTCCAGAACTACGGGCTTTATGCCAAAGCTACCTTCGAGGACCTTTTTGAAAAAGATGAGCTAAAAAACGCCTGGCAGGCTGAGGCCAAGCTACTGCAAACGGTCGTGCTACTGAATGAGGGTTCGGGGAAATTTACCCAAAATCCCCTACCCCGACTGGCGCAGCAAGCGCCGGTATTCGGTATAGTACCCTACGATTATAATCAGGACGGACACCTGGACCTGGTACTTACCGGCAATTTCTTTCCCAACGAAGTACACATGGGCCGACAGGATGCCTCCACCGGCCTGCTGCTGCTGGGAAATGGGACAGGTTCATTTAGCCCAGGTACCCTTAGTGGGCTCCACATCCGAGGCGACGCCCGTACGTCGCGTCTGATTCGCACCCCCACGGGTTTGACTTTACTTACCGCCCTGAACGGACAGGGGATTGTGGCTCACAAGGTAGCCCCGCCCGGAAAGGTAGGCTTGGAGCTCTAACGCTTCTTGTTTGGGATCTCAATCGTAACTTCCAATCCTTCTCCCGGTTTGGAAAACCACTGTATTTTTCCACCCAGTACCGACACTCTGGACTCAATGTTGTTTACGCCCAGTCCCTTGCTGGCTTTTTCATAGGAAAATCCCTGGCCGTTATCGGAATAAAAAAAGGAGATGGTACCCCCCGACGGAATCACCGAAATCGTGATTTCAGAAGCATTTGCGTGTTTGAGCGTATTGTTGAGTAACTCCTGCGTAATGCGGTACAGGCCCGTTTCGATGCCCTTGGGAAGCTGCTCCGGCAGCTTCCGGCATTCGAATGTGACATGGATCTGATCGGTCGCATTGATCTTGTGGACAAGCTCTTCCACAGCGGCCGAGTAGCCGTACTGGTCGAGGGTACGGGGGCTTAGTTCCCGCAGGAGCCGGCGAATATCCACCAGCGAAATATGGATAATATTGAACACCTCCTCCTTTAACTTTTCTGCTTCGGCACTTTCTTTCAGGTAGTTGGTCAGGGAGGATACATATAGCTTCAGAGTAGCCAGCCGGGAACCGACTTCATCGTGCAAATCTTGAGCAATATTTCTGCGCTCCTGCTCCTGGGCATCCAGCACTACCTTCAGCCGCTCTTTCTGTTGCCGGCCGATCCGTTTGAGCCGCCCCTGTGCTATTCCGAACGTGGCACCGGCTATTATTAACAGATACAGCGCCGAAAACCACCACGTACGCCAGAAGGGTGGCTTGATGGTAATAAATAGCTTCCGCTCGCGATCACTCCACACGCCATCCCGGTTGGCCGACTTCACCATAAAAACATACGGCCCAGGTGCCAGGTTGGCGTAGCGGGCGTAGGTACGGTCGCCGGCGTTGACCCAGCCCTCGTCCTGCCCTCCCAGTCGGTATTTGTAGTAGTTTTTGCCGTTGCTATAGTAATCAATGGACGCAAATTCCAACGAGAACGTATTCTCATTGTGCGCCAGTGTGACCACGTCCATTTCATCCACGTAGTTGCTGGACTGATACGGATCTTCGTTTACTTTGAAATTGAACAAATGAATCCGGGGCTGATACGTGAACGTTTGGAATTGAGTAGGGTAAAAAAAGTTGAGTCCTTTTACTCCCCCCAAAAAGCACTCGCCCGAACTAGCCTTCAGGTACGCGTTCCCGTTGTACTCGTACCCCTGTAACCCATCGGAAAGGTCAAAATTTCGCACGAGACCGGATTGGATACTCAGGCTGGAAACCCCGTGGTTGGTACTCACAAACACATTACCATCTTCCGCTATTACCACACCATATATGTAAGAGTTGGCGAGGCCGTCCATTTCATCGTAAAGCCGGTATTTCTTGGTATCCCTCTGAAAAGCCAAAAGTCCTTTTTCGGTAGCAACCCAGAGCAAGCCCCGTTGGGGATCTTCCCGGATGGCATTGATATTAAAATTATTCAGGCCTGCAAAAACCTTTTCCCATTGGTCTCCTTTTAGTTTGAACCCATACAGGCGGTCAAAATAAGACCCCAGCCACAATACCCCCTGATGATCCAGAAACGTGGCGAAGATGTTGTGGTTTTTGAGATAAGGTACCCGCTCAAAAGAACCTTTTTGGGGATCAAAAATCCACATCCCTTCCTGTGTCCCCAGGAGCAGGGTGTGGTTGGGTAGTTCCAGGATATTTCGGGTGTAGATTCGAGTACCTGGGTCGGAGTTGTACAAATACTTCCTGAATTTTTTCTTTGCTTCATCAAACAGCATGATTCCCCCGTAGGTACCTATCCACATGATTTGCCGGCTGTCGCGAAAAATAAACTTCAGAATATTGTCTTCATTGGTGAAGTACCGCTCCTCAACACAGCCCTTCTGTCGGTTGAATATATCAAGCCCACCCTCCGTACCCAGCCAGATACGCCCGTGCGCGTCCTCACCAATACTCCGGATGGACAAGTCGCTCAAATTTCGCTCGGGCTGGGTAGGATCAGGCTGACCAAAATACCCAAACATGGAGGCATTCGGCACGATCTTCACCAAGCCATCCGGGTCGGAATTTGCCCATATTATTCCCAGGTTATCGACGTAGACGCGATAGAATTCGTAATTTTCAAAACTCTCGGGCGAATTGACCTGATACTGAACCTCGCGAAAGGTACTGGTCCTTTTATCAAAAATCCAGAGGCCATTGCGCTGGGTTCCAATCCACAGCTGCCGGTTTTGGTCTTTTGACAGGCCAAAAACAACCCCGAGCCCTTCACCATCGGGCGTCTGATTATACAATTGGTGTACCTTTCGCTTGTGATCAAATCGTACCAGCCCCTGATCGGTACCGAGCCAAACGATGTTGTCTTCATCCACCACAAAGGAATATACGTTGAAAGGTTCACCGTATTCATTTTGGGCGGTATTGGTAAAATAATGATGGTAAATTCGATTTTTAACATCAAAGCGGACGAGGCCTTTGGAGGATTGAAGCCAAATGTCGCCAAAGGGGGTGTAGGTGGTCCAATCCACGAAATCAAAGTCACGATTAATGTAGGAGTACTTTCCGACCTGCCTCAACTTCCGGGTTTGGGTGTTGTACACCATAATCCCCTCTCCTTCCGACGAAAACCAGATCTCGTCTCCGTTCGCGCAGAAAGGAGAGGTTCGGTGCTTTTGGGAAGACGTCCGCACCAGCGTAAAGCGATCCGTCGCCCGATCATAGCAATTGAGGCCTTCTTCCGAGCCTACCCATATATTGCCCCGCCGGTCCTCCACAATGCCCGCTATGTTTACGCCTTTTAAGGCGTGGGGATTGCGGGCATCGGGCTTATAGACCCGAAACTTGTGGCCATCGAAGCGATTGACGCCATCCTGAGTTCCGAGCCACAAAAATCCACGCGAATCCTTCATCATGTGGTACGGCGAGCTTTGGGAAAGCCCGTCCTTTACGGTCAGGTGCTGAATCTGCATCTGCTGACCAAATAGGCTGGCACTTATCGCCCAGAGCCAGAATACCCCACTGATCCGTACGTAGAAGGTGCGTGACAAGGGATTGACCTGTAAAGTATGAATGAATAGGTTGATTACAACTCCGCAAGAAGTAGCTTTCTCCAGCGTACTTTTATTCCTCCGCCATCGTGAATTTGCAAGGCGATGGATCCGTTTCCGGCGGCGATTTTCTCATCCTCGAAATCCACCATCGCATGTCCATTCAGCCAGGTTTGGACGTGACCGCCCACTACCTTGATGCGCATGGTATTCCATTCGCCCATTTTTAGGTAGCCTTCCTCAGCATCGGGAATCTGCTTGATCCAGCCTCGCCCGTAGGACTCGTACACGCCGCCCGAATCGTGGTTCGGTGGGGCCACTTCCACCTGCCAGCCACTCACCTTGGTACCTTCAAACGTAGAGCGAAAAAAGACCCCGCTATTGCCATTGGACTCCTGCTTGAATTGCAAGCTCAGGTCGAAGTCTTTATAAAACTTCTCGGTAGCCAGATAGCCGTAGGCCTTATCCGGGCCGCTTTCACACACCAGCTCGCCATTATCAACGTACCACTTTTCTGTTCCTTGCACTTTCCATCCGGATAGGTCTTTGCCATTAAAAAGCTTCACAGGCTTCTTAAGAGGGGCGGGGCCTGCGTCGGGGAGGCTACGGGCGGCAATAAAGAAAAGGGCGAGTAGTGAAACGGCGAGCATTCGCCCGATATTTGCTGATAATTTCATAAGGTAAGGTTAAAAATTTGGAATAAAATCATACAATTGGACAACAACATTAAAATCAAAGTTCTGTTATTAAATGGATTTATCAATCAAACCCGTCTAAGTTATGAAAAAAGTAAATTCCTTCCCGCCATTTGCTATCAGGATCGTGCTATTGGCGCTGATGATGAGCCAATTTGCAGCCTGTAATAATGACAAAGAAGTAAACCCCCGGACTGTTACTGATATTATCCTGGAAAATAACGATTTCTCGATTCTAAGAACCCTGATGCTCTATGCCAGCATGAGTGATGCGCTGAAAACGAGTAACCTGACGGTATTTGCCCCCAACGACGCGGCCTTCAAGGCTTCCGGCTATGCCGACGCCTCGGGCCTCACCTCCCTCCCGGTGGCCACGGTGCGTCAGATTCTGGAATACCACGTGTTGAGTTCAATCTTCGAGTCGAAGGATTTCAATACAAGTACCACTCCGGCGGTTCAGACCATTCTCAACAAACCCCTGTATCTGAGCAAAAACGCTTCCGGTCTCTCAGTCAATGGGGCCAAGCTGGTTACTACGGATCTAAAGGCCGACAATGGCGTGATTCACGTCGTTGATCGGGTCCTGATTCCAGCTGATCAAACCCTGCTGGGGATCATTCAGGGTAGCCCGGATTTTACATTTCTGGCGGCCGCGGCGGCGCGCGCCGCTACCTCCAACCCGGCCGTGGCCAACGCGCTGAGTTCTACCGCTACTGCCTTCACGGTATTCGCTCCTACTAATCAGGCTTTCATCGCGGCCGGATTTCCCACTATCGCCTCGTTCAATACCACCAACGCGAGCACGCTGGCCAATATCCTGCTGTATCATGTGTTGCCAGGACGGGTATTTACTACCAATCTGGTAAGTGGCAACCTCGTGACGGCCAATTCCATGTCTTTTAGAGTGGATGCAAACGACCCCATAAAAATAACCAGTACTAAAAGCGGAAGCCAGTCGGCTACGGTAACTAAGGCAAACTTACTGGCTACCAATGGCGTGGTGCATGTGATCGACCGCGTGCTGCTCCCCTGACCGCATACTAACTTTTTACCAACTTAAAAGCGACCTGCGGCAACCCGTGGTTCGCTTTTTATGTTATAAATATATGGATTACACTGTCAGAGAAATGGAAGGGAAGCGTAAAAGTAGAAATTGGATAAAGTGGGCCGCTAGTATCGTGTTTGTTTTGTTGGTGGGCTCGTGGTGGATGGCCCAGCGGGTAGAGTTCCGTATCAGCGATGTAGAGTTGAACGATCTGTACCAAAAGACGGCCGTCCCTATCTCCATTCACCGGTATCAGGTAAAGAACCGCACGGTTCGGTTTGTCGAATTCGGCTGTGATACCCTTCCGGTCACGATTCTGGTTCATGGTGCCCCGAGTTCATTGAGCTTCTTTAGTTCCTTCTATGCCGATACATCGCTTACCAATCACATGCTCCTAGTGGGGGTAGATCGGCCGGGTTACGGCTATTCGGATTTTGGCCAGTCGGTGATTTCGGTCAAGGAGCAATCCCGTTTCTTACAGCCCCTTATCAATCACTACGCTCAACAAGGCCGGAAGGTGGTACTAGCGGCCTCTTCGTATGGAGGCTCGGTGGTAGCCAAGCTCGCTATGGATAATCCTGATGCCGTCTCGGGCATTCTGTTCATATCTTCTTCCCTGGCACCCGGACAAGAGTACACGTACCCTATCAGCTATGTAATTGATTCACCTTGGTTTAGCTGGTTTTTTCCTACTATTCTTCGGGTAGCGAACGACGAAAAACTAAATCACCGCAAAGCCCTGGAAGATATTCAGGATGGGTGGGAGCGTATCCGGTCCCGCATTATCCTGCTCCATGGTAAGGCCGACGAACTGATCTATTTTTCCAATGCCGAATACGCCCGCAAGCATCTTATCAATGCAGCTTCACTTCGGTTGGTACCGGTGGATGGCCTCGGACACACACTGATGTTTGACCGCCCCGAACTCATTCGGAATAGCTTGCTGGAATTGATTCGCTCGCCCCGGCTGGATCAAATCCAACTGGTTCAGCATTGATCTTAAGGTACATCACAGCACAAGGGGCAGAAACCTGATACGGTTCCTGCCCCTTGTTTTATACGCTACTTAGTAGGCTTCAAAATTAAAATTGCTCCGTGGCCGAAAAAAAGAAGTTCCCTTCAATCGCCGCATTTTCGTCGGAGTCAGAACCGTGGATGGCGTTGGCTTCGATGGACTTAGCGTATAGCTTACGCACCGTGCCCTCGGCCGCGTTGGCCGGATTGGTAGCCCCAATCAGGGTACGAAAATCCACAACTGCATTTTCTTTTTCCAAAATCATCGGTACAATAGGTCCCGAGGACATATACTTGCATAGGTCTTCATAGAAAGGACGATCCTTATGTACGGCGTAAAACTCGCCCGCCCGCTCGGGGGTTAGCAACGTTTTTTTCATAGCCACAATCCTGAAACCCGCTTCTTCTATCATTTTCACAATGGCTCCCGAGTGGCTATCAGCCACCGCATCGGGCTTAATCATCGTAAAGGTTTTGTTTCCTGACATAGTATTCACAAAATTTTATTTGGCCGCAAAACTAACCAAGTTTCTCCATAAAACCGATTACACACCACAAATCTCAACAGTTTTGTTAATTTTGTGCGCTAAAACCAACTAATTACCCCAACCAACCTATCCGGACTGTCTCCATTTCTTTTGAAGGAGAACCCATCAAATTCAATACAAACCTCTGTGAATCAATCTATCGCAAGCCTAAATACCTTACTTTCCTCCCCTCAAAAAGTAGTCATTACCATGCACCGCGACCCCGATGCAGACGCGATCGGCTCCTCGCTGGGTTGGGCTTTGTATTTGGAAAAGAAAGGGCATCAGGTAAGCGTCATTAGCCCCACAGATATTGCCGCCAATCTGCTGTGGATGCCCACCGCCGACCGGGTGCTGGTATACGAAGGCGCGAATGCCAAGCCACGAGAATGCAAAACCCTCATTCAGGAAGCTACCCTGGTATGCTGTCTCGATTTTTCGGCGATTTCCAGGTTGAAAGAATTGGGGCGCTGGGTGGCGAATGCAACGGCCACAAAACTACTGGTGGATCACCATATTGAACCGGAGTCTTTTGCCGACCTGATGATATGGGACACCAAAGCCGCCGCTACCGCGCAGCTGATTTATGAGATTATTCGGCAGATTGATGGCCCCGAGATTATTGATATTCAGATGGCCGAATGCCTGTACGCCGGTATCATGACCGATACGGGTTCGTTCCGCCATGGTAATACCACCCCGGAGGTACATCTGGCCGTGGCCGATTTGATGCGGACCGGAGTGGAAATCAATAAGGTCCACCGGATGATCTTTGACAACTCGCCTCTGCTTCGCATGAAGCTGCTGGGCCACGTACTCAGTGACCGCCTGCACGTGCTACCCGAATTCCGCACTTCCTATATGATCCTTACCGCCGACGAGCTTGAAAAATACAAGTCAAGCGTAGGCGATACCGACGGAATAGTCAATTACGGCTTGCAGATTGAAAACGTAGTCATGACCGCCCTGTTTATTGAGCGCAAGGGGGAAGTCAAGATTTCTTTCCGATCGTTCGGTGAGTTTTCGGTCCGGGACCTGGCGAGTGCGCACTTCAATGGAGGGGGGCATCGCAATGCCGCCGGCGGACGCAGCACCCTTACCCTGGAAGAAACCGTGGATTTCTTTTTGAAATTTTTACCCTTTTACAAAAGTCAACTCCTGAGCGTAGAAAAATGATCCCGTTTTTTTAATTCTTTTACACAAAAAACGGGCGAAACGCGTTATAGGTAGTATTATTTCACAGTTAACCCATAACTACTCAAATTTATATTTAATCAAGAACCAATGAATCTTAAAACAATCGGTTTTGTGCTGGGTATTTGCTTCCTGGCCGCCTCTTGCAATCAGTATCGGGTGCAGGTAACAGACAGTGGTCTCAAATACCAGTTTCACGAACATGATGACGATGCCCGCAAAGCCAAATTAGGCGATGTTATGTCTTTTCACCTGTTACTCAAAAACAGTGAAGACTCTACCCTGCGCAATACCTACCAAGAAAATATGCCCGTGAAACTTGTGCTTCAGCAGCCTCCTTTTAAGGGAAGTTTTGAAGAAGGACTAGCCATGCTTGCCAAAGGCGATAGCGCCACGTTCTTTGTGAATGCCGATACGCTCTTTGCCAAAATGATGCAACCCATGCCTCCTATGGTAAAGAAAGGCTCCGACCTTTCCTTTACAGTGAAGGTGATGAATATTCAGACCTCAGAAGAGTTTCAGAAAGATCAGTCCGCACAGGGTGCCGCCCAGAAAGGCATTGATGCCAAGGTCATTGACAAGTACATCGCTGACAACAATCTAGGAGCTAATGTACAAAAAACCGAATCAGGACTCCGGTACGTAGTTCAGAGCCCGGGATCGGGCGCCAGCCCAAGTCAGGGAGATATGGTGAAGGTACACTACACGGGCAAGTTACTGGATGGTAAAGTATTCGATAGCTCCCTGAATAATCCTCAGACTGGCGGAAAGCCCATTGATTTTCAGGTGGGTGTCGGTATGGTTATTCCGGGCTGGGAAGAAGGCATCATGTCAATGAAGAAGGGAGAGAAACGGATGTTGATCCTGCCCTCAGGGCTGGGGTATGGTACGGAGGGCTCAGGCCCTATTCCACCAAACTCCGTTCTGCTTTTTGACGTAGAACTAATTGATTTTTCAAAACCAAGTCCCGGGAGTAACCCGCAGCCTGGTGTACCCCAATAAAGAAAATGAAAGTGGCGAATAAATTCGGATGGGCGATAGCATGTTGTTTTCTTGGGGGGAGCTTTCTGATCTCCTGCGATAATCAGTCTGATCTGATCGGAAACGAAAAGAAGATTCAGAACGATGAGGAAATAAGAGCGTACCTATCTACCAATGGTATTTCTGCTCAGCGCACCGCCGAAGGGCTGTACTACAAGGTTGTTTCCAAAGGAATTAATACCCAAAAAGCCGCTGTGGGGGATTTGGTGAAGGCTACCTACGTAGCGAGTCGGCTCGACGGAGTGCTGGTGGATAGTAGCGAAATAAGCCTCAACAAACCCGTAGAAGCAGTTTATGGGGTTAGCCGACTTCCTTATTTGTCGGATCAGGCGATGCAAATCTTGTTCAGTACGCTGCTAAACGAAGGGGATTCGGTCACACTTTTTTTGCCCTCCTACCTTAGTTCAGGGGCTACCGGTACCCTTCTTTTTCCGGCATATAGCCCCGTCCGGATTGACTTAAGAGTAACGGCAATCAGTAGCGAGACCGAGCAAATGGATGCTTTCGTAACGGAAAACAAGATCCTGATCACCGAAACAAGCGAAGCCGGTTTGCGATTTGGCAAAACACGATCCTATCCCGATTCTGCTCAGATCAAAGACGGGAGCGTGTTGAAGGTAAAATATACCGGTCGACGTATGAACAATGTAATCTTTGATTCGGGTACGATCAGCGTTACCGTGGGAAGTACCAGCCTGGTGCAGGGCTTTACGCAAGGTTTGCTCAAACTTCGGGCCGGCGAAAAAGCGAACCTTCTGTTCCCTTCTACGCTAGGGTACGGAGTGCAGGGCAATACGAATATCCCTGGGTTTTCGCCTTTGTATTTTGAAGTTGAGATCGTTTCGAAAACAAACTAACTTACTTTTATCAACAAAAGAGGCGGCCCGCAAAGTCGCCTTTTTTGTTTTTTACGTTTATCCAAAATCGTCTTTATCCTATGGAACTCTGTTTTGCTACGAATAACCCGCACAAACTGGAAGAAATTCAGGCGCTTCTTGGGTCGGATTTTCGCCTGCTCACCCTGAATGACATCGGGTGTCACGACGATATTCCGGAGGACCAACCGACGATTTCGGGCAATTCCCACCAAAAAGCGGAATACATCTGGGAAAAGTACGGCGTAAACGCCTTTGCCGACGATACCGGCTTGGAAATTGATGCCCTGAATGGCGAACCCGGCGTGCATTCTGCCCACTACGCCGGTCCCCAACGCAATGCCGACGACAATATACAGTTGGTGTGGAAACGTCTGGCCGAGCAGGGAACGCCTTTTCCCGCTGCTGCCCGGTTCGTAACGGTCATTACCCTGGTTTTGGATGGTGTCTATCATCAGTTCGAGGGTACGGTGGAAGGGACAATCTTAGCCACAAAACGGGGTACCCATGGGTTTGGGTATGATCCTATATTTGTTCCCAATGAACTGCAAAAGACCTTTGCCGAGCTCACCATGGCTGAAAAAAGTCGCCTTAGCCATCGCGCAAGGGCGTTTGCCAGATTGGTAGCTTTTCTGCAAAGCAGCTAGGCCGTATCGCCGCTTGCCTATACCACTTTTTATGACCAAATTGACGGACTTTCCTACCCAAACTACTTCTTCGACATGGCGCACTTCAATTCCCACGATTTTAGATACGATGGTTCCAGAACCTTCGAAATAGAAAAAAATCCTACCAAAATCCCTGACATATATGATTCCAAGGAAGAGTACCGCGAGATGCTGGAAGAGTCGGCCCAAGAGCTCGACGACCTCCAAAGTATGATGTATGCCCACAATAGGTACGGGTTATTGATCATACTGCAAGCCATGGATGCCGCCGGTAAGGATGGTACCATCAAACACGTGTTGTCCGGGGTCAATCCAATTGGAATGAAGATTCATTCTTTCAAACGCCCAAGTGAGGCTGAACTAGGACATGACTTCATGTGGCGAAGTGCGGTGCTGTTGCCACAGCGCGGGAACATTACCCTTTTCAACCGCAGCTATTACGAAGAAGTGCTGGTGGTAAAAGTACATCCCGAAATACTGACGGACGTGCAGCGGCTCCCTACGGAGCTAACGGAGGATTTGGATAAGGTATGGAAAAACCGCTACAAAGACATAAAAAATTCGGAGAAGTACCTGTATCACAATGGGATCAGAGTGGTAAAGTTCTTTTTGAATGTATCCAAAAAAGAGCAAGCTGAGCGGCTGATTGAACGGATTCAGGATCCTTCCAAAAACTGGAAGTTCGAAGAAGGGGACGTAAAAGAAAGGGATTTCTGGGATGACTATATGAAAGCCTACGAGGACTGCATCAACGCCACGGGTACCGAAAAAGCCCCCTGGTACGTGATTCCGGCGGATGACAAGAAGAATGCCCGCTTGATTATTGGTAAAATTATTACCGAAGAATTACACAAAATGAATACAAGTTACCCTGAGGCTAACGACAAGCGCCACGCCGAGTTGCAGAGCTTTATCGACATTATCAATTCACAAAATAACAGCTAAAAAAAACGCCGGTGGAACAGAAGCTCCACCGACGTTTTTACCTATATTTCTTCTTCTTCGATTAACGAATTACGAAGTTTCCTCCTCCAATCCGATAACCTTCGGCATACAGTTCGATGCTGTATTTGCCGGGGCGAAACTGAGCGGTATTGTCATATACCATCTCCACCTTTTGATTGTTGTTCAGGTAAGAAACTGACTCACGGGCGGTAAATTTAACCTCCTGGCCATTCATCTCGAACTCACCGGAACCCGTTGCGTCATCCGACACTACGGCACCTTCGGGGTCAAGTACCCGCACGTAAATATCTTTGGTATCCTGGCGGGTCAGTGGGTTTTCGGGAAGGTCAAACACCAACTTCAGCTTATCAACGCGCTTGGCTTTGTAGGCATCGTCGTCCTTAGACTTACCCCTTGAATTGATCGCCAATACCTTTAGGTTTTGCGCTTTCAATGCCGCGGCGCGGTTTACTTTCTCTTCCAGCTCTTTATTCTGAGCGGTGTAGGTCATTACCGAATCGCTAAGTTGCGTCTGACGCTGCACCAGAGTCTCGCGCTCACTGCGCAGGCTACCCACCTGTACATTCAGTGAATCGTTGGAAGTAGCGAGCAACTGATTCTCCTCGCGCAAGCGGGCAATTTCAGTATCCTTCTCAGTAAGGAAGTTTTCATATTCCTTGATCTTGGTCAGGTACTTACCCGTTTCTACTTTCTTACTACGAGAAAGAGCTACTTTATCTGCTTCCAGTTGAGCTTTTACTTTGTTGAGCTCTTCTACATCACCACCTAGTTTTTCTACTTCTGCAATCTTCATATTCAAGGCAGTGGACAGGGAGTCAAGCTTCGTACGAGTAGCTGATACTTCGTTCACCTTCTCCATTATTACTGCCTCCTGATTCGTAAGTTCGGATCGTTGTTGGAAGAACAAGAACCCTAACATTGCTACGGCTATCGCTAATACCACAACCACCGCCCACGCTGTACTTTGCTTTTTCTGTGCTTCGTTTTGCATTTTGATTTACGTTTAGATTGAAAAATAAAGAAAAAGTGTACAGGTTTCACACATCCTCATTCATAGTTTAGTTGTTTGTAAGGTCTAAAAAAATCACGCTTTCAATCCGCATAGTAACGACAGATTCATGTACTTTATTTTTCAAACACCAGTATATATTTCATTTTAATAGCTTTTAGGACCTTCATATACTTACAATATAAGGAGAAGCTGAATAGTATATCTTAAAAAACCATACTAACCTGAAATGGAATGGGGGCTACACCCGCTAGAAGCTGTTTTTGAATGCAGGTATGGCCTTCCCTGCGTTTTCTGCCTTTAAAATGCGCTCTTCGATCAGTCATATCATTAGAACAAATCAATGGCCTTTCTAGAAAAAAAGTGTAGAATACTGTACCCACATCAGAACACGAACCCACGAAAGCTTGGAAATCTACCGTCTGGATAGCAGCTGAATCTAGCTATTTATAAAGTTTTTGAGCAGCTTCTTCGTATTTATCCCCCTTGATCCATTGAGGAGCTACGGTGCGGTCGGCAATAAGGCGGGCAGAATATACATAGGCCTGGCAAAATTTGAGCAGATACTCATAATCAATCGTTTCGGGATTGTCCGTAACCTGATGGTAGTTTTTCATCAGTTCGGCGTCAAACGCCCGGAAGCCGGGTGTCATGGTAGGCGCAGGAATACCCTTTGCCGCAAAACTTACATTATCCGACCGATCAAATAGCCCCTGTTCTGGGGCGGGATCTGCCACCACACCCAGGCCAAACGCCTGGCTGGCGGTCTCGATTTCGGCACGGGCACCGGTACGATCCAGGCCAATCACCGACAGGATACTCGTGTCATTGTAGCCCGCACCGTCAATATTGAGATTAAAAATGCATTTTTTGAGCGGAAGCAACGGATGGTTCGCGTAGTATTTACTTCCCAAAAGCCCTACCTCTTCGCCCGTAAGTGCCACCAGCAGCACCGAGCGTTTGGGAGGTTTTTGCGCAAGGACCTGAGCCGCCGCCAGAACAGCGACTGTCCCGAAGGCATTGTCGCGAGCGCCGTTGAATATGCTATCTTCGGCGGTGATCGGCTGCCCCCCTTGCTTTCCTACCCCTACGTGGTCATAATGAGCCGACAAAAGAATGTACTCATCTTTCAGGCTTGCATCTGTGCCTTCGATATAGGCTACTACATTGTAGCCATTTAACCTGGCTGCTTTACGACCACCGGTTTGGAAACGAACGCTTTCAGCGGCTCGTAGGAGTTGAGTAGGCTTAGCCTCCTGCCCATTTATCCAGGCGTGGGGGATAGAAGCGGCCTGCTCTTCAGTGGCGAGCGAGATGCGCTCACCCGAAAAATAGTTTATTACAAAATTCCAGGGAACAGGAGCTTTAAAAATCTCGATTATAGCCAAGGCACCTTTCTGAGCCGCTAGTTTCCTCTTCTCCGCAGATACCGCAATAATAGCGGATGGCGTGGTAGCATCGGGTGAGCCGCTTTGCACCAGCACAATCTTCCCCTTTACATCCAGTCCTTTGTAGTCGTCCCAACCTTTGGCAGCATCTTCCAGCCCAAACCCGCCATAGACCAGCGGTGCCCGCAGGTCCATGGTTCCACCAGACATCAGAATCCAGTCCTTGCCCGACTGTAAGGTATCAGCCCCCAGGTAGATCTTCCCGCTTTGGGTTGCCCCCATTTTTTCGAGGGGTACCGCCTGCATGAACGAGTTTTGGCCCGGCACGTAGGCAAGACCATAGCTTCTGAACTGCTCCGCTACATAGCGAGCCGCCACCAGGTTTCCCTGCTCACCGGTTCGGCGTCCCATCAACTCATCCGAAGCCAAAAACCGCATGTGGGCTTCCAGTTCGTTTTTTTTAAGCTCAGAGCCGGGTACAGAGGAAGCTTTCTGGGCTTCACCAATATTCCACACTAGGAGGAAAAATACAGAAATCAAAATAGTCTTGTTCATAAAGAATGAGACGTGGGTAAGGTGGGAAAAAGATTATTACTGGACGGTCACCTGGACATCAAAAGGCTTGCGACTGCTGATGGCGAGTTCCTGAAATCCCTGGATCCGGTAGGATTGCACACGCCAGGCTCCTCCCTGCGACGCGCTCCGGAGCAACAGATTTTTCTCCGACTCATAGAGCTTATTTTCCGAAAGGATGGTAGCCTCAATCAGAGCAGGCTTGCCACTAGGCCTGTCCAATACTACCTTCAGATGGCGCACGGGCAAATCTTCTTCGCTTTTGAGCGTATACTCATAGGTGAGCGAATCAGGACGGCCAATGGAATAGCTTGCCCGGTACGCGGGCTTGTTAATATCTGCCTGCACAAATAGTTCCAGCTCTTTTTGCCAGTTTACTTCGTGGGTTGTCCGCTGCTCGCGTTGATCACCCACCATCATGCTTTTGCTCACAGTGGGTTTTTGCTGACTAAGAAGTTGAATCTGCTCCTGGACAAATCCTTTTACATTATAATATACATCAGGCTCGTGCTGCTGGGCAGCGGGTGTTTGGCAAGAGGTTATCCCTCCCATCACCAAAGCACCCAAAAACCCGAGAATAAGTACGTTGCTAAAGGGAATGAGAAGACCGGAATTTTAAAATTTAGTATCGACACAAGTTAATAAGGTATACGTGGTACGTTTGGATTCTAAAAAAATACTCAGAAAGCCAGGGGCTCTCTGAGTAGGCTAACACAGCACAGGCTGATATAGTTTACAGCAGGCTTTCGCCCACCATCTCTTCGGGTTTGCTGATTCCCATCAAAGTCAGAATCGTAGGGGCCACGTCGGCGAG
Organism: uncultured Cytophagales bacterium; assembly: GCA_963768025.1. Taxonomy (GTDB): domain Bacteria; phylum Bacteroidota; class Bacteroidia; order Cytophagales; family Spirosomataceae; genus CAVYGM01. Next base: position 238,954 of record CAVYGM010000004.1, read on the forward strand.
TTTCCCATCACGGATCGGCTGCAAATAGATGCTATCCACCAGTACGCAGGGAACCAGGTTGAGGGAGTGGGCCGTATTGGGGGTTCCGTCGTCGTTGATCATGTAGTCGGAGTTGCCGTGGTCGGCAATAATGATGGATGAGTAGCCGTGCGCGAGTCCGGTCGTTACGACGGCTTCGGTGCATTGGTCCACCGTTTCGGCACGCTTTTACGGCGGCTTCAAAAATACCTGTATGCCCTACCATGTCGGGATTGGCAAAGTTAAGGCACACAAAGTCCACCTCTTCTCTTTCGAGCGCGGGCACGATGGCATCCCGAAGATCAAAGGCCGACATTTCGGGTTGCAGGTCGTAGGTGGCTACCTTGGGCGAAGGGCACATCAGGCGGCTTTCTCCCTCAAATTCTTTCTCCCGTCCTCCCGAAAAGAAGAACGTTACGTGGGGGTACTTTTCGGTTTCGGCAATCCGAATCTGCTTTTTGCCCGCTTTGGCCAGTACTTCCCCCAGAGTATTGGTGAGGTTATCTTTGTCAAAAATAGGCTCCACTCCCTCAAACGTATCATCGTAGTTGGTCATGGTAATGTAGCGCAGATTTAACTTGTGCATGTTTTGCTCGTGGAAATCACGCTGGGTCAGAGCCTCGGTGATTTCTCGGCCACGGTCGGTCCGGAAGTTGAAGCACAGCACCACGTCGCCGTCCTCAATTAGTGCCACTGGGGCGTCCTGACCCGTTACGGCCACAATAGGCTTGATGAATTCGTCGGTCACGCCTTCAGCATAGGATGATTCTACGGCACTCAGCAGGCCACTCTGTGGAACCTGTGGCTTCCTATTCCGTGTACCATAGCATCGTAGGCGAGTTTTACCCGCTCCCAGCGCTTATCGCGGTCCATGGCATAATAGCGCCCCGTAACACTGGCGATCTGACCCGTGGTGGTGGCCATGTGCGTTTCCAATTCCCTCAGAAAACCAAGGCCGCTTTTGGGATCGCAGTCGCGTCCATCGGTGAAGGCATGCACAAACACATCGGTTAAACCAGCCTGATGCGCGAATGCTGCAAAGTCCTTTGAGGTGGTCAATGTGCGAATGCACCCCACCATCGGATACTAGTCCGATGAAGTGTACTTTTTTGGCAAATGTTTTTGCGTAGTCCAGGGCGCTGGCCAGTACGGGCTCTTTGGCGAGCGAGCCGTCTTCCACCGCCAGGTTTATTTTTACGAGATCTTGATACACCACTCGTCCGGCACCCAGGTTGGTATGCCCTACTTCGGAGTTCCCCATCTGCCCATCGGGCAATCCTACCGCCAATCCACTGGCCTGAAGCTTGCTATGGGGGTACTTTTGGAGGATGCTATCGTAAAAAGGAGTATGAGCGGCCAGGATAGCCGAACGACCTTCTTCACCCGGCCTGGCTATTCCCCACCCATCCATTATAATGAGTATTACTTTTTTATTCATGATTGCAATTGATTCTTTTCAATTAAAAATTCCAAAAAGTGAGTTCCGCACCGCTCCACGATCCAATATACGTCATCGAAAACTGAAATATCCTCGTAATAGGGATCGGGTACATCCAGAGATTCGGCTCGCTCCGGGTCAAATTCCCGATACATAAATAGCCGCTCGTCGGGAAAATAAAATCCACTACTTCGGTAGCTCTGATTGCGGATATCCTCATAGTTTGCTTCATCCATAGCGAGGATATAATCGAAATTATAAAAATCGTCGCCGTTCAACTTTCGTCCCTTGTGGGTAAGGTTAATGCCGTACTGCTGAGCCAGCTGCCGCATGCGGCGGTCGGGCAAGCTACCTATGTGGTAGGAGGAAGTACCTGCCGAGTCGCACGATATTTCTCCGGAAAGCCCGGCCTTAGCCACCAAGTCACGAAATACGCCTTCCGCAATGGGGGAGCGGCAGATATTCCCGAGGCATACAAATAGGACATGAATCATGGCCGGGTGGCAGGCAGTTTGGTTTGGCTAAATAGTGTCGGTTAATTGTGTAGTAACGCGCTCAATCACCAGTGAAGGGACTAGGCCAATCATTCTTTCAATTCAATTGATTCCCCATTTTCGTCCACTATTACATACACATCTTCGCCGGGTTTGCGCATCATGTATTTTTCGCGCGCCCACTTTTCCATCATCTCTTTGGTGCCAAACACCTCGTGATGCTCTTTTTTTACCTGTTTTACCTGTTCTTTATAATAGCTCAGATCCCTTTCCAGCTCCTTCATTTTCTGACGGTTTTCCCATACCGCAAACAGATTATTGTCGTCAATAAACAGAATCCAGATGAGCCACACGACCAGAGTTCCGGTGTAGAACTTCCGCATATGGTACCACAGTCGGTGTAGCCAGGGAGGTAGTTGCATCATGGGAGAGATGAAAAAAAACCGGAGCCTAAGCTCCGGTTTGGTAAATAGACTTTGGGTTAGAACTTCAAACCGGGGAAGTAGGCTGTTTCGCCCAATTCCTCTTCGATGCGCAGCAACTGATTGTACTTCGCCATGCGATCGGAACGTGAGGCCGAACCCGTTTTGATCTGTCCGGTGTTCAGAGCCACGGCCAGGTCAGCGATCGTTGAGTCTTCGGTTTCGCCCGAGCGGTGCGACATGATGTTCTTATAACTATTACGTTTGGCCAGATTCACGGTGTTGATCGTTTCGGTCAGCGATCCAATCTGATTCACTTTGATCAGAATAGAGTTCGCAATTTTCTGGTCAATGCCCTGCTGCAAACGGGTCACATTGGTTACGAACAGGTCGTCTCCCACCAACTGGCACTTGCTACCAATGCTATCAGTCACAGCCTTCCATCCGTCCCAATCGTCCTCGTCCATACCGTCCTCAATCGAAATGATGGGATACTTATTCACCCACTCGGTCCAGTAACCGGCCATTTCCGCTGAGGATAGCTTACGCCCGTCCGACTTTTTGAAATGGTATACGCCATTCTCATAGAATTCGGAAGACGCTGCATCCATCGCAATGAATATATCCTCACCAGGCTTGTAGCCAGCTTTCTCAATCGCCTGAATCACGATTTCGATGGCCTCTTCATTCGACTTGATGTTGGGGGCAAAGCCTCCTTCATCGCCTACGTTGGTAGAGTATCCTTTACTTTTCAGTACTTTTTTCAATGTATGAAAAACCTCCACTCCCATGCGAAGCGCTTGCGAGAATGTATCCGCCTTAGCTGGCATCACCATAAACTCCTGGAAGTCAATAGAATTATCCGCGTGGCTACCTCCGTTCAGAATGTTCATCATCGGCACGGGGAGGGTGTTGGCATTGGTACCTCCTACGTAGCGGAACAGCGACATGCCAGCTTCCTGCGCTGCGGCTTTGGCGACAGCCAGTGATACGCCCAGAATAGCGTTGGCCCCTAGCTTGCTTTTGTTAGGCGTTCCGTCTAGTTCGAGCATAATTTTGTCAATCAAATTTTGCTCATAAGCCGAAATACCAATCAACTCAGGATATATAATGTCATTTACGTTTTCGACGGCTTTCAAAACCCCTTTTCCCACGTATACTTTATCGTCGTCGTCGCGAAGTTCAACAGCTTCGTGCTTACCGGTGGAAGCTCCCGAAGGCACTGCGGCCCGGCCCACAAAGCCGTTTTCGGTACGAACATCCACTTCTACGGTAGGATTTCCTCTTGAATCCAGGATTTGTCTTGCGTGTACTGACTGAATAGTACTCATGTGCAGCTTTGGGTTTGATTGGATAATTGGTTATTTTTAACGAAACAAAAATAATGTAAAATTTCGGGAACCTACGGCTCGAATCCTTATTTAAAGTCTTACCAACGAATCAATTATCAACTATTCCCTATGAAAATTCTAAAACTTCTGTTTTTAATTCTACTGGTAACTATTTCCTATTCAGGAATTTGCCAAACCGTACTCACTACCGAGGCTTTTCAGAAAAAACTATCCACTACCCCTACCGGGCAACTGCTCGATGTGCGTACTATGGGTGAATACAACCAGGGCCATCTGCTAAAATCAAAAAATATGGATTACAATGATCCGGGCTTTGCGCAGAAAATTGAAACCTTGGACAAGAACAAACCGGTGTTTGTGTACTGTCAGGCCGGCGGAAGAAGTGGGAAAGCCGCAAAGCTGCTGGTTGAAAAAGGATTCAAGGAGGTGTATGACCTTCAAGGAGGCTTCTCCAAATGGTCAGCGGCCAATATGCCTTCGGCAAAGCCGGAATAGAAGCCAAAAGCCCTCCGATAAACTAAATTACCGGAGGGCTTTTATGATATACCTTTCAGCGTTCTACTCCGCTTCGGTCAACAATTTCGCAAACTCATCGAACAGGTAGTGCGAATCGTGCGGCCCTGGCGATGCCTCGGGGTGGTATTGCACCGAAAAAGCCGGGTGATCTTTACGCCGGATGCCTTCGATCGTTTTGTCATTCAGATTAATATGCGTCACCTCTACGTCGGGGTGGCTCAGAATTTCATCTGGATTAACCGCAAAACCGTGATTTTGGGAAGTCACCTCGCAGAAGCCCGTAATCAAATTCTTGACCGGGTGATTTAAACCGCGGTGGCCGTGGTGCATTTTGTAAGTAGAAATACCACTTGCCTCAGCCAACAATTGATGTCCCAGACAAATTCCGAACAGGGGCTTATTGGTATTGATCATCTCCTTTACCATTTCTACGGCATACAGCATAGCCGCTGGGTCACCAGGGCCGTTAGAGATAAAAAATCCATCGGGCTTCCATTCCATTACCTCTTCGAAGGGGGTTTGAGCAGGAAATACCTTACAGTAGCAGCCCCTGAGGGTCAAGTTTTTGAGAATGCTCTTTTTGATTCCATAATCCATCACCGCCACTCGCCAGCGGCTTTCCATCTCATCGCCCACGTGGTATGGCTCCGGGGTGCTCACTTCGGAAGAAAGCTCCAGGCCTGCCATGGAAGGTACTTTTTTCAATTCTTCCATCAGTGCCACTTCATCCAGAATTTCGGAGGAAATAATGGCATTCATAACTCCTTTCTCTCGTACATGACGTACCAGGTGGCGGGTATCCACATTGCTTATCCCTACAATATTAGCTCGCTCAAAGTATTCCTGTAAAGAAAAATCCGCCGTATGCCGCGAATAATCATTGGAAAAGGTATTACACACCATTCCTTTGATTTTGACGTTATCCGACTCCTCTTCGCTTCCTAGCTGGACACCGTAGTTTCCAATGTGAGAGGTAGTGTTCACTACGATTTGACCATAGTAAGAAGGATCCGTATAGATCTCCTGATAACCCGTCATGCCGGTATTAAAGCAGATTTCTCCACCCATAGTCCCTTTTTTACCCAAAGCCAGACCCCGGTAAACCGTTCCGTCTTCCAGTAGCAATACTGCTTCCTTTGATTCAGTCATTTTTATCGTTACAAGATTTATTGGTTCAAAAGTATACCCAAAAAAAGGGGTTAAACGAAAACGTCTAACCCCTTTTGTCAATTACTTCGTATCATTTCTGATTTGTGTTCTATCAATTTTCGCGTCCTCCGTCCAATTCGTCCTGCCAGGCTTTCAGGTCATCCCATTTTCCTTCGGCGGCAAGTTTAGCTTGCTGAGGCCAGGTAGCGGGATCATGCGAGGCAAATTGTGAGCCTGCGTTGTCCAGGATTTCCCGAATCTCTTCCGGAGTCGAGTCAGCTAGTTTGGCAAATGTGTCCACCCCGGCTTCGGTTAGTACCTCGGCGATCTTAGGGCCAATTCCTTCTACCTTTTCCAGGTCATCGGACTGAGATACACTTTTTTCCTCAACGGCTACGGGGGCTGCTGGAGCAGTAGTTTGCTCGCCACTTTCCGCTTTCTTACCACCACGACGGCTTCGACGAGTTTTCGCTGGCTTCTCAGCATCGACCATCAGGAAGGTTTCATTGAAGTCAACCAATTCCATTAGGCAAATCTCAGCGGCATCACCCAGTCGGTTTCCCAATTTGATGATGCGGGTATATCCACCGGGACGATCGGCTATCTTATCGGCAACCACGTTGAAAAGCTCTTTAACGGGCTCTTTGTCGTGCAGATAAGAGAATACAATCCGGCGGTTGTGGGTAGAATCTACCTTAGCGCGGGTTAGCAAAGGCTCAACGTATTTTCTGAGTTCTTTCGCCTTAGCCAAAGTAGTCTCGATACGCTTGTGCAAAATTAATGAAGAGGCCATGTTTGATAGCATTGCCCGACGGTGTGAAGCCGTTCTTCCCAAATGGTTATCTTTCTTTCCGTGTCTCATTTTTGTAATTGTTTAGCAGCTTCGAGCGGCGGTTCTTACGCGCTACAGAATACGTACTTATTTAACTTATGTATCAATCCTCTTCCAGGCGGTATTTGCCCACTTCCATACCAAAAGTAAGGCCTTTCTCTGAGACAAGTTGCTCTAATTCCGTCAACGATTTTTTACCAAAGTTCCGGAACTTCATCATATCCGATATTTCAAGTCGAACCAGGTCACCGAGTGTCTTCACATCAGCAGACTTAAGGCAGTTGTATGCCCGTACCGACAAATCCAACTCAGACAACGAGGTTTTGAGCAGCTTACGCATGCGTAGCATTTCTTCATCCACCTGATTGTCTTCTTCGGCCTTCTGCTTCTCAAACGTCATCGTTTGGTCAGAGAAGAGCATGAAGTGTTGAATCAAAATATTAGCAGCTCCTTTAAGAGCTTCCTCGGGATGAATCGAGCCATCGGTCTGAATGTCGATCAGCAACCGTTCGTAGTCGGTTTTCTGCTCAACCCGCGTATTTTCAACGCTATATTTTACATTCTTAACAGGCGTATAAATAGCATCCATTGCCACGTGGCTAAACGGAAGCTCATTAGCGCGTGGTTCGTCGGCAGGAACATAGCCGCGACCTTTGTCTATCAGAATTTCCATTTCGAACTCTTTCTGATCGTCTAAGATGACAAATAATCTGATCAGGGTTCAGAATTTGAAAAGAACTTGTAAATTTGCCGATATCCCCCGCTGTAACAACCGAAACATTTTTCAGATTAACAACGATGCGGTTTTCGATTAAATCAACTACTTTCTTTAAACGTACTGTCTTAAGGTTAAGAATAATTTCTGTAACGTCCTCAACCACACCTTCAATGGTTGAGAATTCGTGAAGCACACCGGGGAACTTCACACTCGTAATGGCATATCCTTCCAGTGAAGAAAGCAAAATACGACGCAACGCGTTTCCGATCGTTACGCCATAGCCTTTCTCCAATGGCTTAAACTCAAACGACCCGTGAAAGTCGTCGGCTTTTTCCATCACGACTTTATCAGGCATTTGGAATGCTAATATTGACATAGTCTTTGTCTCCTTTTTTTGTAGTAAATGATGATTGATCAGGCCATCGTTACCTTTGCGATCGCAAACTTTTCCGTATGTACGGGGTACAAGGATGCCCCGGCCAGGCCGGGGCTATGTAGAAATGTATGTGTTATTTCGAATACAATTCGACAATCAGCTGCTCATTCACGTTCTCTGGAATCTGATCGCGCTCGGGGTAAGTAACAAACTTACCAGTCATTTCTGATCCATCCCATTCTAACCACGTATAGCGCTTGGACGAATGTCCGGAGAGGCTATCGGTAACCGCTTCTAGGGATCTTGACTTTTCCCGTACCGTAACAACTTGTCCGGGACGAAGCGAATAAGATGGGATGTTTACAACTTCACCATCAACCAAAACATGCTTATGAGATACTAACTGACGGGCGGCACGGCGAGTAGGTGCTATACCCAACCGAAAAACGGTATTGTCGAGGCGCGCCTCGCAGTAACTTAAGTAAGTTTTCACCCGTAATTCCTTCTTTCACCGCAGCCCGGTGGAAAAGATTTCTAAATTGACGCTCCAATACGCCATAGGTATACTTTACCTTTTGCTTCTCCATCAGTTGGAGTGCATATTCCGATTTCTTGGAACGACGCCCCCGGCCATGAACGCCAGGAGGATAATTCTTTTTTGTGAGTGCCTTACTCGGGCCCATGATGGGCTCACCATAACGCCTCGAAATTTTTGCCTTGGGACCTGTATAACGTGCCATTTTCTATATTTAGATTTCTACCGCTGCCGATTGGATAACCCCAGTTCCTAAATTATCAATCGCGCAGTCAGCCACTGATTAAATTAATTATACTCTTCTGCGCTTGGGAGGACGGCATCCGTTATGGGGTAGCGGGGTAATGTCGCGAATCGACGACACTTCGATACCCGCATTCTGAATGGTACGGATCGCTGACTCACGTCCTGATCCCGGGCCTTTCACAAATACCTCGGCTTTACGCATTCCCAGGTCAAAAGCAACCTGAGCACAGTTCTGAGCTGCTGTTTGAGCAGCGTAAGGGGTATTCTTTTTAGAACCACGGAAGCCCATCTTACCAGCTGATGCCCAGGAAATGACCTGACCATTATTGTTGGTAATGGAAATCATGATATTATTGAAAGTGGCTTTGATGTGTACCTGACCTACAGATTCAACAACAACTACTCTCTTCTTTGCTTTGTCTTTTCTTTTATTCTGTGCCATTGTGCAATTGCTCTTTTTTATAAGCGACTAGATCCAGCGCCTATTGGTTATTTCGTAGCTTTCTTCTTGTTTGCAACCGTCTTCCGCTTACCCTTCCGTGTACGAGAGTTGTTCTTCGTTCTTTGTCCACGAAGCGGCAAACCTTTCCGGTGACGAAGCCCACGATAGCAAGCAATGTCCATCAGGCGTTTGATGCTCAGCTGCACTTCTGACTTCAGCGCACCTTCTACTTTGTATTCGCTAGCGATAACGGAACGAACAGCTCCTGATTCATCATCAGACCATTCAGATACCTTTTTATCAAAAGGAACACCTGCTTTTTCCAAAATACTCCGGGAGGCGCTGCGGCCAATGCCGAAAATATAAGTAAGGGCGATTTCGCCTCTTTTCCGATCGGGGATATCAACTCCTGCAATACGTGCCATAATGAATTATCCTTGTCTTTGTTTGTACCGAGGATTCTTTTTGTTAATTACATAGATCTTGCCCTTGCGGCGGATCACTTTGCAGTCTTCACTGCGCTTTTTTACCGATGCTTTGACTTTCATTTTTATTCAGGATTTTCGCCTACAGGGTAAGCGACGTTCTCAAACGATTATTTATAACGGTATACGATTCTCGCTTTTGTCAAATCATAGGGAGACATCTCCAATTTGACGCGGTCGCCGGGCAAAATTTTGATGTAGTGCATTCTCATTTTTCCTGAGATATGCGCTATGACTTCATGCTTGTTTTCCAACTGAACCCGAAACATCGCATTAGACAACGCTTCTACGATTACTCCGTCCTGCTCAATGGATGCTTGTTTTGCCATTCTTTTTTTTAATTATCCTCTTTTATAGTGGCGTTACCATCAAACTGGTGTTAGCCGTTACTTCTTCAATATAATCGAAGGTCGTTAGTATTTCGGCCTTCCCTTTGCGTATTGCTACGGTGTGCTCAAAATGAGCTGAGGGTTTTCGATCGGAGGTTCGGATGGTCCAGCCATCCTTTTCCTGAACTACGCTTTTTTTACCCAGGTTGATCATGGGCTCTATGGCCAATACCATTCCTTCTTTCAGCTTTATTCCCTTTCCTCGCTTCCCGTAGTTCGGTACTTCCGGACTTTCGTGCAGGCTCTTACCGATTCCGTGCCCAACGAGTTCTCTGATGACAGAGTAATCGAATTGTTCCACGTAGTTTTGAATCGCAAACCCAATGTCACCCATTCGCAATCCATCACAGGCTTTTTCAATGCCCAGGTACAGGGATTTCTTTGTGCGTCTTAATAGGGCTAAAACATCATCCGAAACCTCCCCTACGGGATAGGTATAAGCGCTATCGCTGTGATACCCATTTAATTTTACTCCACAGTCAATGGAGATGATATCACCTTCCCGCAACTCGTACCCACTTGGAAATCCATGAACGACTACTTCGTTTACTGAAATACACAACGAGGATGGAAAACCATTGAATCCCTTAAACGAGGGGGTTCCGTTATGATCCCGTATGTATTCTTCCGCAACAGCATCCAACTGCTTGGTGGTAACGCCTGGCTTAACCCATTTGGCTACTTCAGCGTGAGCTTTTCCAAGAACTATTGCGCTCTTTTTTATTAGCTCAATCTCCTGATTAGTTTTCAGGTAGATCATAGTCTTAAACCGCTATGGTTTCAGTCCGTCCTTTGATTCGTCCCGATTTCATTAATCCCTCGTAGCGACGCATTAGCAAATAACTCTCTACCTGCTGCAACGTATCAAGTACAACACCGACCATAATCAATAGCGACGTTCCTCCGAAAAATTGGGCGAAAGAGCTCGTCATTCCAAGGAGGCTGGCAAAGGCAGGTAGAATAGCTACGACCGCCAGCATGATAGACCCCGGAAATGTAATACGATCCAGGATGGTACTGATATAGTCGGAAGTCTGTTGACCAGGTTTGATACCGGGAACAAAACCACCTCCCCTTTTCATATCATCCGCAATTTGCTGGGGGTTAACTGAAATAGCAGTATAGAAAAAAGTAAAGACTATAATGAGGACAGCGAAAAGCAAATTGTATTGCCAGGTGGTGTAGGTTGCAAAGGCAGTAGCTACGTTACTTGCAAAATCACTAGTCTCAGCAAAGAGGCCGGCAATAGCAGCTGGCAAAAACATGAGTGCCTGGGCAAATATAATGGGCATTACCCCAGCTGCATTCACTTTGAGGGGTAGATACTGACGCTGCCCTGCTCCGACTACTCTATTCCCAACTACCTGTTTGGCATACTGTATAGGGACTCGCCGAACAGCCTGAGTGAGCATGACTGCCCCCATAATAACAAAGTAAAGCGCTACGAGTTCAAGTACAAAGATGAGGATCTGCCCGCTTCCACGTGACGTGAACTCCTGATAGATGGCACCTGGAAAACGGGAAACGATACCAATCATAATCAGCATGGAAATACCATTTCCAACCCCTTTGTCCGTGATGCGTTCGCCAAGCCACATACAAAACATGGTACCGGCAATAAGGATGAACACCGAAGAAACCGTAAAAATACTCCTAGAAACCAATAGCGCCTCGTCCGGTACGGTAGTTTTAAGGTAGGTAAGCCCCTGGGCAAACGTAACCACGATCGTCAGAACACGGGTAATTTGATTCAGTTTTTTACGTCCAGACTCTCCTTCCTTCTGCATTTTTTGGAAGTAGGGCATCGCCATTGTCAACAACTGAATGGCAATGGAAGCCGAAATGTACGGCATGATTCCCAAGGCAAATATAGAGGCCTTACTAAAGGCTCCTCCCAAGAATGTATCTAGTAGTCCTAATAAGCCCTGAGCAGAGAAGTTCATGCGATCAGGCTCGATACCGGGCAGGACTACAAACGACCCCAAACGGAATATCGTTATAAACAAAAGAGTGTTGAGAATACGAGTTCTCAACTCCTCAATTGAAAAGATATTTTTAATTGTATCGATGAATCGTTTCATATGAAAAGTCTTGTATAACCTGGGGTTCGTTCAAACATTAACGTGAGTTGGACACCAACAGGATTACAATTTGACAACCTTTCCTCCTGCCTTCTCAATCGCCTCAACGGCGCTTTTTGAAAAGCCATGAGCGTGTACTTCAATAGCCGAAGTAATTTCGCCGCGATTAAGTACTTTTACAAGGTCTTTCTTGCTCGCTAACCCGTTGTTACGTAGCGTTTCAATATCAACAACACTAGTTCCGGTTTTCTCAACCAGATCCTGGATTGCATCGAGGTTAAGGGCTTTGTACTCTACCCGATTAATATTGTTAAAACCAAACTTAGGAACACGACGCTGCAAGGGCATCTGCCCGCCTTCGAAGCTACGCTTGGCACTATATCCTGAGCGTGATTGAGCTCCCTTGTGTCCACGGGTCGAAGTACCTCCCCGACCTGAACCGGTTCCGCGTCCTATTCGCTTATTTCCTTTTACCGAACCGGCTGCCGGTTTTAGTGAACTAAGATTCATGACTGGTATATATTTTAAATTTCTTCTACTTTGACCAAATGACTCACCTTACGGATCATACCCGCAATAGAATCGTTATTTTCTTTCTCTACAGAGCGGTTAATCTTTCCTAGCCCCAAAGCTTTCACCGTAAGCTTCTGGTTCTCAGGTCGATTGATTGTGCTCTTAATCTGGGTAATACGAACTTTTGACATGGTTGCTTTTTGTTAGGAGTATAACTCGTATGAAGAGTTACCCGTTGAATACTTTTTCCAACTTTACTCCGCGTTGGAAAGCTACCTGATGGGGAGCTCTCATTTTCATCAGAGCATCGATAGTCGCTTTCACCACGTTGTGGGGATTGGAAGAGCCCTTGGATTTTGCTAACACATCATGGATACCGGCAGCCTCCAATACGGCACGCATAGCACCACCCGCAATAACCCCGGTACCAGGAGCAGCTGGCTTGATCAGCACAAAACCACCGCTATACTTACCTTCCATTACGTGGGGTACAGTAGTTTTCAGAAGGGGAATTTGGAAAAGGTTTTTCTTGGCATCATCAATTCCCTTTGCAATAGCATCGGTTACCTCGTTTGCCTTGCCTAACCCATATCCTACTACACCTTTGCCGTCACCTACCACCACAATGGCAGAAAAACTAAAACGACGTCCTCCCTTTACAACTTTGGCTACCCGATTGATGGCAACAACACGCTCTTTGAGCTCTGATTCGTTGACCTTTGTAGGTCGGTTGATATTCTGCATAATCGTATGTCTTAGAATTTAAGTCCACCCTCACGGGCTGCTTCAGCTAATGCTTTAACTTTTCCGTGGTACAAGTAGCCATTGCGGTCAAAAACAACCGCCGAAATACCGGCTTCAAGAGCTTTCTCGGCCACTTTTTTGCCAACTAGTGCCGCTGCTTCTGCGTTAGTATTCCATTTTTTCTCACCCAAATCGTGAGAGGATGCACTTACAATTGTCACGCCTTTCTCATCGTCAATCACCTGTACGTAAATGTTGGTGTTAGAACGAAAAACCGACAAACGAGGCCTTTCCGAACTTCCGTGTACCTTCTTACGAATATGATATTTGAGGCGTTGTCTCCTATCTGTTTTTGCAGTCGCCATTGTATGATCGTATGTACTTGTTTAAAAATACTCCCTCTCGGGATATTACTATTTCTTAGAAGCTGCCTTACCCGCCTTACGACGAACCTGCTCACCCACGAAGCGTATACCTTTACCTTTGTAAGGCTCCACTTTACGAAGTGACTTTATTTTAGCAGCTACCGAACCAATCAATTCCTTATCAATTCCTTCCAGAATTACTTTCGGGTTCTGACCTTTTTCGGTTACGGTGGTAACCTTGATCTCCTCGGGTACAGCCATAAAAATGCTGTGAGAATACCCCAGACTCAATTCGAGTATGTTGTTAGCCGCGGTAGCCTTATATCCAACCCCTACAATTTCTAGTTCTTTCCGATACCCTGTATTAACGCCAATAATCATGTTGTTAATCAGTGAACGGTAAAGTCCATGAAGGGCTTTGTGGCGTTTTTGCTCACTTGGGCGAACTACTTTCAGCTCGCTACCTTCTACTTCAACGGTCATATCCTTATCAACCGACTGGGTAAGCGTACCCTTGGGTCCTTTAACAGATACTACGTTCTCATCGTTCACGGATACCGTGATACCGGCGGGTAGTTCTATAATTTTCTTTCCTATTCGTGACATTTCTTGCTGGACTTTACGATTAGTACACGTAACATAATACTTCACCACCCACATTCATCGTGCGGGCCTCCTTATCGGTCATTACACCTTTGGAGGTCGAAATAATCACCGTTCCTAATCCACTCAGTACGCGGGGAATTTCGGTAGAACCTGAGTATTTACGAAGACCTGGCTTACTAACACGCTGGATTTTGACGATGGCGGGCTGCTTGGTGACCGGGTTATATTTCAAGGCGATTTTGATGGTACCTTGTGGGCCATTTTCATCAAATTTATAGCTTTGAATGTACCCTTTTTCAAACAGTACTTTCGTTATTTCTTTCTTTATGTTGGAAGCAGGTATCTCAACAACCCGGTGCTTCGCCTTGATGGCGTTTCTGATTTGAGTCAGATAGTCTGCTATGGGATCCGTTACCATTTTTGTGACCTGTTTAAGCACTCCTGAAAAAGGCGTGCAAAGTTAAGTAATTGAAATCAGAATTAAAAGGGTTCTTACCAACTTGCTTTGGTAACGCCAGGAATCTTTCCCTGAGATGCCATGTCGCGGAAGAGAACACGTGAAATTCCGAATTTTCGCATGTAGCCGCGAGGGCGACCTGTGATTTTGCAACGATTGTGCAACCGCACTGGTGATGAATTACGGGGAAGTTTGTCCAAAGCCACCCAATCGCCGGCTTCTTTCAATTTGGCACGCTTGTCAGCGTATCTATCCACCAAACGTTGTCTTTTTCTTTCCCGGGCTTTTACAGATTCTTTTGCCATTGTCTATGAAAATATCTTGCTCTTAGAATTATTGATTTTTCGCAGCATTCGCGAAGGGCATACCGAGTGCTTTCAGCAACTCGTAACTTTGCTCATCGGAGTTTGTTGAAGTAACAAACGTAATGTCCATTCCCGTGATCTTATTCACTTTGTCGATACTGATCTCGGGGAAGATAATTTGCTCTTTCACTCCGAATGTATAGTTGCCACGGCCATCAAATCCCTTATCACTAATCCCTTTGAAATCGCGTACACGGGGCATGGCGATCGCAGTAAGACGATCCAGGAATTCATACATGCGGTCGCCCCGAAGTGTTACTTTCGCGCCGATCGGCATATTTTCACGAAGCTTAAAGTTAGATACAGCTTTCTTCGAGATGGTTGGAACAGCTTTCTGACCCGTAATAAGTCCCAACTCTTCTACCCCTACATCCACTAACTTCTTATCCGCAACAGCGGCACCGATTCCCTTGTTCAGAACTATTTTCGTAAGGCGGGGAACCTGCATGATTGATTTAAACTGAAATTTCTCTTTCAGTTGATCTTTAATATCAGACAGATATTTTTCTTTTAATCTTGGAGTTGCCATGTAATTATTGACATGTTGTAGTGGATTTCCGACCCACTATGTGTTATATACTATCGGTATGCTTGCTATGTCAAGCTAATCAGATAAACTTATCTGATTTTTTGGAGAAGCGCTGTAGTTTGCCTTTGTCGTTCACACGCCTTCCCGTGCGGGTAGCTTCTCCGGTGGCTGGATCAACGACCATCAGATTACTGATGTGGATGGTACCTTCCACTTTCTCGATTGATCCCTGAGGATTCTGAGCATTTGGCTTCAGGTGCTTGGTAATCATATTGGCACCTTCCACCACTGCGCGTTGCTTGCTTACAAGGACAGACGTTACTTTCCCGGTTTTGCCTTTCGAATTGCCGGAAATCACCATGACAGTATCTCCTGTACGGATGTGAAACTTCGGCTGCGTCTTTTTCTTATTTTCCATTGTTGGTATTCTTTATCAGTTCAAAGAACTACATCTTGACCGTACGAACTTAGAGTACTTCGGGAGCCAAAGAAACAATTTTCATAAATTGCTTCTCGCGCAACTCACGTGCCACGGGACCAAAAATACGAGTTCCACGAGGCTCATTGTTGGCATTAAGCAGTACAGCGGCATTATCCTCAAAACGAATATACGTTCCATCCTTCCGACGTATCTCTTTTTTTGTACGCACAACTACCGCCTTGGATACTGTACCTTTCTTCATACTACTAGAAGATAAGGCTGATTTCACCGTCACGACAATCTTGTCGCCAACTGTGGCGTAGCGCTTACCGGTGCCACCTAGTACCCGAATCACGAGTACCTCTTTGGCTCCGCTATTATCAGCTACGGAAAGTCTTGATTCTTGCTGTACCATTGTTACTTCGCTCTTTCGATGATTTCTATTAATCTCCAGCGCTTATTCTTGCTAAGCGGGCGGGTTTCCATAACACGAATCGTATCGCCGATTCCGCATTGGTTATTCTCGTCATGCACCATCAACTTGGAAGTTTTCTTCATAAACTTACCATACATTGGATGCTTGACCTTACGTTCGACCGTAATGACACAAGACTTTTCCATCTTGTCACTTACGACACGGCCTACTCTTTCTTTCCGTAGATTTCTCTTTAATTCCTCCATGATTTCTTAGCTGCTAATTATTGCGGTTGGGAAGATTTTACCGTTAGCTCTGTCAAAAGCCGGGCAATTTGCTTGCGGGCAGCCCGAATCCGAATCGGGTTCTCAATGGGAGAAACTGCATGGGCAAACTTCAAACGCAATAAGCGCTCTCTTTCCTGGGCGATTTGCTCCTTCAATTGGTCTGCTGAAAGGGCTTTTATTTCTTGGTTCTTCATTGCTTTATCAATTTGTATGATTCAGAAGATGCATCAGGTATGACAATACCGGAATATATCCTATTCCTGATAATCGCGACGGACGATGAACTTAGTCTTTACCGGAAGCTTCTGAGCGGCTAACCGAAGGGCTTCGTTTGCGGTATCAAGATCTACTCCGGCTGCTTCAAAAATGATGGTTCCGGGTTTGATCATAGCTACCCAGTATTCGGGTGCTCCTTTTCCCTTACCCATACGTACCTCGGCGGGCTTCTTCGTAATAGGCTTGTCGGGGAATACGCGAATCCAAACCTGGCCTTCCCGTTTCATAGCACGAGTAACAGATATACGGGCCGCTTCGATTTGGCGGGCGGTCAACCAACCTGGCTCGAGGGCCTTAATTGCGAAGGATCCAAAGGCAATCTGGTGTCCACGCGATGCAATTCCGTTGAAGCCGCCTTTGTCTTTCTGCTGCTTACGAAATTTGGTTCTTTTCGGCTGTAACATGATTCTGATTTATTTATACCGCCGCCTGGCGTCGGAAATCGTTCTGATTACTTCTTCTTATTTCTGGTTCTTTTACGACGGTCGGCGCGATCGGCTCCTCCCTTTTCGTTGTCACCACCCCGGCCCCGGCGCTCTCCACCCCGGCCACCACGGCTCACTTCACCACGATCATTACGATCAGCCTGAGCAGTAGCTGCACTTGGAGTCAGATCCCGCTTTCCGTACAACTCGCCTTTGAAGACCCATACCTTAATACCAATCTTTCCGTAGATAGTTTGGGCTTCGGATACGGCGTAATCAATGTCAGCACGCAGGGTGTGTAAAGGAATACGACCTTCCTTGTATTCTTCGGTACGGGCCATTTCGGCTCCTCCCAAACGTCCGGACAGGCGTATTTTAATTCCTTGTGAACCCACTCGCATAGCCGATGAAATGGACTGCTTCATGGCCCGGCGATACGAAATACGAGCCTGAAGCTGCTGAGCAATAGCTTCGCCCACTAACTTGGCATCGATTTCGGGACGTTTAATTTCGTAGATGTTAATCTGAACGTCCTTGCCGGTTATTTTTTTAAGCTCCTCCTTAATTTTATCAACTTCACTTCCGCCTTTACCAATTACAATACCTGGACGAGCCGTGTGGATAGTAAGGGTAATCCGCTTCAAGGTGCGCTCAATGACCACCTTTGAGATTGATCCTTTAGGAATACGAGCCTGAATGTAATTACGGATTTTTTCGTCTTCCACTAATTTGTCAGAGAAGTCCTTTCCACCATACCAGCTCGAGTCCCATCCTCTAACGATGCCTAGTCTCAGACCTATTGGGTTTACCTTTTGTCCCATTTTATATCTAGATCGTTTATGATTCGGTGTTACTTTCTTCTGCTTCTACAAAATTTGCTTCGGTCGAAGCATCAGCAATCACAATGGTAATGTGATTGGAACGTTTGCGAATGCGGTGTGCCCGTCCTTGAGGAGCAGGGCGAAGGCGCTTCAGCATACGTCCTCCATCCACAAACATTGTCTTTACATAGAGATCAGCATCTTCAATTTTGGCATCCTCGTTTCCTTGCTGCCAATTGGCTACGGCTGAAAGCAGTACTTTATGCAGGATAGGTGAGGCCGCATTGGGCTGAAATTTTAGTAGGGCCAAAGCTTTGCTGACCTTTTGACCGCGAATCATGTCGGCTACCAGCCGCATCTTACGAGGCGAGGTAGGTACATTCTTAAGTATTGCTTTTGCTTCCATGTTCTTTCAGTTTAGCGTACCAGGGCTTTACAGCAAAGGTTCGCAATCAACAAAGTTTATCGTCTTCCCCTTATCCTTTTTGGCAGTGTGACCGCGGAAGTTCCGGGTTGGTGCAAACTCGCCGAGCTTGTGCCCTACCATATTTTCAGTCACATACACAGGTATGAACTTATTGCCATTGTGAACGGCAAACGTGTGTCCGATAAAATCGGGAGAAATCATGGACCGGCGTGACCAGGTCTTGATAACCGACTTGCGGGTTGCGTTATTCATCGCCTGGATTTTATTGTCCAAGCGATAATCTATATAAGGTCCTTTTTTTAATGAACGTGCCATGTAGCTATCTTACTTTTTACGTCTGCTAATAATCAGTTTTTCAGAATGCTTCTTGCGGTTTCTGGTCTTCAACCCTTTGGCGAACTGGCCATTGCGTGAACGAGGCTGACCTCCTGACGCACGCCCTTCACCACCACCCATTGGGTGATCTACTGGGTTCATAGCTACACCTCTAACCCGTGGACGGCGTCCTAGCCAACGCTTCCGTCCGGCTTTACCGAGGTTCACGTTCATGTGGGTAGAGTTAGATACTGTTCCAACCGTAGCTACGCAAGCCGAAAGGATCATGCGCATTTCGCTGGAAGGAAGCCTAAGTACAGCATACCGACCTTCCCGAGCTACTAACTGAGCGTAGGTACCGGCGCTACGGGCAAACTGACCTCCTTTACCGGGAGTAAGCTCGATGTTGTGTACAATGGTACCAATGGGCATTGCACTCAGCGGAAGGGTATTACCTACCTCGGGAGGTACACTCGCTCCGGAAATAATCTTCTGGCCTACGTTTAGGCCATTTGGAGCAAGGATATACCGCTTTTCTCCATCAGCATACTCAACCAATGCAATTCGGGCCGAACGATTGGGATCGTATTCGATCGTCATGACAGTGGCCGTCTCTTCGAATCGATTTCTCTTGAAATCAATCACACGGTACATCCGCTTGTGACCACCACCGATATGACGCATGGTGCGACGACCCTTGCTATTTCGTCCACCGGATTTCTTGATCGATTCGATCAAGCTACGCTCAGGCTTGGATGCCGTGATCTCCGTGAAAGATGGAGCTATACGGAAACGTTGTCCCGGACTTGTAGGTTTTAATTTTTTAACTGCCATTGCTATATGCTCGTCAATGTTATTGAATCAGTCAGCTATCGAATTATACTTCGCCGTAGATATCGATGATCTCTCCCTGGGCCACAGTAACGATTGCTTTCTTATACGTTGATGTTTTTCCGGAGATAAACTTGCCAGCCGAAATACGGGTTTTTGTTTTTCCAATGCAACGCATGGTATTTACGCTAGTCACCGTTACGCCGTACATTTTCTCAACAGCCTTCTTTATCTCAACCTTATTCGCATCTTTGGATACTTCAAAGGCGTACTTTCCAAGACCCCCCTGAGCGGTTATCTTTTCGGTTATGATCGGACGCTTAAGTACACTCATTTCTTTATTTGTTCAATAGGGTTTCCAGTATTGATAGTGCAGGCTCGCTAATCAAAAGACGGTCTGCATGCATAAGGTCATACGTATTTACCATATCAGCAGTAGCGATCTTGGTTTTTGGTATGTTCCGGCCCGACAGGTATACATTCTTGTCGGCTTCGGCCAGGATCAAGAGGGTTTTCTTACCCGTCATTGAAAGAGCATCCAGTAAATTAAGGTAGGATTTGGTCTTGGGAGCGTCAAACGTGAAAGTCTCTACGATAGAAACTGAATTCTCGCTTGCCTTAGCAGTCAATGCAGACTTACGGGCCAAATCTTTAACTTTCTTATTTACCTTAAAACCGTAGTCTCTTGGACGGGGACCAAAAATACGGCCACCTCCTACAAATACGGGGGATTTACGGCTACCTGCACGTGCACCACCAGTTCCCTTTTGCCGCTTAAGCTTGCGCGTAGAATAGTTAACTTCCGCACGCTCCTTGGCTTTGTGAGTTCCCTGACGCTGATTGGCCAGGTATTGCTTTACATCCAGATAGATGGCATGCTCGTTAGGCTCTATGCCGAAGATATCATCCGAAAGTGTTACCTTCTTACCGGTATCTTCTCCTTTTATATTAATTACGGACAGTTCCATCGGTTTTATTTCTCAATGATTACAAATGAATTCTTTGAACCGGGGATCGAGCCACTAACAACCAGAAGGTTTTGCTCGGGCATTACTTTCAGAATACGCAGGTTCTGAATCTTCACCCGGTTGTTACCCATACGTCCACCCATACGAATGCCCTTAAAGACACGTGATGGAAATGAACAGGCACCTATTGAACCCGGGTGACGGGCACGGTTATGCTGACCGTGGGTTTGACCACCCACTCCGCTAAATCCGTGGCGCTTTACAACTCCCTGGAAACCGCGTCCTTTGGCTTTACCGATCACATCCACGAACTCACCCTCGATGAAAATGTCCTGAATGGAAAGTGTTTTACCTAGTTCGTGCTCCTCTTCGAAGTACTTAAACTCAACCAGCTTTTGCTTGGGAGTCGTGTTGGCGGCTTTGAAGTGACCCAGCATTGGCTTGGTGGTGCTTTTTTCTTTCTTCTCACCAAATGCAAGCTGAAGCGCTTTGTAGCCATCTTTTTCTTCGGATCTTACCTGCGTTACAACGCAGGGACCAGCTTGAATTACCGTACATGCCAGAGCCTGCCCGTCAGCATTGTACAAACTGGTCATTCCGATCTTTTTTCCTATTAAACCAGACATCTTTTATTGTTTTAATAAAGCAGGATTAAACCTATTTTTTGAAACGGACTGCAAAGTTAGTGAAATCATTCTGACTATCCTAAGCCCTTTCCGTTATTATTTTTCTGATTATCAACAAAAAAAGTCAGATGTGGGTACATCTGACTTCAATCATTGCCGTGAATCTATTCTCAGAGCAGACCATGCTCTTTCCGGCAAGAAGAACTCAGATGTGGTTTCCGGATTACCGGACCTTCACCCGACCAATATGTGATCAGAACAGGAAGATAAATTATCGGGGACTTCCTGTCTTTTTTAATTTACACCTTAATCTCAACGTCTACTCCGCTGGGCAATTCCAGCTTCATGAGGGCGTCAACGGTTTTGGCACTTGTTGAGAAAATATCTACCAACCGCTTGTACGTGCAAAGCTGGAACTGCTCCCGGGCTTTCTTGTTTACGTGGGGTGAACGAAGAACGGTAAAGATCTCCTTCTCGGTAGGCAAAGGGATAGGTCCACTTACTACGGCTCCCGTTGCTTTCACGGCCTTTACGATTTTCTCGGCCGACTTATCCACCAGGTTATGGTCGAAAGATTTGAGTTTAATGCGAATTTTTTGATTCATTGCTTTTTTACTAGAATTGGTTCATGAAAAAGGCCTGTTCCCGACAAGCTACCATTAGCGAAAGAACCATTTGCTTCACTAATGCGATTTTTATTTACTAGAAACAGCAGGAGTATTGTCCTGCTGTTTCTATTGTATTTTTAGGCGTTAACCGCTCCCTTTGCTTTTGTGATCACAGCCTCAGCTAAGTTTTGGGGGATGATCTCATAGTGAGAGAACGTTAAGCTGGCCGTGGCACGTCCTGAGGTAATCGTGCGTAGATCGGTAACGTATCCAAAAAGTTCGGAAAGAGGTACGTCTGCCTTGATCACCTGTGAACCTGCCTTCGTGTCCATTCCTTTCATGAGTCCGCGGCGACGGTTAAGGTCACCCGTGATGGGGCCCGTATACTCTTCTGGTGATACCACTTCTACCGACATGATGGGCTCTAATATTTTGGCACCTGCATGACGAGCAGACTCCTTAAAGCCAATCCGAGCGGCCATCTCAAAAGAGAAGGAATCCGAATCTACATCGTGGAATGACCCGTGGTAAAGACGAACTTTCATGGAATCCAGTGGGTAGCCTGCCAACGGACCATTCTTCATCGCTTCGTCGAAGCCTTTCTGAATAGATGGGATAAATTCGCGGGGAATTACACCACCTACGATGGCGTTGACAAACTGTAGTCCGTGATTTTTCTCCTTGCCTTCTTCGTGATCATCGCGTGGTCCGATTTCGAAAGCGATATCGGCAAACTTACCACGTCCACCCGTTTGCTTCTTGTATACTTCGCGGTGGTCGAAATTCTTAGTCAAGGCTTCCTTGTACGCTACCTGAGGAGCACCCTGATTTACTTCTACCTTGAACTCACGACGCATGCGGTCGATGATGATTTCGAGGTGAAGCTCTCCCATCCCGCGGATAATGGTTTGTCCGGTTTCTTCGTCCGTATTTACCTGCAAGGTTGGATCTTCTTCGATCAACTTCGCAATGGCATTACCGAACTTGTCCTGGTCGGCCGTTTTCTTAGGCTCGATGGCATATCCGATAACGGGCTCGGGGAATACCATGGATTCAAGAACGATCGGGTTCTTTTCGTCCGACAGGGTATCACCGGTTTTAATATCTTTAAATCCAACCACAGCTCCGATGTCACCCGCTTCCAGGCGGTCAATCTGATTCTGCTTGTTGGCGTGCATCTGGAAAATACGGGAGATACGCTCTTTATTTCCTGAACGATTGTTCAGAACGTAAGAACCAGACTCCAGGGTACCTGAGTACGACCGAATAAAGCACAAACGACCTACGTAGGGGTCAGTAGCAATTTTGAACGCCAGGGCGCAGAAAGGATCAGTACCTACGGGCTGCCGTGTTACGGGCTGCTCGGTGCGGGGATCCGTACCGGTAATGGTACCACGATCCTGGGGTGAAGGCAGAATTGCCATCACATAATCCAGCATGGTTTGCACACCTTTATTTTTGAAAGAAGAGCCGCACAGCATGGGTACAATCTTCATGCTGATGGTAGCTGCGCGAAGTGCTGCAAGGATTTCATCTTCCGAAATCGAAGCAGGATCTTCAAAGTACTTCTCCATCAGGGTATCGTCGAATTCGGCTACGGCTTCGAGCAATTTCTCGCGCCACTCGGTAGCTTCTTCCAGCATATCGTCAGGAATAGGTACCTCACGGAAGGTCATTCCTTTGTCGTCTTCGTTCCACTCAATACCCCGGAAATTTACCAGATCCACCACTCCGCGGAAGTTCTCTTCGGCACCGATGGGCAATTGAAGGGGCACAGCGTAGCTGCCGAGCATTTCTTTTACCTGAGCGCAAACCTGCAAAAAGTCAGCACCGGAACGGTCCATCTTATTTACAAATCCGATACGAGCTACATTATAGTTATTAGCCAGACGCCAGTTGGTTTCTGACTGAGGCTCTACGCCATCCACGGCGCTGAACAGGAACACTAGTCCGTCCAATACGCGGAGGGAGCGGTTTACCTCAACCGTAAAGTCTACGTGGCCGGGAGTGTCAATGATATTTATGTGGTACTTTTCATCACGGTACATCCAGTCTACCGTGGTAGCAGCGGACGTAATGGTAATTCCACGCTCCTGCTCTTGCTCCATCCAGTCCATGGTAGCGGCACCGTCGTGTACTTCCCCGATTTTGTGGCTAACCCCGGCGTAATAAAGAATACGCTCGGTGGTGGTTGTCTTACCGGCGTCAATGTGAGCGGCAATACCAATATTTCTTGTAAGTCTTAGATCACGTGCCATGATGGATGGTGAATTTTATTTGTAAGTCTGTTGCTAAATGTACTTTTCTTATCCGATTGAGAACCTGAGCTTTGCCTCGTTCACACACTCCTTCCCAAAAATCAGACCGCAAAATTAAGGCATTTTTTTTCTAATTCCAATAGTCTGTGTTTTAATATTTTGAAAATACTTCAATGCCCCCTTTCTGTTTCGACTCATACCAACAAAAAAATTTTGCTATCCCCTCATCCGCTTCACAAATTCTTACCTCACATGCTGTATTTCCATAGTGTGCCCTTGACTCCGGTTGCACATATGGAGCCCTATCTGGAAGAAGTATGGTGGACGGCCTAATTAAACTGCCGCGACTCTTTCAACTCGTTGTTTGGTCAAAGGTCAACGACTACTTGTGCCTCCCCCCAGAGAATAAGATTGCTACGGAAAAAGCGCTACCCCTTTCCGTAGCAATATGGGAGATATAAAATAGAGATGGAAGGGAATTGGTGTAATCATTCTCCCTCAGAAGTTCATTGAATGGTTGTCAGGAGCTGTACTAGCCAACCTTTATCCTACCTGATTTGGGATCAATTGACTATCCAAAGCGCGTAATAGTTTTCAATAACTCTTATTTTCAAAAATATGCGTCCGCCATACTTTGATCTGTAAGGAGCACACTTTGTAGACGAAATGCCATGTCTTTAATTTCATTCTTTTTGGCAAGCAGGCTTTGGGCATATTCAGTATCCCCAAGCCTCATCTCAATCTCTGCCTGTACCATTGCCAATAATCTCGAGGCGTAGTATATCTGTTTACTGAGCTCCTCGATTCTGTTCTGTGGAATTTCTTCAGTACCATTGGCACATCCGGTATGATGAGCCAAATTTGCTCGCTCGTCCGGGTTCAAAAACAAGTTGTGATAGAGAATGAAGTCTCTGCTCCCCTCACCTGCTGTGTTCACAAAACCCAATTTTTGAATGATTGCCTTGGCCGCCCTATTGCTATAATGATTATAGGTTTGATTACAGCTGATTCGTTGGAAGTATCTGTCCTGAAATAGGTGAGGCAGAATCGTATCGGCCAGTGCCCGTGACATATGCCCTTTACTTCGGTAGGCAGGCAGCATATAAAAGTAAAGATTGTGCAATTGGTCCAGAACTGCCCCTATGAAGGCACCTTCGTTGCTCTTGATAAAATAAAAAGTAAATGGCCCATCACTGCCTTCAGCAATAGAATCATTCTTTTTGATCTCTTTGAGCCAAACTTTCGAAAAAACCACATTTTCCGAGAGCGCTTTTGAGACAAATAAGTCTTCATGAGTCTTGTTTTCCAGCCTAAACAACAGGGTTTTGATCGTTTGGTTAACTTTAATCATGATTGAAAAGGGTATTAAACAAATGTTACTGTTGTTCACAAAAATCAATGGTTTTGACCTCACCATAAATGCAATCTATAACGATATGATCTGACAGTTTACCTAAAAATTACCTGTCGATATGCTTTTGTAAGTGATGATGTGGTTCCTAAACACTAAAAAAACTTACCTAGGCACAGGCCTGAGACGAAGCCAGTCCTGCACTATAAATTGAAGTATAGCTATAAACGATATAGCTTTCGTATTGTAGCGTGTGAAATAAAGGCTGATTAGCGACCTGAATCGGTGGTAGTGCATTGAGAATGTTAAATTAAAAATAAATCAATATAATTGCAAGCACTGGAATGAAAATAGTTACATTTATTTATTATTTTTGTAGCTATTTCAATTAGCTTACGAATTGGCAAGTGTAGTATACTTGACTGGCTTGGGGTGATAGTGTATATCGGTTCACCTCAGTGTCACAGCATTGAGCTTTCTTGAAAAGCAGAATTTTGATTTTTTTAAGATTTCAGGAAAATTTGTAGTTCCTCCTCCAATTTGCCCAAGGCATTGGAGGCTGGATCGTCATTTATGCCTGGGTTTCTGATCGAGTTTTTGACCGTTGGCATCACGATCTGCCGACAGGAACGCGAGCCCATTGAGGCCTACCTAAGAGAAAATGACAAGTTACTTGGTGTGTAATTGTATAACATTCAGTATCTTTTGCGGGTTTTAACTTTCTAAGTACATGCGCTATGAAGTTCATTCAGAGTGCCTTTAAACTAAAAGGCATCAATCCCCCCGTAGAACGATCCAAGGTCGTCAGAATTGAAGAAGAACCGGCTAATCCGTCACACCCCGAGTTGTGGATTCTGTTCTTCTACGGATTCAATGATGATGAAAACGAAAAAATCGTAAGAACCTGGTTTTACAACTCTGAACAGATGCAAAAAATTGAACTACAAATTTTGCAGGAAATGTACCCATCCATTAAGATCCGATAAAGGCGTCGTTGGAAGTGAGCTTTTTTCTGGTGACTTGTTGCTTTCAGGAACCACTCTATTTCAAAAAAACAAGGGCGACTTTTTCGGGTCGCCCTTGTTGTGTGCAGTGCACTATACTTCCTAAAAGCGACTATTCTTTGATCCGCTTCGCTGTTGTTTCAAAACTCTCCATCAGCGTCCCTTTAAGGTTGTCATCATCCACCTTCATCAGGTTAATCGCGATCTCTCCGGCCTGGGAAGAATCAAAATAGAGAACCAGCTTATCCGCACTCTCTTCGATTTTTGTGAAAGTCCGTTTTCCGGATGGATCCGCGCCGTTTACCATCTCGCCGGTGAGTTTGCCTTCCTGGCGGACGAGCTCCGTAACAAATTTAACGTCCCCATTGGGGGTTCCTGAGACCGTGATCTCCCATTTGCCGGCAAAAAAATCGGCGGGGGCAGAGGCTTGCGCAATACCTTTGAAGGCAATGCTTACGAACAGCAGGATGAGGAAAATACTTGATTGTTTCATTGAAATAAGGGGTTAAAGGTGGTAATAAGAGTTTGGATTGACTAGCTACTACTTCCCATTGGATGTGAGTACTATTTCTGCCCCCATAACCACCATCAGGCTACCAGAGGCCTCCGCAGGATTGACAAACACCAGGTATATGTCGTGCGGTTTGTTATCAAAGGGGACGGGTAATTTCAGGGGTAGGGTTAGTTGAGAGGGGGTAAAGTCCATTTTATCGGAAGGTTCTAGGAATTTGGACTCCCCCAGGAGGGTGCCCGTGGGGCTGTCGAGGCGCAACTCTACTTTACCTCCTTTGGCATTGAGCTGAGGCTTGGGAGCAGTAGCCAGGATACGAAGTTCCTTAATTCCAGTCAAATCCACTTTTTTGATTTCAGCGAATGAACCGGATTTGGAGGGAATAGCCAGGTTGTTCCCCCCAAATGACATTTTATTGATGTTGTCGTAGGTGTCGAAAGCATGCGCATCCATTTTGGCATTGCGCAGCACAAGCACCTGCTCCGACCTCAACGAAGGTAGCCCGTTGGCACCTTTGTCCTCGTAGGAAGCCCGCACAATGAATACGCCTTTACCTTTGTCGCCCTCCGGCAGCTTAGCGGTATAGACCCCTGCTACGGGCAGGGAACTGGTAGCAGGGGCTTCGCTCGATACGCTCAGGATGTACTTCACCATGTCAGCAGCATCGGTTGCCGAAAGCTGCGGGTGGGCCGACATGGCGATTTCGCCCCAAACGCCACCGCCGCCGCCAATTACCTTCTTTGTTAGACGTTCCAACGCACTGGCATCGCCCTTGTATTTTTTGGAAACGTCGGCATAAGCTGGTCCGATGGATTTCTTTGTGGTGCTGTGGCAGGCCATGCAATCGCTGGCTTCGATGAGTTTCTTACCCGAGGCAAACAGCGCCCCGGCGTCGGCCGAACGATGTCCCTGCGCAATCGCTACCTGATCGTAACCTTCGGCCAAGTAGTCAATGGTAACCGCCACTTGTTCAGCAGAGATCCCCGAGGCTGCGCCCGACATGCCTAGAGTACCATCTTCCTTATCCTTTACTTTTACCTTATAGGCAAAAGGCTTACCAACTTCGTAGAAGGACCTGTTGCCTCCGGGAATCTCCAGACTCAGCACAGGAGGCTCATTGCCCACCGTAATATCCATGGACTGCGAAGCAACCCCGCCCTTGCCGTCATTGACAATCAACGTGGCTTGGTACACCCCTACTTTTGATAGGGTTAGGGCTGCGTCGGGCGTAGAAATGAGTTTGGTGAACCCATTTTTGGAAGTCATCTTCCAGGCGTAGGTCAGGGCATCTCCATCCGCGTCGGTGGTGCCTTTGGCACTAAGTTCCAGATCTAGCGGAGCCGATCCACCCAGCTTGTTGGCAGCTACCTGCAGCTGCGGTTTGCGGTTACCGCCGTTGTATTCAATGCGAATCAGACGGGCGTCGTCGTTGGCCGAAAACCAGCCTGAGCCGTACTCCAGCATATACAGATCCCCATCCGCCGCAAACTCCATATCCATGGGATTGCTGAATTTGTAGCTTGGCATAAACCGCTCCATGGACTTGTAGTTACCCTCTTTATCCATGGTTACGGACATAATCCAGCCGCGCATCCAGTCGTAGGTCAGTATTTTTCCGTCGTAGTAGGTTGGAAAAGCACGGGGGGCGTTTTTGAAATCTTCGGTATAGTACACCGGTCCGGCCATAGCATTGCGGCCACCCGCTCCAACGAGCGGAAACTCGGGAGAAGCATCGTAGGGATACCAGATAAACGCTTTCTGAGCCGGGGGCAGTACTTTCAATCCGGTATTATAGGGAGAGGTATTGGTAGGTGCCTGTACGTCCCACTTTTCGCCGGATTTTTCGGCGGTAAAATCATATTTGTTGTAGGCTTTGTTGTCGCCCACAAAGTGCGGCCAGCCAAAGTTCCCGGCCTTCCGGGCCTGCCCTACCTCGTCGTGGCCAGCTGGCCCCCGGTCGGGATCGGGCTTAGCGGCATCGGGGCCGACTTCACCCCAGTATACGTAGCCCGTCTTCTGATCTACCGAAATACGGAAAGGGTTGCGGTGCCCCATCGTGAAAATCTCCGGGCGCGTCTGCGGGGTACCTCTTGCAAATAGATTGCCTTCCGGAATGGTATACGTGCCGTCGGGCTGAGGGGTGATACGGATGATTTTGCCGCGCAGGTCGTTGGTGTTGGCCGACGACTTCTGGGCATCCCAAGGCCTACGCCCTTCGCGCTCGTCGCTAGGGCTATATCCGTTGGAACCATGCGGATTGGTGTTGTCGCCCGTAGATAGGTACAGGTTGCCGGTTCGGTCCCAGGCAATGGAGCCGCCCGTGTGACAGCATTCCTCGCGTTGGGTGGGTATCTCCAGTAGTACCTTTCTGGAAGCCATTACCAGCTCGTCACCTTTTAGCTCAAAACGGGCCAGTACATTTTTAGGCTCTTCGGGCACGGAATAGTATAGGTAGATCCAGTGGTTCTGCGCAAAGTTCGGATCTTTGTTGAGGCCCAGCAGGCCATCTTCGCCCATGGATTCCTTTCCCTCCTTGCTCACATACTTGGTACTGACGGGCAGGGTAGCGATGGTTTTCAGTTCTTTCGTTTTGGTATTGTAGAGCCGTACTTCACCCTTACGCTGGATAAACAGAATGCGGCCGTCACCGAGGACACTTAGCTCCATGGGTTCATCGAGTTTCTCGGCCAGGATGGCTTTGGTAAAGCGGTTTTCTTCGGGTCGGGCTTTTGAAAAATCAAGGGGGCTGGGAATATCTCCTCCGGCAGCGTAGCGAATTCCTGCCCACAGGTGGTTGAGGAATAGCGGCTCGGAAAAAGACTCATCGGTATGGCCCATGGCGGTATAGAACGATCGCCCCCCGTCAAACTCCTGGTACCAACTCATGGGGTGGAAGTCGGGGTTTTTGCCCCCGATGTAGCTCTTTTCGTCAATCGTCAGGACGACATTGATATTCGGAGAAATGTTTTTGAAGCTGTAAAACTCGTCAGCTCGCTCAAACGTATCGGGCATGCCCTGTGTGGCCCAATGGTTTTTCTGCGCGACAGTGTATTTGCCTTTCTGCACGTTGCTGGGGGTCATGGGATGATCCAGAAAATAAGCTCCCGCCAACTGTCCATACCAGGGCCAGTCGTACTCCGTATCCGTAGCAGCGTGAATCCCCACGTAGCCACCGCCCGCCTGGATGTAGCGCTCAAAGGCCGTTTGCTGCTCGTTGTTAAGAACATCACCTGTGGTATTGAGAAATACCACCGTGTTGTACTTTTTCAGATTGGCTTCGCTGAACTGTCCGGCCTCTTCGGTAAAACTTACACCAAAGCCTTTTTCAGCGGCCATTTTAGTAAGGGCCTTTTTGCCCGCGCCAATGGACTCATGCCTGAAAGCTGCCGTTTTACTGAATACCAATACATTGATTTTAGGATTTTGGCCAAAAGAAGAATGAGCCAGCACCCATAACCCTACCAACAGGGCACTGACTTTGAACGAATTGAACTTCATAGTGTACATGCTTTTTACCGTGACTGCTAACAAAGGTAGGATAAAAAAATTTATTGTCTATTTTTAAGACAATAAAAATTCTTAAACTTTATATTTGCAGGGTTATACACTTTCGGCCATATTTTTTATTTAAAAATGAAAGAACTAGCTTTCCAATCTCTTTCTACCAGTGACACCACAGAACCGAACTTATCGAATCTTCAATTCATGCCGGAAAACCAGCACCCATTGCACCGCCCAAGTGAACAGGACTATATTCAGCAGCTATCCATTGACTGCGTCATATTTGGTTATAAAGAAAAACAACTGAATGTACTTGTGCCCAAGCTCGATTTTCGGGGTGATTTCTGGGCACTTCCCGCCGGATTTATTTCGCAGGAGGAAGGGGTGGATCAGGCCGCCCGGCGGATTTTGGAGGATCGGACCGGCATCAAGAATATTTACCTCGATCAATTTCGGGTATTTGGCAATACCGGACGCACCAACCGGTCTTTTTTGGAACGCATGATTAGCCTCAATGAAGACAGGTTTGGTGATCAACTCTTCAATCGGAAAGAATTTGACTGGGTTACCAAACGCTTCGTTTCCATTGGCTACTATGCTCTGGTAGATATCAATAAAGTTATCCCGCAGAAAAACGAGATAGACGAGTCCATTGGCTGGTACGACATCAGAAACCTTCCGCCCATGATTATGGACCATCATGAAATCGTCGAAAATGCCCTAAAAACTCTGCGCCAGAACCTAGACGAAAAATTGATTGCATTTAATCTTTTGCCCGAAACCTTCACAATGCGCGAAGTACAGGAGCTCTACGAAGCCATCTTTGAAAAACCCTTTGCCCGAAATAATTTTCAGAAGAAGATTCTGGATATGAACGTACTGGAACGACTGGAAAAGAAGTACACAGGCGCGGCTAACAAGGCTCCCTACCTGTATCGGTTTGTACAGTAGGCATTCGGCCCTGACGGGCATTCTTCTTCTCATCTTCACTCTTTCGTCAGTACATGATCCATGTTCAGTAGCACATTGGCCGACACCATTAGAGCGGCAAGCTCTGGGGACTTCTTAGTTCCGTAGCGTAGGAGGCTATCCGCCTCGTTTGGTTTTTGTCGATAAACAGCCAGGGCTTGATCATATACTTTTACCAGGATATCGAGCTTTTCCTTAGGAATGGGTTGATGGGTGAGCAGCCGGTAGCCAGCGGTCACCTGTTGCCTGGGTGTTTTTCCCCGCTTGTCCATGGTGGTTGCCAGCCGCTCCGCTGCTTCGAGGTACACGGGGTCATTGAGGGTAACCAGGGCTTGCAAGGGCGTATTAGTAACCAACCGCCGCGATTGACAAAACTCCCGGCTCGGGGCATCGAAGGTAATCATGGAGGGATAGGGGGCCGTTCGTTTCCAGTAGGTGTATACACTTCGCCGGTAGCGGTTTTCTCCTTCGCTGGTCAGCCACTTATCGCTGTTATAGGGCGACTGCCAGATGCCAGCAGGCTGGGGAGGCATCACGCTGGGGCCGTACAGAGTACGTGAAAGCAGACCGGTACTTGCCAATGCCTGGTCGCGCACCTGCTCGGCGCTCAGCCGTACCCGTGGCCCGCGGGATAGCCAGTAGTTTTGGGGGTCTTTCTCCTGCTTCTCCGGCACTGATCGGGAACTCTGCTGGTAGGTAGCCGACAGTACTATTCGTTTGAGAAGCTTTTTTACGCTCCACTGATCTTCTTCCATAAACCGTACGGCCAGCCAATCCAGCAGCTCACGGTGGGTGGGTTCGCTTCCCTGGGAGCCAAAATCCTCGACAGTTTCCACGATCCCTCTTCCGAATAGCTGTTCCCAAAACCGGTTTACGATTACCCGAGCGGTAAGGGGGTTCTCGCGGCTCACGATCCATCGGGCCAGTCCGAGGCGATTGCGGGGGTACCCGGCCGGCATGGGAGAGAATAGCTTGGGGACATCCGGCTGTACCTCCGCGCCTTTCACCATCCAGTTTCCTCGTTCGAAAACCTGGGTTTTACGGGCATAATCGCCGTTTCCTTCCCACAAGATAGGTATGCTTTCGACAGGGCGGGTAAGTACCTTGGCATAGTCAGCTACCAGACTGGCATAGTCAGCCTGTCCGAAACCAGGGAGTTCTTTCTGAAAGGTCAGCCAGGCTATCCGCACCCATTCGTTCGGAGCTTTAGGGCTATCCAGCGAAAGGTAAACAGCGTGCTTTCCGATGGTTTTTGCGATAGGCTCCACCAGTACGGTATCTCGGGCCGGGATGTTTATGCGGGAGAGCACCGGTCCGGCAAGGCTATCGAGGTGGAGAGTCAGGATCGCATTTTCGGCTTTGGTCGTCACGTTCAGAAGCACAGTGCCAGCCCCGGTCAGATCCACCGCCGGAATGCGGGCATTTCCTTTATCCTTCACACCGTAGTACGATATCAGCAGGAAGGTAGAAGTTGTCGGGTCGCCGGGGACAAACCGGTGCGAATTGATCTTGGGCTCCATGACTTTCATGAACCGGGTTACCTCTGCGGTTTGCGCCGGATTGTAGCGCTGTACCCACTGCCGCACCCGTTCCACGCGGGCGGAGTCCTCGCCCTTATAAAAGCGTAGTTTAGGCCATTCATCCCACACATCCTCATCGCGGGTATTGTTAAAAAACGCCAGGTACTTGTAGTAGTCTTGGTGGGGAATAGGGTCATAGGGATGGCTGTGGCACTGAATACAGCCGAAGCTGGTACCCTGCCATACTTCCCAGGTGGTATTCACGCGGTCGATGAGGGCGGCAGTGCGAAACTCTTCGTCGTCGGTACCGCCCTCGTTGTTGGTCATGGTATTGCGGTGAAAACCCGTGGCGATCAGCTGCTCTTCGGTGGGCAGGCCATCCTTGCTCTTGGGTAAAAGATCCCCTGCCAGTTGTTCGATTGTGAACTGGTCAAACGGTTTATCTGCATTAAAAGACCGGATCACATAGTCCCGGAAACGCCAGATTGTCCGGCTGCCGTCGCTTTCGTAACCTTTGGTATCAGCGTAGCGGGCCAGATCCATCCACATAGCCGTCCAGCGCTCGCCGTAGCCAGGAGCTTGTAATAGCCGGTCCACTACTTTTTCGTAGGCGTTCGGCGAAAGGTCTTTTTCAAATGCCCGTACCTCCTGTTCGGTAGGAGGTAGTCCGGTCAAATCTAGGCTTACGCGCCGGATGAGGGTAGCCTTGTTGGCTTTAGGGGAAGGGCTAAGGCGATGATCCCGCATTTTTTGCAGCACAAACTGATCAATTTCATTCTGTACCCACTGGACTTCTCTGCGATTCAACAGCCCAAAAAGATTTCCTATCGTACGCACAGAAGGTACCTCCGGACTTTCGACGGGACGGTACGACCAGTGCTTTTCCCAAGCCGCACCCTCGTTGATCCATTGCTTCAGCGTAGCTATTTCTTGATCAGCCAGGGGCTTGCCGTTCTTCGGCATCCGCTCATCGGGGTCTTTGCTAAGCAAGCGGTGGATCATTTCGCTTGCCGCAGCGTCACCGCGGACTACGGGAATTTTACCCGATTTGCCGGGTCTTAGCATGTCGGGTTCAAAAAGAAAACTGACGTTACCGGCTTTTTTCACCCCACCGTGGCACCCCATGCAGTGCTTGTTGAGGATAGGTTTTACATCGGAATTATAATCCACTCTCGGTCCAAACCAGCCCATCGACCAGAGCGCCGCCGGTAGCGCAGCCATCAGTATGCCTATGAAGATCTTGTTTCCCACTGATTTTCTCTTTTTGGTTTCAAGAATTAACCCCGGGCTGCGGAGTAAAGGGTACCCCTACCCTAGTCGAGAACGGTTCCATCTACCAAAAGAAATTTTTCAGGCCGCCATACTACTTTTGCTTGTTCAACTGGAGTATTCTCCGGTTCTTGATCTTTCTCTTTTGTCCGGAAGAAAGTAGCCGTAATTTTTTCCGGACGGGCGGAATGCCCTGCCATCGGGATCGGGAAGTCCAGGTCTATTCCCAGGAAAGACGTAGATAGCCCCTGGTTTACTTCCAGCATGCCCTCTACCGATTTGATTTTCTTTGTAGATTTATTTCTTACCGTGAAATAGTACGTGACCGACATAAGAGAGTCTTTATACACTACCTCACGGCCCGTCAATTCTACCTCTACGACCTTCCTCAGGCGATCGTACCGCCTCTCCTGTTCCAGCGCAGCCTGCTCAGCCAGAGCATCTTCTTCTGCTTCCTTCACCTTTTGTTTCACTTCCCACACATAAAATCCTTCGAGTAACTCCCGGTAGGTTTTGCCAACCAGTTGTTCTTCCGAAAAAGCCATGATGAGCAGGTACTGCGAAATGGCCTTGTAGGCAGTCGAATCAGGACTATCCTGGGCCAGTATTTCCCTTAGATCCGCGGTTAGAGTATTTTCATTATATACCTTATCCAAAGGATCCGTAAAGGAAGTCAGGGTCAGCACAACCACGACCAACATGGGAAAGACGGCGTTTTTCATGCGTGGGCTTTGTGTAAATATAAGGATTTTGTGGGGCTAAGAACAAAAAAGGATACAACAGAATGTATCAGTAATACCGTGGTGCCCAATAAACGAACTGAGCGCACTTCTATCTTGATTATTTAAAAAAATATTGTAGAATTTGTTAATTCCCCCGTCAACTCCACCTACCCTTTTCCCAACCCCGCAAATGGCTATACGATCGAAATCCACTTTATCTACGCCTTTTGAATAATACATAGCCGTTCGATCGATAAGTTTTTCTATCATAATGTATCTGATTTTCTTATATTTCCTCTATAAATGTTCAGGCAAAAGCTATCCACCTCCTGTTTAGAAAGGGAGTTTAAAAATAATTTCCTCTGCGAGTTTTTAGCTCAAACGCAATTTCTTGCCAGTACGACCCTATATGCCAGTTTGAATAACGGGGTTTTCCCACCACAAATATAAGGGCCTGGGTGTCGTACAGGTTTTACTTCCCTACGCAGCGCTTGCCACGTAGGGTTGTTTCTTTTCCAGGATATGCCAGATGACCACCAGTATCTTCCTGGCGTTGGCAACAAGTGCCTTATTGTGGTTCATTCGCTTCTTGAGCGTATGGTACCTGATGCAAAACCGGCTGGATTTTGTACGACTGGCCCCCCAGGCGCATTGTACCAGCATCACCCTAAGGTATTTGTTGCCATGCAGCGTCTTCCTGCCTTTGATCTTACCCGCACTTTCGTCGTTACGCGGTCTAAGTCCGGCCCACCCCACCAGGGAGGAGGCCGTCAGGAAAGCTTTCATGTCCACACCTACCTCTGCTA
The DNA here is from genome assembly GCA_963768025.1 of uncultured Cytophagales bacterium. Lineage (GTDB taxonomy): Bacteria > Bacteroidota > Bacteroidia > Cytophagales > Spirosomataceae > CAVYGM01. The sequence continues at coordinate 274,357 of CAVYGM010000004.1, forward strand.
TGACGCTGGCGGCGCTGTGCTCCTTGATCCCTGGAACGGTCTGCAACAGCTCCATTTGCTGGCCATAGTATTGCCGACAAAGCGCCAACAGCTTTCGTTTACAATCATTCAGTTGTTTTTCAAAGAATTCCAGCTCTGCAAAACCCATCCCAAGCATATCCGTATCCACTTCCGATAGGATGCCCGTGAGCGAATCCCTGATGCAGTCGATTCCATGCTTATTGGTGATCCTCCTATGCACCAGTTTTACAAGCTGCTGTGGGTCATGATTACCCTCTGATAGAGCCTTGATCACTTTTCGCATCGACTTGCCGCCAATGTCCGAGACATAGTTGCTCAACCGGATGTTACACCGCTGCAAAATCAAATCTATTGCTTGTTCAGACCGCTGCAAGTGCCTGGTGAGATAAAATATCTTCCGGTTGTAGTGCCGCAGTTGCTGGGTTTGCTCATCAGGGATAAAGCTGGACTTGATCAATCCCTTTTGCAGTACCATCGCAATCCAGTGCGCATCTTTCACATCCGTTTTCCGGCCGGGAAGCTGACGGATGAAGTAGGGGTTTACCAACTTCACATCAAAGTCAGCTTCAAGAACACGCCATACCGGCACCCAGTAGATGCTGGTGCTTTCCAGGGCCACTTCCCTCACATGATGCAATGAAAGCTCCTGACGTAAACGTTCAAGCTCAGGGGTCAGCGTGCCATACACGCCTTCAAACTTCTCGCCAGAATCTGTTAAGATACACATAAAGACACTATCTTTGTGTACATCCAGGCCACAAAATCCTTCCATAGTTGTTTGGTTTTTTAGTACATCACTAAAACAATTGTGGCGGCGATTCTGTGGCCGATTTTTATTCAACGCGATTATAAATCCCGTTTTTTATATAAGTTTGATTACTCAAATTAACATATACATCATCCACGTTATGGCCGTACCTACTACCTGGAAGACCTTGATTTTCATAAGCCTCCTGGCTTTGGTGGGAGGGGAGGGCGCGGCCCAGGAACCCGATTTTCTGCCGCTGCAGCCCGACAAGCTTGAATGGGCGCAGCAGGTGGCCCGGCACGCGAAGGTCAGGAAGGATAGTAACCTGCTGGCCGAGTCCCACTACCTATTTGGCAAGATCTACGAAGCGTCGGGCAACTATCTGGAAGCCAAACGGCACTATTTTCAGTCGCTCCGGATTCAGGAAGTGCGGGGCTATGTATTCGGTCTAGTTAGGTTGTATTGCCGTCTCGCTACCGTAGAGAGAATTCAACTTCACTACGGAGAGGCTTTTCGGTACGCTCGGCTTGGGCTGCAAATCGCCGAGCAAAGTAAGGATGATCAAGCCCGGCTCATGGTTTATAGTTATATGTCTGAATTGTACGCAGATGTCAATGAGCGTGAACACGAAGGTCTGTCGGCCGAAGCACCGAAGGCCAGTTACGATAGCTTGCTACATTATCTAAGGAAACAAGAACCTATTGCCCGCCGCATCGGGAAACCATTTGATATCATGGGTTTGGATATAGATTGGGGGGGAAATGCTCCGGAAAAAAGATAGTAGGTCAATCACTTACTCAAAGAAGCGTTGGATCGTAGTATTGAGATGGAAAAGCCCATTGAGCAGGTAACCATGATGATTATTTGGCTTCGGCCTATCTTGTCTTTGAGCAACCGAAAGAAGCCATTGGATACTTACAGCGAGCAAAAAAGTTGCATGATACGCTATCTGACTAATACTAGAAACTTTGGAGAGAGTTTTGAGTTTGCCTACGCCCAGTATTACCGGGCAGTCGGTAACTGGAAGGCGGCTTTGGAGCATACCGAAAAACTGTACGAGCTGAAAGAGCGGGATTACATAGCGGATCAGCAGGGCGCCGTTACCCGGCTGGGGATAGAATTTGAAAACGAAAAGAAGGAAGCCCAGCTGGCCAGTCAACAAAAAGAACTGGCCCTCAAAAACGATAACCTGCGAACGCAGCGATGGTTTCTACTCTCGGTGTTGGCACTGCTGCTGCTTTCTATTGGGGGAACTGCCTTTTACTACCGACTATACCGCCAAAAAGAACGCCTTAGCCGCCATAATGCCGAACTGGTGCAGGAGCAGAACCACCGGGTGAAGAACAACCTGCAGGTGGTGTCGGGTCTGCTTCAATTGCAGGTCAACCGCCTAACCGACGAGGCGACTATCCGAGCGGTGGAGGACACGCAGGCGCGCATTGAGGTAATGGCCGTGCTGCAGCGCAAACTCTACGATACGGATCAGGTGGCCTCCATGCAGGCGTTAGAATTTATCCGGAATCTGGTGGGCATTTCCCTCGAAACTTTTGGCTGTACGGCCGTGGCAACGCACTACGATATCCCGGAGGCACTCGAACTATCGCCTGATCATGCCTTGCGGGTTGGGTTGATCGTCAATGAATTGGTTACCAATGCCTGCAAGTATGCTTTTCAAAACCATCCCGATCCAAGATTGGCGATTAAGGCCCGGTTGCAAAATAATGCTTTCCATCTGGTCTTGGCCGATAACGGTGCGGGGTTCGTGCTACCACCGGCGGGCCAGGGCAAAAAGCAATCACTCGGGATGAAAATAATTCAATTGCAGGTGGATCAACTATACGGACAATACAGTTTTGATACCACCAACGGAACAGAATTCCGGTTGTGTTTCACAGCAGCTCCTTCTGTATTTCACCAGTCCCGCCATTCCACTCTCAGTACTGTATCATGATACCTCTCAAAATCCTGATTATTGAAGACGAACTCATTACGGCTACGGCGATTCAGGAAGCACTGGAAAGCGAAGGTCACGAGGTAATAGCCCTTGCCCGCTCCCTGCGCGAAGTCAAACAGGCGTTGGATACGCAGATTCCCGATTTGGCTTTGGTGGATATTTGGCTCGACAATTCGCCGCATAACGGGATTGACATCGTACAAATGCTGTTGAAAGCCCATTCGCTCCCTTTTATCTATCTTACTTCCCAATCAGATACAGCTCTGGTAGCGGAAGCTCAGAAAACCTATCCGGCCGCGTACATGCTCAAGCCTTTTCGCCGTCAGGAACTGGCTATTCAGGTGGAGCTTGCCTATCTCAATCACATGGCTCATTATAACCCTACCACGGGTACCCCACTTTCTGATAGCCTGTTTTTGCCAACCAAACAGGGCAAAGAGCACATCAGAATCATGAAAAAAGACGTGGTGTATATGCTGGCGGCCGGGGCTTACGTGGAGGTACATGTGCGCAACGGCGAGGAGATAAAAAGTCACGTTTTTTCTATGAACCTGGGGTACCTTGAGCAGTTTTTCCCTTCTTCCCCATTTTATCGCCTTTCCCGATCGCTGATCATCAACCTGGAATTTGTGGAGCGAATCGAAAAAAATCAGCTGTTTATGAGTGCCATGGATAAACCCATCCTGTACCCTGAAACGCAGCACCGCGAACTCATGCGAAAGCTGTCGGTTGTCAGAACCCCCTAGAAGATTGGTGTTTGGAGAGTATAAAAACCTACTTTTGATCTCTTTTCCTGAAAAACAAATTTGTTCCAAAAAGGCTTTGAAAAAAGTAACTTAAAAAGGTTTTGCTCCCTATGAGAATCAGAAAACTATACAAATCTCCCCGATTGGTGTTTGCCCTCGCGGCAGGAATCATCATCGTATCCTGTGCCAAACTCGCCCCAATCGGCAATTCGGTGGCCACCGCGCCCGGTGCCCTCGAAGTGATCACAGAGGATGCCACCACGGCCCGGTCCAAGGCGAAGGAAATCCGCGAGAACGTGTCAATAAAGCTGGCCGACGGCCTGAAGCTGGACCTGTGGGCCACGGACTCGCTGGCCCCGGACCCTATTGCCATGTCCATCGACGATCAGGGACGGGTGTACCTGACGCGGACGAACCGACAGAAAAACTCCGAGTTTGACATTCGCGGCCACCGCGACTGGATGACGCCCTCCATCGGACTGCAATCCGTGGAGGACCGCCGGAAGTTTTTGCGCGAGACATTTGCTCCTGATAAGAGCAAGGAGAACGAGTGGCTGAACGACCTCAACGAAGACGGCTCGCACGACTGGCGCGACCTGGCCGTGGAAAAAGACGAAGTGTGGCGGCTGGAAGATACTAACAACGATGGCATTGCCGACAAATCCACCCGCATCCTGAGCGATTTCTTTGAGGAAGTATCCGACGTAGCCGGGGCACTGCTGGTGCGGGCCGAGGATATGTTTGTGGGCATTGCCCCCGACATGTGGCGTCTGCAGGATACCAACGGCGACGGCATCCCGGATAAGAAAACCTCCATTAGCCATGGCTACGGCGTCCATATCGGCTTTGGTGGCCACGGCATGTCGGGCGTGGTAGAGGGACCCGACGGGCGTATCTACTGGGGCATTGGTGACATTGGCGCGCAACTCACCGACGTGAGACGGCAAGAAATATAACTACCCCAACGAGGGCGTCATCGTGCGTTCCAACCCCGACGGCAGCAACTTTGAGGTGTTCGCCTCCGGCTTGCGCAATACGCACGAGTTTGTGTTCGACGAGTACGGAAACCTCATCACCGCCGACAACGACGGCGACCACCCCGGCGAAAGCGAGCGGCTGGTGTACATTGTGGATGGTCACGATGCGGGCTGGCGCTCCAACTGGCAGTACGGCAAGTACACCGACCCCAAAAACAACAGCTACAAGGTGTGGATGGACGAGAATATGTACAAGCCCCGGCAGGCCGGGCAGGCAGCGTACTTCCTGCCGCCCATCATGAATTTCCATAACGGCCCTACCGGCATGGTGTACAATCCCGGCACCGCCCTGGGCTCGGCTTGGAAGAATAAGTTTTTCCTGGTGGAATTTGTAGGTAATCCCGCCCGCTCGCCCATCTGGTCGTTTGGTCTCAAGCCCAAGGGAGCTTCGTTTGTGCTAGACGGCGAGAAAAACATCCTGAATGGCATCCTCCCCACCGGCATCCGGTTTGGTCCCGACGGTGCGCTCTACGTAGCCGACTGGCTTAATGGCTGGGATACCAAAAACGCGGGCCGCGTGTGGCGGCTGGACGTATCCGAGGATAAGAACGACATGCAGGCTCAGCGCCAGGAAACCCAGCGCCTGATGCAGCTGAACTACGCTTCGCAAAACGAAAATGCCCTTTTTACTCTGTTGTCGAACCCCGATATGCGCATCCGGCAGAAGGCCCAACTGGAACTGGCAAAGCGCGGAGCCAAAGGCGCGGCGGAGTTCAGCCGGGCAATTGTGCAAACCGAAAGCCAGCTGGCCCGCGTCCACGGGGTGTGGGGTACCGGCCAACTGGCCCGCGAAAAGAAATCGTACGCCAGCCCGCTACTAGCATCTGCTAAAAGACAAGGATTCTGAACTAGTAGCGCAAGCCGCCAAGGTTCTCGGCGATGCCGCCGTGCCCGAAGCGGGGCCTTTGCTGGTACCTTTGCTGAGCAGTACCAATCCCCGCGTGCAGTTCTTCGCAGCACAGGCTGTCGGACGGGTAAACTACAAAGAGGCGGTGCCGGCGTTACTGAAAATGATCGAAGCCAATGCCGACGAGGATTTGTACCTGCGCCATGCCGCAGTAGTAGCCCTTACGCGCCTCAATCAGGTGGAACCGATTATCGCTCTTACCAACCACCCCAACAAATCACTACGGCTGGCTGCCGTGCTGGTGCTGCGCCGCCTGGGCAACGAAAATGTACGGCTGTTCCTGAATGATAAGGATGAGTACATCGTGGCCGAAGCCGCCCGTGCTATTAACGACGACCTGTCTATTTCGGCGGCCCTTCCCGCCCTGGCGGCTACCCTAAAAGAAAGTCGCTTTACCTCCGAACCTCTGCTCCGGCGGGCCATTAACGCTAGTTTACGCGTGGGTGGCGACGACCAACTGAACCTCCTGCTGGATTTTGCCAAGCGTAAAGATGTAAGCAAAGAGTTACGCGCCGAAGCCCTGGCCACGGTGGGTACCTGGGCCGATCCCTCGGTTCTTGACCGCGTGGATGGCCGCTACCGGGGCGTAATCAAGCGCGATGCTGCGGCCATTCGCGCCAAGGTACAGCCGGATATTGCCGTTCTGCTCCAAGATACCCAGCCAGAGATCCTGATCGCTACGGCCGAAATGATGGCTAGCCTGGGTGTGAGCCGCCTACAATCCCAGGTTGGTTTCCATTCTCAATGAAAGCAAATCTCCCGAAGTACGATCGGCTATGCTAACGGCACTGAATTCCCTGAACCACAACGACATGGAGGCCGTGCTAAAAAAAGGCATGAACGATCCCAACGAAGACGTTCGTACCCGGGCCCTAAGCCTGGTCAATGGATCGGTGCTTTCGCAGCAGGCCCTTTTGGATGTAGTGAATACTATTTTTGAAAAAGGCTCAGTGAAAGAGCAGCAGCAGATGTTACGCATCCTGGGTAGCATACCCGCCGTCAAATCGGAGCCCGTTCTGAGCAAGCTCGTGACCCGCATGGGCAACAAGGAGCTTTCTCCCAACCTAAACCTCGAACTCACCGAAGCCGTGGAGGCCACGAAGTCGGAGGCTCTGCTGGCCAAGCTCAATGAGCTTAAACCCAAAGGCACCGGCGTAGCCGACTACATGGATGCACTCCTGGGCGGTGATCGCCAGCAGGGGCAGCGGTACTTCTATACCAACTCTACCGGCCAATGCGTGCGCTGCCACGCCGTGAACGGTCGGGGCGGGGAAGTAGGGCCTTCGCTTACGCACATTGCGGATGTACTTAGCCGCGAGCAGATCTTGGAAGCTCTCATCGAGCCGAGTGCGCGGCTGTCGCCGGGTTTTGGTACGGTGATGTTGACGCTGAAAGACGGGCAAACCGTAACCGGTATTCTGTCGGAAGAGACGTCGCAGGAGCTTGGTTCTCAAAACTTCCGAAGCTGAACCACTGAAAGTACCCGTAGCCCGCATCGCCAAGCGCGAGAACCTACCATCGAGCATGCCGCCCATGGGGTATATTATGTCCAAGCGGGAGATCCGGGATGTAGTCGAGTTTTTGGCAAATTTGAAGAAATAGACTTTTGTTAGTTTTAGGCCAAAAACATTCTCTTTCGTATTTGTTAGGCTTCTCCGAAGCCTTGGTTTGATAGAGTGTCCTTTGATTCTACAAAGGTTTTAGCTTCTCCGAAGCCCCTTTCCTAGTAGGGTAGCTTCGGAGAAGCTCAACCTTTGTAGCAAAACCCGTACAACCAAACCAGTGCCTAGCTTCGGAGAAGCCCAACCTTTGTAGCAGAACCAAAACACCCGTTATGGCTGACGCCTTCACCCAGGTCTGCATCCATCTCATTTTTTCGCCCAAGTACCGAGAGGCGCTTATTCGTCCGGAATGGGAGGTACGTTTACTACGGGTATAGTCCAGGAAAGAGGGCACAAGCTTCTGGCTATCGGTGGCATGCCTGATCACATTCATATTTCCCTAGGACAAAAGTTATCTGAATCTATTCCTATTTTGGTTAGAGAAATAAAAAACGCCTCAAATGACTTTGTAAAAAAGGAAGGTCTAAGCCCTTTCAAGTTTGACTGGCAAAATAGGTACGGTACGTTTTCTCACAGTCGTTCGCAGGTGGATGCGGTTTGCAAATACGTTATCAACCAGAAGGAACATCATCGTAAAAAGACCTTCAAAGAGGAGTTTTTACAATTGTGTAATGACTTTGGTTTAGAAATCAAGCCGCAAAGAGTTTTTTACCTGGTTTGAAGAAAAATAAAGCGCCCCTTTTAGCAGGAGTCTATAAACCAAACAATCAAAAAAACAGTACCCCTCCCTATATTTATAATCTAATCAACTGGCAAGCTCCATGAAGATTCTTCTTTCCTGCCTATGTGCTGTGTTCGCAACGGGTGCCTTAGCCCAGGCCGATTTCCAGAAAAAACTCCAACGCCAACTGATCCTGGCCGAGGACGGGGATACCATCCGGCTGGCCGCTGGGACGTTCTCCATCACTGGCACACTGTCGCTGGAAGGGAAAAATGATATTGTAGTCAAAGGGGCGGGCATGGGTCAGACTATTCTAAGCTTCAAGGGCCAGACCGAAGGGGCTGAAGGCCTGCGGGTGAGCAACGCCAAACGCATCGTACTGGAGGATTTTACGGTACAGGACGCCAAAGGCGACGCCATTAAAACCATGGAGGTAGAAGGGATTACCTTCCGAAGGGTAAAAGCAGAATGGACGGGCGAACCTAAGCCCGAGAACGGCGGCTACGGCCTGTATCCGGTCCTGTGCCACAACGTACTCATTGAAGCCTGTGAAGCCATTGGAGCTTCGGATGCCGGCATTTATGTAGGCCAATCCAAACATATCATTGTCCGTAATTCGCGGGCATACCACAATGTGGCGGGTATCGAAATAGAAAATTCACTGATGGCGGATGTCTACGACAATGAGGCCACGGAAAATACCGGCGGAATTCTGGTGTTCGATCTGCCCGACCTGGTGCAGAAGAAAGGGGGCAACGTACGGGTATTCAACAACAAAATTCACCACAATAACTTCCCTAACTTTGCTCCTCCGGGCAACATTGTGGCGGGTGTACAGCAGGGTACGGGAATCTTGATTCTGGCTACCAATGAGGTAGAGATTTTTCAGAACGAAATCACGGCTAATAACAGCATGGGTACTGGGGTCATCAGTTACCTCATGACCGAACGACCCATTAAGGATTCCCTGTACTACCCCTATCCAACGCAGATTTCTATACATGACAACACGTACCAGCGGGATCGGGTAAAATACCAGGGCAAAGGACGAATGGGAATGCTGTTTAAGTACAAGCTTCGTTTTGGTAAAAAAGTCCCCGATATCATTTTTGACGGGATCGTGGATAACTCAAGAAAGGGCATTGAGCCGATCTGTGTACAAAACAATGCGAATGCATCGTTTGTCAATCTGGATGCCGCCCATGATTTCAAAAATGTGTCACGCGATGTATCTCCGTTTACCTGTACATTAAGCCCTTTGAAAAAAGCAGCCCTAACGTTGAACAAATGACCCGCCTTTGCCTCGTAGGTACCCTTTTGACCCTGACCGTTTACCTCTATGCCTTCAGGAGTGACTGGCGCTATGAAAATTCTTTCCCCCAGGCACCCAAAGAATTGCTTTCAGAATACGGATTTTTTACGGGAAATGCATCCGACCAACAACCTGCTGCCGGGGTTACTCCCTATGGACTAAATACCCCGCTTTTTTCTGATTACGCCGAAAAATTAAGATTTGTAAAGCTACCTGCCGGGCAAACCGTGCCTTACCATGCGGAGCAGGTGCTGGATTTTCCGGTGGGCACTACCCTCATCAAAACCTTTTACTACCCCACCGACGCCCGCAACCCTGCTTTGGGCCGAAGGCTGCTTGAGACCCGCCTGCTGGTACACGAGGCCTCCGGCTGGAAAGCCTTGGAGTACATCTGGAATGACGAACAATCGGATGCGTACCTGGAAGTGGCAGGGGATACTAAAAAGGTAAGCTGGATTGATGAAAAAGGCCAAGCTAGGACCTCGAACTATTCCATGCCCAATTTGAATCAGTGCAAGGGCTGCCACAACAAGAACGAGAAGTTGACGCCCATTGGGCCCACTGCACGGCAGTTGAATGGCAATTTCACCTATCAAAATACGACAGAAAACCAATTGATTAGGTGGCAAAAACTCGGTTTACTTAGGTCGCTACCTGCTTTGGACTCCATTCAAAAAGCTCCCCAATGGAACGATGCCACTACCGGTAGTTTGGAAAAACGCGCTCGTGCCTGGCTGGACATCAATTGCGCTCACTGCCACAATCCCGACGGTCCCGCGCGTACCTCAGGGTTGTTTCTGCACTGGCAGGAAACCGACCCTACCCATCTAGGGATCATGAAAACTCCCGTGGCCGCCGGAAAGGGCTCCGGCGGACGTTTGTACAGCATCGTGCCGGGACAACCCGACAAATCCATCCTAGCCTACCGGATCGAGTCTACTGATCCTGGTGAAATGATGCCCGAGTTGGGGCGCAGAACAACCCATAAAGAAGGGGTACTGCTGGTCAAAGAATGGATACAAGCCCTCCGATAGGAGGGTTTGAACCAATTAATGAATAGATTTGTCTATATCATCCTTTAATAAATCCCAAAAAACAGGGACCAGCCTTTACCTGATCTGAACACTACCAACCGGAAAGTCGGACCAGTTTAGTTTCATTTAGTACATTTCATCTATCAACTTCACAGACTACTTAGTCTTACCCTATGATTTCCAAAAAAGCAAAATATGCCCTCAAAGCTCTTAAAGTCCTGGCCGAAAATTATGGGAAGGGACCGTTGTTAATCTCCTCTATTGCCGAAAAAGAAAAAATTCCCCGTAAGTTTCTGGAAGCTATCCTGCTGGATTTACGAAACAACGGTGTGCTTCAAAGCCAGAAGGGCAAGGGCGGAGGGTACCTGCTGCGTATTCCACCGGCAGAAGTGAAGTTTTCCAAGGTACTCCGCATCATTGATGGCCCCATAGCACCTACCCTATGCGTATCCCTTTACTTCTACGGAAAATGCGACGATTGCGCGGATGAAGGTACCTGCGCCTTGCGGACAGTGATGGAAAAATGGCGGGATGCCAACCTGGCCGTGTTGGACGAAACCACCCTTACGGATCTGCTCAGGGTAACCGAAGAGAGCAAGTAAGAAAATGTCTATTGAAGGCGATCCACACGAACGTACAGGCGAGTACCGTCAATCATTCCCTTGTAGCGGTAATGTTTGGCGATGTAATCCGCCAGTTTGGGAAAGGTCTCGTGCCCTTGGGTAGCTACGTCCTGAACCCACGAACTGTTTTTCCCAACCGCATCCAGAAACACGGCCGGCTTTGTTCGCATTATGTCGCTCAGGTACCTCTCCCGATAAACTTCCTGGAGCGGATGTTGAAATATGCACCGCACAGAATGATTCTCCGCGGTTCCCTGGGCCAATTGAGCCTCTACATAGTACCGGCATTGCCATCCCCATACCACCATTCTGTCCGGTGGGGTAGCGAAGGAAAGTAACTCTCTTACCACCGGACTCTTAGGCAGGGAAGTGGCGTTTTCGGATACCAGGGTATTTAGCTGACGATTTTTTAAAAATAAGAGAGCATCCTGCGCCGCAAACCATCCCAGTACGATTAGCGGTATACTTGAAAGCAAAAGCTTTTTCTCTCTAAAACGTTGCATGCTGATAGCAGCGGTGAAAGCAAGCGGATATACACAGAAATTGAGGTAATGAACAAACAGGTTACCGGATTTAGTAACGGCGTATACTGCGGCTAACCCGTATCCCAGAACAAACACCGATACAAACGCGCTCCCTGAGCTATTTCTGGTATCAGACGTCCTGCTTGACACTAGAAACCCTACTAGTACTACCAGCGCTACCACCAGCAGTAAGGCCAGGAAATCCGGACTCTAGCAATATCACCTTACCAAACTGAGTTGGGATGTCGGCCCACCCGCTTCCTGCGGCATACACGGCGTTTCCCAGGATATAAAAATCAATAAAATCCTGAAAAACTTCCGCCCCCAGGATCAATCCCAATGCCACTGCCGGAAACGTGATCCCCCCCAGCAATAGCGCTACTAGCGGCTTCACTGCCTTAGTTTGCTGATAGTATTGGTATACGAGATACAGCCCCCCCAGTACCGCAACGCCCGCCTGCGGTACGGCCTGAAGCTTGGCAAAGGGAATCATACCAGCCACAAGGCCCAGCCAAAAGGCCCCACTCGCCGCTACTCGTACCGACAAATTAGCGAGCAGAGCCAAGCAGATACTCAGGATAAAAACCGGGAGCTGTTCACTGGAATAGTGCACAAAGTCACTCTCTTGGGTGAAAGCCAGAAAAAAAAGGGGGACTAACAGCGCGACTCGGGCAATCGCTTCTCCGAACCACTTTTTTGTTGCATAAAAAAAGAATAAGAGCGAACCTATACTGCAAAGTACCCCCATAATCCGGGCCGAGGTGTAGTCGAGCTGAAACTGGAAAAGGCGTGGAATCACCAGCAGGTAGTTATCCAGAGGCCCGATGGTAGTGCCATCCACCGACCGCCAATACACAGGGTCCTGATAGAGCGTAAGGGCGTGGCTCAGCATCTGGCTTTCGTCGACGTTCAGTTCGCGATTCAGTACTATTGCCGGCAGGCGCATCATCACGAAGAGCGCAAAAGCCCCAGTGAGATAGAGTGGCAGAGGAATGTCTTTTTTAAAAGTCAGCCCGACGACGATCAGTGCCAACGAATAACCCAGAGACCAGTAAACCACAGGAAAGGAATCAAAAGCAAGCATAGGGTCAGGCGATTTCTTCTACTCCTTCCACAAAGTCGCGGTAGTGAATAGCCGGGATGAAGTGCTGCTGGGTTCGGTACTGAAGCACCATGAATACCAGAAAAAGCGAGATAAGAAACGACTGCATCATCACAATCATCAGGGTGGTGCTCAGCGTAGAAGCCCAACCTGGGGTAGCAGTGCCCATTAGTTTAGAAATAGGATCAAACGAAGAACGGCTACGGCAAGACCCGACATGAGGATCGAGAAAATCAGAATCCGTACGGCAGTCGTATCAATCAGCACCGAAATAGCACTCAATCCGTGCAAGATCAGGACACGAAGTTCATCTTGCTATTACCGGCTAGCCGGGTGGCGCGTTCAATGGGCACCCCATCGTACGGAATCCGCGAGCGAATCACCCCGCCGGGGTAGTTGTTCCAGATTTCGGATACCCGCACCAGGTTTTGCAACCGCCGCTGCGGCATCACACTGAAATTCCCGAAGGTGATTACTTTTCCCGTCAGAAGCTTGAAGAGGGCTTTGTAGATCCGGTAAAAATGCCGAATAGAGAGATCTCTCCTGCCGTTTGCTTCGCTGAGCAAAGATGATGTTATCGGGTAGCTGAGTTGATTTGGCAGAAGTGTGTTGATGTCCTTGGGAGCATCTTCCCCGTCGGCATCCATCACTATTACCTTATCGCAGCTCAGTTCGGTGGCAATGTAGGACAGCCCAATGGCGATGGCCCGTTGGTGCCCCAGGTTTCTGAATAACCTCAGTACTTTAATGCCCGTACCCCGGAAAGCGGGAAAAGGCCTCGTTCGATCACAGACGAACAATCGTCCACGACTAACACCGACGTGTAGGCGAGAATGTCGCCGGCCACGTCAGTGTTTATTTTTTCGATCAGAAGATTCAGCGCCTCCCAGTCATTAAATTGAGGAATCAGGATAATGTACTTTTCCGGCATGATTCAGACAGAAATTAGTCCGGCTAAGTGGCCAGCGAGTCGGGCGGCAATACCGTTGTGAATTTGAGTGAGGGTTTCTTCCAGGCCATATTCCCAGTTCCAGCCGGGGTAGTGGGCCTTGAATTTGGAAAGATCACTTACGTACCAGATGTGGTCGCCCGACCCGGTTGGTTTCTGAATAGGAATGGGAGAGTTTTTTTCCTGAAATCTGCTCACACAGGGCAATGGCCTCGATCATGGAGCAGTTGGCAAAACGTCCGCCTCCGGCATTGTATACTTCACCCGGCCGCGGATTCTGGTAAAAGTGCCAAAACATATTCACCAGATCGTGACTGTGGATGTTGTCGCGTACCTGCTTGCCTTTGTAGCCAAAAATAGTGTAATGATTGCCCGTGATGGCGCACTTCATGAGGTAGGCCAGGAAGCCGTGCAACTGGGCACCCGAGTGGTTGGGGCCCGTAAGGCATCCCCCCCGGAAAATCCCCGTCTTCATGCCGAAGTACCGTCCATATTCCTGCACCATAATATCAGCCGCCACTTTGGAGGCCCCGAAAATGGAGTGCTTGGTGTGGTCGATGCTGTGGAGTTCGTCGATGCCATTTTCAAAGTACGGGTGATTCTCGTCAATTTCCCAGCGAGTTTCCAGTTCCACCAGAGGCAGGTAGTTGGGGTTGTCACCGTACACCTTATTGGTGGACGTGAAGATGAATACCGCTTCGGGGCAATTTAGCCGCGTCATTTCCAGCATATTGAGGGTACCCACGGCATTCACTCCAAAGTCTGTGAAGGGCTCGCGGGCGGCCCAGTCGTGACTGGGCTGGGCGGCGGTGTGTACGATCATTTTGATATCGGCACCGTATTCCTTAAATATGGGATCGAGCTGGTTTACTTCCCGGATGTCAGCACTGTAATGCTTGTAATTGGCAAAGCCTTCTTCGAGGCGGTTACGGTTCCATTCGGTACTGCCGTCTTCGCCAAAAAAATATTGACGAAGGTTGTTATCTATTCCAACCACCAGGTCGAACTTGTCCGCCAGAAATGCGACGGACTCACTTCCGATCAGGCCGGCTGATCCAGTCACTAGGGCTATGTTCATCGTAACGAATGTTTGTTTAGAGTAGCTATCTTAAAAAAATACTATTCCGTTTTTTGGTGTAAACGGAGTGTAAAGTAAATTAAAAAAGTTCAATTGTCCCAAAACCAGATGGCTGCTCTTCATTACTACCAGCACGCGAAAGGAAGCAAAACGACTTTGGACAACCCTACAATGAAAAAGCAGCGACCTCACAGGAAGGTGCTGCTTATGTTAAATAGTATCAAAATATCTTAATTTCCCTGAGCAATTGTACCATTGCCAAACATCTTCCCCCGAATCGCATTTACGCGTTTCTCCACCTCGGGCTGCTCTTCGTACTTATTGGCCAACTGACGCGCGGCAGAGTCAGGACTAACGCCATATACCCATTCGCTTCCGGCCCGTACGTCGATCTGCTCGGCATGATTGAATTTTTGATATTCGCAGGACGACAACAACGCTACACCTGCTACCAATGCGGCTATCTTTCTGAATTTCATCGGAGTGTTGGTAAATCGGTTTCGTGCAAAAGTAAAGGCCTTTTCCAAAACCACCAAATCACACACAGGTTGTTTTAGTAAATTTTTGGGCATTCTGACGCAAGCCCCGCCCTCCGAGCCGCTTCATAAGCCTCCGATGAAGCGGGCTTTGGTACATAAATAAAAGTATGCTTGCATACTAATACGGGAATTTCTGTACATTTGTGAAAAGCCTGCATCCACCTGACACCGATAGATGAGCCAACGATATGCGCAAAGAAAAAACAATTGACTTTCATATTAAATGGGCGTGGCACTCCATATCGAGAATGTACAATGCCTATGCTGCTCAGTATGATATGACAATGGCGGTAGGATATGTATTGCTGAACATCGACCTTGAAAATGGCACGCCTGCTACTAAAATAGCCCCTCTACTGGGCATGGAACCCCGTAGCTTGGTCAGGATGCTGAAAAGCCTGGAAGAGAAGGGGCTGATCCGCCGGGAGGTGGATGGCTCCGACAAGCGGTTTGTGAAGATCATCCTGACCGAGCAAGGAAAGGCCAAACGCGAGCAGGCCCGCGAAGGCGTGATTACCTTCAACCAAATGATTCGTGAAAAAATACCGCTGGAAAAGCTCGTGGTATTTTTTGATGTGATAAAGGAAATAAATCTCATGGTAGAAGAAGAAAACCAGAAGCTAAAAGCAGGTTTCGGCGTAGAGGAGTTGTAAAACCGAAGGTAAACCTCTTCCGATAGCGCTGCACTGCCAGAAGTATTCTATTCATACACTCAGTATTCCAACAAAACCTAAAAACCTTAACAAATGAACCGTACTATTCGTAGGGTAGCTGTACTAGGCTCCGGCATTATGGGCTCCCGCATTGCCTGCCACTTTGCCAACATCGGCGTCGAAGTACTCTTACTGGATATCCTTCCCCGTGAACTTACCCCCGCTGAACAAGCCAAGGGGCTAACTATGGAGCATCCGGCCGTTCGAAACCGGATTGTCAACGACTCCTTCCAGAATACCCTGAAGAGCTTCCCCTGCCCCTTTATATAACCCCGAATTTGCCAGTCGGGTGAAGCTGGGAAATTTCGATGATAACCTGAAAGAAATCAAAAACTACGACTGGATTATTGAAGTGATCGTAGAGCGGTTGGATGTTAAGCAGGGCCTGTTTGAGAAAGTAGACGCTCTGAGGAAACCCGGTACGCTGGTCAGCTCCAATACGTCCGGTATTCCCATCCACCTGATGTCGGAAGGGCGGAGTGAGGACTTCCAGAAGCATTTCTGCGGTACGCACTTCTTTAACCCACCCCGCTACCTGCGCCTGCTGGAAATCATTCCCGGCCCCCAGACCGACCCGGCGGTTATTGATTTTTTACTCCACTATGGGGATTTATTTTTAGGAAAAACCACCGTGCTCTGCAAGGACACCCCGGGCTTTATTGCCAACCGGCTGGGTATTTACGCCATGGTTCAGACCATCCGCACCGCCCAGGAAATGGGCCTGAGCGTAGAAGCAGGTGGACAAACTGACGGGCCCCGTAGTAGGTCGTCCCAAGTCCGGCACGTTCCGACTTTCGGATGTAGTGGGGCTCGACACCACCGTCCACGTAGCCAACAACCTCTACCAATCGGGCCAGGAAACCGACGAGTCGCGCGAGGCATTTGTGGTGCCTGGTCTGATGCAGGAGCTATTCAACAAAAAATGGCTGGGTGATAAATCAGGTCAGGGTTTTTACAAAAAAATAAAGGATGAAAAGGGTAAATCCGTCATTCTGGCCCTGGACTTCAATACCCTCGACTACCGGCCCTCCGAAAAAGTAAAGTTCCAGACCCTGGAAGGCACCAAATCCATTGACGATCTTTCGAAACGCTTTGGCGTGTTGCTGGCGGGTACCGATAAAGCCGGGGAATTTTACCGCAAAACCTTTGCGGACGGCTTCCGCTACGCTACCTACCGCATTCCCGAAGTGTCGGACGAGCTCTACCGCATTGACCAGGCCATTACGGCGGGTTTTGGCTGGCAGATGGGCCTTTTTGAGACCTGGGATGCTATTGGGGTCAAGAAGATGCTTGGCATTATGGAAGACCTCGACAAGAAGCCCGCCGCCTGGGTGTACGAGATGCTCGCAGCCGGGAACGAGTCGTTTTATAAGGTTGAAAATAACCGCCGCCACTACTACGACATCCCTACCAAAACCTACAAAGTAATTCCGGGCCAGGAAAGCTTCATTATCCTGAGTAACCTTTCCAATAATATAGTTTGGAAAAATGCCGGTTCGACATTGTACGACCTGGGCGACGGGATCGTTAATCTGGAATTTCATTCTAAAATGAACACCTTTGGAGCCGAGGTGGTAGAGGGTGTACAGAAGAGCATCAGCCTGGCCGAAAAGGACTTCCGGGGGCTGGTGATCGGTAACGAATCCACGGAAGCGTTCTCGGCGGGAGCCAATCTGGCCATGCTATTTATGTATGCCATTGAGCAGGATTTCGACGAGATCAACCTCATGATTGCGCAGTTCCAGCAGACTATCATGCGGGCCAGGTACTCGTCCATTCCGGTGGTAGCCGCCCCTCATACGCTTACGCTGGGTGGCGGCTGTGAGCTCAACCTGCACGCCGATAAGGTAGTAGCCCACGCCGAAACCTACATGGGACTGGTAGAACTGGGCGTGGGGCTGATCCCCGGCGGGGGTGGTACCAAAGAGATGGCTGTACGCTGCTCGGATATGTACCAGCCGGGCGATCCGGAATTGAATATTCTGCAAAGTGCGTTTATGAATATCGCCCAGGCCAAAGTATCTACCTCGGCCCAGGAAGCTATGAGCATGAATTATTTGCAGGAAAAAGACCAGATCGTTCTCAACCGGAGCCGACTGATTGCCGAAGCCAAGCAAGCCGCCCTGGACCTGGCCGACAACGGCTACACCCAACCCAAACAGCGAAACGACATCAAAGTGCAGGGAAAAACGGGCATCGCCCTTTTTATGGCGGGTGTGGCGCAAATGCGCCTGGCCAACTACATCAGTGACCACGATGCCAAGCTGGCCAACAAGCTGGCCTACGTAATATGCGGGGGTGACTTGAGCTATCCCCAAACCGTGTCGGAGCAGTACCTCCTCGACCTGGAAAGGGAAGCGTTCCTGTCGCTATGCGGCGAGAAGAAAACCCTCGAACGGATGCAGGGCCTGCTAACGGGCGGTAAGCCTCCCAGGAATTAACAACGATTCAATGCCCTCAGGTACCCTTTTTCAAAAGCCTAGAAGGCTTTTGAAAAAGGGTGCCCCATTCACCTCTACCTATGACAACCCAGGAACTACAACAAGCTTATACGGATACAATACAAGGCTACCTTGCCGCCCTGGATCGCTACACCGACGATCAGTTCGCGGCTAAGCCGACCGACCACGAGTGGTCGCTGGGACAGATGTACGAGCACCTGTACGTATCCACCACCTACTTTTTTCTGGCCAACACCAAGCGATGCCTTGAAAAACGGAAAGGGCAAGAGGGGGGGAGAAAAGAACGAAAGGGGGTTGAATATTCTAAAGTACAACAGTTTTCCACCCATCAAAATAAAAATGCCCGAAGCTGTTCGCAGTCCCGAACCGGTGGCCCGTGAACGCGCCACGTATAAGGTACTCCTGGAAGAATCGCTGCAAGGTGGCCTGCAACTGGCTAATGAGCTACCGAAAGACGAGGGAACGTACAAAACCATGCACCCGGTATTCGGCTGGTTGAACGCCCAGGAATGGTTTCAGGCGGGCGAAATACACGCCCGCCACCACCTCCGGCAACAAAAGGAGCGGGAGGAGTGGCTGGAAATCTCCGTGGTTTGACTCAATAGGTACCCTTACTGAAAGCTGGTCATCAATTCCTCTACTGGTCGCGCTCCCTCAAAAAACGAGAGCAGGCGGGTAAGAATCCCCTCCACCACGGCATCGGGGCAGGAAGCTCCGCAGGTAAGCAGAATGGTAGCTGGCCGGTGGGCAGGCAGGTAGTTTTCAGTAGTAACCTCCTGCTTGGTGTGCAAATCAAAATGCCGGATCAGGCTTTGATCCAGAATCTTGTCCGCCGAGGAAATGAAGTAAGTAGGCAGTTTGCTTTCGCATAGCTCTACAAGGTGGGAGGTATTGGAGCTATTGTAGCCCCCGGCCACGATGGCCAGATCTGCCGGTTGCCGCAGCAGGGCATAGGTGGCATCCTGATTATCGTTGGTGGCATAGCAGAGCGTATCGCGGGTGTTGGCAAAGTGATCGTCGACCTGTTCGGGCGTTAACTGATAGTGATGGATCATCACCTGCTTAAGATAGTCGGCAATACCTTGCGTATCCGAGGCCAGCATGGTGGTTTGATTTACAACACCAATGCGTTTCAGGTCGCGCTCCGGGTCAAAATTCTCGGAGTACTGCCCCTTAAATTCCTCATAGAATCCTTCCCTGGGGCTTTCACCCGTAATATAAGTCGCCAGCCGGCGGGCCTGTTCTATGTCTTTGACCACCACCGTAGGGGCCGACTCCTTGCTGTGTGAAAAAGTAGCGCGGGTTTCCTCATGCATCGGTTTGCCGTGTACCACCACCGTGTACTCCTTCTGCCCGATTTGGGCCGCGCGATTCCACACCTTCTCCACAAAGGGGCAGGTGGTATCGTACTGGTAAGCATCTATTCCAATTTCGGATAGCTTAGCCTGGATTTCTATAGTAGTGCCAAAAGCAGGTACCACTATCACATCCTCCGTGGTGAGTTCTTCCCAGGGAATCAGCTGATTGCCCTTGGTATCCATAATAAACTGCACGCCCCGATCCTGCAAATCCCGATTGACGTCGGGGTTGTGGATCATTTCACTCAACAGAAAGATACGTTTACCGGTATTCTCAGAAATGGCCTTATAGGCTATTTCGATGGCATTTTCGACCCCATAACAAAAGCCAAAATGCCTGGCGATCAGAAACCGGACGGGGCCGAAGTCAAGCACGGTAGGGGTAAAATCGCGTTTTAGCTTATCGTTTTTACGACGAAAATCCTTGATGGGAGAAACAATGCGGCTCCGGTAGAATTCCGGGATATCAAATGTCTTCATATTGCGTACCTTCGACGAAAGGATTTTTCTGATAACTAGTATACATTCACTGGACCCAGGGGTATGTATCGGTAAATTAGGGCCAGGTCTACTGCCTGCAAAGATACAGCAGCTTTTAAAACAACAACCGCCAGATGGGCTTTGTTCGCCCCGGCGATACAATACCGACAAAGCATTTTCTTAAAAAAATTCTACTTCCGGTGCAACATGCCGGAGGTAGGAAGAGTCTTTGATTCAGAACGTTCAAAATTAAACCTTCTGTTTGGAAACAAAATTGTACACCGACCGGCATGTCGAATTGGTGGAACGCTGTAAGCTCGGAGACCGCAAGGCGCAGTACGAGCTGTACAAGCACTATTCCAAAGCCATGTTCAACGTTTGCATGCGCATGCTCAACCACATGGGAGAGGCGGAGGATGCCTTACAGGAGGCTTTTATGGATGCATTTGTCCATATCAACCAATTTCGGCAGCAGTCCACGTTCGGGGCGTGGCTGAAGCAGATCGTGGTGAATAAGGCCATCAATCAACTGCGGAGCCGGAAAATGCAGTGGATTGAAATTGAGGAATGGCAGTCGTCCAACGAGGATGCGCTTTATTCGGAAGATACCCACGAATGGTTTGACGAAACATCCTACGAAGTAGAACGGATCCGGCGAGCCATGCAGCAGCTCCCGGAAGGGTACCGGGTAGTACTTAGCCTGTATCTGTTCGAGGGCTACGACCACGAGGAAATCGGGGAAGTGTTGGGAATCAGCGAGGTAACCTCCCGAACCCAATACATGCGGGCCAAGCGAAAGCTACTTGAAGTGATGAGGTGAATTGGAGGTTGTTAGGATTTAGGTACTCAGCAACTAGGTATTCACATAGAATCCTTCCTGTTGATCGGCCTGGCAAGGTAGTATAGAAAGTAAGTTGGAAATTTTGATTCAAATTGACCCCATGGATAATGACCTAAAACCTAACGCGCTATTAACTACCTAACCCCTTTCCAATTTGAGCTAGTATTTACATTTTAATAAAGTATAGTATCATGAAAAAGTCTTCTGACAAGAAAGACCGGCTGGAACGGTTTGTGCGCGATAATCGGGAAGATTTCGACACCTGTGAGCCGAGTGAAGCGTTGTGGGAGCGTATAGCAGACAATCTGGGGGATGCCGAGCCGGTTCCGGCCGTGGTCCCTCCCAAAATAACCCGCCTGCGAGGCCTGGGGAACGTCTACTTTGACTGGCGCGTTGCGGCGGGCATTCTGCTGGCCTTGGGAATTTCCTACCTGTTTTATCTCAACAAAGAATACGGCGTCACCCGCGACCCTCAGGTAGCGTTGACTGTCCCTACCTACGCTCGGGAGTTTACGCAGTACAATCAGGCGATTGAACAAAAACGCATTGAGCTGATCCGTCTCACCAGCGACAACCCTGAATTGTACAAGGAGTTTGCGGCGGATTTGGACCGCCTGGAAAAAAGTTACGGAAATCTGCGCTCGGAGCTTCCGCAAGCCCCTAACCAGGAGGCCCTGATTCAGGCCATGATCCAGAACCTGCAATGGCAGATTGATCTCCTGAATCAACAGTTAACCATTTTACAACGTATCAAAAAGGCTGACCAACGCCATGAAAACAATACAGTTATTTAGTACCCTCCTGCTCCTGATTATAACCGCAGGATTTGTGGGAGCGGAGCCCATCACGGGCCTGGTGGAAAAAAGAAAGACGCTGGTGAAGGTGTACGACGTAGAGACTCGTGATCAACTATCGGTAGACAACCAGTACGGTCAGGTAAAGATAAACGTATGGGACCGCAAGGAAATTCGGGTGGACATCACGGTAACGGCCAATGCCCCCACCGACGCACGAGCCTCCGACTACCTAAACGCCATTTCGATTAACGAGAAGCGTGAAGGCAACGTTATCATGCTTCGTACGGATATTGACCGCGACAACTTCGGAACTAGTAATTGGAACTCCTGGCGTAGCAATACCGGTGAAAAAAACTTTATCCAGATTGATTACGTGGTGCACATGCCCAAAGGCAATGCGCTGATGGTAAAAAACAAGTTTGGCAACACGGATATTCCGTCATTTCAGGCACCGCTTACGGTTCTGTCTCGTTATGGTAATTTTTCGGCCAATGCCCTTGAAAATGTCCAAAATATCATCGAGGTACTGTACGGAAGTGCTAAAATTGGAAGAATGGACCGTGGTAACCTGGAAATACGCTATTCGGACCTCAATCTCAATCAGGTTGAGAACCTAACACTGGTGAATAAATCCGGGAAGGTGACCATTGGCAAAGTGGGAAATCTGCAAGCCGATATTGACTACTCGGGTGCCACGATTGGCAGCGTAACCAATTCCTGCAGGGTAAACCTCAGCTATTCGGAAGGCTTTCAGGTAGAGCAGTTGTCACGTACCGCCGAAAACGTGGATATTCAGGCGGCTTATTCCACGGTG
The DNA here is from genome assembly GCA_963768025.1 of uncultured Cytophagales bacterium. Lineage (GTDB taxonomy): Bacteria > Bacteroidota > Bacteroidia > Cytophagales > Spirosomataceae > CAVYGM01. The sequence goes on from CAVYGM010000004.1 coordinate 296,679, forward strand.
ACTTTGCCCGGCGAATCCAATAATTTTAATGTCACCATCACGCACGGTAGTTTTCGTCTGCCGATGAATATGAAAGTACACTATACCAATCAACCCGATAAGGCCGATGCCAACCGTGCCACCAAACAGTACGAGGGCAAGGTTGGAGCCGGTGGTGGTACCAACATCCGGGTGATATCGCGCTTCGGCGACGTACGGCTGAAAGACTGATTTTTTAAGGTTTCGTTAACCAAAAGGCCAGTTTCCATTCAGGAGGCTGGCCTTTTTTTGAGTCTAATGCTCAGTAAGCCTGTTAAAACTTTGGGGCATTACCCACAATCAGGCATGGCGCTACACCAGAAAAATCTGTACCTTTCTGGCTGAGTAGCAAAAGTTACCATGTTTTTTCTTTCCGTTCAATTCCTTACAATTCGTATGCATTTCATCATCAAGCAAAGCCAACTGCTTATCATCTGCCTGCTTTTTTGCGCGTGGCAGGCAACGGCCCAAAAGGCTCCCGGCTGGAAGGACATCGCCTCCTGGAAGGCCATTCCTTCGGCAGCTCATACTCAGGTTTCTCCTAACGGGCAGTGGTTTGCCTACCTCTTGGCGCGTGCCGACGAAGGGGATGCTGAACTAATTCTGCAAAGAACTTCCGACTCTACCCGCCTGTCGTTTCCAGTAGGCGCCACCACCCAGGCATCCATGGCCTTCTCGGACGATTCCCGATTCTTGGTCTATAAGGTCTCCCCTACTGAAAAAGAGAAACAAGACAAAAAGAAAGCGGAAAAGCTGGTTTTGATAGAACTGGGAACTGCGTATAAAAAGGAGTTTGATCAAATAAAATCGTTTGCCTTCAACGGTGAAAAAGCCACGCATCTGGCCGTGCAGTTGGCTCCCGAGGAAGGTACCAGACCTGCCGATCCCAAGGGCACCGATCTGCTGGTGTTCGATCTGCGCAGCAAACAGGTTCAGAACATCGGCAACGTATCGGACTATTCTTTTAATAAATCTGGACTATGGCTGGCGCTGGCGCTTGACACGCGCAATCAGGCCGGAAATGGGGTTTTACTGCAAAATATGGAGTCGGGAGTTCTGCGTGCGCTGGATACCGGTGAGGCAAGCTACGAGTCGCTCAGCTGGACGGAGAAAGGGGACGGCCTGACTTTGGTGAAAGGCAAAAAGGATAAGAAGTACAAAGAATCTCAATACAGCCTGCTGGGCATTAGGGGCTTGACGGGAACTCCGGAAGTTACGGTGTATGACCCCAAGGCCGATAGTCTGAATTTCCCCAAGGGCATGACTATCAGCCCGAATCGCGCTCCACAATGGAGTGACGATTTGTCAAAACTGCTCTTTGGAATCCATACCTCCGAACTGGCCGATAAGGAAAGCAAGGACGTCAATGCGGACACCAAAAGCACCCTGTCGGAAGAAGAGCAACTGGCGAGAGTAAAAGCCGACACCACGCTGAAAACCGTAGAGCAGCTGACCAAAGCCCTGGCCAAACTAAAAACGGATAATCCGAAAGCCGGAAAGGAAAAAGCCGAAAAGCCCGACATGACCATTTGGAACTGGCAGGACAAGCGCCTCCAGTCGCGCCAGCAGGTGCAGGAGTCGCAGGATAAAAAATTCAGTTTCCTGGCCGTGTATGTGCCAGCAACGAAAAAATTCATGCAGCTATCCGATAGTACAGTCCGGAATGTGAGCGTGGTTCCAAAGCAACAGTACGCCATCGGAATAGACAACCAGACCTACGAGTGGGACATGAACCTGGACGGACAAAACTACGCCGACGTGTACCTGACCGACATGGCTACGGGAATTCGGACCAAAATCAGGGAAAAGCATTATATGCCCAATGGTTACGCTCGCCCCATTGCTTCGCCCGATGGGCAAAAGCTGATCTACTGGGCCGACGGAAACTTTCATGCCTATTCCATGGGTACCAAGGCCGTCCGTACGATTACCGATCAGGTACCTACCTCCTTTGTGGATGCAGAAGACGACCACAATGTGCAAAAGCCACCCTATCCGGTACTCGGGTGGAGCAGCGACAGCAAATACGTGCTTCTGAGCGACGGCTGGGACATCTGGCAGGTAGCCGTAGATGACGGAAAGACGGCAAGCGGTAAAAAGAGCAAGAGTGCAGCAACCTGGGTACCTTATGCCAATCTGACCCAGAACGGAAAGCGCGACGGAATACGGTACGAGGATCGCTACCAGTTGGACCCGGATGAAAAGGGGATTGACCTGACTAAACCCATGTACGTGCGCGTATACGGGGAGAAAACAAAAAAGAGTGGTGTTGCGCTGGTGGGTGGCTCTGCCCAGGGCGTGAAGACTTTGCTGTGGGAAGATGCTGCCATCCGCTCGCTGGCCAAAGCCAAAAACTCAGACTACTATGTGTACTCCCGTGAAGCCTTTACCCAACCCACGCAGTACTACGGCACCGGCTCCACCGCTTTGAGGGAAGGGAAACAAATTAGTCAGAATGCCCCCGATTTTAGCAAGTATGCGTGGTCGGCAGGTACCCGGTTGGTCAATTACGTGAGTGATAAAGGCGATTCTCTGCAAGGAGCACTGTTTTTACCCGCGGGCTACATGGAAGGCAAAAAATACCCGACCATCGTATACTACTACGAAAAACTTTCGCAGACCCTGCACAATTTTGCCAATCCGTCCTACGGACGTACCGGTTGGAACCCCAGCATGTACACGGCTAATGGCTACGCGGTGTTTATACCGGATATTGTGTACCGCTTCAATGATCCCGGGATGTCGGCCGTGTGGTGTGTGCTACCCGCCGTCAAAGCTGCTATTGCCACCGGTGTGCTTGATCCCGCTAACATCGGTATTCACGGGCACTCCTGGGGCGGCTATCAAACTGCTTTCCTGATTACCCAAACCCCGATGTTTAAGGCAGCGGCGGCCGGAGCAGCCCTGACGGATATGATTTCTATGTACAACCTCATTTACTGGAATACCGGGGGAGCGAATATGTCCATCTTTGAAGCTTCACAGGGCCGCCTTGAAGCCCCCTGGAACAACTGGGAGGCGTATCACCGCAACTCTCCCATCTACCACGTCAAGAAAGTGCAGACACCGCTACTAATGCTGCACAATGACAAGGATGGTGCCGTGGATTTTACCCAGGGAATCGAGTACTACAACGCCCTACGGCGACTCAAAAAGCCCGTGGTACTGATCCAGTACAAAGGTGAAAATCACGGCTTGGCCAAGCTGCCCAACCGCAAGGATTACTCCATGCGCATGATGGCGTTTTTTGATCACTATCTCAAAGGCGCTCCTGCGCCGTCGTGGTGGAGCCAGGGTGTTCCCAAGCTGGAACTGGACGCGCATTTGGAAGGAAAAGTTTTCGAATGAGGTAAAGCAGGGACGTGATGTGATTTTTTGCCCTGTTGAAAAAGCAAGTTCAAGGATGGCCGGGGGAGTATTCCAGATGGCTATCCTTGTTTTTGTGTACAGCAACTGGTACCTTGACCTCCCCGTTGGCATCACCGATGATCCAGGATTTTTGGGAATTTAATGGGGAGTCAATTAAGAAAACGGACGAGAAGCCCGTACCACATTGAAATATATTTTTTAAACCCACTTCATGCGACATTCTATACTTCTGCTGCTGATTTTCGCTTCCCAATGTTCTTTTTCTCAACAACTCACCCTCAAAGGCCTAAAACAGCCCGTCGAGGTGTTCCGCGATCAGTGGGGCGTTTCGCACATTTACGCCCAAAATGAGCACGACCTGTTTTTTGCCCAGGGCTACGTAGCCGCCACCGACCGTCCGTTCCAATTGGAGATGTGGCGGCGGCAGGCCACCGGTACTGTGGCCGAGCTGCTAGGCCCTTCGGAAGTGAAGCGGGATATTGGTACTAAGATGTTCAAATACCGGGGCAACATGGATCAGGAAATGGCGCATTATCATCCGCGCGGCAAAGCCATCCTAACCGCCTACGTGGAAGGAATTAACGCCAAGGTGGATGAGTACCGGGCCGATCCGGCCAACCTGCCTTTCGAATTCAAAACTCTGGGTACCCTACCCGGCTACTGGACCCCGGAAATAGTAGTCAGCCGTCATCAGGGATTGGTCGCCAATGTGATCGATGAACTCAATTTCGGGCGCGAGGTACACCTGATGGGCGAAGAAAAAACCCGCGAGCTGAACTGGTTTCACCCTACGCGCAAGGCCGATACGGAGCCGAAGCTGACGCTGGAAAAAGGTGTGGATGGCGAAGCGTTGATGCAGAATATCCTGGAATTGTACACCGCACACCGCACCCCCGTACGGTTCCAGGCGGAGGATAAACGCACCGGACAGATATTGGAAAAAGATGATTTTGATTTTCAGGAATGGTACGATACCGAAAAGCAATACGTAGGCTCCAACAACTGGGTTATTGACGGATCGCTGGCCCAAAGTGGCTTTCCCATGCTGGCCAACGACCCGCACCGGGTTATCGCCGGGCCCTCGCTTCGGTACATGATTCACCTCAACGCCCCCGGCTGGAACGTGATCGGTGCCGGTGAGCCTTCCCTACCCGGTGTATCCATTGGCCATAACGACTACGGGGCCTGGGGATTGACCATCTTCGAAACCGACAACGAAGATATTTACGTGTACGAAATCAACCCGGCAAATGCCAACCAGTACCGCTACAAGGGACAATGGGAAACTATGCGTATTCTGACGGATTCGGTGAAGGTAAAAGGCCAGCCCACCCAGGTAGTGCAGCTGAAATACACCCGCCACGGTCCGGTGGTGTTTGAGGATGCGGCCAAAAACAAAGCCTACGCCGTGCGGGCCGGGTGGCTTGACGTGGGTAGCTCACCCTACCTGGCTAGTCTGCGGATGAATCAGGCTAAAAACTGGGAGGAGTTTCGGGAAGCCTGTTCGTACAGCCGCCTGCCCGGCGAAAATATGATCTGGGCCGATCGGACCGGCCACATTGGTTGGCAGGCCGTGGGTCTGGCTCCCATCCGCCCCAACTGGTCGGGGCTGGTACCCGTGCCGGGCGACGGGCGTTTTGAGTGGGCGGGGTACCTGCCCATCAAGCAGCTTCCCCACAGCAGCGATCCGGCCTCAGGGTTCATTGCCACGGCAAATAATAACCTCACCTCGCCGGACTTTCCCTTCCGCAACGCCATCGGCTGGGAGTGGTCTACCCCCTACCGCGCGCAGCGCATTGAGGAGGTGCTGGGCTCAGGCAAGCGGTTCAACCTGTTTGACTTTACCCAACTACAAACCGACTATTTGTCCATTCCGGCCCGAACGCTGGTACCGATGCTCACACGGCTTGAATTTGAAAATAAAGAAGAAAAAGAAGCCGTACAAAGCTTGAAGGATTGGAATTTCAAGCTAGGCCCCGAATCCGTCGCGGCAGCTGTTTATGCCGAATGGGAGAACCAAATTCGGGTAGCGGTGTATGAAAAGATGGTTCCGGTAGCAGCCCGGCCTTATCTGAAAAGACTTTCCACCAAGTTACTGCTAGACTACCTGATTACGCCACCAGCTGAGTTTGGCAGAGAGCCCATCAAAACGCGCGACGAGTTGCTGCAAACTTCTCTCCGGGAAACCCTATCGGTCATAGCCCAGCGCCTGGGCCGGGACCAGGGCAAGTGGCAGTACGGGCAGGTGGCCAACAAGCACATCGCTATGAAACACCCACTGAGCGCGTTGGTAGATGATGAAATGCGCCGCAAGATTGACTTTGCCCCTCTGCCCCGGGGTGGCTACGGCGAAACGGTAAACAGCACCAGCAACAACCCCAACCAAACCCACGGGGCGTCGTTCCGGATGCTGATGGATACCGAAAACTGGGACAAAACGCTGGGCATCAACACACCCGGCCAATCCGCCGACCCAAACGATCCGCACTACCGCGATCTGTACGAGCGCTGGGCGAAGGATGAGTACTTTCCGGTCTATTTTTCAAAGGATAAAATCAAGGCCGTGGCCGATCGGACGTGGATGCTGATGCCGGGGAAGTGATGTGGTACGGGCGTCTCGCCCGTTGCTTAACTTGTTTCATACGGGTTTTATTAAAGACGGGTGAGACGCCGAACGCCGGCCCGTACCACATTCATCCCATTTTTGGGCCTGTTCGCGTCATTTTCTGCCAGGGCCAGTGGAGAGTACCTAGTTTTGGTAAAAAAGCTACCTGATTATGTACTCTACTACTACCATTCGCCGCTACGAACTTCTGATTATGTTCAGTGCAGCCATTGCCTACGTGGTGCGCCGCCTGTTTGAGATTGCCGCCCAGTTTAACTACGATATCCGGCTGGCCCAACGGGAAAATGTTAAGACTTCGGTCATTCTGAAAGACCTTGTAGCTTTCGATTACAACCAGAACGTTATATTCCCGATGGTAGCGGGTGCCGTTCTGTTCATGGGTGCCTGGTACCTTTTTCACTACCTGGCTTTTCCTCGCCTCAGAGAAAAAAACTTCGATACAACTACCCTGATTTTGGGCGCATTGACCGTGATCCTGGTAGTAGGTAGCCTCTTCCTGTACAACTATTTTAAGTTGGAATGGCAATTTCGTCATAGCTCCGGAGGCATCGTAGGTTTTAGGGTGTTTTCTGGATTTCGAAAGCTCTACCTGCTAACCAACACTTTCGGAGTCCTGCTGATTCTGCTCTGCTACGAAGCTTTTGCGCAGGTATTTTACCACACGGCCGAGCTGTATGAAAAGCAGCGGCAACCCCGGCATCAGATGCTCCTGTACGCTATGCTCGTGCTAACGGGAGTAACCCTTGTTTTATGGGTAACGACGGGGCGCATCGCTAATTTGATCCTGAACTGGCAGGGCGTTACGGCCAGCATGGTGATCATCACCCTAACCGTAGTACTGCACCAGTTTTTTTTCGTAAAAATAATACCCTATTTCGCCCGGTTTCAGCTCAATTCCCTCGATGGTTTCCTGTACGTGTTTGCTGGTTTTTGTGCTTATGGGTTGGTCAGTTTTCTGATCTTTTATGGTTGGATGCGATTTGCACATGGAGATGGCTCCGTGTATGTAGCATTGTACCTGTTGCCTAGCGGTCTGGGACTTTTCACGGCTATCATTCGCTGGGTGTTTTTTGTCAAAAATCAGCAACTGCAAACCCAGGTACTACAAAAATCAGCCGAGCTAAGTACACTCCGCTCGCAGGTGAACCCGCACTTTTTGTTCAATGCCCTCAATACCCTGTATTCGGTGGCGATGAAAGAAAAAAGCGAAACAACTGCCGACGGCATTCAGAAGCTAGGCGATATGATGCGCTTCATGCTGCACGAAAATAACCAAGACCGTATTCCGCTGAGTAAAGAAATAGACTATCTGCACAACTTCCTGGATTTGCAACGGATGCGGCTCGACGAATCCCATCCTATCGAAATCCGGGTCAATATTCAGGAGCCCGGTCGAGAAGTATACCTGGCCCCCATGCTGCTCAATCCCTTTGTGGAAAATGCCTTCAAGCACGGAATAAGCCTTCGCAATCCTTCCTGGGTGTACATCACGCTCACGCAGGACGCTACCAGGCTGTATTTTAAAGTTCACAATAGCGCTCATCCCAAAAACGTCAATGATCCAGAAGGAAATCAGTCGGGCATTGGCCTGGAAAATGTAAAGAAGAGACTCGAATTACTCTACCCCAACCGGCATACACTGGACATTCAGGCTACGGATCACGATTTTTTTGTATCATTGATCCTGGGAATTTACTAACGAGTATGACACTGACCGCCATTGCCATCGACGACGAACCCCGCGCACTGGACGTGGTGCAGATGCACGCGGTAAAGGTACCCTTTCTCAACCTCAAAGCAACCTTTACCGACGCCTTCGAAGCGATTCCCTATTTGCAACAGAATAGCATTGACCTGTTGTTTCTGGATATAAAAATGCCCGACATCTCCGGCATCGAATTTTTGAATTGTCTGCAACAGGTACCCCTAGTCATATTTTCGACCGCCTATTCGGAGTATGCCGTACAAGGCTTTGAACTGAATGCGGTTGATTATCTGCTCAAACCCTACTCCCTGGTACGGTTCACGCAGGCCTGCAACAAAGCCTTGGAAATAAAGCAGCTACGGCAAGGAACTTCTCCCGAAAAGATACCGGCTACTCAGGGGTTTATCTTTGTAAAAACCGGCTACGAACAGGAAAAAATCTGGCTCAAAGATGTGCTCTACCTAGAAGCCGAGGGAAACTATGTAGCGTATGTCCTGACTACCCGCAAGCTCCTGTGCCGGCAGAGTATTCCGGAGGCTTTGGCGCAGCTACCCGGACGTCAGTTTGTACGTATTCATCGCTCCTACGTAGTGGGCGTTGGGCATATTCAGAAAATAAGTCGGCAAAGTGTTTGGATACATGAGCAGGAAATTCCGGTAGGGGCCTCCTACGAAGGAGAGTTGGAGGCGATTCGGATCTTACTGGACTGTTGAAACCTCCCATTGAGTTTGGGGTACCTGACCAATAGCTACTCAACCAAAAATCTTCCCCAAATCAATAGATAAGTTAGGAAAGGAAGGCGAAACGATGTGTCGGGTAGCGGGTTTGAGGCCGATGTATTTTTCCTGCTCGTTCAGTACGTACACAAAAACGGCCTTTTCAGCCGGCTCTACCAGCCAGTATTCGGGCACGCCCGCTTCCTGATAGATTTCAAACTTATCGTCCATTTCGCGCTGACTGTTACCAGGCGAAAGTATCTCGATCACCAATTCGGGTGCCCCGTTGCAGCCCTGTTTGTCCAGTTTCGATTGGTCACAGACCAGACAAATGTCCGGCTGTACGACCGAATAAATCTCTTCGCTGGCTTTGACGGATTTTTTTCGATTGTACAGGCGCACATCGAAGGGTGCAGAGAAAAGTTGGCACGGCTGGTTATCGAAATGTTGAAAAGATACCCATACAAATTACCAGACACCCGCTGATGATTTACATTAGGTGCAGGAGACATTCGGGCAATCTTTCCCCGTAGCAGTTCGATACGCTCATCGAAACGCCATTTAATGTAGTCAGCGTAGGAATAGGTTCCGTTCAGGTCTAGTTGGGAAAGGTCAGTGATGGTAGTCATAGGTCTTTTTTATCAAAAATACAAATAAGTGGCTGATAGCCATTATGTTATTAGCTTTGGTCTGGCTGATTAACAGCGCTTTCCAGTAGAATTGGCAAGTTCAAACGCAAATTAGTCAGGTCTGAATGTTGATATAATATCAGCTATTTCAGCACTCACTCAGGCTGATCGGAATGCGCAGGGCTAGGCCGCCTTCGGAGGTTTCCTTGTAGCGGTCGTTCATGTTCAGGGCGGTTTCCCACATGGTAGACACCACGTCATCCAGCGATACTTTGGCGCTTTCGGGATCGCTTTGCAGGGCCAGTTGGGAAGCCGTTATGGCCTTGATGGCTCCCATGGTGTTACGCTCGATGCAGGGAATCTGCACCAGCCCTCCCACGGGATCGCACGTCATACCCAGGTGGTGCTCCATGGCTATTTCGGCGGCCATCAGGCATTGCTCTACGGTGCCGCCATGCACTTCCGTCAGGCCCGCCGCGGCCATCGCTGACGACACGCCGATCTCGGCCTGGCATCCTCCCATGGCCGCCGAGAGCGTAGCCCCTTTCTTGAAAATACTGCCGATTTCGCCGGCTGTCAGCAGAAAGCGAAAGACGTCCTCATCGGTACCGTCGCAGAAAGCCAGAAAATACTGTAGCACCGCCGGAATCACCCCCGCCGAGCCGTTGGTGGGAGCGGTAACTACGCGGCTAAATGACGCATTTTGCTCATTGACCGCTAAGGCAAAACAGCTTACCCAATCCAGCGTATATTTAAAACTATTGCCTCCCGTCCGCACCAATTCCAACCATTCGGTAGGATTGGCATAGGGTTTATCTCCAAGCAATTTGTTGTGCAGGCCGTATGCCCTGCGCTTTACGTTGAGGCCACCGGGCAGCGTGCCGGGCGTCTGACATCCCAGGAAAATACTTTCCTGCATTACTTTCCAGATGTTCATCAGCCCCGACCTAACAACTGTTTCCTCCCGCCAGATTTTCTCATTTTCCAATACGATCTCCCAGATCGCTTTCCCCGTAGCCTCGTGCCACTTGCGGAGGTCGGCGGCGGTGTCAATGGGATAGGGTAGCCGTGCGGGTTCACCGTAGAGGATGGCTTCATCACCTTCCTGTACCACAAACCCACCCCCGATAGAGTAGTAGCTTTCGCGCAGCTCACCCGCATTGCCACAGTCCGCCACGAAGGTCAGTCCATTGGGATGGAAAGGCAGGGACTCCTCCCGCCGGAACACAATATCCATTTTGGGCTGGAAAAAGACTTCTACCTCCCCTTGCAGTGAGAGAATTTCGGTAGAGGTTATATCGGCCAGAATCCCGTCAATGTTGGCCGTAGGAATGGTAATAGGATCGTAACCGGCCAGGCCGAGAATCACCGCCAGGTCAGTACCATGCCCTTTGCCGGTTTTGGCCAACGAGCCGTACAGATGTACCTGTACGGCTCGCACAGTGGTGAGGCCCCTGTGTTCGTCCAGTGCTTTCAGAAACGATTGCGCCGCCCGCCACGGCCCCAGCGTGTGCGAACTCGACGGGCCAACGCCTATTTTGAAAATATCAAATACGGAGATGCGCTCTTCTTTCATATTCAAAGGTAGCTGATATTTGCCGGAGAATTTTTAAGCAAATGTAGCCGGAATTTGACCTCGATAGCTTATCCGACATCGGAACTCATGCTTGTAAGGTGAATAGTAATGAGCCTGTGCAAATAAACAGATAAAGACGACAGTTAGGCAGATGGGGTTGCCGACACGGATACCTTTTTCGCCACATGAGCGGAAGCCCTTCGAGGAGTTGTTTTGTCAAAATGCGCATCGTAGTTTTTGTGCAAGGTCCCCATCACCCGGTCCCAAAACAGAAAGTACAGGCCATAGTTGCCCTTGAAATACTTGTGGTGCATGTTATGCGCTACCGACGTATTGATCCACTTGCCCAGCCTGGTTCGGGTAAAATTGGGGGGATACGACTCGAAACCCAGATGCCCGTACACATTGTAGAGAAATTGCATGAGTAAAAACAGCACCAGCGCCGAACGATGTACGGGGAGGGTAAAGGCAATGATGGGGATAATACCGGCTTCCAGAATCGCTTCCAGGAAATGGAACGAGTAAGAAGTCCAGGGAGTAGGATTGGTGGAGTGATAGTGAATCAGGTGTACGTGTCATTCGCTCAGTTTTTTGATGGGTGTCAGCGCTACCTTACGAAACTCTACCTCCGAGCCTTCGGCTTGCAGGGCAATCTGCCCCTTGCTGACAGTAGCATCGTAGCCATAGTTCACAAAATCGCCGTTGACCCATACTTTAATGGAGTTTCCGAGGCACTCGATCGTCATCTTGTTCCACTCGCCCACGGGCCTTTCCGAGCCGTCGGTCAGGTTGGGAATCCGCCGTAGCTTGTCGCCATTGACGCCCCATTTTTCGCGGGGGCCGCGGCGTTTTTCCATATCAGGAACTACGATGTCTTCCTGAATACACCAGAAATCCCCCGCGTTGGTATGCATCATCTGCACTTCAATGGACTTGGGAAACATCTCGTACAAATCCCTAGGCTTTGACACAAACACCAGTGCCCCGCAGTTACCGGGTTTGCCCGCAAAGCGGTATTCCAGTTCCAGGCGGAAATTGTCGTAGGAAGCATCCGTAATCAAATGCCCGCCGGGGGTACCCAGGCTCACCAGCATACCATCGCGAACGACAAAGGGCATCCGGGCGTCGGGATTCTTGTCCATTTCGGGAACATCGGCGTGCCAGCCTTTGAGATTCTTACCATTAAACAGACTTTTGGTTTGGGCTTGAGCGGACAAAAAGGTAGCCATGTACACAAGAGCTACCAGGCCCGCGATATGTATTCTTCTTTTCATGGTCTTGGAATTGGGACTTAATGGGTTGTAAGTAAAATGGTTTGAATCACCAAAGGTAAAAAAAAGCCAGACCTACCTTTTGATTTCCTAGAAACGGAATGTTTCAAAAAAAACTGGATTTCTTTTTTTCAACACTCATGAACAAAAATCACTGGAAGGCGGGAAGCCTTGTCGCCTTGGCTTTCCTGGCCATTACCTGCACCCGTTCCGTCACTAATCAAACGGCGCTATCCACCGCTCAGGTACCCGAAGAATCCGGGTTTGCGTCGCCCCGTACGGTAGACTATAATCCTTCGCCGCTACCACTAACGCCCGAGCAAAGCCTGAAATCTTTCCGTTTGCCCAAAGGCTACCATCTGGAATTAGTGGCCAGCGAACCCATGGTCACGGAGCCCGTAGCCCTGGCCTGGGATGGCAACGCCCGCCTGTACGTGGCTCAGATGGAAACTTACATGCAGGACGTGGAAGGGACCGACGAGCACGAGCCCCGAAGCCGGATTATGCTGCTGGAAGACACCAACAATGATGGCAGGATGGATAAAAGCTCCGTATTCATTGATAAGCTGATGCTGCCACGTATGATTCTCTGCGTGGGAAAAGAGGTACTGGTCAACGAAACCGATACCTACGACATGTACGCCTATCAGGATACCAACGGCGACGGTAAAGCGGATCAGAAGCGACATGTATATAAGGTAGGCCGCAAAGCCCCTGGCAATATGGAGCACCAGCGCAGCGGCCTGGACTGGAACCTCGACAACTGGATTTACGAAACCGTAGACCCCGTCCGTTTCCGTTACCGTAACGGCATGATCCAGGCCGACTCCCTCGTGGGTGGGAACATAGGCCAGTGGGGCATCACCCACGACAACTACGGCCGACTATATTTCAGTCAGGGCGGCGGTGAGAACGCCGGAATCGGCTTTCAGATCAACCCGGCCTACGGACAGTTGAATTTTCGGGATGCCTACGACGAGGAGACTTTTAGCCCCGTATGGCCGATCATCAAAACCCCCGACATCCAGGGTGGCGTGAAGCGCCTGCGCCCCGATAGTACCCTCAACCACTTCACGGCGGGCAACGGCCAGTCCATCTTCCGCGGCGACCGCCTCCCCAAAACGCTAGTCGGCGACTACCTCATCAGCGAACCAGTAGCCCGCATTATCCGCCGGGCCAAGGTGGTTAATAAGGAGGGTAAGACTACCCTAGTGAATGCTTACGAGCAAGAAGAGTTCATTTCCTCCAGCGACATGAACTTCCGGGCGGTCAACACCTACACAGGTCCGGATGGGTGCCTGTACATCGTGGACATGAACCGGGGGATAATTCAGGAAGCTACCTGGACCAAAGCCGATAGCTACCTACGGCCGCAGATTCAACGCCTCGGCCTGGATAATAACAAACAGCGGGGACGCATTTACCGGCTGGTGTACGATGGCCTTGGCCGGGGATCCCAGCCCCGAATGCTCGACGAAACCACCGCTCAGCTCCTGCCCCACCTCGATCATCCCAACGGATGGTGGCGCGACAACGCTCAGAAAGAAATCGTAATCCGTAATGATAAGTCGGCGGTACCGGCATTACGGCAGATTGCGTTGGGAGAAAAAGGCCCGCTCAAACAAAAGCCGTCGGCGTTGGGCCAATTGCACGCCCTGTGGACGCTAGAAGGGTTAGACGCGCTGGATAAAGAACTGCTTCTAGCCTTGATAAAGGCAGAAGATGCCCAGCTTCGCCGCGCGGCGGTATGGAACAGCGAGCCTTTCCTGAAAAACAACGACGAGCAGGTGCTCACCGCGCTCGCCTCCCTAAAAGCCGACCCCAGCTATGACGTGCGCACGCAGCTTCTGCTATCGCTGAGCCGGAGTACTTCGCCCAAGGCCAGGACCATTGCTCAGGATTTGGTGGCGATGAACCTCGGCAATGAAATGCTGTCGGGCGTGCAGGCTACCCTGCAAAAAAACGAAGACATCCGAACCTACGGGGCTAAGCTGGGTTCCCTGGACCCGGCGAGTCGAAAGATGATCATGGAAGGAGCCAACACGTTCAAATCCCTGTGCGCTACCTGTCACGGACCTGACGGAAAGGGAACACCTACCAATTTGGCGCCGATTCTGGCCGGTAACTTCCGACGCATGACACCCAAGAAGGACGAGGAAATCCGTATTCTGCTGCACGGACTATCCGGCCCGGTGGATGGTAAAACCTATCCTGATATGATGCCGCCCATGGGCGGTAACAGCGATGAGTGGGTTGCATCCATCCTGAGCTATATCCGCTACGACCTGGCCTTTGTGGGCAACGGCGCTCCCCGGGTAAATTCGCAATTTTTGGAGAGAGTACTGGTAAAGCCTGAGGACGTCAAAAGAGTGCGGGAACAAACAGCCGGACGGACGTCGGTGTGGACGTGGGAGGAACTGGATAAACTCCCGAAATAGAACCCGGTACAGAATTTTTTCTTCACTTGTAGCAAAAAAATAGTCCGCAGGCCAAGGTGCCTGAGCGGACTATTTTTTTGCTTTAATGGGTATATATGTCTGGTAGTCAACCGATTTTATGGGTTAGCAAAGGTGGACAAGTCTCTTTTCATCCGACTGGGACTAAAAACCGTACATAGAATACTTGTATAAATTTTAAGTACAAGATTAAACCTTGTTAAACAGGTTGTGTCTTACCTATGTAGTTTTTGAAGAAAACCATTAAATAATCATTTTAAGCTTAAACCAGCGATTATTAAATTTTTATAATAATTCAAAAAATCGACAGCAAACGTATAATGAAAACTATATAGAGAGCAATTCAGTGAAAGTGGGGAATTAGTGACACATTTTTAATAAAATAAAGGGTTGGTCTATATTTTTTAACTAAAAAAGCTACTTATACTTATTTTGAAAACAAACCGAGTGCCGAATACATAATGCCCAGTGAAGTAAGTTTTCTTTAAATTAAACAATTTTCACAAACTCCTGGCCAGTGAATTCTTTATAATAAAACCAAGATTACCACTGAGGAGACTAACTAAGAAAAATCATGAAAAATCTAATTGGAATAGCCGTAATTGCCAGTATGTTGTTTTCCTGCAACGCCGTAGACACCACCAAGTCTACCAGTCCGCAGAACGAGGACATGAAAATGGAACTCATGCAGGCGCAGCACGAAACCGAGATGCTGAAGCTTAAGTCCGAGCTGGAAGTACAGAAAGCCCGTCAGGGAGCTATTGACTCCATGCAGTCGCTGGCCATCGGAAACAACGCCGTGGCCGCCACAACCGCCAAAGGCAGTGACGGACGGGTGACTCAGCGGACCAACAGCGATAGCTGGACGTCGGGCAGCAGCGATGCCTACCGGACTCCTACTACTCAGACCACACCGGTAGCGGTGAAGAAGAAAAAAGGAATGAGTACGCCTGTAAAGGGTGCGTTGATTGGAGCCGGAGTAGGTGCCGTGACGGGTGCCGTGGTATCTAAGAAAAAAGTAAAAGGAGCCGTAGTAGGTGCCGTGGTAGGTGCCGGAGCGGGTGCCGCCACGGGGGTGATTATTGACAAGCGAAACGCAAAGAAAGCCCGTACCCCCGATTACTCCTTCGCTTCTTTCTAAGTAAAGCCTAGCCATGAAAATTCCCAGCCCCGCGAGCGTTTCGCGGGGCTTTTTTGTGCTGGCGAACATCCCGAAAGATCAATAACTTTCGGGATGTTAAATCAGGAGGCAAGCCGGAAGTTTTTAGTACATTTACCCGTAATACCTGTACTAATTCTTAACCTTACCAAGACTTACTTCCTACTCCTGCATGAAATTTTTACAAAATATCACCTTTCTTTTCTATGCCCTGAGCATCTCCTTACTTTGGGTACTTACTGACTATCAGGCTTATGCCCAAATCGGCCGCGGCGACCGAATCAGCGGCTCCAACGTAGCCTCCCGCAGTCCTGTACTGGCCCAACACGGTATGGTAGCCAGCAGCCATCCGCTAGCTACGCAGGCAGGTTTGGAGATATTGAAAAAAGGCGGCTCGGCCGTAGATGCGGCCATTGCCGCCAATGCGGTATTGGGGGTAGTGGAGCCCAACAACTGCGGCATCGGTGGCGATCTGTTCGCGATTGTGTGGTCGGCCAAAGACAAAAAACTCTACGGGCTGAACGCCAGTGGCCGCTCTCCGCGGGGTCTTACGTACCAGCACCTCAAAGAAAAGCTAGGCAGCCAAATGCAAATTCCGCTTTACGGCCCGCTGTCGGTATCGGCTCCGGGAGCGGTGGATGGCTGGTTTGTCTTGCACGGTCGCTTCGGAAAGCTATCCATGCAACAAATCCTCCAACCCGGCATCGCTTACGCCCGCGAGGGTACTCCCGTAGCGGAAGTAATCGCTTACTCGTGGCGGGTAGCTTTTGACCGCCTCAACATGCAACAGGCGGTAATCGGCGATATGAGCAACTTGCGGAATACTTTCCTGATCAACGGGCAGGTACCTAAGGAGGGCGAAGTCTTCAAAAACCCTGACTTGGCCCGCACCTATGAACAAATAGCTAAGGGGGGCCGGGATGCATTCTACAAAGGAACCATTGCCGATCGACTGGATGCCTACTCTCGAAAAGCAGGACTGTACCTCCGCAAAGATGACCTGGCCAATACCCAAAGCACCTGGGTGGAGCCGGTGTCGGTCAACTACCGGGGCTATGATGTGTACGAGCTACCGCCCAACGGGCAGGGTATTGCCGTGTTGCAAATGCTGAATATCCTGGAAAGCTACGATCTGAAAACCATGGGGCACAACAGCGCCGACTACCTGCACACGCTGATTGAAGCAAAAAAGCTCGCTTTTGAAGACCGTGCCCGCTTTTATGCCGATCCGGCTTTTTCCAAAACTCCCCTGCAAATCCTGCTCTCGAAAGAATACGCCGCCAAAAGACGACGACTCATCAATTCGGAAACGACGCTCCAAAAAATAGAAGCCGGCGAAGCCATCCTGAAAGAAGGCGATACCGTGTACCTTACCGTAGCCGACGACGAGGGGAATGTAATATCGCTAATCCAAAGCAATATGCTCGAATTTGGCAGCGGGATAGTACCTGATGGCCTGGGTTTTGTGCTGCAAAATCGGGGGAGCAGTTTCAGCATGCAACCCGGCCATGCTAACGTGTACGAGCCAGGTAAGCGTCCTTTCCATACCATCATTCCAGGCTTTGTGCTCAAAGACAGCCAACCCTTCCTGAGCTTTGGCGTAATGGGCGGCGCTATGCAGCCGCAGGGGCACGTCCAGGTGCTATGCAATATCATTGACTTCGGCATGAACGTGCAGGCCGCCGGCGACGCGGCGCGGTTCAGCCACTCCGGTAGCAGCGAACCTACCGGCACTACCTTGACCGAAGGCGGAAACGTGGCGCTGGAAAGCAGTATTTCGGCCGAGGTTCGCGCCAGCTTGCAGAAGAAAGGCCATCAACTCATTGACAAGGATTTCTTTGGCGGCTACCAGGCTATTTATATAGATTCAGCCAGGAAGGTATATCATGGCGCCTCGGAGATGCGAAAAGACGGACAGGCGGCGGGGTATTAAGGGACTTATGATAAGGGAGTACAAAGGGGCCTTTTGTAGCATAGATCCATCATCCTATTCTCTTTGGCATGGTTTTATGTCCTGCTGAGAGTAAGCGATAATTCACTCTTCAAACTCAAATCGATAACATTCCCCTGTTTTTTGTCGTTTTGAAAAGTAAAAACACAACTGATTATGAACCTATTCCTGAATAAATCCATGGCTGGGCTGGCTATAATAACCCTACTAGCTTGCGGCAACTCCACTGACGATACAAATAATCCCGTTCCACCCACTCCACCAGCAGGCGTTACCTACCAGATCAAGGAAGCATTTCCCAATCTTTCATTCAGTAATCCAGTGGACTTAGTCAATGCGGGTGATGGCAGCAACCGCCTGTTTGTGGTGGAGCAGCAGGGTACGATCAAGGTTTTCAATGCTACTCAAAATTCACCATCGGCCGCCGAATTCCTCAATATCACTAGTAAAGTACGCAGCGGGGGAGAGATGGGCCTACTGGGGCTGGCGTTCCACCCGGATTTTGAAAACAACGGCTACTTTTTTGTCAACTACACCAAGGCCAATCCGCAGGAAACGGTCATTGCCCGCTACAAGGTCAATACTCCCGCTACGGGCGTGGCTGATCCGCAGAGCGAAACCGTGCTGTTTACCTTTGCCCAGCCTTATTCCAACCACAACGGCGGTTCGATCCACTTTGGACCGGACGGCTACCTGTACATTGCTACGGGCGACGGCGGCAGCGGCGGTGATCCGCAAAACAATGCTCAGGACAAAGGGAGCCTGCTCGGGAAAATCCTGCGGGTTGACGTCAATAAAACGGATAAAGGTACCTACGGAATTCCGGCCGACAATCCATTTATCAGTGAAAGCGGGGCTCGGCCGGAAATATACGCTTACGGCCTTCGCAACCCCTGGCGCATTAGTTTTGACGCGGCCAACGGTCAGCTTTGGGCTGGCGACGTGGGCCAGAACGCCTGGGAGGAAATAGACATTATTACGAAAGGTGGCAATTACGGCTGGCGCTTGAAAGAAGGCGACCACTGCTACAATCCCTCTTCCAATTGTCAGCAGCCCGGCGTTATCAATCCGGTATTTGAATATTCACAATCCAATGGCGACCGTTCCATTACGGGTGGCTATGTATACCGCGGGAAAAAACTACCCGGTCTTGTTGGAAAGTACATCTATGGCGACTACGCCAGCGGCCGGATTTGGGCTCTGGAAGCCGGAAATAATACTGCACCCAAAAATACACTCCTGCCGGGTACGGTTTCGTCGCTTTCTACCTTCGGCGTGGACGAGCAAAACGAACTTTATTTTGCCCGACTTAGCGGGAAGTTATACACCCTTGCAGTGGTAACACCCTAGCCTAGGGACAGTCGGATTTCAGCGACCAGCTTTCGGGTTTTTGTCATTGTTCCCATTTACCGCCAAATCATATTTTGCAAGAGATTTTGATACGCCCAGCCTTGTCCGCAGACATCCCTGGCATCCAAAACTTTATTTTTGAACACGGGCCTAATGAATGGAACCACCTCCCGGAGGTTGACGTAAAAGTGCACCTTGCGGCCATCGCGGAAGAAAAAGTAAGGGGGATCATCGCAGAAGAGGCTGGGCACATCTTCGGTATCATGACCTACGAAACCGGGATTTTTTATCCGGAGTATGAACCCGCCCCCGATACTATTCATGGCTACATCGCGGAAGGCGTGGTCCATCGCGATCTCGTGGGGCGCGGGGTAGGTAGGCGTATGCTGGATGAGGTACTGAATGCTTTCACGCAGCACGGCATCAGGCGTGTGTACGCCAAACGCCACGAAGAGAATCCTTTCTCCAAGCGTCTTATGGAAAAAGCCGGATTTGAAGAGGTGGCTACTTTCGATGACCCGGAGGTCAGGCCGAATGGCTCGCGGCGGACGACGGTGTGCCGATATGTGATTGGTGCATGATTATTGAGATTATTTTTATCCTTTTAAAAACATCCAGAGAACCATCAATTTACCACCATTGACGTAGCTAGCTGCTGACATGAGGAATTCATTCTCCCGAAACTACCAGCACAAACAATTAGACAGCTCGTATCTGCAACAATAGCCTTTATAGTGTAAGGCCACCAGCTCTCCTGATGTCTTCGACTAATTCTCCAAACGGAGATATGCCGTATTTTCCTACATTTTCTAAAAAATATTTCCGGTTTATCGCAACCAACTCAGAGGCCTGTTCAGAAGATAGTATTCCAGTTTCGGAAAAATGGTAAAAGGTAGTTTGCGCCAGAGATGTAGAGTCAAAGGTCATGAAGCCACCAATAAACAGAAATAGGCTTGGGTAGGAACTCAGGATATTCATAGATACAGGTGGTGGTATTTGTACAGAATGCCCGGTGGTACCAAACTTTTGATATTTGGACTGTCAGACATTTTGAGAATACGCCATTTCCCGCCTCATTCGGATAGACTACCTTACCAGTACCCGGGTGGTGAAGGCTGAGCCAAGCTGATTGCTATGAAGAAAATAAAGTCCTGCCGATAAAGTTGAGTTGGGATAAAGCTCCCAGAGATCCGGACCAGCCTTTTGGGTACGATAAGAGATAGGTTGACCCAGCAGGCTTGTCAATTGCAGTGATTCGACGTCGACCCCGTATGCCTGTATACGAATCACCCGATCTGAAACGGGGTTGGGGCTTACCAAGAGGAGGGGGTCTCCTGGTCGTACCACTACATCTTGTACTTTTGAATACTCATAAAAGCCATCCTGATCTACCATACGAAGGCGATAATAGCTGGCGCCTAACAGCGGTTTGTCATCGGTAAAAGAATATTTTTTAGTGCCGTCGGTTTCGCCGGCAGCATTGACTCGGCCTATATCGCCAAACTCTTTCAGATCGGAGCTCCGTTGCACGATGAAATCCCGACTGCTGCGTTCCCAAGCCGTTGCCCAGGTAAGTTCCACCCGATCATGGATGGGCTCAGCGCGGAAGTCAGTCAGACGAACGGGCAGGACGCCGTCTATATCACGAATTGGAAAGTCTAAGGCGATAATTCCTTCCATCCGGAATCGGAATGAAATATCATCATTTGAACATTGTTAGTTGAGCCTCGCGGGGACTTCCTGAAAAATACGATCACCCATTTATCCAAAGGTCAAAGTGAATTGAGTTTTGGGGCACACATCACTGGTATTATTGGGTGTTCGGTATGTGGTTGTTGTTACACTTGACTTATTAAGTACCCTAAGTCAAAAACAGAGCCACTGTATGGGTCACTATTTACAGTACCGACCCCTGTTCTGCGGAGTTGAAATCTATTTCCTGCCAGAAAGGTTACTGAAAACTTCGGGCAAATATTTGTGTTAGCGGGAATTGCATCATTACGCACTTGAAAATTTCTACCAACATTGAAGGTTGCTGCTGAAGTTTGGGTACCTCCTGTTAGGTACTTCAAGTCTCACCTGAAATATAGAGTAGTGGGGGTGGGTGAAAAATTAGTAGCCCGTACTATTCTAGCACTACCAGAGCCAGATCCTCCTGTACGTTCAAATTCGACAAACCCCTGGTTTGGCGCAGGTCGAAGAATTGCCCCATTCTGAACTAGAATATTATCGCAACCATGGTTGTCGAGATTGTCGGAGTTGTTCGAAGTAAAAGGTCCAGGCCCAATCAAAATTCTGTTCAAAATAGGTAGTCTGTGCCTCGGCCTTTGTTGCCAGGCTCAAGCCTACAGCGATGATCAGCAAGCGGCCAAACTTGGTGTAAATATTTTTCATAGTACTTGCGTCGATAGCTCTTTTGGATTAACGATGTTTTGCCCTCACATCGGACTACAACAAATATAAGTAATTGATCATTACATCTTACCGTTGGACTCAGAAAAGTAGCGCCTGTGCATAACCCTCGTCTCGTCTATTCCACCATTACGGGAAGTTTTGATTTAGTTTGACACATCCCAAATGCTTTCGTCCACATAGCCGCGTGCTTTCCTCCGGTAGTACTGGCTCTCATTCGCGGGAGTCATATTCTTGTCGATTGCGTGTTTCCTTGGCCAAGCCAATAGTAAAGAAACTCTTTCGATTTTGATAAATCTGACCTACTTTTGAGATAAGCATAAACGAACAAGCCAGATCAAGAAGGGGAACATACAATTTTTAGATAAAAAAATATCATTATTTATTTGGAAAGTCCATAAATACCTGCTACATTTATCACATGATATCTGGAAAAAACAATTGTCTTCGGACAAAGTAACCAGACACCAAGACGAAGACCTGTCAGAAATGGCGGGTTTTCGTTTTTTAGGACGGTTTCGAAAAGGGGCTGATCTGACAAGTAGGCGAATAGCTCTCTATTTTCAAAAACTCTCTTCAAACTTGAATCGAGAGAAACAGCCTTTTAGTTAATTCCCTTTTTTCAGGAGTAAAGAAACAGTCTTTATGCATTTTGTAGATATTTCACATTCTCATTATGCGCTTTTCCCTGACTAAACTTCCAGCAGGCTTTCTGGTAAGCATCGGCTTACTTCTCATACTTCCCGGCTTTATCCCCATGAAACCATTTGCCACCAAGGTCATTGCGCATCGGGGAGCCTGGAAAAACACGAAAGTACCTCAAAACTCCCTGGCCTCTCTGAAGCACGCTATCCAACTTGGGTGCTACGGGAGTGAGTTCGATGTCCATATGTCGGCCGACTCCGGTTTGTACGTAAGCCATGATCATGTGATTCAGGATGTCCCCATCGAAAAAAGCACCGCTAGCCAACTGGCGGCGGTTAAGCTGCCCAACGGCGAGTCGCTCCCGACGCTGGCGGCGTACCTCAATGCGGGTAAAAAGCAGAAGAAAACCCGGCTGATTCTCGAAATAAAGCCTTCGCAGCTGGGTAAGGCCCACTCGCTGGCGCTGGCCCAAAAATGCGTGGAAACCGTGCGGCAGACCAGCTCCCGGCACCTCGTGGACTACATTAGCTTTGACTATGATGTGTGTAAAAAAGTTGTAGCCCTGGATCCCAAAGCTAAGGTCACCTACCTCAATGGTGACAAAACCCCCACCGAAATCAAAGCCGACGGCCTCGATGGAATAGATTATAACCAGAACGTCTACAAGCGCAACGAAGCCTGGATTTCCGAAGCCAAACAGCAGAAACGTAGCCTGAACGTATGGACCGTGAACGACAAAGCCCTGATGGAGTGGTTTATGGAGCGTAAGTTCGACTTCATCACCACCGATGAACCGGAGCTGTTGCTGGAATTGACAAAAAGATGAAGTAGGTTCTCCGGAGCGTACCGCCTTTTCTTGAGTTGCCCCCAAGGCTTAAATGAGTAAATAGCATACCATCACTATTCTAAAAGCAACCCTGTATGATGAAGTCCGTTAGTAAAACAGTGAAACACTGTACCCTAGTCTTGCGGAGTATGGCAGCGATTTCACTCGTGGTTTGTTTTAACCCATCACTATACGCCCAGGATGCCGGTAAAAGTCCCCATCCTGCCTACATCAAGCTAGCTCTGAATGCGTACTCGTTCAATGACTTGCTGACGGGTAACCGGCAGAAGGACAATAAGCCCACCTTGACCCTACCCCAGCTGCTGGATTGGTGCGCCAGCAAGAATATTGATGCTATTGACCTCACGGGCTACTACTTCCCCGGCTACCCTGGTGTACCCACTGATGCCTACATCTACGATATCAAACGCCAGGCTTTCAAATTGGGGATCGATATTAGCGGTACCGGTATCAAGAACGATTTTGCTTCGCCCGACCCGGCGGTGCGGGCCGAGGGAGTGAAAAGGGCCAAAGAATGGGTCGTCGTCGCTTCAAAATTGGGCGCGCCGGTGCTTCGCCTGTTTGCGGGTGAAATCCCGAAGGGCTACGAAAACCGGTGGGATGAGGTAGCGGGATGGATGGTAGATTGCTACAAGGAGTGCGCCGAATTTGGGGCCCAGCATGGGGTGATAATCGGTATCCAAAACCACGGTGACATGCTCCAGACCGCCGAACAATGCATCAAAGTGGTGAAAGCCGTAAATTCCAAATGGGCGGGAATTATCCTTGATACCGGCAACTTCAAGGTAAAGGATCCTTACCTGGATATAGAAGCGGTAATACCCTACACAGTCAACTGGCAAGTAAAGGAAAGCGTCTTTGGCATTGGCAGCGACATCCCTACGGATATACCGCGGCTGGTAAAAATAATGAAGAAGAGTGGCTACCGGGGATACATTCCCGTAGAAACTCTCTTCGTGAAAAATAAACCTTATGATCCGTATGTGTTGGTTCCAGCCCTGCTCCATGAGTTGAAAACGGCCCTGGATACCGATGTTAAGTAGGCTAGGCTTCAACATATGGGCCAGGGCTGCCTGAGAAGTACCCTCAAGTATAGCTTCCTACCTTTCAGAATAGAAAACGACAACCTGAGTCAGGAGAAATCGGATGAAGTATCAGCATCTCGGGTATTTTTTCTCTATCAGTAAATACCAATCACTAGGGCTAATGCGCAGAGTATGAGCAGGACGAAGAGTAGAGGCGCAATGAACCGTAGCCACACCTTCATGCTAACGTTCACCATCGCTAGGGCCGGAAGCACCAGGCCAGTAGGGGCTACAAACAGCATGAGGCCCATGCCGTAGAGGTAGGCGTTGACAATCTCGCGGCCGGGGATGTTGATGATGATGGCCAGCGAGCCCATGATGGTCATAGTGAGTACAGCCATACCCGAGGTAGAGCTGATAAACAGCGTAAAGATCAGAAAGAATAGCATCACCATGATGATAAAGAACACGGGCGAAACGCCTTCCATCAGGTTGGCGGTATAAAACAAGACTGAGTCCGTGACGTGTGCCTCGTTGAGTACAATGGTAACGCCCCGGGCTATGCCTACCACAAAAGCTACGGATAGCAGACTGGCGGCACCTTTAATAAATTCTTCCACAAAGGCTTTTTCTCCCAACCGGGTAATTGCGCCGAGCAACAGCGAAGAAGCCAGGAACAGCGTCGACATTTCGAGCGTCCACCAGTCGAGCATAATTACTCCGGCCACCATCGTTACGAAGGTGAGTACGTAGATGGCAAGTAATAGTTTGGTTTTTAAATCCAGAGGGGGCGGAGCAGTGAGTGGATCAATGGTCAGGTCGTAGGGCGGTTTCACGTCCCCGTCAATCTGGTACACCAGCGAGGCTTTGGGGTCTTTTTTTACTTTGACTGCGTACCTGAGGATATACACTATCAATACCACATTGATGATCACAAAGAAAATGAGTCGTTCGTACAAGCCATCCATCCAGTTGATACCCGCCGCGTTGGAGGCGATGATGGTGGAGAATGGGTTGGAGAATGCGGCAATTCCGCCGAGGGTGGTACCGCCAAATATCACAGCCAAAGGTACCAGCAAGTCGTAGCCTGCGGCCAGAAATAACGGCACCAGGAGCGGATAAAATACCAGGCTTTCGGCGTCCATGCCGTACGAAGCGCCCAGGGTCGAAAACACCAGCGTAAGCACCACAATGAGCAGAGACTCCCGTCCCCGCATGGTGTAGGCCAGCGCGGTGATGCCCTTGACCATAGCGCCGGTGGCGTTGAAAATATACATAAAGCCCCCGATGACGAGGATAAACAACACAATGTCGATGGTGTCGATGATGCCCTTGATGGGTGCCTGCAAAATGGCCAGCAGGCCCTGCGGATTTTGCGGTCGGCTGTGGTAGGTGCCGGGTACGGATATGGCCCGACGGATGTCGCCATTGCTGAACTTTTCGAGTGGGACGCTAATGCCCAGGCTATCGAGGGTGTGCTGGGCGAAGGGCAAAGGTGTCTCGCCCGACGGAGTCGTCATGACGAAGGCATTGCTTTCGTCGGCGGCGAGTTGGCTGTATTGTCCCGCCGGGAGTAGCCAGGTGGCCACAGCGGCCAGCACTATGACACCCATCAGAATGGTAATCGCACTGGGAAAGGATTTGGGGCTTGCCATGAAGAGGGTAGGGATCTGCTGAGCGGTTAACGTTTTTTGTCCGACGGGAGGGGTTATTCCAGGGCTACAAAGAGCTCGGATTTAATCAGCCACTTCCCAGACTCCTTCGTCCACATGGCTGAGTACTTACCTTCGGCCAGCGTCTGCCCGTCCTGGCTGGCCGCATACCCTTTCCAAATACCCGTTTCCCAGGCCAGCCCCCGGTCGGTATTGACCAGTATTTCGTGGGCAGTTCTGACAAAGTACGTTTTCGTGCCGATGGCGGCGGCTATGTACTTGCGCAGGGATTCCTTTCCCTGCACCAGCGTACCATTGCCGGTGGTTACGTGTACATCGTCGGTCAGGTAAGAAAGAAACTGTTCGTGCTCAAAGGCTTTCAGGGCGGCGTTGGAGGCCTTCCGGAGGGTTATGATTTGTTCCCGATCGCTTTGGGCGTAGGCAGCTCCAATTCCTATTAGCCAAACGAAACAGAAGAGGGGAAGGATTCGTAAATTTTCAAGGGATGCTAAAAGCCGGGTCATGCTTGGTAATATCGGTTGGTTTCTGGGGAGGAAGATACCAAAGAACTCCGCGAATCCCAACATGTGGCACTAATCTGAAAGTTTGCGGAAAAGTGGCGATTCGGAACAACGGCGATAGAATAGGATTTGTCATTCCTCGCGGTAGATGACAAGGAGTAAATGGTACACTTAGCAGGTAGCGGAAATAGCCTGGGAGCTGAATCAGCAAACGGTCAATTTCTCGCCCGGCACCCGTTCTAATGCTGATAATATCCCCCAAGCTATTCTGGAAAGTATCTTTGCCTACGAAAAAGCACAGTGGATAAACGGCTTCCACCTGCTTATTAATCCCGGCACGAGCCTGGCGCGGCGCGATAAGCTGTACCCGCATTTGGAGGAGATCATTGGCTATTTGAAGGGGAAGGGGTATGGATTTGGGGGGTTTTGAGGGGTGGGGGATGCAAGTCGAAGACTTTTATGATTGATTTCCCGCCAGATGCAATTTGGCGGGAGCGGGGAGTGACGAGCTCCTTTATTCTTTTCAATCTCTGGCAACTTTTTCCTATAAGCTTCTGCATCCCAACTCAAACCCCAATTTGCAAGGTAATTTTGTAGCGGTTCAAGTCCGACCTCCGCGCGCCTTTTATCTACGTTGTCAGGATCTTCGAGCGGCATAACGTAGTACTCTCCATTATTGTTCTGCCCGATTTGACTACCGTACGTTTGTCTCTTGCCTTGTTGAAGAGCTACTCTGTCTTCCAGCAAAGCTAGCAAACCAGGGTCAGCGTTCCCATCCTTCACGGCTTCCCGCATCATGGGGAGGTACTGTTCCTGAGTTTTTAAGTCAGAATGTTGAATTACAAGGAATAGTGTTTGATTGCCCGCTAACCCCAATTTATAATTGGGTGTTGCATCTCCTAGCGTTACAAACGCTAGGAACACTAACGGTTCTGATCCGCACCTCACAAAAGATTGTTCATTTCATACTCTGAACCACTTCAATCAGTTCTTTGAGCTCTTTATCATTTAGCGATGAGCGTTCCGATTTGTCATAAATAGACAGCAAATAAAGTTCATGGTCAGCAACAAATACACAGGTGATTACCCTGGCTCCGCCAGATTTTCCTTTATTTTTGCTAGCGATGGAAAGTCTGATTTTAAAGCAGTTGTTGCCTAACGGGGTACCTTGCTGAGGATTCTCTTTCAGGTTTTCAATCAGTGCCAAAATTTCCTTTCTTAGCGAAGGAAACTTCTTCACTAGTCGCTTTGCCTGCCTCTGAAAAGGCAAAATCGGTATTATCTCAAAGCTCATTCAGAAAATCCGTCAAGCTGGGTTTCTGCATTTTACCCTCACGCATCAATTTCATCTGCTCAAACGCTTCAAGTAGTTCCTGACGGTGTAATGTCTTGGATTCGTCCGGTAGATTCAACTTCTTTCGGATGCCGTCCCATTCTTTGATGGGGATAAACACACCGGTAATCTCACCGGTATGGTCCGATAAATATTGCAGATTCATAGTAGTAAGTATATTCCTGTTTGATTCGATAACATAACATCTTCGAGACAAAAAATGCTCATGATGCCAGTAGTTATGAACAAATATACGCATTCCCCCCACAAAAAAGGGCCAGCCCACCGGCCAGCCCTTCCTGCATCAAACGTTACCGCATCCCCGGCAAACTACCGGGCTGCTTCGCCTTCCATTCAGAGGCGTCGAGGGGTTTTGACGGGGGTAAATCTCGTCGAGGGATTCGCCTTCGTAGAGGCGGCCGTTCCTCATCACGTAGCGGATGCTGTTGGAGTTGCGGATGTTTTCGAGCGGATTTTTGTCCAGGATCAGCAGGTCGGCCAGCTTACCGCCTTCGAGGGAGCCGAGGTCCTTGTCGAGGCCGAGTGAGGTAGCGCCGATGATCGTGGCTACGCGCAGGGCGTCGTGGTTCTTCATCCCGCCCGACTGCATCGACCACAGCTCCCAGTGGTAGCCCAGGCCTTGTAGCTGTCCGTGGCTGCCGATGCCCGAGAGGCCGCCGGCTTCCACGAGCTTCTTCATGGTTTCGGCGTGTTTGGTAAAAACGTGCTCCTCGTCCATAAACCAGGACCCACGGCGGCGCGATTTCTCGGCCAGTTCCTCGTAGGGCGTAAACCGCTGCAACTTGGCATCCTTGTAGGGCTTCTCGGTGGCGTAGTAGTACTCTTCGGCCCAGGGACCGCCGTAGGATACCAGCAACGTGGGCGTTACGGCCATTTTGGCGTCGGCAATGGTCTTCACCACGTCGTTGTAGAGCGGGTAGATCGGGATGGCGTGCTCGTGGCCGGGGTAGCCGTCGAGGAGTTGCGTCATGTTGAGCTTGAAGTCCAGTCCGCCTTCGGTGGTGGGCATCAGGTTTTGCTCTTTGGCGGCCATGATGATCCATTGCCGGTGCTGCCGGTTGCCCACGAGGTACATCTTAATGGACTTGGTGTTGTAGTACTTGCTGTACTGCCGCAGCACCTTGCGGGTATGGTCGAGGTCTTTGAGGTTATACATCCAGAAACCCACG
Source organism: uncultured Cytophagales bacterium (assembly GCA_963768025.1). Classification (GTDB taxonomy): domain Bacteria; phylum Bacteroidota; class Bacteroidia; order Cytophagales; family Spirosomataceae; genus CAVYGM01. The sequence continues at coordinate 325,130 of CAVYGM010000004.1, forward strand.
CCGGGGCCGGTAGAGTACACCCGCGGGCCCACGATCTGGCCGGATTCTACCAGGTCGCTGTACGTGAGTACATCGGTGGTGGCGGTCTGCGGGTCGCGGGTGGTGGTGACGCCGTAGGCCAGGTTGGCGGCGTAGATCCACACTTGATTTTTGTGCAGTCCCCAGGCGGGCCACATGTGGGCGTGGGTATCAACAAAGCCCGGCACGATGGTCTTGCCCGCTACGTCGATTACTTTGGCGTTGGCCGGTACCGACAGGCTGCCGCTCGCGCCCACGCTTTTGATACGGTTGTTCTCGATCAGAATATCACCGTTTTCAATGACTTCGTCGCCCTTCATGGTAATGATCCGCGCACCTTTGAGTAGGGCCACGCCCGTGGGTTGATCTTTGGCAAATTTTACGGCTACTTCGTACTCGGCGGCTACGTAGTGCGGGTCTTTGTCGGCTTCTTTCTCCTTTTCGGCTTTGGCGGCGGTGTCTTTTGGGGCCTTGGCTTTCTCGCGCAAGGCCAGTTTCAGGCTGTCGTCGTAGGCCTCAGCTTTGTCGAGATCGTACATAAAGTAGTTGCGCCCCAGCGAGTAGACTACCTGACGGCCTTTGCCCGTCCAGGCCGGAAACTCGCCACCCAACTCTGATATTTTGCGGGCCGGAAAGGCCGAACTCTTAGGATCCGATACCGAAATAGTGGGCGTTTTGCCCGCTTTGGGTACGCTAACCACGTACACTTCGTTGGTGATGCGTGCCAGTACGTGGTTGCCCTCGGGGGCCATCAGCACAATGGACGGTTTGCTGGGCTTGGTGGTTTCGGCCGCATTGTCGTCCTCGGCCAACATGCAGGAGGTACCCGCTTCAAACACTGAACCGAAGGTGGTGATACCCGTTAATTTCAGGTGCTCCTTTTCGTCGGTACCATCCCAGCGAATTGAGATCAGACCCTCCTCACTATTGAGATAAATGCGGTCTTCGGCTTTGGTAAAGTGGGGATAACTTCGGTTGTAGGCTTTTTCTACTACCGTAACCTCGCCGCCGTTGGCGGGAATCCAGGCTATGTCCTCGGCTTCGTCAGAAGCATTGGGCGACACCGAGTTCTTATAGTTTTCGGTACTTCCGCGCATGAACGCAATGCGGTCCTGCTTGTACGACCAGGCCGGATGGGTATAAATGGCCGGTACTTTGGTAAGGCGCTGCGGCATAGCGTTGCGGGTATTAGCGGCTACCTTGTACAAATGTCCCCCGGCTGCGTTGTCCCAGGTAGTAAACACAATGGAACTCCCATCCGGTGACCAGGTGGGCTGGGCCTCGGTGAAGTCAAAATTGGTGAGGCGGCGGGGCGTGCCGTTGGGTACGTCCATCACGTACAGGCGGTTGAGTACCGTAAAGGCTAGTTTCTTGCCATCGGGCGAGGGTACCCCGTCGCGGATCTGCGTGGCCACCAGTTCTTTGACATCCTCGATAGGGTACTTGAACGAAAGCTGCGGACCTAGTTCGAGTTTCACGTCCACATCCAGCGGTATTTCCGTCGCCGCGCCACCGTCTACCGGAATGCGGTAAATCTTTCCGCCGTAGGAGGCTAGTACGGACTTGCTATCGGGTGTAAAGCTCATGGCGGGCAGCACGCCGAGGGCCGCAATGGACTCCTGCTCGTCGCGCTGCACGGGGTAGGCCAGCCAGCGTTCGTCGCCGGTTTGCAGGTCGCGGAGCATGAGGCCGGTGTTGGTTTCGAAGCGGGTGCCGTACACCAGCCACTTGCCATCGCGGGACAGCGTGGGTGTAAAGGCCGAGCCGTAGCGTGAGGTAATGGTGCGCATCTTACCGTTGTCGCGGTCGTAGACGCCGATCTGGTACTGCGGAAACTGGGCGTTGTAGTTCCAGCCGCCGGTACGCTCGGAGTAGTAGATATACCGCCCGTCGGGACTTACCGCCGGGTCGATAGTTTTGAGTTTCTCAGGCTTCTCGATCATCTCAATGCCCGCCCCGCCGTTGCGGTGGTAGAGGTACAGCTTGATGTTGCGGCGGCCGCGGGCCCCTACGATATACTCGCCGTCGGGCGTCCAGGAGGCAGAAAAGAAACTCTGATCCTTGTCTTTAGTCACTTGCACGGTATCCTGCTTTTCGAGGTCGATCCACCAGAGGTTGTCCGATCCACTTTTGTCGGAGGCAAAGAGAATTCTCTTCCCGTCGGGGCTGAACCGCGGGTGGGTATCGAAGGCCATGCCAGTAGTGATCTTCGTGGCCTTGCCGCCGCCAATGGGCATGGTGTAGATGTCGCCCATGAGGTCAAAAGCGATGGTTTTGCCGTCGGGACTCACGTCCAGGGACATCCAGGTACCTTCTCTGGCGTTGAACTCGATGGTTCGGGCGGGTTTTAAGGGCAGGGGGGCCTCTTTTTCCTTTTTGGCCGTGGAGTCGGCCTTAGTGGTGTCGGCGGGGTACTTGCCTGATGGATAACTGTACGCGGAGCTCGCCGCCAGGAGGAGTAAGAGGAGTAGGAGTTTTGGCATGTAGGTTTGGTAGTTGATGTAGGTAAAGGGATTAAAAGAAACCCGCCAAGCCTGCCTACTATGTGCTTCACAAGCGAACAAAAGAAAAGATGGAAGTGGAATATCTGCTCCTGAGCCTGAATGGGAATCTGCTGACTATTCGGGAAAGAGAGTCTATACCGGGGCTGGAGAAGTATTTGGTCAAATAGGGCGGGCAGGTACCTCCTATTATTTTACTGAATCGTTTTTCCATTCACTACCACATTCCTAAAAGCTAGGCCATTGATGATGCTTTTGTCATAAGCAGTATTTTTTGCCTCTATTTTCAAATTTTCGAACGTAAACTGAGCCAGTTTGTCGTATTCTGTAATGGCGATATCGAAGAAAATATCACATTTCATGTCAATGTTTTTCAGGCTGATGTGCTCAGAGTAGGACAAGGGTACTTCTTTGCGGCCTTTCAGATCAAAGAATTGTGTCCAGGGCTTCACGTAAATCAGGCTATGAGCTTGTCCTTTGATATTTTCTACGGTAATGTATTCATATTTCTGAGGAGTATCAGGCCGCATTTTGAGCCATAGCACGCGCATTGCTTCGTTGACATAACAGTTTCGCATTACAATGTTTCGGTTATGGATAGCTTCGCTCCCGCAGGTGAGAGCCGCGTGGCAAAAGCCAAATTCACAATCTTCAATCAGTACATTTATATTTGCGCCGTTGGCAGGATCGGTATCGGCATAGGGCCCTTTGCCACCTTTCAGGGCAATGGCATCATCATTGACGGACATGTAGCAGCCCTTTATGAGCACATTGGTGCAGGCATCAATGTCGATGGCGTCGGTGCTGGGGGCTTTGACAGGCGCGTGGGGCGAAGAAATATGCAGGTCAAGGATCTTTACATTGGTGCACTGGTAGTAGTGGCTAGTCCAAAAGCCAGCATTGTGCAGGCTGACGTCCTGCACCTGAACATCCTTGCAGTTCCATATAAACACCAGCCTCGGCCGTGATACTTCCAAATTGGTACATTGGGGGTTTTCTTTGCGTCGCTGCCAGAACGCCTCCCAGTATTTCAGGCCATTGCCATCAATAGTACCCTTGCCTGAAATCGTAAAGCCGTCCACTCCGTAAGCATTAACCAGAGCCGGAAAATAATCGAGGCTCTGTCCTTCCATCCGTGAGGGCATACTGGGGTAATCTGCTATATCATCCGAGCCTTTTAGCTTGGCCCCTTCGGTCACATACAGATGGGTTTTGGGCTTAAAAAATAGGGCTCCGCTCATGAAGGTACCCTTTGGAATCACCACTACTCCACCGCCCTTTTTTGCGGCCTCATCAATGGCCCTCTGGATAGCTCGGGTCTGAACCAGGGTACTGTCCCGTTTGACTCCGAAGTCCGTAATGGCATACTGCTTCCCCAAGTTGCTCAGTTTTACCTTCGTACTATCCATAAACCAGCTGGACATGGGTGTGCCGTCCGGGAAAACATTCTGTGCGTTTTCCTGCGCCTGGCTGATGGCCGTAAGGCCAAGGACGTAGAGAGTCAGAAGACATAAAGTTTTCATGGTACAAGGTTCAAGGGAAATTAGGGGTACTACCAGCGTTTGTAGCCCATCAACCGACGAACCTACTCTACCCTAGACGCGACTTTGGAGAAACTTCCACTAATTTTTCAAACCAGGCCCCATTTGCGGCCAGGCCTAAGGGGGAGGCTGACGGTACCTTATCGTGTGGGAAGCCGTAGACTAGCCAGATTGCCAATGGCTTTTAGTTGGGAAGGTACAAGAATAAAAAGCTGTTTTCTTGAAAATGGATCATACACTTGTATTTTTTGAAACTCCAATCAAGATTAGGTTTGGCACTTCTGATTGAGGACTGATTTGCATAATCCCCCCCCCGCTTCGTACCTTTACACCCTACATTTCCCTAACCCCCTTGTACTATGTATTTCCTTGGATTTGACGTGGGTAGTTCATCCGTGAAGGCGTGTCTGCTGAACGCTGATACAGGTCAGGCGGTTGCCTCGGCCTTTTTCCCCGAAACCGAAATGCCCATGGACGCCCCCCAGCCCGGATTCGCCGAGCAGCAGCCGGAGCAGTGGTGGCACAATGCCTGCCTGGCGTCCAAGGCTGTCATGCAAAAATCAGGTGTGTCTCCGGCGGACGTGAAAGCCATCGGTATTTCGTACCAGATGCACGGCTTGGTGGTGGTAGATAAGGATATGAACGTGCTGCGACCGTCCATCATCTGGTGCGACAGCCGCGCCGTGGAGGTGGGCAAAACCGCCTTTGATGCTCTGGGAGCCGACGTCGTTCTGCCGCACCTGCTCAACTCTCCTGGTAACTTTACAGCGTCCAAACTAGCCTGGGTGAAGCAAAACGAACCGGCGGTATACGCCAAAGTTCATAAGTTCATGCTTCCCGGCGACTACCTCGCCGCCCGCATGACAGACGAGGTGGGTACTACGCCCTCGGGGCTATCGGAAGGAATTTTCTGGGATTTTCTGGATGAGCAGCCAGCCGGTTTCCTATTGGATTACTACGGGTTTGAAGCCAGTCTTTTACCCCAGGTGTTTCCAACGTTTGGCGACCAGGGTACCCTTACCGCCGCCGCCGCCGAAGCGCTGGGACTGTCGGCAGGTACCCCCGTTACGTACCGCGCCGGCGACCAGCCCAACAACGCTTTCTCACTCAACGTACTCGAACCAGGCGAAGTCGCCGCCACGGCTGGTACTTCAGGGGTAGTATACGGTGTAAGTGACCAGACAAAATTTGATGTAGAATCGCGGGTAAATACGTTCCTGCACGTGAACCACCTGCTGGGTACCCCCCGCTACGGCGTACTACTCTGCGTGAACGGCACGGGCATTTTGAATAGTTGGCTGCGCAACACGCTTCTCCAGGGGAGGGTATCGTATCCAGAAATGAATACCATTGCCGCCAAAGCGCCCATTGGTTCGGACGGCCTGCTGTGCCTACCCTTTGGGAATGGCGCCGAACGGATGCTCTGCAACCAGGACCCCGGCGCTACGTTTGAGGGATTGCAGTTCAGCCGCCACGGCATGAGCCATTTCATCCGGGCTTCTCAGGAAGGCATTGTATTTGCGCTCTACTACGGCATGCAGGTAATGGAAACCCTGGGCGTATCGCTCAAAAACATTCGCGCCGGTGAGGCTAACATGTTCCTGAGCCCGATTTTCCGCGACACCTTCGCCAGTGTGTCAGGTGCCACGGTGGAGCTATACAACACCGACGGTGCCCAGGGTGCTGCCCGTGGGGCTGGCCTGGGCTTAGGGCACTACAAAAACCGCGAAGAAGCGTTCGTAGGTCTTACCGCCGTACAGACCATCGAGCCGGATGCCGATAAAGCCGAGCAATACCAGGAAGCCTACGGACGCTGGAAGGAATCGTTGAAAGTGTAGTTTTTAAAAGCTAATGGCTGATAGCTATCGGCTAATAGCCACTATTTATTCAGCTTCTTGGCGTCCAGTTTACGGATTACCATTTTCTTATCAAAAAGTATCCTCCACACCGCGAAGGATACTTTTTGGTTTTCAAAGCATTGGGAAGCGACCCGGCTGCTGGCCGGTACTGGGGCATTGTACACGAGCAGGGTGTCGTTTAATTTCTGGACGTTGTCCGACTGCGGCAGGTTGTTTTCGGCATTGTACAGGTACGCATCCAACAGCTCGCGCTCCTTGGCTGACAGCGCCGTATTCTTGACATCCTCTGGGCCCATCAGCTGAATCTCAACTCCGTATTCTTTATCGAGAGCCGATACAAGGGCGATCTTGCCAAGATTGCCGCATACGGAGTCAGCCTGCTCTGGATTTTGGGCTAGTTCTTTTTCCAGCGCCTTTTGAGCCACCGAAGCCATCTGCTTGCCCCATTCATCCACCGTAGCCACCAGTTGCGAGTCCGTCACCCGCTTGATCTGCATGGCTTTCATTTCCTGAGCCAGCTCTTTGGTATTCCCAACCCGGTTTTCGGTATTGCAGCTCAGCAGGGTCAGGAGCGTAAAAATGGGTATATAAGCGTATTTGATCATGGGTTAGTTGGGTAAAACACGCATTGGGTGCATCGTATACTATCCACAACACAAACCCAAAGGGCTTGGTTTACAAATCCTTCGTGACGCGAAATTACGTATCTTTGCCCTCCCAAACGTTAGATAACACAAAATGCAGGATAAATTAGAAGCTTTAAAGGAGCGATTTCACGAAGTAGGACAGCAAATTATCCAACCTGAGGTAGTTACCGACCCCAAACGCTACTCCAAACTCAGCAAGGAATACAAGGATTTGGAACGGATCGTGGAGAAGTACGATGCTTACCAGAAACTCATCAAAGACATTGCCGGTGCCAAGGAGCTCATCACGACTGAAAAAGACGAGGAGCTGCGCGAAATGGCCAAGGAAGAGCTTAACGAGCTGCAACCTCAGAAGGAGAGTCTGGAAACGGCCCTGAAAGAAATGCTGGTTCCAAAAGACCCCAACGACAGCCGGAACGTCATCCTGGAAGTTCGGGGTGGAACGGGTGGCGACGAAGCCGCGATCTTTGCCGGCGACCTCTTCCGGATGTACCAGCGTTTCTGCGAGCAGATGGGCTGGCGGTTGTCCATCATGGATTTCACCGAAGGTACCAACGGCGGTTACAAGGAAATCATCAGCAAAGTAGAGGGTGAGGACGTCTACGGCAAGCTCAAATTCGAGTCGGGCGTACACCGCGTGCAGCGGGTACCTGCCACCGAATCACAAGGACGCGTGCATACCTCCGCCGCCACGGTGGCCGTGATGCCCGAGGCCGAAGAGGTAGACGTGGAGATCAACATGAACGATGTGCGCGTGGATACCTTTAACTCTTCCGGCGCGGGCGGTCAGTCGGTAAACACCACCTACTCGGCCGTGCGTCTGACGCACATCCCGTCGGGGCTCGTAGTAAGCTGCCAGGATGAACGCTCACAGCTCAAAAACAAGGACAAGGCCCTGAGCGTACTGCGTTCACGTCTCTACGAGATAGAACTAAAAAAACAGAACGACGCCATCAGCTCGCAGCGCAAGTCCATGGTGGGTAGTGGCGACCGCTCCGACAAGATCCGGACGTACAACTACCCCCAAAGCCGCGTGACCGACCACCGCATTGGCTACACCGTATACAACCTTCCTACGGTAATGGAAGGAGCCATCGGGGATTTTATCGAACAACTCCGCATCGCCGAAAATGCCGAACGCATGCAGGAAGGCGAATCGGTGTAGCACCAACCTAAACCCTTAAAAGCCTACCTAAAAATGATACATACCATGCGTTGGTTTGGCCCCAACGACCCCGTTTCCCTCATGGACCTCCGGCAGGCCGGCTGCACCGGGGTCGTGAGCGCCCTGCATCAGATACCCGTCGGCGAGGCATGGTCGGTAGAGGCCATTCAGGAGCGTATCCGAATCATCGAAGCCGACAACCACCGCTACACGCCACTCCAATGGCTGGTGGTGGAAAGTCTGCCGGTACACGAGGACATCAAAAAAGGCCTGTCCTCTCGCGAGCGCTACATCGAAAACTACAAGGAATCGCTGCGCAACCTGGCGGCCTGCGGCATCACAACGGTCTGCTACAACTTTATGCCCGTGCTCGACTGGTCGCGCACGGCGCTGGCGTACGAGCTGCCCGAAGGCCACAAGACGCTGCGGTTTGTGTGGGAAGACTTCGCCCTCTTTGACCTCTACATCCTCAAACGTCCTAACGCCGCCACCGACTACGAGCCCGAAATCCGGGAGTCGGCCCGGCAGAAGTTTGAAACTATGTCGAAGGAAGAACTGGCTTCGCTCACCAATACCGTGCTGCTGGGCCTGCCCGGCTCGGAGGAAGCTTTTGATCTGTCCGTTTTCCAGAGCCTGCTCGATGCCTACGCCGAAATCGGCGACCGGCAGCTCCGGGACAACCTCTACCATTTTGTGCAGCAGGTAGCCCCTGTAGCGCAGGAGGTAGGTATTAACCTGTGCATTCACCCCGACGATCCACCACGCTCGCTGCTGGGACTGCCACGGGTGGTCAGCACCGAGGCCGATCTGGAAGAACTTATGCAGGCCAGCGACCTCCGGGCCAATGGCATTACGTTTTGTACGGGTTCGTTGGGGGTGAGAGCGGACAATAACCTCGTCCGTATCATCGAGCGCTTTGGCGACCGCATTCATTTCGTGCATTTAAGAACAACTAAAAGAGAGACGGGTACCCGGAATTTTCACGAAGCCCCCCACCTAAACGGCGATGTAGATATGTACGAAGTTACCAAAGCCATTTTGAAAGAAGAGCAGAAACGACAGCAGAACGGCTACACGGATGGTTATCTCCCCATGCGCCCCGACCACGGCTTTCAGATGCTCGACGACCTGCAAAAGAAAACCTACCCTGGCTACTCCGCCATCGGCCGTCTCAAAGCCCTGGCCGAGCTACGCGGCCTGGAAATGGGCATCCGCAGGTCACTGGCGCTGACGTTTTTTTTCCTGGGTACGTTTTTTAGCCTACCGACGATGGCCGACGACGGTTACCGGCTGTGGCTGAAATACGACCTGATCCAGAACGAAGCGCAACGGAAAGAGTACGCTACGGCCCTGAAAACCATCGTTTCCATTTCTGACTCTCCGATCATTCAGTCTGCTACCAAAGAACTGCAAATGGGTTTGCAGGGCCTGTTAGGACAGTCGATAGCGGTGCAGAAAACCGCTTCGACCCAGGGAGGAAATGTAATCTTAAAAATAGATCCTACCGAAAAGCTAACCAACGACGAAGGGTACCGTATTTATAAAAATGGCAAGGATGTAGTGGTTGCTGCAAAAACCGACAAAGGCCTGCTCTACGGTAGCTTTGCGCTGCTTCGCCATATTCAGACCGGGCAATCGCTCAGTAATCCCAATCTAACATCCAGCCCCAAGGTACAGCTCCGGATGCTCAACCACTGGGACAATACCAACGGTACCATCGAACGTGGCTACGCCGGGGCGTCGCTCTGGAAATGGTACGAATTACCCGAAAACCTCGATCCCCGCTACACGGAGTACGCCCGGGCCAATGCCTCCATCGGTATCAACGCCACGGTGGTCAACAACGTGAACGCCTCGGCCCGCTTCCTAACGCCCGAGTACCTGCCCAAGGTGCAGGCGCTGGCCAATGTGTTCCGGCCCTACGGCATCAAGGTATTCATGTCCATCAATTCGGCCGCTCCCCGTATACTCGGGGGCCTCACGACCGCTGACCCGCTGGACCCGAAGGTACGGCAGTGGTGGATGGATAAAACCAAAGAAATTTACGCAGTGATCCCCGATTTCGGCGGATTTCTAGTCAAGGCTAATTCGGAGGGCGAGCCCGGTCCGCAGGACTACGGCCGCACCCACGCCGACGGCGCCAATATGCTAGCCGAAGCAGTGGCTCCCTTTGGTGGAATAGTGATCTGGCGGTCTTTTGTATACAAGGCTGATCCCAACGGCGACCGCTTCAAAGCCGCCTACGAGGAATTCAAACCGCTGGATGGCACCTTCAAACCCAACGTTATTGTGCAGGTCAAAAATGGCCCCATCGACTTTCAGCCGCGCGAGCCCTTCTCCCCGCTGTTTGGCGCCATGCCGCAGACGCCCTTGGCCATGGAGTTTCAGATTACGCAGGAGTACCTGGGTTTCTCCACCAATTTTGTGTACCTGGCGCCGCTGTTCAAGGAAACGCTGGACGCCGATACCTATGCTAAAGGGAAAGGCTCCACTGTGGCGAAGGTCATGGACGGTAGCCTGCACGGCTACGACAAAACGGTGATGGCCGGCGTAGCCAATACCGGCTCCGACCGCAACTGGACGGGCCACCCCGTGGGGCAGGCTAACTGGTACGCTTTTGGCCGACTAGCCTGGGATCATACGCTTTCGTCGGAGGCTATCGCCGAAGAATGGACCAAAATGACCCTTACCCGGCAGCCCGCTGCGGTGAAAACCATCACGGATTTGTTGCTTAATTCGCGCGAGAACTACGTCAACTTCACCACGCCACTCGGCCTGCACCACGTGATGGGCGAAGGCCTGCACTTCGGGCCGCAGCCGTGGCTGGAAAAAAGCCAGCGCCCCGACTGGACCGCCATCTACTACCACCGGGCTGATGCCAACGGCCTCGGTTTTGACCGCACCGCCAGCGGTAGCAACGCCCTGGCGCAGTATGCCCCTGAGGTACGGCAGCAATTTCAGAATCCTGACACTACCCCCCTACCCTACCTGCTGTGGTTTCACCACGTAGCCTGGGATAAGAAGCTGTCCACCGGCCGCACGCTCTGGGATGAGTTTAGCAGCCGCTACTACGAAGGGGTAAAATCGGTGGAAGAGATGCAGGAAAAATGGAAGACCGTAAAATCGGTCGTGGACCCGGAGCTCTTTGCGGACATAGCCGGGCGACTGGCCGTACAGCATCGCGAAGCCCTCTGGTGGCGAGATTCCGGTGTGTTGTACTTCCAGACGTTTTCAAAAATGCCCATCCCCGCTCCCTACCAGAAGCCCGACCGAACATTGGATGAGCTAAAAAAGATTACGAGAACGTATCAATTAAGATAAACAAGTTCTAATGTAAACTGAATAAGCAATACTCCTCCAAGGAAGTCCTTCTCTTCGAAGGAGCGACCCGCCGCAGCGGAATTCCTTAGGAGGAGGTAAAAACCGATAGCCTTAAACCTGATCAAAATGCCCGAATCAACTCAACCTGATACTTCTATTTTTTCGCTGCAAGGAAAACTTGCCGTTGTTACCGGCGGCGGTAGCGGCATTGGTTTTCACATAGCCCAGTGCCTGGTGCAAGCCGGTGCCCGTGTGCTGCTCACCGGCCGCCGGGAGCCGGTATTGCAGGAAGCCGTCGCCTCGTTAGGGGAAAATGCCGCGTACATCGTCCATGATATTACGGAACTGGCAACGATTCCGGCCCTGGTGGAGGAAATAGAAAACACGCATGGCCCCCTGGATATTCTGGTCAATAATGCCGGAATCAACATGAAAAAATACGCCGTGGAGGTAACGGACGCCGATTTTGACCGGATTATCCAGACGAATCTACACTCGGTATTCAGCATGACCCGCGAATGCGGCAGGCGGATGATTGAGCGCAAAAGTGGTTCTATTATCATGATTACCTCCATGGCCGCCCTGTACGGCATAGACCGGGTAGTAGCCTATACGGCCTCCAAATCGGCCGTGGCGGGCATGGTCAAAGCACTGGCAACCGAATTTTCTCCGTTAAATGTGAGGATAAATGCTATTGCTCCGGGTTTTATAGAAACACCCATGATGCTCACCGCAATGAATGGTGACCCCGCCCGCCGCGACAAAGCCATGGACCGCACCCCCATGGGGATATGGGGCAAACCCGACGACATCGGCTGGGCCGCCGTTTTTCTAGCTTCCGATGCCGCCAAATTCATTACCGGCGTGTCGCTACCCGTGGACGGGGGCAATTCCATCGGATTCTAGAAAGCGATCGGCTGTCGGCGTTTGGCCATCGGTTTTTTGAATTTTTGCAAAAGGCGGCCTACCCACTAATTTCGACTAACCTTTAACCAAAAAATAAAATGGAAAATACCAACGCAGACCGGCGCTCCTTTCTGAAAACTGCCGCTACGGGTACCGCCGGTATCATCGCGGCTTCCATGTTCCCGACCATTGTACCGTCGAGTGTGTTTGGCAAAAATGCCCCCAGCAATAAAATCACCATCGGGCAAATCGGTTTTGGCCGCATTGCATCGGGTCATGACTTGCCCCAGATACTACGCAACGACGTGGCTCATGTGATGGCTGTGGCGGACGTGGACAAGAACCGCCAAGCCATGGGCAAGAAATGGATTGAAAAGAAGTACGCCGACAAAACCGGAAAGGCCAATTACGTGGACGTTCAGATGTTCGATGATTATAAGGAGCTACTAGCCCGCAAAGACATTGACGCGGTGATCATCAGCACCCCCGACCACTGGCACGCCCAACCCGCCATGGAAGCGGCCGTAGCTGGAAAGCACGTGTACATGCAAAAACCCACTTCTCTGACAATTCAGGAAGGTCGTATGATGAGCGATATGGTCCGCAAGAAGGGCATCAAGTTTCAGCTAGGTAGCCAACAGCGCTCGGCCGATCCCTGGCCGCAGTTCAAGCGCGCCTGCGAGCTGGTGCGTAATGGTCGTATCGGTCAATTGAAAAAAGTGTACATTGGCCTTCCCGGCGATCCAGCGGGGGGCAGTACCGACACAATGCCCGTCCCTTCCAACCTGAACTACAACATGTGGCTGGGCTCGACGCCCGAGGTACCTTATATTCTAGATCGGGTGCATTCACAAACTAACATCAACGACCGTCCGGGCTGGTTGCGGCTCGAACAATTCGGCGCGGGGATGATCACCGGTTGGGGCTCGCACCACCTCGACATCGCCCATTGGGGTATGGATACCGAACTTACCGGACCAGTGGAAATCCAGGGATTTGCTTCCTTCCCCCTGCCCGGTTCGGGCTTGTGGAATGTACACGGTGAGTTTTTGGTCTTGTCAAAATACGCCAATGGGGTAGTGATGGAAATCGGTGGTTCGCATCCGAATGGAATCAAGTTTGAAGGTACCGACGGATGGATATTCGTATCGCGGGGAAATGTAGGCGTGACCGCCTCCGATCCGGGAGCCGCTGCCACTGCCAAAGAGAACGATGCTTTTAAGGCCAGTGATAAAAAAATCCTCGGCTCGGTGATTCAGCCCGACGAAGTACACCTGTACGATAGCCCCGAGCAGCACCGCAACTGGCTGGAAAGCATTCAGAACAACAAGGAAACCATCAGCCATGCCGAGATTGCCCACCGCTCCTGCTCCGCCTGTTTGCTGGCGCACACCGCCATGAAGCTGGGCCGAAAGTTACAGTGGGATCCCAAGAAAGAACAATTTATCAATGACAAGGAAGCAAACTCCATGCTCTCTCGTCCGCAGCGCGCGCCTTATGGTACCAGCTACGTGAAAGGATAGGATCTCTTGTATTTTTACTAAAAGCCCCCGGCAACGTTCTTCGTACAGGGGGCTTTTTTGCGATTTTAGTAGTTTTATTCTTACGCCCAGCGGAAGCGGTTCAATCCCTCAGCCGCGGCTTTTTGGAGCATGATGGTATCGGTGAGGGGAGTCACCAGCTGGAATCCCATTTCCTGCATACGGACGGCCGTTTCGGGGGAGTCGCAGTGGATACCGGCTACTAGCTTGTTCTTGACCGCTACGCCCAGAATATGTTTAAGAATATCCAGCAGCGTCGGATCAGAAAAATCGGCCACCTTTTCCAGCCCCAGCGATAAGCACAAGTCCCAGGGCCCGACGTACAAACCCGTAAGACCGGGGGTTTGGGCCAGATCTTCCAGGTTTTTGTAGCCCAGTTCAGTCTCAATCATGGCTAGCGTAACGATTTCCTGGTTGGCCGTCCGGAAATACTCAGGCGTACGCAATCCGGCCCGCATGGGCCCAAAACTCCGGTATCCCAGCGGTGGATAGCGACAGGCGTGCACAAAGGCTTCCGTTTCGGCGCGGGTATTGAGCATGGGGCAGATAATCCCTTGGGCACCCGCATCGAGCATCCGCATGTGGGTGGCGGCATCATTCCAGGGGACACGCACAAGCGGCAGGGTGTCGGTGGTAGCAATAGCCTGCAGCATGGGTAGAATGGCACTCATATCCGTAGCCAGACCATGCTGAGCGTCAATGGTAAGGGTGTCAAAACCCGCATGGGCCAGGAGTTCGGCTGTCCACGAGCTGGGAATAGTAAGCCAGCCGTTTACCAGAGTTTGCCCCTGTTGCCAGCGCTGTATGAGCGAATTGGATGGGTTCATAGATTGATCTGAAAAGCTCGGAATGACCAAGCATGGGAGAATGGTAGTTTTAATTCAAAAATCGTTCCCTCCTTACTCCGCCACCAGGTGACAGGTTTTCACTTTCACCGTATCAAAAACCAGTACCCCATTCTTATAACGGGAAATACTTCTTTCCGATTAGTGACCATAGTACCCTGGCGGAGCGTTGAACAAAGAGTAGAAAAGGTCACTGAGAGGCAGAAAATCTGGTTTTTTATTTTCACACCAGTCGCATGAACTTTGTGAGGGGAAAAGTCGGTTTCTTACCCAAAAAGTCTATCTTTCCCCAAACTTAACCCTCCTATCGTAGCAATATGCGCAATTCTCTCCTGCTTTATGCCTTTCTCACTATACTATTTCTAGGTTGTCAACCCAAAGATGAAGCTCAAAGCATCGTAGATCGCTCCATTGCTTACCACGGCGGGGATGACTACAACTCTTTCGAGATGGAATTTGATTTCCGCACCATGCACTACATCGTGCAGCGTGACAACGGTACCTATCGCTACGAGCGAATTCAGAAAGACTCGACGGGGGCCGAAATCCGGGACATCATCACCAACGCCGAGGCCTACCGTACCCTCAACGGCGAGCGTCAGAATGTGCCCGATTCCCTGATGAATAAGTATAAAAACTCCGTCAATTCAGTAGCTTATTTCCTGCTGCTGCCCCAGCCACTTCAAGATCCGGCCGTCCATAAAGAATACCTTGGAGAAGCCACCATTCGGGGCCGGGTGTATGACAAAGTGAAGGTATATTTTGACGAAGAAGGTGGTGGAAAAGACCACGACGATGTGTTTGTCTACTGGTTTGACAAAGAAGATAGTTCTATTGATTATCTGGCTTACCTCTACCACGTTGACGAAACTGGTATGCGTTTCCGCGAAGCCTACAACCCGCAGCGGGTCGGGGGAATTCTGGTGCAGGACTATATCAATTTTGCTCCCAAAGACTCAACTTTGACCGTGACCGATGAAAACCTGATTTCCCTGGATGGACTGTACCAGAAAGATCAGCTAAAAGAGCTCTCCCGGATTGAAAATAAGAACTTTAAGGTGAAGTAAAGCAAAGTACATTCCTCCACTTAGCAGTTTATTGGCTATTTTGGTGTTTATTTAGCTTCCGCCAAACCCAATCTAGTATGAGAGTAAGACCCTGCGCCCTAATCATCGAGCGAAATAGCGTCCTGACTATGAAGTACCGTTACGGCGACACCGACGTGTACGCACTGCCCGGCGGGAATCCCGATCCGGGCGAAGGCCTGTCTGAGGTGATTGTTCGGGAGCTACGAGAGGAGCTGGGAATAGAAACCGAGGTAGATCAACTGGTGCTATGCGGCGAGGTGATTGGAGAAGATGGCCGGAAGGATGCCCTGCACGCCGTTTTTCTCGTACACCTTATTGCCGGAATGCCCATCCTGAATCCAGACCATACCAGTGCGCTGGAGGTAGCCTGGCTTTCTGTATCTAATCTGGACTCCCTTCATTTGTATCCTAACGTGGGTCATGAAATCAAGGCTTTTATGGAGGACAAGCTGTTAACCACCTACCTGGGCAAGATCGACCAGCCTTATGTGGATTAGGTAATAAGGCGATAGCTTGGTAAGCTTACAGCCAAACTTGTACCATAAAAAAACGCAGACAGTGTTTTGGAACACTGTCTGCGTGAAATAAAAAAGCTAATTGCCGAAAGCCAGTAGCTACTAAGCCATCTCCATCTTACCGGCGTTGCGCTTGCGGTCGGTTTCTTCCAGGTATATTTTCCGCATCCGGATGCTCTGGGGCGTTACTTCCAGGTACTCATCCTTCTGGATATATTCCATGGACTCTTCCAGCGAGAAGTTGATTTTCGGCGCAATACGCAGACCGTCATCCGAGCCCGAAGCCCGCATGTTGGTCAGCTTCTTGGCTTTCTGAATGTTCACCACGATGTCGTTGGGGCGGTTATGCTCGCCAATTACCTGACCACCGTAGATTTCTTCACCCGGATCAACAAAGAACCGCCGCGATCCTGCAACTTATCAATGGTATAGCCCGTTGCCATACCCGTTCCTTTGGAGATAATAGAACCGCTGATACGGCCGGCAATCGGTCCACTTATAAGGCTCAAAGCTCTTGAAGCGGTGCGTCAGTACGGCTTCTCCCTGCGTAGCAGTTAGTACGTTGGAGCGCAGGCCGATCAGACCACGTGATGGAATCTCGAATTCCAGGTGCTGCAAATCGCCCTTCGGCTCCATTACCAGCAGTTCACCCTTGCGCTGGGTAGCCAGTTCGATGACCTTACCGGCTGATGTTTCGGGTACGTCTACCACCATGGTTTCGATGGGCTCGAGGCGCTGACCGTCTTCATCTTCTTTGAAAAGTACCTGCGGCTGACCTACCTGCAACTCATAGCCTTCGCGGCGCATGGTTTCGATCAGTACCGACAAGTGGAGAATTCCCCGTCCATACACCAGGAATTTATCTTCGCTCCCTGCTTGCTCTACGCGCAGGGCCAGGTTCTTCTCGGTCTCCTTCATCAAACGGTCACGCAGGTGGCGTGAGGTTACGAATTTGCCTTCCTTACCAAAGAACGGTGAGTTGTTGATGGTAAAGAGCATATTCATGGTAGGCTCATCTACCGCAATACGCGTCAGAGCTTCGGGATTTTCGAGGTCGGCGATGGTATCACCAATTTCAAAATCCTCGATACCCGTCAACGCACAAATATCGCCGGCACCTACTTCGCTCACTTTCTGACGACCCAGTCCTTCGAATACTTGAAGCTCCTTAATTTTTACTTTTTTGATCACACCGCCAGCCTTGCAAAGCGATACCTGCGCACCTTCTTTCAAGGTACCTCGCAGTACGCGCCCGATGGCAATACGGCCCACGAAGGCATTGTAATCCAGGGACGTAATCTGCATCTGTGGGGTACCCTCGTTCATCGGAGCGGGGGGAATCTGATCGATAATGGTATCGAGCAGGAACGTAATATTATCGGTAGGATGCTGCCAGTCGGCGCTCATCCAGCCTTGCTTGGAAGAACCGTACACGGTCACGAAGTCAAGCTGATCTTCGGTGGCACCCAGGTTGAACATCAGGTCGAATACATTCTCCTGAACCTCTTCGGGGCGGCAGTTCTCCTTATCTACTTTATTTACAACTACAATAGGCTTCAATCCCAATTCGATAGCTTTACCCAACACAAAGCGCGTCTGGGGCATAGGTCCTTCGAAAGCATCTACAAGCAGCAATACACCGTCGGCCATCTTCAAGCACACGCTCTACCTCACCGCCAAAGTCGGCGTGACCAGGGGTATCAATTACGTTGATTTTTACATCTTTGTAGCGAACCGATACGTTTTTGGACGTAATGGTAATCCCGCGCTCGCGCTCGAGATCGTTGTTGTCAAGGATCAGGTCGTCGAATTCCTGATTCTCACGGAAAAGCTTAGAAGCATGAATGATTTTGTCAACCAGCGTAGTTTTGCCGTGGTCAACGTGCGCAATGATTGCGATGTTACGAATGGATTGCATTTCTTTTTTCAGATCAACAGTTGAATTTTTCAGCCCACAGAGAAAAAGAAAGCACATTCGATCTTATTTCCCCGCAAAAGAAGCCGCAAAAGTACGGACTTTTTAACTGAATAACAGTTTTTTACAATTAATTAATCGTAAACGATGAAAAAACGTTCATTGATCTGAGAGAAGTACAAAAAAATGGGCCTAATTTACTCAAAAAGGCTACTTTGGCCTACAGGCAATCGCTGGGCCGCTTCCCAGCCGAGTAACGCCTGTTTGCGGGCGGTACCCCAGCGGTATCCACCCAGCCCACCGGATTTTTGCAACACCCGGTGGCAGGGAATCAGGTAGGCGATGCGGTTGCTGCCAATGGCCGTCCCCACCGCCCGCGAGGCAGTAGGCTGCCCGATGGAGCGCGCGATATCATCGTAGCTTACCAACTGCCCCGCCGGAATGCGCAGCAGCGCCTCCCATACCTTGATCTGAAAGTTGGTACCCCGCAGCAAAAGGGGCAAGGGCGTGTCGGCCGAAAGCTTCGTGTGGAAGAACTGACGGATATAGGGCAGAGTAGCTGCCTCATCCTGTACCCAAGTAGCCTGCGGCCACTCAGTATGTAGCTGCGCCAGGATTAGTTCACTGCTTTCGGTTTCGTCCAAAAAGCGCATATCCGTGATACCCCGCTCGGTAACGGCGAGGAAACAGGAGCCAAAAGGAGTTTCGTGGACACCATAGCGAAGGGTCACCCCCGCACCCAGCGCCCGGAACTCGGCGGGCGTCATGGCTTCATAGGTAACGAATAAGTCGTGCAAGCGGCTAGGGCTGGAAAGACCGGCCTCGTAGGTAGCATCGAGCAAGCTGGGGGCTTTGGCCAGTTGTTCTTTGGCGTACTCCTTGGTCAGGAACCGCAGAAACCGCTGCGGACTGGTACCTGCCCAACGCGAAAACAGCCGCTGAAAATGGTATTCCGACAGCCCCACGTAGTCCGCAATCTGCCGGAGGGAGGGTTGATTTTTGTATTGATCCTCAATGTAGCGGATGGCCTTTTCGATGCGCTGGTAGTCAGGTGAGGCGCTGCTGAGCTCTTCCATGATGATTGTTTTTTTCTTCAAAGATACCGCCTGGCGGAGAGGGGTACAATCCGGATTTTGCGGTTTTTGGGGGTCAGGAGTTCTGCACAGAGTGCATGGCAAACCAGGCCCGGCATTCGTCCAGGCTGGACTGGCCGGAAGCAATTTTGATGATGAAGTCGTATAGCTCGTTTCTGGGAAGGTTCCTACTCAAACGCATTCCGTTGAGCCTTAAAAAAGCCAAAGCGGCTTCAAGGCCCGTCCGCTTGTTGCCATCGGTAAAAATTATGATTGCCGATACTATTGAAACAGTATAAGGCAGCCTTATCCGGTATCGTTGGATACAAAGGTTCCCCAAACATTTCTGCTTGTACCGCTTCTAGCAAATAATCCAGATTTTCTTCGTGAAGGAAGTTAGCAGGGGGCACATAATTACCTCCGTGTACCGAAACAGTTCTTTTATTAATGAATACTATATCGTCCTTTTCGAGATAGTCAACGATCATGCCAATGCCCGAAATACCTCCTCGTACTCTTCGAAGTCCTCACTAACGATTTCTTCAAGCCGTTGGCGCTTTGCCTTTTTCAGGTCGTCCTTTACTTCCAGCAGTACTCTTCGCAAATAGTGGGGATCGTTTTTAGCTAGTTCAACGATGGTTTCTCTGATATTTTCCTTTTCAACTACGGTCATGGTGCATTACGATTTATACTGATCTCCAAAGATATACAAAATGAGGCAATTCAGGAGATTGAGTGCCCGGACTTGTAAAAGCCCTATGCCACTATTTCCTTTTCTCTTCTGCTATTCACCTCTTCCAGATCACCCTTTCCCAATAGCTCTGGATGGTTTTCTTCGAACCAATTCGCCAGGCTATCAACAATGCCCCCGCTCCTGGAGTCATGTACGTACTCGCCTACGCCAAGCAACGAACCCGTGAATTCAAAATACCCCTCCACTACGGCAATACCAGCCGGGCATAAAGGGCAAGATGATCCGAGTGAAAATCGGGTAGTCGTTCGAGCTTATGAAGTTTGAAATCATCCGTAACGAAAAAATGATCCAGCGGCCAGCGTTCAATGTAAGAATCGGCACTGAAAGTATTAAAAAGTCCACGCCCCAGCCGCACGTTTCCAAGCTTACCCCGCGCGCTGAACATCCGGCTGGTATGGGACCAGGATACATCGTTGAAATCGCCGGCCACTACCGAGGGGAGAGTAGCGGCGGCTACCATATCACCCACCCGTGCCAGCGTCACTTCTCTTTCTCCTTTTCCATCCGGGTAACGGCTACTGGGAACCGGCGCAACCGGGTGGATACCATGGAACCAGAACGTTCGGGTGCCAGGTAGTTTTACTTTGGTGTGGATGGAGGGTATTTTCTCATCGTCCAGAAACTTGACCTCTACCTGATCCAGCGGCAAACGTGAGTAAAGCGCCATACCGTAGGCATTATCCGTGGGAAATTCCACAGCGTAGGGATAGTCATCCCGGAGGGTTTGCAGTTGGTCCACCCACCATTCGTCCACCTCCATGGCTAAAATCATATCCGGCTTTTGTGCCTTCACGATACTCAGGAAAGCATCAGCGCGCCGGTTGGTCATCAGTACGTTGGCAATAACAATGCCCACCGTATTGGAATCACTAATCTCCTCGGCACTAGCATCGGGTACCGATTTGGGCCCCAGCAGGTAGGGCAGGATGTAGCTACACTGAATAAGGATAACCCCCACAAGGCCAGCTACCAACGCCCAATCGGTCCATTTCCATTCTTTACTCAATAGAGCAAAGATAACCAGGAGGAAAAAAGCCAGAATCAGGTAATGTAACCTTGGAAAATCAAGAAGTTCAAAGTACCAGCTGGCTACATTATGGGATAGTGACAATACACTAAGAAAAATGACCAGCAAGCTGAGGATAATAACGAGTAGTCGCGCCAGTTGCCGAAATGATTTCATACAGATTGGATAGCTAAGCGGAGGATGTAAGCGTCCTTTTACCAGTTGCAAAGGGCTCTACCAGTCCACCGTCCCCGCAGATTTGTGTTAGTTCTCTCATCAACAAAAGAGCTATGCCAGGATTCCACTACATGTGAATTTAAAGGCACATTCCTTCTTTTGGTCCATTGGAATATCCTTAGGCGTTGGTTTGGGTAGGCAGCACCTCTAACCCCATCAAGCGTTCGAGTTGATGGTACTCAATCCCAAAAAACTGCTTAACCGCCTGTATCTTGTCGAGGATCACTTCTTGGTCGGGCTGGGGGTTACGGCGCTTTTCGCCGATGATCAGTACGTTTTTGGGCGTATGCGCCTCGGACACAAATTCTACCACCTTGGTGGTGTAGCCAAAGTATTCCAGGATCAGCGAGCGAATGCCGTCCGTGACCATCTCGGCCTGTCGTTCCAGAAAAATACCATGCCTGGTCAGGAAGTCCAGCTCGTTTTTGGCTTTGTGCTTTTCTATTTCTTTCCGGATCTGTTTATGGCAGCAGGGAGCTACCACGATCAGGTCGGCCTCCCTGGAAATACCCTGATAAATAGCTTCATCTGTGGCCGTATCGCAGGCGTGCAGCGCAATCAGCACGTGGATGTCCTGCGTAGGCACGTAGTTTTCGATAGTGCCTTCTTCAAAATGCAGTTGGTCAAACCCTGATTTTGCCGCGATGTCCGCACACAGATCTACCAGGTCTTTCCGAAACTCCACCCCTAGCACCCAGGCGGGCTTATTCAGAACGTTGTTGAGGTAATCGTACAAGGCAAAGGTCAGGTAGCCTTTCCCCGCTCCCATATCCACAATGGTGGTCAAGGGGCGCTCCGGCAGGCCTTTGAGCAGCGAACTCAGGATTTCGATGTAGTGGTTGATCTGCCGATACTTATCCTGCGCATTTTTATACACCTTCCCTTCGGCGTCGGTAATACCCAATTGGTGCAGGTACGCCTTGCCCTCGGCTTCTATCTTTCGATTCTTTGATTTGTTGTGTTCGGTAGAGGGTAGCTGGGCTAAGGAAGGCTGCTCTGTTTTCAGCCCAAACCCTCCTTTGGCAAAGCGAAGGATGGTATCCTGACTAAGCGTAAATAAGTGGGCAAACCGGAATGCCCGTTCGGCAAGTAGCTGATTCAGTTCGGCCAGAGCCTCGTCCGGGCCGTAGTTTTTGGTAACGTCCCGCCTTTTGTAGCGGTACAGGAACGAAAGTTTTTCCTGCCGTTTGACGACTACCTTTTTGACATATACGTTTTTCAAATCAACCTCTACTCCCTTGTAGTCGCCAAGGGTGAGTTTGATAAAATTATTCGTGTGAAGACTTTCTTTGATTAAATCAACAAATTGCTCTGTTTCGGTGGCCATAAGTACAGGGTGTTGTCAGGATGGATAACACCTCCTCCGGCCAAAACATTCTGTTGAGTCTCCCATTTCCCTAGCTCCACCGGCTCACATAGTCCGAAAAGGCCTCCTTGTACTGATCACTGACGGGGATAGACGTTTTGTCGATCTGAATGCTATTGCGGGAAACGGCTCCTATTTTTTCCAGATTCACGATAAAAGAACGATGCACGCGCATGAAGCGCTGCTCGGGGAGTTTTTCTTCCAGACTTTTCAGGCTCGTAAGAGACAGCAGGGGTTTGGGTTCGCTTTTCAAGTGTACTTTCACGTAGTCTTTTAGCCCTTCGATGTACAGAATATCGTCGTAGGCTACCCGTACCAACTGGTACTCGACTTTCAGAAAAAGATACTCTTCGCGGGGAGCAATTGGACTAGCCTGAGCAACGATAGGCTGGGTAATACCCCCTTGCTCGGCCTTTCGGACCAACTCGAAGTACGTCTGGGCCTTGGTGGCGGCCCGCAAAAACTCCTCATAGTTGAACGGTTTGAGCAAATAATCCAGGGCATCAACCCGAAAACCTTCCAGGGCAAAATTGTTAAACGCCGTTGTGAATATAATCCGGGGGCTCTGAGCGCCCGACTTGTCGAGCACTCTGGCAAGTTCAATACCGGTAAGGTCGGGCATCTGAATGTCCAGAAAAAGCACGTCCGCTTCTTTGTCCTGCAAGCCATGCAACGCCTCCACCGCGCTCGAGAACCGTCCCGTCAGCTTGAGAAAGGGAGTTTTTTCAACAAAGGCGCACACCAGCCCCAGGGCCAGCGGCTCGTCGTCAACAGCTATGCAGTTCAGGGGTATCATGCGGCGTCGAGTTCAAGGTGTACCCGGTATTCATTTTCCTTCTTATTCTCTTGCACGGCCAGTTCGTAGCGCCCCGGATACAGCAGATCGAGCCGGCGACGGGTATTGACCAGCCCGATCCCATTGCTTTCTTCCAGGTTGGTGGATCTCTTGTCGGAAAAGAGCGTATTCCGCACCTCCACCTGAATCTTGGGTCCTTCCTGCTGAATAATAATTTCGATTCGGCTGGGCTGGGTAGCACTCACGCCATGCTTGAAAGCATTTTCGATAAAAGGTAAGAAAAGCATCGGTGCTATGGGCACATCGTGCATGGGGCTGGGCGGGGTGAGCTTTACGGATACCTTGTCGGTGAGGCGAAGCTGCATCAGCTTGATGTAGTCCTGCGCAAAAGCAATCTCCTGGCTCAACTGCACGGTACCCTGCTGCGATTCGTAGAGCACATAGCGCATCATGCGCGAAAGCTTGTGCAACGCCTCGCGTGAAGCCTCCACGTCAATCACCGTGAGGGCGTAGATGTTGTTAAGGGTATTGAAAAAGAAATGCGGGTTGATCTGCGCTTTCAGGAACGACAGTTCGGAATCAATTTTGGCACGTTCCAGTTTTTCGCGCAGATGGGCATCGTGCTGCCATTTCTGCACCGCAGCTACACCCGTGCTGATTCCCAGCACCATTAGGGCTGTTAGTAAGGAAAAATAATCCAGGGAGTCCTCCCGGCGCATAACCCCCGAGTTCCGTACGGCCTTGAAAGCGCTTTCCATACTCTCGCGCAAATTGACCCACATCTCGACCCGCTGAACCAGAAAAGAAACCAGCAAAACGGCTCCTAAATTGAGTACGACGAACAACGTCGTGCGATTCTTGAATAGCAGCCGAGGGATCAGCAACTGGGTATTGATATAGAATATAGCCAAAAGCAGACCGAATAGGATCGCTTGTTTGATCCAAAACTGCGTCGGAATACTAATCTTCCAGGTGAGCGGCTGCCACAGTAGCAATATGGATCCCAGCAAAGCCCAAACCAATACGTGAATAAGCCAAGGCATGTATCTGCGCGAAGTAAGTGATTCCATAAGCAGTAGTATCAACAGGATGGGTACGAAGAAAAATACAGTATCTGTATAACGATCCAGATCGTCAGCGTGTATATTTACGTAACAAGACTACGTAGTACTTTTCAAAGATATACATGAAAATAGACCAGCAGCCGGAGAACGCCGACCAACGCAAGAATAAAGACTATTAAACTTGTTTTCGACCAAAAGCCTCGCCTACTCCTATTTCTATCGGTTTAAAATCGCCATTAGTCTAGGTTATACCCCCATTCATCTATTGGCTGACCTACCTTACTAACAAAGGGCGTTACTTTGATGTAGTATCAATACTCAGAGATTACCCACTACCCTATTTGTATTTTTTCATTAATCAAAATCATTACCACAAATCCCCGAACAACTATACCAACTAACTGCCATGAACAAACTTTTCGCATTCGTAATCATTTTACTGGCCAGCTTTGGGTCTGCAACTTTCGCCCAGGTACCTACCTTTCCGGGAGCGGGGGGCGGTCAGCCGGAAGCAAAACCTACTACAATTCCCGGTACGGCCGATAATGTACAAAAAGGAGATGGAAAAATCAGCGGGGTGCTGATAGATTCTATTTCTAAACAACCCATTGAATTCGCGGCTATCTCACTCGTCGAAATCAAAAGCAACCGCCCTGTTGATGGTACTACCACCGACGATAAGGGCAAGTTTCAGATCAAGAACATCGCCGATGGCGATTACAAGATACTGATTTCTTTTATTGGATATAAAGGAAAACAGATTCAAAAAATAAAAATCGATGGCCGTACCAATCTGGAACTGGACAATGTGGTGCTGACACCCGACGTAATTCAGCTCAATGCCGTGAATGTGGTAGGACAAGCCGAGATGATCGAAGAGCGCGTAGACCGCCTTGTATACAATGCCGAAAAGGATATTTCGAGCCGGGGTGGCGATGCCACCGACGTGATGCGCAAAGTACCTATGCTGACCGTGGACCTGGACGGAAACGTATCGCTGCGGGGTAGCTCCAATGTACGGGTACTGATCAACAACAAGCCCTCTACCATCATGGCGAGCAGCGTGGCCGATGCCCTGAAGCAAATTCCGGCCGATATGATCAAGTCCGTAGAGGTGATTACGTCGCCCTTCGGCCAAGTACGACGCCGAAGGTACCGCGGGTATTATCAATATCATCACCAAAAAGAATACTCTGAAAGGGGCTACGCTCAACTTCGACACGGGCGTAGGCAACCGGGGCGCCAACCTGATGATGCGCGGTAGCTACCGCACCGGCAAGATGGGCTTCAGCCTCGGCGGCTTTGGCCGGGCCAACTACAATGTGATTGGCAAGGGCGAAAACGTTCAGGAGGGTAGCCGCAACGGCATTCCTTTCTCTACCCGCCAAACTACCGATTCGCGCAACTCCGGCATGTTTGGTTCCTACAATCTTGGCTGGGATTATGACATCACCGACAAGTCGTTCGTTACGGCCAGTATCCGTTACGGCGCCCGCAATCAGATTAATTCGCAGAGCATTTCTACCATTAGCTCGTTTGGCAATAATCCCGCCACCACTTCTTTCCGGGATGTAGATGTAAAAGACCTTTCGGGAACCGTGGACGTAAACATAGACTATACCCGTCAGCTGAAGAAGCCACAACAGGAATTCAGCATTCTGTCGCAATACAGCCGTAACAACCGGACTAACAATTTCGACGCTGATCTGTTCTCATCGGGTAGCTCGCTGGAACTGTTGGGTCAGGAAGGCAACCGCAATGGCAGCTACAACCAGGAAAGTACGATTCAGATGGATTACCAGTCGCCGATCAAAAAAAATCAGATGATTGAGTTTGGTGGCAAAGGGATTTTCCGTCAGGTAAACAGCGACTTCTCGTATTACAGCACGCTCAACCAGCCCCGTCCGGCCAGCGAACTCAACTATGACCAGAATGTAGCGGCCTCCTACCTTTCGTATACCTACACTACCAAAAACAAGTATACTTTCAAAGTGGGCAGCCGCTACGAGTATACGACGATCAGTGCCAACCAGGGTGAGGTGGACCTGACAATCCCTAATTACGGCAACCTGGTGCCCAGCGTCAATATATCCAAGACGCTCAAAGGCGGCCGGACGATCAAGCTAGCCTACAACCGCCGCCTACAGCGCCCCGGTATCCAGTTCCTGAACCCCAACATTAATGCTGCCAACCCACAGAATATCACCGTGGGTAACCCCAATCTTTCGCCCGAACTGACCGATCAGTACGAGGTTAGCACGAGCTGGTTTAAGAAGTCGGTGTACATCAACATGTCGGTTTTTGCCCGTAACACCAACAACTCCATCGAGAGTATTCGGACTACCGACGAGCGGGGAGTGATTACGACTACGTATGGCAACATCGGTCAGAAAGAGAACTACGGCGTGAACCTGTTCGGAAACGTGACGCTCTTCTCCAAGTGGCAGATTGGCGGTGGTATGGATGCTTACTATTCCTACCTCTCCAACAATTCGGGCAACGCAGCTCTCGGAGCCAGCAACTCGGGCTTCGTAATGTCCGGTCGGTTCTTCTCTAACCTGACTATCAAGAACGGATGGGGATTGCAGGGCAACGCTTTTGCCCGTGGCAATGACGTACAGCTGCAGGGTACGCAGACGGGATTTCTTTATTACAGCCTGGGAGTAAAGAAAGATTTCAAAAATAAGCGGGGTAGCATCGGTTTGGGTGCTGAGAACTTCCTGGCGCGTAGCTTCAAAGTGAAGACGCTACTCTCCACTCCAACTTTTACACAAACCAGCATTAACAATCTATACAACCAAGGTGTGCGCGTAAGCTTCTCCTACAAGCTCGGCAAAATGAGCTTTGACGACCAGCCTACCCGCCGGCGCAAGAGCGTCAACAACGATGACGTGAAGAGCGGTGGTGAAGGTGGTAACGAAGGCGGTGGACAGCAGCAACAAGCGGCCCCGGCTGCCGGTGGCGGACGACCACGGGGCAATAAGTAGTCCTACTATTTTTAGAATTAGCAAACGGGCATCGGGATTATCCCGGTGCCCGTTTTTATGTGGTACGGGCGGCTCGCCCGTCTATATCACTCACTTCAAATGCCCCATAAACCGCAGATATCCCACCCAATCCAGGTAGGCGGGGGCTTCGAGGTGCAGGCCATCCCAGGTGAGCTGTTCGCGGAGTTGACCGGATTCGTCGGCATATACTTCGTACATATTCACAAAAGGAATCTGGTTTGTGTTGGCAAAAAGCAGGATTTTGCGGTTTAGCTCCCGGATCCGATCGTTCGTAAGCAGCCGGAAAGCCGGGGGAAGCAAGGCTTCCTGTACGGGCAGGATACTCAGGATATACAGGTTGGTTTTGGGAGAATGTACCCGTATCTGGCTCACAATCCGGTCAAAGTTGCGGAGCGTGTAGTCGTCGGGGATGTCCTGGATAAGGTCATTGACCCCGATCATCAGAAAAATCTTGGCCGGGCGCGAGGATACTATCTCATCCAGCCGGTTGAGTACGCCATAGGTGTTGTCCCCGCTAATCCCCCGGTTGATGATCCGTTGGCGGGGAATCAGCTCCTGCCATTCCCCCAGCTCGGTGTGGCTATCCCCCAGAAAAACAACTTCCTTTTTGCGGTCGGGCATTTGGCGAAAGTATTCCAGGCGTTGCTTGTAATAGGAAGCCGCGTAGGCAGAGTCGACGGGAGTGGCGGTTTGGGCCTGGCTTGCGCTCAGGCTACCAAACCACATGACTAAAATAAAAAATCTCTTCCTGGTCATTCTCATGCGCTTTTTATGATGAATCGGCTTATCAAGCTCCCTGATACCAGGGTTTATTCAGCTCCGTAAGTTAGGTTCAGTCAAAAAAACTCTACCAGGTCAATTTTTATTGCCGTGCCCCCGGCTTTACCTCAAACGTAAACGCTCCACTCCCAGCTTCCCCACCGGCGGTAAGGCCCTGCACTACCACGCGATAGGTACCTGTTTGATCGGAGGTATAGAAATCGACCCCTACCTTGCCCTGCGCATTGGGGACGAGCGTAGGAGACCAGTGCAGCAGGTTACGAAAATCGGGCAGGCGGCTTTCGCGGCTTAATGGGGTGTCGTAACGGGGTGCGTAGAATTCCCGGTGTGACTGGGCAAACTGGTAGGAAACCACCAACGCCCGTGGGTCGAGGGGGAACCCTCCCAAATCGCCTTTGTAGGTGGTGTAGCTGACAATACCCGAGAACGATAAATGTCCCAGGTAGTACAGAGCATCCACCACTTCCAGTTTCTGTACCTTCAGGGGATCAAATTCCATGATTTTGTTGGTATTAAAGACCGGGATCCCATCGAGCAAAATGAGAGGGTCTTGATTAAAAATACCTCCCTGCGGAGTGACTCTATCAACAACCAGAAAACGGAAATCGCCCTGTCGTTTTCGAACAAATACGCCGGGTACGTACTCCCGCATGACTTCTTCCATAGTTGGGAAACGTGTAAAGGCATCCAGGAAATACCGTTCGCTAGGTTTGCCAAAAAAGGCCAGCGTATCCGTGCCGGTGTACACAGCTTGCGGCGACGGACGGAGCATGAAGGAATTGAGCGTTTGCATGTTGATGCTGCGCGTAAGCAGTTGGGAGCCCTGTTGGGGTCTATATAAACCCTGCGGCCAGCGGCGGGAGGAAACCTGTTCGGAGTACGGACTGCTGATTTCGATGCGATAGGTGCTGTCCTGCCGGGTGTTGGTCTGGATGATCACCTCTTGTCTATCAAAAAGCTTTTTCACCTCAAACCTGAGGTTACCCAGGGAATCGCTTTGGGCCAGGAACAACCGGGCCTTCAGGCCAGGCGTGGCCAAAAAGGCGCTAATGCGGCCGACGGGTTGGTTCGTAAGGGTACTAAGCACTCTTCCCTTTACGAAGTGCCCCTCGTACTCGGGCAGGTAGGCAAAGGTAGGCTGGGTACCCGTGAGGATAGTATCCCAGCGGAAGCGACTCCACCCGTGGGTAAGCATCAGATTGTCCAGGGCTTCGTCGGCTTCCGGGCCTACTGCCTGGGTGTAATAGTCGGGCGACTCTACGGTTCCTTTCAGGTCGGAAGTAAGCCACAGGTAGTTTTCGATGGTGGTAGCCTCGGACTGGGGCAGGGAGTCGAGTAGGTACACCGACACCGACAGGGAGGCTGGAAGGGCCGAGGCCGCACTAGCGGTCAAATCCAGGTGTACTTTGTCGCGGGTCGGGTATTCATTTTTATCCGCTACCGCTCGAATCGCCAGCCGACCGGTGGGACGCTTGAAATAAAGGCGCTCGCATACCGGCTGGCGGTTGGAGTTGAACACCGTGAGATGGGTAATCCCCTCACCCAAAGCATACTTATCCAGCACAAATACGGCTTGACCATTGCGGATAGCCCGGGCTTCGGAATGGATGGAACCCAGTCGGGTATGAGCCAGCAAAAATACTTCCGACGCCGCCGGTATAGTAGAGTGAGCGGATACCGTAACGGTCAGCAACCGATCCGTGGAGTCCCGAACCAGCATAGCGTAGCCCTGGCTTTGAGCCGTCGGCATAGGATAGGTGAAGGTAGCTCCCGTCTTATCCCGCAAAACGGCCCGGTACTCCGACCCGTTTTCAGGCTTTAGGGAAAAGGTACCTATCCCAAACCTCCGTGGTTGAAACCGAAGCAGGGTATCATTTTGCTGATTGACGATGAACCCCTGAAAATCCAGGCCTTTTCCTTCTTTGTCAATGGCCCGAAAGGCAACCCGATTTTCCAGCTGACTTACCAGATGCCCCCCCTCGGGAAAAAATTGCAGATCATAGGCGGGGGACGATTGCGCCTGAACGGACGAAGTTTCAGGTTTTAGAAAAGGATTGAGAATGGTTACGGAGGTTTCAAAATAGAAATCAGCTCCGAAGTTTTTCATCCAGTTGGTATAGCTCCGCACGGTATACGTACCGCTGGCCAGCGTGGCCGGGATTGCCAGTGAGCCGTCTCCCTGCCCTTTGGCCAGGGTAATCTGGGTTTGAGCTACGGAATTCTGCTCCTTATCCAGGATATCCAGGTAGGCTATCTTGCTTATATCCAGGGGTACATGTCCTCCCGCCTCTACACAGTAAGCTTTGAACCACAGGGTTTCACCCACTACGTACAGGGGGCGGTCCAGATGGACGAATAATTTTTCCTGGAACGTACGGCTGGCGTAGTCGGAAAAGTTTTTTTGAATGGGATCGAAAGGAGCTTTCTGCGCCTGGGCTCCATAGAAAAGCAACAGAAAAAGTATCCAAACCGGGTACGTATGCTTCATGGATTTAGCTTTGGTATATATCGTTCTCACAGGAGTTCATTGTAGGTATCAGAGTGGTAAAGCATCCCTTCGTCTTCGTAGTGGTGCATGTGGCTTACTTCCAGAACAGAGGGCGTTTGTTGGTACCACCCCGAAGGCGACAATCGGCGCAATTCTGAGGGCCCATGATGTATAAAGGCGTAAAAGAGCCCTCCGGCAAATACTCCGTCAGGATCAGATCATACGAGTCCAGTACTTCCAGGGCCGTGAGGGTATCGGTTGGGTCGCAGGTGGCGTTCTGTCCCAGGTTTTCCGTAACAAATAGCCGCTGTTCCTGCTGGGTTGAGGCCCCAAAGTACCCAAAAACCAGTTCTTTCGGGTCGCTCAGGGAGGTGATGTTGCCAGTAATCTGGGCGGGTTGCGGATCAAAAAGGCTACCGGTTCGTTCGGTGGTTTTGGAGAGGTTGTTCCAATACTCAAACTCTTCCTGGGTAAGGCCAAACTGCTTCACCAATATACTGTACTTTATAAGGAGCTTTCCGGAAGAGGTCGGCACGTAGGTTACCACCTGGTCTTTGATGATGTCCTGGGTGAGTTTGATCGTGGACCCCAGTACAATGGTGGAAGCTTTGGCTCCGGTCCAGCAGGTATTGATGTTTTCGGTACGAGACACGATCTGCTTATTTACCAGTTCGTAGGCCGAATACAAGGGCATGTAATATTCCCAGGTTTCGTCGAAGCTCCACCGGTAAAACCGGGTTTTGTTGGTCTGGTCGTGGGTATTCACAAAAATCCGCAGACCTTCCCTCCCTGGATTTATTTTATAGGTCAAGCTGTCGATGGCGGGAGTTTTTATGACGGGAACGTAGGTAGACAGGTACTCCCGGCTATTACTGGTTCTGATCCGAAGGCGGAATTTCTCCGTGGTATTGTAGGAAGTAGCCGCCAGGTGGTAGATCCCCTTCTCGGCTTCTACAAAAGTAAACCGGCTGCCCTTGTCACCCTCCACGGTAATCCGGGCTCTGAGTTCGGCCTTGGGTAAGCCTTTGTCGTATACGTTTTGCGTGCGGCTCAGCTTGATCTGGCTGCTGGCCCCGACAGTGGTATTCAGAAAGCCATCCACCACCAGGTACTGGCTGGCGTTGGTGATTTCGGGAGGGGCAAAAGGCTCTATGCAACTTTTAAGTAGGAGAAGCCCCAGCAACAGGCCCGGAAGGTACAGCAATTTGAGAAGTTTGTTCACCGTGTGCTTGATGCTTTTATAGTTAAAATCTGAAATTGTACGTGATGGTCGGGATGGGCTGACCAAAAATAGAAAGCTTATACCCACTGACTACGCCACCGCGGGTCTGGAAATACACCGACGACGGGTTCTTGCGTCCCAGCAGGTTGTACACGGCCACCGTCCAGGAGCTGTGCGCCAGCTTTCGGATCTTGTGGTTTCCCTCAATGTTCATGGAAGCATCCACCCGGTAGTAATCCGGGATGCGGTACTGGTTGCGTTCGGAATAGTACACCCGCTGCGCGCCATCAATGGTGTACTTGCCGATGGGCGGGGTGTAGGGGCGGCCGGTACTATACGTAAAGTTGAACGACAAACTAAACCGGTGACTCAGCCGGTAGTTGCTGATGATGGTGAGGTCGTGGGGCTTGTCGTAATTGCTGGGGTAGTAGCTGCCGCCGTTGGGAGCATCGGGCGAGTCGCGGTCCAGCGCCCTGAGCAGCGAGCGCGAGTAAGTGTAGCCAATCCAGCCGTTGAGCTTACCGGTCATTTTCTTAATCATAAGCTCTATCCCGTACGCTTTTCCCTGCGTAGCGATCACGGCGGTTTCGATCTCATGGTTCATAAAGAGCGAATCCCCGCCCCGGTAGTCGAGGAAGTTCTTTATGTTTTTGTAATACCCCTCGATGGATAGCTCTATCTTATTCCCCCGCGGCGTTTTTGTACAGTCCCACCGCGATCTGATCACCCAGCTGGGGTTTGATATAGGTATCACTCAGCTTCCAAATGTCCGTCGGCGAGGCGGCCATGGTGTTCGAAAGCAGGTGGATGTACTGCCGCAGGGTGTTGTAGCTCACCTTCAAAGCCAGGTCACCGGCCAGCAGGTAGCGGGCCGATAGCCGGTACTCGGGGCCACCGTAGTTTTTGATTAGCTTTCCGGCGGCGTAGGTCTGGGTACCGTCGCCGTACAACTTACTGATCGGATAGCCCGCCACGTAGGTATTGACGGTTTTGGGTCCCAGGTAGTTGAACATGGAAAATCGCAGTCCGGCCGTAACTAGCAGCCTGGGATTTACCTCAAATCTATCTTCCAGAAACACCGCGCTTTCCTGCCCCTGCTCGGCTTCCAGGGCGTCAGGGATAATCAGCGACTCGCTGCTACGGGGCTGGAAGGTACCCGGCGAGAGTTTGTAATGAATGGTACTCACCCCGTATTCCAGCGTGTGCCGGGAGTTAAGGAGGTAGTTGAACTCGGCCTTGCCACTGGTTTGGTTGATTCCAAAACTCAGGTCGAAGGAATTGAGCGGTACCTGCTCGCTGGCAATGGCGTAGCGGTAGGTACTTTGGGAGGCAGTGAAGGTAGCGTACAATTTGCCACTGAACGTATGCTTCCATTTCAGGGAAGCGAACTGGTTCTGGTAGCCGGTACAGCGTATCACCAAAGAGCCGGAAGCTGTCGTTGCTCAGGTACCCGGTCAGGTATACGCTGTTCTTTTCGTTGATTTCGTGGCTGATGTGGGCATTCACATCGTAGAAAGACGCCTTGCTTTTGTTGTAGGTCTGGCTTTCCAGTCGTTTTAACAGCCAGTTGGAGTACGTAGATCGCCCTCCGATCAGGAAGGAAGTTTTGTCCTTAATAATAGGCCCTTCCAGCGTCAGGCGGCCGGTAATGAGACCGATCCCCCCCGAACCGACGAATTTTTTCTTGTTCCCGTCGCGGCTGTTGATGTCAAGAACGGACGCTAGACGGCCACCAAAACGCGCCGGAATGGTGCTTTTGTACAGCTCCACATCTTTGAGGATATCCGGGTTAAAGGCCGAGAAGAAACCAAACAGGTGGGAAGGATTGTAGACCGTGGCGTCATTGAACAAAATCAAATTCTGATCCGCCGAGCCGCCGCGCACGTTGAGTCCCACACTGCTTTCTCCCACGGATTTTACGCCCGGAATGGTCATGACCGTCCGCAAAATATCGGTTTCGCCCATTACGGTGGGAATCTGTTTGAGGGTTTTGATGGATAGCTTCACCTGCCCCATGGAGGTTTCGGCCACGTTGGCATCCATGCCGGCCTTGATGGCTACCTCTTTGAGGGCGGTCACGCTTTCCAGCAGTTCGATGTCCAGCTTTCCGTCGGAGTAGAGCATTACCTGTCGGTAGCTTTCGCGCATGCCTACACTCTTGATCCGCAGGCGCTGCCGCCCCCGGGGGATGGTGAGGGAATAAAAGCCGAACACGTCCGTCGTAACCCCGATTTGGGGTGATTCGAGGTAGACCGCCGCGCCAATTACGGGTTCACCGTTCAAGGCGTTCCGCACGTAGCCCGACACCGTAGAGTTACCGGGAGTAATCCGGACTTTCCTCGGGCCTATCTCGTGAATCTTGTTTTCAGCCGTGGAAAGTAGCTTCTCTTGCTCTTCGGTGTCAGGGGCCGCGTAGGCTATGGCTTCCTGCGTGGGAGAGTCGGAAGGGAGCTGGGTGATGATGGGCGTGCCGCGGGTGATGAACACCCGATTCTGGCTATCAATGGCGTAGGTATATTCTGTGTCTTTGAATACCAGACCCAATACCGTGCGCAGAGGCTGATCTTTTACCTGTAAAAATATTTGCAGGTTGTCGAGTCGGGAGGCGTCGTAATAAAAGTAGTACTTGGTCTGGGACTCGATAACTTTTACAAAATCCTTAAACTTGATGTCATTGAACTGACCGCTGATTAGGTTGTCAGTGGGTGTTTGTGCCCAAGCGCCGTACGTACTCAGTACATACAGCATGACGAATAAAAATCCCCGGTAGTGTCTCATGGTTTGGTTAATTGATCGTAGTGGGCAGCCAGGGCGGTAATGGCGGCTTCGCGGTTTTCCCGAAAGCTAAGGCGTTGTTCGCGGAGATGCTTTTTCAAGGGTCGCTTTTGGTCTTCGAGCAGCATGAGCACCGAGCTCCGGGAATGAACGGAGTTGTATTGTCCGTTTTTGAAAATATAAAAAGCGTCTTTTTCGGGAAACTCGATCACGATCTTAGTATCCGTAATCTGTTGCAGACGTTCTTTGGCCCGGCGGGCCAGGAGCCGGGAGGTACCCTGGTAGAGTACATCGTAAAATCCTGTCCGTAATCCGCCTGCCTCCGGTGTGTCGGCCATCAGGCGAATGAAGGAATGATCGGCCAGCGAAAAAGAGTGTACTTTTTCGCTTTGAAGCGCTACATTTCCAAAGCTCTTGACATACTTTATCACTACTTCGTCTTTTACGATATCGTACAGCATCGGCACGGATTTGAATAGCTGCCCATCGTACAGCACAGTACCAGGCACCCAGGCCTCCGACAAATAAAATTGGTGTTCTTCCGATCTACTGTCGTAAACGAAGTATTGCGGACCGTTGTAAAGGTGCTGCGACTCGGTAGTGGCGGAGTCGTACAGGGCAAGGGCATACTGACTACCAGGCACTTCCGTTCCCACGCGGGGTGCTCCGGGAACCTGGGCTAATAAGCTGGAAGTCAGACATGTAAAAATTAAAAAACTATACGTACATTGTTTCATCATACTGAGCGGATACAGATTTATGAGGGTTACTCCTGGCAAACATACTTCTGCTTACACACGGGTACTACTATAAGTTGATTTTCGTTGCAGGTAAGGTTAAAAACAGGGTGGATAAAGCGGGATTTCGGATAGTTTCAGCATGCATGGTAGGAAGAAATCCCAAGTCCCGGATTGATAAGTATACTATTGTTATTTCTACTCTAATGAGTATGCAGACGAGAAAGAGGCCCCATGACCCCGTCAGGGAAATTTTCTCGACGTAAAGTTTCTCCCTATCTTTGAAAATATGGTACGTATTTATTACAAAGAGGGCCGGCTGATTCGGCGCGAAACGGATGTACGCGAGTTGGGGCATATCAAAACTCCTCTGTGGATAGACTTGCAGTCGCCGTCCAAAGAAGAGGAGGAGTGGGTAGAAACCAAATGTGATATTGACTTTCAGACCCCGCAGGAAATTGTGGAGATTGAAAGTAGTGCGCGCTTCTTCGAACAGCACGATACCATCAACGCTAATTCCAACTTCCTGCAAATCAATTCCGACGGTTATCAAACCTACCCGGTCTCGTTTATTCTGAGGGGCAGTGTGCTGTTTACCTATCGCCGGGGCGATTCCAAGAGCTTTGCGGATACGGTTAAGAAAATGAAGGTCAGCCCCGATACCTTTCAGACGGGCGTGGACTTTATGCTCATGCTGCTCGAAACCCGCATCGAGGCCGATGCTGATTCGCTGGAAGCCATTTCACGGGATATTTCTTCCATTAGCAAGGATCTCATCCGAGAGCAGAAAGCCCGGCAGGAAGTCTTGATTCGGATCAGTTCATTGCAGGAAATTACGATGATGCTCCGTGAAACTTCTATTGACAAGCAGCGGGTGCTATCGGGTATTCTGCGCAGTCAGTATTTTCCTGAAGACCGCAAGGAACATTTGCGCATCATCCTGAAAGACATCAGCTCCCTGCTTGAATACACAACTTTTAATTTTGAGCGGCTGGAATATTTACAGAATACTTTCATGGGTTTGATCAATCTGGAACAGAGCCAGGTCATCAAAATCTTCACGGTGGTGACGATCATTTTTATGCCACCTACGCTCATTGCGGGCATTTTCGGCATGAACTTCGTGTCGTTACCTACCTCGGGCTGGTCGTGGGGGTTTTGGGCGTCGCTGATTCTGATGATTCTTTCTTCGTTGGTAGTCCTCTGGTTTTTCCGGCGCAAGAAGTGGATCTGAAAGGCAGAAAAAAAGCGAACGAGCTTGATGCTGGTTCGCTTTTTCGAAGAAGGTGACGGCCGGAAAGAAGGCCATTACCCAGTATAACCTCTTGGCCTGGAAGTAAGAAATTACAGAATGGCTTCGGCTAGTACGAGTACTTTGTTTTTTAGTACCTCCACCACACCGCCATCAATCCTGAAAACCTGCTTTGTACTTCCGGTGTCCACGGTAAGATCACCTACCCCGAGTGTGCTTACCAGGGGAGCGTGGTTGTTCAGTACCTGAAACTGCCCCTCCGTACCGGGAAAGGTAACGGCGGCGGCTTCTCCAGAAAATACTTTCTTATCAGGCGTAATTATTTCTAGTTTCATGAGTCGTCGCTTATGATAGGAAGTTTGTCGTTCCCGGTTGGATTAGGAAACGACAAATCCGTTATTTATTTAGCTGCGTCAGCCATCATCTTTTCACCTTTTACGGTAGCATCTTCGATGGTACCTACCAGGTTGAAGGCCATTTCGGGAAGGTGATCAAATTCACCATCCATGATCTGGTTGAAGCCTTTGATGGTATCGTTGATATCAACGAGTACTCCTTTCAAGCCGGTAAACTGCTCGGCTACGAAGAACGGCTGAGACAGGAAACGCTCCACCCGGCGGGCGCGCGAAACGATCAGCTTGTCTTCGTCGGAAAGCTCTTCCATACCCAAGATGGCGATGATGTCCTGCAATTCTTTGTAGCGCTGCAATACGTTCTTTACGCGCTGGGCGCAATCGTAGTGGGCGGCACCCAGAATTTCGGCCGTCAGAATCCGGGAGTTGGAGTCAAGCGGATCCACGGCGGGGTAGATACCCTTCTCAGCTACTTTCCGGCTAAGTACGGTGGTAGCGTCAAGGTGGGTAAAGGTAGTGGCCGGTGCCGGGTCAGTCAAGTCGTCAGCGGGTACGTATACCGCCTGTACCGACGTGATAGAACCGCGCTTAGTAGAGGTAATCCGCTCTTGCATGGCACCCATTTCGGTAGCCAGCGTAGGCTGGTATCCTACCGCCGAGGGCATTCGTCCCAAAAGGGCCGATACTTCGGAACCCGCCTGGGTAAACCGGAAGATATTATCAATAAAGAAAAGAATATCGCGGCCTTTGCCTTCGCCCTCTCCATCGCGGAAGTACTCGGCTACGGTCAGTCCCGAAAGGGCCACGCGGGCGCGGGCTCCGGGAGGCTCGTTCATTTGTCCGAACACGAAAGTCGCCTGCGAATCTTTGAGTTGTTCGTAATCTACTTTGCTCAGGTCCCAGCCACCATCTTCCATGCTGTGCTTGAACGCGTCGCCGTATTTGATAATACCGGCTTCGATCATTTCGCGCATCAGGTCATTTCCTTCGCGGGTACGCTCACCTACTCCGGCAAATACCGACAGACCCGCATAAGCCTTGGCGATGTTGTTGATCAGTTCTTGAATCAATACGGTTTTTCCAACCCCGGCACCACCAAACAGACCAATTTTACCTCCTTTTACGTAAGGAGCTAACAGGTCAATCACCTTAATTCCGGTAAAAAGAACTTCGGTGGAGGTAGCCAGATCTTCAAACTTAGGCGCCAACCGGTGGATCGACATGCCGTCGGTTTTGTCTACGGCGTCAAGGCCGTCAATGGCGTCGCCTACCACGTTGAAAAGGCGTCCTTTGATGGCCTCGCCAATCGGCATCCGGATGGGGGAGCCATAAGATCTAACTTCCATGCCCCGCTGCAAACCTTCCGTCCCGTCCATTGCGATGGTCCGAACCCGGTCTTCACCAAGGTGCTGCTGACATTCGAGAATAATTTTCTGACCGTTTGATTTTACAACTTCCATCGCATCCAGAATGGACGGAATGAACTCGCTGTTTTCAAATGATACGTCAACTACGGGACCAATTACCTGCGTAACTTTTCCTATGTTTGTCACGTTCGCCATTGTAAGATTATGATTATCGTCAAGAGGTTATTTTCAAGACCGCAAAATTAGAAGATAATTTGGTCAGTACCAAGTGGCTCGCGACTCATTTATTGGATATTTTTTAGAATTCGCCCCCCTTTTTGCTAATTGTGTATAGAAATTTTCAGAAAAGGCGTTTTACATTCTTATGAAAGAACTTTTTTTTTGGAAAGCATGGTCGTCGGCTGAGCGGCGTATGGCCACCTGGACTCTGGGCATATTTTCGTTGACCCTCCTCTTTTTTCTGGCCATGAGTATGGATCCGCTTTCCCATAGCATTCAGTGGGATATCCTAAGCGAGCTGTCCGAAATTCCGACGGTCGTGGACCTGCTTGCCCTGGATGGCTGGCAGTTTGGCGTCACAGTACCTTCGTTCCTCACCACCGAGCAGTTTGTGGCCGCTCCCATGGAACTCAATACCGCCTACATTCTGGCTGCGGGCGTATTTGCCCTCATCGGGCTGTGCATACTGTTGGCGGCGGTCACCACGTTGCCCCGCTTCTGGTACCTGATTAGCATGGTGGTGTTTATTCTGCTGGTGGCAGCTTGCCGACCCGAAACCCTCGGATTATTTGGGGAGGGGTCGCGCTTGTTTTTCATGATATTAATCGTCGCTTACGGGGGCCTGAGCTATTACCTCCATGCTTTCCGATCCGGGTGGGATATTCTGATCCGTTCGTCCCTTTTCCTGGCCCTGACGGCTGCTGTTGTCCTATTGGTCTACTTGGCTTCGCCGGTAGCGGAGCCCCTGCTCACGGCGGCGGTATTCAGTTACCCCCTTTGGCTTCCGCTCGCGGTGCTTTTCCTGCTTTTGTCGGCTACCGAAATTATGGCCGGGCTCGTGTGGATCAGTACGAGTGGCAAATCGGGGAAGTCGACCCTCACGCAGTTTCTGGTCATCAGTACCTTTTATGTGCTGATTCTGCTGTTGTTGTTCTTTAAAAATACCCAGCGTTTCGACCTCGACCTATTCGTGATCCATCCGCTTTGGCTGGGACTGGTGGCGGGGGTACTGGGGATCTGGGGTTTTCAAAAACGGACGGCTGTTCTGGCGGATCTGTCCTTCCGTGCCACGGGATTCTGGTTGTACATCGGGTTGTTTATATGTACCCTGGCCTTCGGCGGCTATGCGGCGGCTACGGCCAATGACCCCGTGCTGGAAGTACTCGAAGATATGGTGGTAGAAGGGCAGCTAGCCATGAGTTTGCTATTTTTGTTTTATATCCTGGCCAATTTCCTGCCGCTTTTCCGTCAGGGTCTGGCAGTGTATAAGGTACTCTACAAACCTATGAAGTTCGGTCTTATGCAAACCCGGCTGTTGGGCTTCGCGGGGGTCGTTTTTCTGATCTCGACCCAGGAGTTGCTTCCGCGTGTATCAGAGCGTGGCGGGTTATTTTAATGGCCTGGGCGACTTGTACACCAAGACGCAGGAGTTTGTGCTGGCGGAGCAGTACTACAAAATGGCCCTACAACAGGAGTTCCAGAATCATAAGTCGAACTACGCCCTGGCTTCGCTGGCCATGCGGCAGGACGACAAAACCGCCGCCGCCTACTACTTTAAGCAGGCTACCCTCAAAAACCCTTCGGCGCAGGCCTATATCGGATTGGGGAATGTGCTGGCTCAGGAGAACCTGTTCTTTGATGCCGTGTTCAGCCTGCAGGAGGGTATTCGCCGCGTGCCCGAAAATGGCGAACTCCTCAACAACCTGGGGATGCTGTACTACCGGACCCAGGTAGCCGATTCGGCTTACTATTACCTCGATCTGGCCCAGCGGTCGCGCCGCCGCGACGAGGTACCGGCCACCAACCTACTAGCGATCTGGGCTAAAAGCGCCGATCTGGCGCTGCTAGACTCGCTGGCCCAAAGCGCCGACCCCAAAGACTACCCCTCGTGGCAGGCCAATTGGCTGACCGTCCAGAATCTCCGCAAGAATTTTGAAAAACAGTCGTTTGTGTCGGCCACCATAAGGGAAGACTCCCTCCTGAATGTGTCGGGGCTAGCGTACCTGGTCAACTACTCCCTGAACCAAGCCCGGCACGACAGCCTACCGATTCGCCTTATTCCACAATTATCCAATTCCAACCCCCTGCTATCCGATGAACTGCTGCTGGCGTCGCTCTACCCCGAATTTTACGTCGGTAATAAGGTTCGCGCTCTCGAAATC
The DNA here is from genome assembly GCA_963768025.1 of uncultured Cytophagales bacterium. Lineage (GTDB taxonomy): Bacteria > Bacteroidota > Bacteroidia > Cytophagales > Spirosomataceae > CAVYGM01. The sequence continues at coordinate 365,651 of CAVYGM010000004.1, forward strand.
ATGCAGGCGCTCAGTGACGAGGAAGGAGAAAAAGCGGAGGTGTACCGCAAGGTACTAGGCCATTGGCTGTTGCAGCTGGGCTTATACGCTGAGGCTTTGGACCAGTTTAGCCGCGTCACCGGCCCCGAAGGGCTCATTGGGCAGATACTTTCCAATACTTTTCTGGGACAGGACGCCGTGGCCGGGGTACTGCTCGAGCGCCTTCCCGAACAGGGAGCCGCCCAGGTAGTGCCCCTACTTCGCCGTACCCTGGCCTCAGGCTACCGGCCGTCGTTCATCGGAGATTCCCTGCTGCGGGCGGCCCAGGCACGTCCCTCGGTAGCGGCCTATCAGAAAGCCATTCGGGCTAATCCGTTCAGTGGGCCACTGGTGACCGCAGCCTCAACCTATCTGCGTGGACAAAAACAAGTTTCCCAAGCCTATCAACTGGTAGTAGATGCCCTTCGATTCAACCAAACTTCTCCCCTCCTGTGGGAACAATATACATTATTGAGTGTTGAACAAGGATTGCTGGCGCAAGCCGAAGAAGGCGAAGCCAAGGTACGGGAATTTGCCACCGAGACCGACTATCAGTCGTTTCTGAATCGCTATCAACCCATGCGGGCACTCATCGAAAAACAACGGGAAGAGTTTCGGTGATGCTTTATTTTTGAACTTTATCACCCTGACTCATGACATTACGCTGGCAAACCCTGGGGATTGCGCGGGAGTACCGCCTGTTTCTGGACAAGCAAATTATAGGAATTCTGAAAAATGATTTTTGGAATCGCAAAGCGTACGGAGAACTTAGGGGGTTTCTGACGCGCTTTGAAAAGCAAGGAGTAGGAAAAAAACGCGCCCGAATTCTGGATATTGAGGGTGAGCAAGAGCTGGGCTCCATTGATTTCAGTTTTTTCCCAAACTCCGCCATCATACAGTACGAAGGCGAGCGCTATCAATGGAGCTACCTCAATAACAAGTCAAGCGGCCAGTGGATCATACGGAGCGAGGATGAAAAGACCGACTTTGTGGCCACGGGTTTTATCAGCAGCGAGGGCACTATCGCGGATACCTACCTGCATCCGGTCATACTTCTGGCGGGCTTGTACGTTCAGGGGTACTTTCTCAAAAGGTCGTTTCTAATTATTGTGGCGGCCTTTTTGCTTGTAATCCTGGTGGCCTTTCTGGTTAGTTAAATTTTAAAGGATGCCCTACGAAAATACTGCATGAAATACATAGTACTCCTTTGCCTGATGGGTATATCGCTCCGCGGCTCGGCTCAGTCGGACGCCGCTCACGTGGCGGAGCTGCAACAGAAGTGGGCTAATGCCAAACTCTATACTATGGCCCTGGCGGAAGCCATGCCTTCGCAGCAGTACGGGTTTCGGCCGGTAGAAGGAGAAATGTCCTTTGCGGAGCAACTAATCCACCTGTCGTCTAATATGGTGTGGCTTAGCTCCAGCTACCTGAGTACCGGAAAGCCACCGTTGCCGGCCAAAGAGTTGGAATCTTTGACCGGGGCAAGCAAAGAAGACATCCTTAAAGCTCTGGGACAGTCCCTTGACTACGCCGCTATGGCCCTAAAAAACTTGGATCCCAACCAGATGAACGAGCCGGTGAATTTTTTTGCCGGCCCCATGACCAAGCGTCAGATCCTGATGCTGATGAATGATCATCTGACGCACCACCGCGCGCAGGCTATTGTGTACCTCCGCCTGAATGGCCTGGTGCCTCCCAAATACACGGGGTGGTAGCTTAAGGAAGTGCTCACTTTGACCAGAACTACTTTTTCAAACGATTAACCAATAACCTGTGGCAATGCCATCCAGCATATGAAAATCATTGAAACAACGGACATCTCCAAGCGCTACATCATGGGTAGCGAAGTCATAGAAGCGCTAAAATCCGTCACGATTACCGTGAACAAGGGAGAGTACGTAGCGTTTATGGGTCCTTCGGGGTCGGGGAAGTCTACGCTTATGAATATCATCGGCTGCCTGGATACCCCCACCAATGGCCGCTACGTACTGAACGGGAAAGACGTGAGTGATATGACCGAGAGCGAACTCGCCGAAATCCGAAACAAAGAAATCGGCTTTGTTTTTCAGACTTTCAATCTCTTGCCCCGCATGTCGTCCCTCGAAAACGTAGCCCTCCCCCTCATCTATTCCGGACTGAACAAGGCGGACCGCACCGAAAAAGCACAACTGGCACTTAGTAACGTAGGCCTTGCCGACCGCGGCAAGCACAAGCCCAACGAGCTCTCCGGCGGACAGCGCCAACGCGTAGCCGTGGCCCGCGCCCTGGTCAACGACCCCAGTATTCTGCTGGCTGACGAACCGACGGGAAACCTGGACTCCAAGACGTCCTACGAAATCATGGACCTGTTTGACCAATTGCACCGCAAAGGCAATACCATTGTGATGGTGACCCACGAAGAAGACATCGCCAAGTACGCCCACCGCATTATCCGCCTCCGCGACGGACTGGTAGAATCGGATACGATCAACCCCAATCCCACCAAGGTGGGCCACTTAGTACACGGCGAGTAGGAGGTTGTCTAGAAAAGGGGGCCCACACATTATAGAATCTGGATACATATAGTTTTTGGCTGATTTGTCGTTCCAATACTGCGAACTGCTCAGCCACAAACGACCTCAATCTATATGTACCAGCTATACCCGGGCGTAAGGAGTGCCTTGCTTCTGATCCTTTTTGCTTGTCTTGTCCACCAGGCCCAGGCTACTCACGTCCGGGCGGGTGAGATCGTAGCCCGGCGGATTTCGGCCACGTCTCTCACCTACGAAATCACGCTTACCACCTATTACGACCTCGAAAACGGCCGTCCTGCTGCCGATGCGTCCAATGATGTCGATTTTTACATTGGCGACGTGGGCCCTATCAATGTCCAGCGTAAGCAACCCACTACCAATATTGGCAACAATACCAGCCGCAACGAGTACACGTTTGTGTATACATTTCCGGCTCCGGGTACCTTCATCATTTCCACGGCCCTGCAAAACCGGAACAACAACGTACTGAACATCGGCCCTCCGCCAACCCAATCCATTGATTTTTTCATTCGCTCTACCCTGGTTATCAATGCCAATCTGGGCCTGAACCGGACACCCGTGCTGCTGAATCCCCCCATTGATCTGGCTGCCGTGGGACAGCGCTACATTCACAATCCCGGTGCTTTCGATGCCGACGGCGACAGCCTGGCCTACCGGATCGTAACGCCACAGCGCAGCTCTACGGCCGGTCGGGGACGCAATGTCCAGTACGTAGATCCCAACCAAGTGCAGCCGGTGGGGCCTAAGGAAGATGGTACCTTCCCCTCTACGTTCAGTATCAACGCCATCAATGGCGACCTGATCTGGGATGCCCCGGCGATTCCGGGTTTCTACAATGTGGCGTTTGTGGTAGAAGAATGGCGCAATGGCGTCAAAATCGGGGAGATTGTGCGCGAGATGCAAATCATCGTCATTGATTCCCCCAACGACCGCCCGAAGCTGGATTCCATCCCGGATTTGTGCATAGAAGCAGGTACCCTCATCCAGCAGAGCATCCGGGCGACCGACAAGAACGGCAACCCGTTGACGCTTACCTCCAATGGCGGCGTGTACCTCAGCGAGCTCGTCCCCGCCCAAAACGCTCAGTTCACGGTGGGGCAGCAAACCCAGGGGCAAGCCACGGGGCTATTCCGATGGCAGACGGGCTGCAACCACATCCGGCTCGAACCGTACGATGTACTGATCAAAGTGGAGGATGGACCCGGTACCAGCGTACCCAATCCGTCCTTGTTTCGAAAGCTGGCCGATATCCGAACCTTTAAAATCCGGGTGTATGGCCCCCGGCCCCAGAACCTGCGGGCCGATCCGGCCACTGACCCGGCCGGCATGGCCTTTCGACTCACGTGGAGTACCTACCAGTGCCAGGTACCCGGCGCGCAGGTAGTCATCTACCGCCGCGAGGGCTGCTCCGACTACCAGGCCGGGGCCTGTCAGCCGGGCCTTCCTGTAAGGCTGGGCTACCAGGAAGTGGCCCGCGTGGGCGTGGACCAGACTTCTTACCTGGACAACAACAACGGACAGGGCCTCGGGCGCGGCATCAATTACAGCTACCGGATCGTGGTGGAGTTTCCGCGTCCGGGCGCTCAACCTACCGAGCCCAACCGCCTCAATGGCGGCGGCAGTAGCCTGCCCTCGGCCGAGTTTTGCCTCGACCTCCCGCAGCTGATGCCGGTTATCACTAATGTTACCGTGGACTCCACCAGCCAAACGCGCGGCGTCATTACCGTTCGCTGGACGCGGCCCATCGGTGCTATACCGGGTGCCAACGAGGGGCCTTCGCAGTACCGGCTGTTCCGGGCTACGGGCCTCAACGGGACCAATTTTACGCAGGTAGCGGCGATCAATACGACCCTGCAACCCGGCGCGGCCGATACGCTCTTTGTGGATCGGGGCCTCAATACCGACCAAAATGCTTACCGGTACCGCCTCGACTATTACTACACTAGTAACGGGGCTTTGGTAAAGTTTGACGAAACCCTGCCCGCGAGCAGTGTCCGACTTGCGCAGCTGCAGGGGGCGTCCCGCCAGGTACGCCTCACCTGGACCGCCAACGTACCTTGGGACAATACCAATCGCGTCCACCGGGTGTACCGTGAGAGCCGCACGCAGCCGGGTACCTTCAATCGCATTGCCGAGGTGGCGGTGCAGGGGCCCGAGACTTTTGTATTCACCGACGACGGCACCGACCGCTTCACGGCCGACGGGACCCAAAGCCTCACCTTATCTGCCGACTCCACTTATTGTTATAAGGTCGAAACCGTAGGCTCGTACAACAGCAGTCGCATCCGGCCTTCGGTTCTGTACAATCTCTCGCAGATCCTGTGTGCCAATCCCATTGATACCCTCCGGCCCTGTCCACCCGTGCTGATGCTGGATACGCTGGATTGTTCTACCCTGGCCCCCGACACCTACTGCAACCAACAGACATTTGCCAACGAACTAACCTGGACGTACCCGGCTAAAAATGCCCAGGGAGGTGACTGCGATCCGCGGATTATGGAGTACCGGATTTACTACGCTCGGTACCAGGATGAGAAACCCGCCTTCCTGACCTCCGTCCTCTCTTCGTCCGAATCGCCGGTCAATACCTTTGATCATACGGGCTTGACGTCCTTTGCGGGTTGCTACTACGTCACGGCCGTGAACCGCTTCGGGATCGAAAGCGCTCCCAGCAATACGGTGTGCAAGGACAACTGCCCGCAGTTGGCGATGCCCAATGTATTTACGCCCAATAACGACGGCAAGAACGACATCTTCAAGCCGCTGGACTGCCCCACCTTCGTGGAAACAGTGGAGTTCCGGGTAGTCAACCGCTGGGGTACCCTGGTGTTCCAATCAACCGATACGGCCATTGCCTGGAACGGAAAAAATAGCAACGGCCAGGATTTGCCCGCCGGACAATACTACTACGAGGTAGCCGTAACCTTCCAGTCGGTGCAGCGAAATCCCGAACCGGTCGTCATTAAGGGCTGGATCCAATTACTGCGCTAGGATAAGCAGGGAGTTCTACCCATTCTATTCCGGCACAGCGGCTAATCAATCAGGAGATTTAATTAGCCGCTGTGCCGGATTTTGTTATTTTTGTCAAAACTACCTTCACTTCAACCCTGCCTATACTTTATTCATCCCAACCTATGCTCCAACGCTTTACCCTCTCTCTCTGCTTTGTCTTCCTATGCGCCGGCCCACTCCGGGCGCAGGTACAGGATGCCCCGGCCCGCTCCGAAGGCGACGGCCCCTACAATCAGCTCATCATCCGGGGCGTGACGCTCATCAACAGCACCGGGGCACCGCCCATGGGACCGGTGGATATTGTGGTGGAGAAGAACAAAATCAAATCCATTCAGCAGGTAGGGTACCCCGGCGTACCCATCGACCCCAAGCGCCGCCCCGTGGCGCAAGGCGGGCGACAAGGAACTCAACTGTGAGGGCATGTACCTCATGCCCGGCTTTATAGACATGCACGGCCATACCGGCGGGCGCGCCCAAGGTACCCCCGCCGAGTACGTGTACAAGCTGTGGCTGGGCCACGGCATCACCACCATCCGCGACCCATCGGCGGGCAACGGACTGGACTGGACGCTTCAGCACAAAAAGAAAAGTCTGGAAAACAAGATTACCGCGCCGCGCATCCTGGCCTATACCGCCTTTGGTCAGGGAGCCAAGGAACCCATCTCTACCCCCGAGCAGGCCCGCGAATGGGTACGCCAAAATGCCAAGAACGGGGCCGATGGCATCAAGTTCTTCGGGGCCGAGCCGGAAATATTCAAAGCGGCCCTGGACGAAAACAAAAAGCTGGGCCTGCGCTCGGCCTGCCACCACGCGCAGCTCGAAGTAGCCCGCATGAACGTACTCGCTACCGCCAAGGCCGGCCTGACCACCATGGAGCACTGGTACGGACTGCCCGAGGCGATGTTTGAGGATAAAACGATTCAGAACTACCCCGCCAATTACAACTACAACAACGAGCAAAACCGCTTTGAGGAAGCCGGTAAGCTCTGGCAGCAGGCCGCCAAACCCGGCTCGGAAAAGTGGAATCAGGTCATGGACGAGCTCATTGCCCTGGATTTTACCATCGACCCTACCTTCAATATCTACGAAGCCAACCGCGAGCTGATGCTGGCCCGCCGCGCCGAATGGCACGACGAGTACACCCTGCCCGCGCTCTGGCGTTTCTACGGTCCGAGCCGCATTTCGCACGGCTCCTACTGGCACAATTGGGGTACCGAGCAGGAAGTAGAGTGGAAGCGCAACTACCAGCTGTGGATGCAGTTTATCAACGAATATAAGAATCGCGGCGGGCGCGTCACGGCGGGTTCCGACTCGGGCTTTATCTACCAACTCTACGGCTTTGCCTACATCCGCGAACTGGAACTGCTCCGCGAAGCGGGCTTCCACCCGCTGGAAGTGATCCGGGCCGCTACCATCAAAGGCGCAGAAGCCCTCGGCATGGCCGATCAGATCGGCTCGGTGGAAATTGGCAAGCTGGCTGATTTCGTGATTGTAGAAGAAAACCCGTTGGCTAACCTGAAAGTACTCTACGGCACCGGGGCCATTCAACCTCACCGAAAACAACGAGGTGACCCGCGTGGGTGGCGTGAAGTATACCGTGAAGGACGGCATCGTGTACGACTCTAAGAAGCTACTGGCCGATGTACGCACCATTGTAGCTGACGCCAAGAAGAAGGAGAATTACGAGATTGTGCAGCCAGGCCTGGCGCAACCCGCCGGGAAGTTGGGGACGGGCAATAAGTAGCGGACGGATTTTTTAACGTGAATTATAGATGATTTTTTTTCGAAATGAAGTCCTTCCCCTCAAAGGAGCGGCCGCCGCAGCGGAAGGATTTAGGATGAGGTTAGGTTAACAATCCGTGCCACGGTTTTGAACCGTGGCACGGATAAAGGATAAACGGATAGATTCCGGGATACCCCTTCCGCCCCAGTTTTAATCCAGAAACCCCTCTAATTCCTTCCAAATCTTCCGCTCCAAATCCGCATAGCTAGTGTACGAATCAGGGAAATGACCTAGAGTTTCGGTTAGTTTTTTGTTAAAAGCGTGTCAGGCTCGATTGAACGCTAAGTGGATTTACACCTTCGGTTTTGAACAAAGTCATAATCTTTGGCTTGCCCGTTTTCTGAAAGGTAGCCCAGGCCAGGTCAAATTCCTCCTCGGTGTATTTTCCGACTTTCGTGTGGGCGAGGCAAACGAAAAGGTCACTTTCTGGAATCCGCTGGTTGTAATCGTCCTGTTTCCGGGTTTTCGACATAAGGCCGCTCATCGCTTCCCAGTTTCCAACTTCAAATAAATTGGGCTGCCTGCCTCCCGGTAGCGGTCATTTTTCTCGCTGAAAAACGCCCGTAGTTTTTCGCGGTCGTCTAACTAATTCGGCGGAGGAGGCGAGGAATACGCGGATTGTTTTAGCAGGTGTAGGATTTTCATTTTTCACATCTTTCAACACTACCGGCTGCCCAATTCCCAACTGTTCGAATATCAGCAAATCACCGATTAATTTCATTAAATCCAGTTCTTCCAGTGAGCGGTCGCATTCGACCACGCGACGGCCTCTTTCCAGGCGGTTCTTCAAGTTTTCAAATTCGAAATAGTGCTGTTTATTTTTCCCGGAGCGGCAGCCGACGCAAGGGCAAGCCACGATTTCGGCGGAGCGGATGCCCTTATACTCCTCATGCAGGTCGCGCAGGCTTTTCAGAATCGACGTGAGCAAGCCGCGGCGATTGCTGCCCATCGCCCGAACATGGATAGCATCGCGCCCCTGCGATTTGGCTTTTGCTACCTCGGCAAAAGTATCCTCCGACCAGCGCAACACCACGCCGTTGCGCCAGACGAGTGTGCGGCCCCGGTCAATGTCCGTGTGGCGGGTCACGATGAATTGCGTGAGCAGTGCCTTTGGCAAAAACTCGTACTCCACGTAGAGTTCGAGCGGTTCTCCGTCGGGGAATTTCCAATCGTCGGGCGGGGCGGGGGGCAGCAGGGGTGGCGTGACGTACTCCGTGCGGTTGGGCAGGGCGTAGGCCATTTTGAATTGCTGCATCAATTCGAGCAGTTGCGGATGCATGCGCTTGTAGGCAGCATCCGACCAGATCCGTTTTAGATCGCTCCAATCGAAAAAGCCCTTTTTCCGCTCCGAAATCGTCTCGTCTTCCAGAATTTTATAAACTGCCTGCGTGGCCCACTCATTTTTCAAAATAACATATTGCTCCAGCAACGGATTGTGTTGATAGTGCAGACAGACCCCGATTCTGTGCAAAATGCCGCTCAATAGCAAGGCACTTTCGTCACCGGCGAGATCGTTTTGCTCACAGACGCGAAAATAGTCTTGCACAGAGATGTAGTTTTCATCGCGCCGCCGTTCCAATTCCGAACGAATATCCGCCCAGTTTTTGGGATACACCGTTTTGGTGTGCGGCAGGTTTTTAGCCAAATAGCAAAGGCTTTCTTCGAGTTGCGGTACGTTTTTCTGGCTCTGCAGATTGACCAAATGTACTTCTTTGATGAGCTTCGGAAATTGCTTGCGCCAGTGATCCTCGTCAAAGGTACTTTTGCCCATCGTCTCAGAAAACTCGTTGAGCACGACTACCAGCGGGCTGCCCGCGCCGAACAGGTCTGCCGTTTGAAACCAATCGTCGAAGTCGGTCTGCGCGTTGCCGCTGTCGGCGACCAGGACATAGACTGCGCCCTCGGTATAAAAAAACTGGTGCAGGGGCTTGTACTTATCCTGCCCGGCAAAATCCCAGATGTGCAGCTTGAAATCTTCCCCTTCCACCTCGAACTGGTACTCGCCAATGACGATGTCCACGCCTTTGGTGCGGTCGCGCTCGGTGGGTAGGGGCTTGCCGAGCAGGCGGTTGGCGAGCGAAGTTTTACCGGCTCTGCCATCACCCAGGAGTACGAGTTTGGCTTCGAGCAGTAGTTTTTCGCCTTTTTGTATTTGTTTGAAGTATTCAAGAATGGCGGCATTGCCTTGTTTGATCACCTCGACACCGGGATTTTCAAACGGATTGTCTTTTAAGTTGATTTCTCCTCTATTGGTTAAATACCACTCCTTCCACACTACCTGAAATCCCCTTTTCTCAATAAAAAACAGCAGATGTTCGAAGTCCCGAATTTGATTGCCACTAAGGTCAAGCGAGGTCAGGTTGGTGAGCTTGCCCAGAAAGGACCCGTCGCTGATTTGATTACTGAGGTTAAGCGAGGTCAGGTTGGTGAGCTTGCCCAGAAAGGACCGTCGCTGATTTGATTGTTACGAGGTCAGGTCAGGTTGGTGAGCTTGCCCAGAAAGGACCCGTCGCTGATTTGATTGCCACTGAGGTTAAGCGAGGTCAGGTTGGTGAGCTTGCCCAGAAAGGACCCGTCGCTGATTTGATTGTTACGGAGGTCAAGCGAGGTCAGGTTGGTGAGCTTGCCCAGAAAGGACCCGTCGCTGATTTGATTGTCACTGAGGTCAAGCGAGGTCAGGTTGGTGAGCTTGCCCAGAAAGGACCCGTCGCTGATTTGATTGTTACTGAGGTCAAGCGAGGTCAGGTTGGTGAGCTTGCCCAGAAAGGACCCGTCGCTGATTTGATTGCTACGGAGGTCAAGCGAGGTCAGGTTGGTGAGCTTGCCCAGGTTGGTGAGCTTGCCCAGAAAGGACCCGTCGCTGATTTGATTGTTACGGAGGTCAAGCGAGGTCAGGTTGGTGAGCTTGCCCAGAAAGGACCCGTCGCTGATTTGATTGCCACTGAGGTTAAGCGAGGTCAGGTTGGTGAGCTTGCCCAGAAAGGACCCTCGCTGATTTGATTGTTACTGAGGTCAAGCGAGGTCAGGTTGGTGAGCTTGCCCAGAAAGGACCCGTCGCTGATTTCAAGATTGGAAAGGATAATTTTTCGAAGACCTATGGGAAAGCGGGCGGTTTCGAACTGGACTATATGGTTTTGAATACCCTTGTTTTGGCTGGAAATCTGTTCTCTTTTTTCCCAATCCCACCACTCACTCGACAACACCAGGGTTTCCAGCCAATCCAATCCGGAAAGGTCAGGCATTTCAGTCAGCCCGCAGTTGCCGAGGTCTAGGTACCCGCTGCGCTGCTTTTTTTCCTGTTCGATGAGTTGTTGTGCGAGTTCGGACATGGTAGGTGGTTTTTGAAAATAAGAACAATATACGGATAGGATAAACGAAACCGCTGCTGCTTAGCATTCCTGGCAGCTCATCTCAAATTCCGATTTCAGTAACTTTTTCCTGGCATACTTTTGTTTGTATGTAGACTGGGAAACAAGCAAATATACAAAGCCCTCCATTCACTCATTCACCATTCACTCATTCACCAATTGAACGATGGACTTCGGCAAACTGGACAATATAGACAACGTCGACTTCACGCTACCGTTCACGCACCAGTTCACGACGGAAACGCTGTCGAAATGCGCCCTACACCTCAAGAAAGAAGTCTACATCGGCCCGCCGATCTGGGCCAACAAAGACTGGGTGGGCAAAATCTATCCGTCCAACGCCAAAGACAAGGACTTCCTGTACCACTACACCCGGCAGTTCAACACCATCGAGCTGAACGTCACGCATTACCAGATTCCAAGTGAAAGTACCATCGAGCGCTGGCGCGAAACGGCACCCGAGGGCTTCCGGTACTGCCCCAAATGGCCGCAAGCCATTAGCCATGATGCACAGTTGGTCAATGTGCTGCTGCCAAGTACGGAGTTTGCGAATGCGGTGCTGGGGCTGGGTGATAAACTAGGTACCACCTTTCTGCAACTGGGGCCTTCGTTTGATACCTCCAAGGTAGCGGCCCTCGAAAATTTCCTCAAAGCCCTGCCCGAGGACTTTCCCATCGCGGTGGAGTTTCGGCACCCGAGCTGGTTTACCGACGACTACGCCTGGCAGCGTACCCTGGAATTTTTCCGGGAGCGGGGCATCGGTACCGTCATGTCCGACGTAGCCGGTCGGCGCGACGTGCTGCACATGAGTCTGTCTACGCCCACGGTGGTGCTGCGGTTTGTGGGCAACGAACTGCATCCAACCGACTACACCCGCACCGATGCCTGGGTGCATTTGCTCAAATCGTGGTTTGGGCAGGGGCTTCAAAAGGCCTATATTTTTATCCACTGCGGGGAAAACGAATTTGCCCCCGAACTCACCAAATACTGGATAGAAGAATTAAACGCAAAAATTGGACTATCGCTGGAACCACCCGATATCCGACCCCAGGTAGTGCAGGGTAGTCTTTTTTAACTACATTTTTTTATTGTCCTTAAAAAAGTTTATCTATCTTTGTGACATGTTAAAAACACGGACATACCATCACCTACATCATAGCCTTGCAGGTAGGGTTTTGGGTCATGTGTTTCTGAAAATGAATATGGTGTAATAAGGTTGAATACATAGTACCCCAGAAGCCCGATTCCTAACCGAGTCGGGCTTCATTTTTATTTTATGCCGTAGGTATTTAGACTGTCAAACTGTTAGGATTATTTTATGAAAGCTAACAACCGCGCGGCAGACCGCCTAACCCCTAATGACCTCCAACAGCTAACCAGCTATCATGAAAACCGTCATTATCAAATACAACGCCGGCAATATTCAATCGGTCATGTACGCCCTCGACCGGCTGGGAGTGAGCTACCTCTACACCGACGAAGAGGAAGAAGTACGCTCGGCCGACCGGGTGATTTTTCCGGGCGTGGGCGAAGCCAGTACGGCCATGGCCTATCTGAAAAGTAAGAAGCTGGATTTGCTGATTCCCTCGCTGACGCAGCCCGTATTGGGTACCTGCGTGGGCATGCAGCTGATGTGCCGGCATTCCGAGGAGAACGATACCACCTGCATGGGCATATTCGATGTGGATGTACAGCGTTTCCCGGCCACACCCGGTCTGAAGGTACCCCACATGGGCTGGAACAACATTCACGATTACCAGAGCCCCATCCTGGACGGACTTCCCGAAAATGCCTACGTGTACTTTGTGCACAGCTACGCCGCCCCCGTCTGTGAGCATACCATTGCTACCTGCGACTACATCCGGCCATTCAGCGCCATGCTGCACAAGGATAATTTTTATGCGGCCCAGTTTCACTGCGAAATCAGCGGTGACGTGGGAGAAAAGATATTGAGTAATTTTCTGAAAAACTAAGTCCATGTACATCATCCCGGCCATTGATATCATCGAAGGCAAATGCGTCCGCCTTACCCAAGGCGACTACGCTCAAAAGAAAGTCTACAACGAAAAGCCCCTAGAAGTAGCCAAGCAGTTTGAAGACGCCGGCCTGACCCGCCTGCACCTGGTAGACCTCGATGGCGCCAAAGCCAAAAAGGTAATCAACTGGAAAGTACTGGAAGCCATTGCTTCCAAAACCAGCCTGCACGTGGACTTTGGCGGGGGCGTGCAGTCGGAAGACGACCTTCGGGTGGTGTTCGAGTGCGGGGCCAAGCAGGTCACCGGCGGCAGCGTGGCCGTGAAGCAGCCCGACTTGTTCGAGAGCTGGCTGAAAGAGTACGGCGGCGACAAGATTATTCTGGGGGCTGATGCCAAAAACGAACGGATCGCCGTGAGCGGCTGGGAAGAAGGTACCAAACTCTGGGTGTATGATTTTGTGGAAGAATACGTAGAAAAAGGCGTGAAGTACATCATCAGTACCGATGTGGCCAAAGACGGTCTGCTCCAAGGCCCTTCGTTTGACCTCTACCGCAACTTGCAGGACCGCTGCCCCGACCTGAACATCATTGCCAGCGGCGGCGTGAGTAACCTGGATGATATCTATAAATTGGCCGAAATGAACCTGTACGGAGTAATCGTGGGGAAGGCTATCTACGAAGGCCGGGTAACGCTGGACGATTTACGTAAACAAAATTTCTGATGCTGACCAAACGAATCATACCCTGCCTGGATGTCAAGGACGGGTCGCACCGTCAAGGGCATCAACTTTGTGAACCTGCGCGACGCCGGCGACGCCGTTGAGTTGGGCGCGCTTTATGCAGCTCAGGGGGCCGACGAACTGGTCTATCTTGACATCACGGCTACCGTAGAGGGCAGGGGTACCTTCCTGGAGCTGGTGAAGCGCGTGGCGCATACCATCAACATTCCTTTTACGGTGGGCGGCGGCATTTCGTCCAAGGCCGATGTATCGGCGCTGCTCCACGCCGGAGCCGACAAGGTATCCATCAATTCGGCGGCCGTACGCAATCCCGGCCTTATTGACGAACTGGCCCTCGAATTTGGCAGTCAGTGCATTGTGGTAGCCATCGATACCCGCTATATTCCGCACATCGAAGACTTTCCCGATGCGGGTGGCGACCATATCGTGCATACCCACGGGGGCCGCACACCCACCGAGCTACGGACTATTTCCTGGGCCAAAGAGGTAGAAAATCGGGGCGCGGGCGAAATCCTGCTCACCTCCATGGACACCGACGGCACTAAGGCGGGCTTTGCCCTCGAACTGACCGCTACCATTTCTGGCAACGCCAATATACCCGTCATCGCCTCGGGTGGCGCGGGTACCATGGAGCATTTTCAGGAGGTATTCACCACCGGCAAAGCCGACGCCGGCCTGGCCGCCAGTATCTTCCACTTCCGCGAAATTGACATCCCCGACCTGAAAAGCTACCTGCAAAGCCAAGGCCTCCCCATGCGAATATAATGTGGTACTGTGGTACGGGCGGCCCGCCCGTCTAGCAAAATATTAAAAATTTTATATACCAAACGCACAAAGACGATCAGCCATTTGTCACCCCCAACCCATGAACCTCGACTTCCAAAAATCTCCCGACGGGCTACTCCCGGCTATCATCCAGGATACCCTGACCGGCAAAGTACTCATGCTGGGCTACATGAATGCCGAAGCCTTCGAAAAAACCCGAGCCGAGCAGAGAGTCACCTTTTTCAGCCGTAGCAAGCAGCGCCTTTGGACCAAGGGCGAAACTTCCGACAACTTTCTGTACGTGCAGGAAATCCTGACCGACTGCGACGGTGATACGATTCTGATCAAGGCTACCCCCGCCGGACCTACCTGCCATACGGGTGCCGATACCTGCTTTGACGAGGTAAACGAAGGACAGGCTCTTTTCCTGAACTACTTACAAAAGCGCATCATCCGGGATCGGAAGAACAACCCCTCGGAGACCTCCTACACGACCTTATTGTTTAATAAGGGTGTCAACAAAATAGCCCAGAAGGTAGGCGAAGAAGCCGTGGAAGTAGTGATTGAGGCCAAAGATCAAAACGACGACCTGTTCAAGGGCGAGGTAGCCGACCTGCTGTTTCACCTGCTGGTGCTGCTCGAACACAAAAACATTGATTTAGATGAGGTAATTGACGTACTTCGTAGCCGTCACCGCTAACCCCTTATTTTTATGAATCTATTAATTCGATTGGTAATCAGCACCCTAGCCATCCTGGCCGCGGGCTATTTGTTGGATGGCGTAGTAGTTTCCAACGTTACCTCGGCTATTATTGCGGCCATCGTGCTTGGCTTCCTGAATGCATTCGTACGGCCCGTTTTGCAAATTCTGGCCCTGCCCATTACCATCCTGACTCTAGGCCTTTTCTATTTTGTCATCAACATCCTGATGATTTATCTGGCCGCTGCCATTGTGGATGGATTCGCCATCACCAATCTTATTTCGGCCATTCTCTTTGCACTGATTGTAGCCGTTATCTCCGGCATCCTGGGGATGTTCCTGGATTAATCAGGCCCCGTCCATACTACCTGGCCCGGAGCGGTTCGTTCCGGGCCTTGACCCTCCAAACGATCTGATTGCTATGTTTCGACAAATCGAAGAAATCAGAGACACCCTCCTCAACTACCTCGAAGCCAGAATTGAGCTGTTTCAGCTGGAAACCCGCGAGCGCATCGAAGACCTGATCCTCAAAGCGCTCTACTTTTTGATCGGTACCCTTCTGGTGTTTGTTAGCCTACTTTTCATGCTTATTCTTGTGGCGGTGGGGATCAATATAGGGCTCGACAGTCCGTATGCCGGTTACCTGATCGTGCTGGGTCTGCTCGTTACGTTAAGCGCAATATGGTTTTTGTTCCGTGAGCGGTGGCTCTCCCGGTTACGGGTTTTGTTGACTAGATTGTCCCGAAAAAAAGAACCGGTTACTCCTTAAATTAAGGCATAACCGGCAACGTTTACGGTCATTTCATTACTTTTGGATAATTTTAACCCCAAAGACGGCAGGTAGTGCCTTTTCGAAACGTGAGCCTTCTAACCCGATATGCCAAGCCCTTTTCTTCGGATACCATCCGGAACAAGGAGTTATTGAAGGTGAACGTAGCGGGCTATCGCCAGAAAATGGAGGCCCAATGGCAGGAGTTGCAAACCGATGCCCGGCACTACGGAAAGCAGGCCCTGGTCATAGGAGGCGTGTTCGCCGGGGTGTACGTGCTGATGAATGCCCTATTGCCAGATCCTGACGAGGGAGAGTCGGGAAAAGAAAAAGATCAGGAAAAAACCGTCATGTCTAAGCGGGAAACGTCATCCGGTGGATTGGCCATGGGAAAGGTACTACGCGGTCTGGCTGTGTCGTTTGCCGTAGGTTGGGCGCGCCAGAAACTATCTCACTATACAGAAGCAGAGAAAAAAACGGATGCACAAAAAGAAAGATAAAATAGCCACCCTTTTACACCATAAGCGGGAGAAACACAAAAAATCTTTCGCGGTTTTACTGGATCCTGATAAGATTGATTTCTCCTCTTTCCCGGAGTTTCTTGGCTACGCGGCCGAACTCGAGGTTGATTTCTTCTTTGTGGGCGGTAGCCTCGTCACCCGCTACGCTATCGATCAGCTGGTGGAGGCCATTCATATCCATACCGATATCCCGGCCATCCTCTTTCCGGGCAACAGCCTGCACATTGAGCCCACGGCGGATGCGATCCTGCTGCTTTCGCTCATTTCGGGCCGTAACCCTGAGTTTCTGATTGGCCAGCACGTGATAGCGGCTCCGCTGCTCCGGCAGAGTAATCTGGAAATACTGCCTACCGGCTACATGCTCGTCGAAAGCGGAAAACTCACGACGGTATCCTACATGAGCAACACCATTCCTTTGCCCTACGACAAGCCTGGTGTGGCGGCGTGTACCGCGATGGCCGGCGAAATGCTCGGGCTGCGGCTCATGTACCTCGACGCCGGCAGCGGCGCGCAGCAGGCCGTCCCGTCGGCCATTATATCGGCCGTGCGATCCGCTACCGACACAACCCTTATTGTGGGAGGTGGGATCAACACGGGCGAAAAAGCGTATGCGGCTCTGGAAGCCGGGGCCGATATTATTGTGGTAGGAAACGGCATTGAGCAAAACAATTTTCTTCTTCCCGAAATAGCACAATGCGTAAAGGCATTTAATGGGAACGCCGTAAAAATTATCTGAATCATTTCGTTTTATTAGGCTCAGCATTGTACTAAACTAAGCTTCTGCATTATTTTCTAAGGAAATTTTAAGTTCTTGGAAAAATACAATCCAGAATTGTTTGCAATTCGATTTTTAGTAGTACATTTGTGACAGAAACCTTAAAAAAACACCCAAGAAATGAAAAAATTTATCGCATTCGCATTCGTTGCTGGTATGATCGCTTTCGCTTCATGCACTAGCAAGCCTTCAGAAGAAGCTGCCGTTGACTCTACTACTATGAGCATGGACGCTGACACTATGATGACTGTTGACACGATGGCTGTTGATACAATGGCTGTTGATTCTTTGTAATTCGTTACAAACGAACCATTCTTGAGATAGCTCTATGAAAATAGGGCTATCTTTTTTTATTTAGGGGTATGGAAAAACCGACGCCCACCCTCGCTTCCTTTGTGCCTGAGTCTGCAGCACCCTACTGCCTGTCCTTGTGGGAGCAACACACATTCGATCTTCATATTGTACGGCCCCGGCGCAGCCGCCTGGGTGATTTTACCCAAAAGCCCGGCCGACGTCCCCGCATTACCGTCAACGCCAATCTGAATCCGTACAGTTTTCTGATTACCTATTTGCATGAAGTAGCGCACCACGTGGTGTATTGTACCTATTCCAGAAAAAGAATAGCCCCCCATGGTGTGGAGTGGAAAGCTGCTTTCAGAAACCTGCTGCAGCCGGTTTTGAACGAACAATGCTTCCCTCAGGATGTACTCATCGCCCTTAGGCGGTACGCCCTCAACCCCAAAGCATCCACCGGCGGCGATCCTGTTCTGATTCAGTCTCTTTCAAGATACAATCAATCTGACCCCGTTTCGAATAAAAAATCCCTGTTACACCTAAATGAAGGGGTAAATTTCGTTTTTCAAAAACGAGAGTTTATCAGGGGTCCCCTGCGACGGACCCGCGTACTCTGTGTTGAAAAAGCTTCAAATCGTCGCTATACAATCCCAGCCCATGCTTTGGTGGAAGAATGCGTATGAAAAATGGATGTACTTAACCGGACTTATCTTTAGAAGCCTGCTCTTAGGAAGCCTGTTTCTGATTCCTAGTGCGTATGCCCAAACCCCCTCCGTACTGGCATCAGGTGCCTGGTACAGATTGGCTGTGGCGCAGTCCGGCGTGTACCGGATTGATGCGAAGTGGCTACGAAAGATGGGAATCAACCCGGCTACCTTGAATCCCAGGCACCTGCAAATCTATGGGAATGGGGGGAAGATGCTCCCCCAACGAAATGCGGACGCCCGGCCCGGTGACCTGATCCAAAACGCGATTTGGGTAAAAGGCGAGGAAGACAACCGCTTTGACGACAGCGATGCTCTTTATTTTTACGCGGAAGGTCCCCGGACGGTTCAATACGATTCGCTCCAGAAGGGCTTTGTGCACCAAATCAACCTGTACTCCGACAGTAGCTACTACTACCTGACGGCGGGAACACAACCCGGACTGCGGATAGCCGCATTGCCTTCCCAAAACAACAACGGTCCCCTCGTGAATCAGTTTGATGACTACTGGTTTCACGAACAGGAGAATACCAATCTGCTTCAATCGGGCCGCGAATGGTGGGGGGAATACATTGGCGTGGCGGGACAACTGCGACTAAGCGCCGAACTGCCTGGGATCCTTCCCAATTCTCCGGCTCTGCTGAGAGGTGCCGGCATAGCCTCCGCTCAGGTAACAACCCGCCTCCGCTGGCGGGTAAACGACCAGGAAATCGGCGAGCAGACGCAGGGACCGGTAAGTACCTATCGGTACGACCTGAGAGCCCAGCGAAGCGAGAAAACCTACGCTTTCACCATGGGGGCTTCTCCTCCCGAAACCCCTACGCTTACCGTAGAGTTTGATAAAAATGGCCAAAGTAATGCGCAGGCGTACCTCGACTACGCCGCCCTGCAGGTAAGGCGTCAGCTACGGGCCTACCCTACTCAGCAGCTCTATCGCTTTGCTCCCTCCACGGCTCCCTCCGTAACTTACTCCCTGAACGCTATCCCCGCTGACTGGCAGTGGTGGGAAGTATCGGATCCACTCCGGCCCCGTCAGGCCCTGCTGGAACGGCCCTCCGAGACAACCGCCCGGTTCGGGGCGGCTGATGGACTCCGCTCCCGCACCTACCTGGGATTCGCACCCGCGCAGGCTTTAGAACCCCTAACCTGGCAAAAGGTACCTACCCAAAACCTGCATGGGCTGGCGGTTCCAGATTTGCTCATTGTGGTACCCCAGGCCTGGCTGAGCGAAGCCGAACGCCTGGCCCGGTTTCGCCGTGATTTTGACGGCCTGATCGTCACGGTTGTTACGCCGGAGCAGGTCTATAACGAGTTTTCTTCCGGAAAGCCGGACCCTACGGCCATTCGGGATTTGATAAAAGGACTTTATCAACAAAATCCCAAACAACTGAAATACCTCCTACTCTTCGGCGATGCCACCTACGACTACCGCAATCGCGGGGGAACCCAGTCGCCGGCCCAACAACAGCAATGGGTACCGGTGTACGAAAGCCGCGAATCGCTGCACCCGGTTTTTACATATTCTTCGGATGATTACTACGGCTTTCTGGATGAAGAAGAAGGCGATTGGCGGGAATCAGCGGCGGGAGATCATCTGCTGGAAATAGGAATTGGGCGGTTACCGGTAAAAAGTCAACTGGAAGCCCGTACGGTCGTAGACAAACTGATCCATTATGGCTCTTCGCCGCAGGCGCTGGGGAAATGGCGCAACCGGATCAACTTCGTGGCCGATGACGGCGATGGCAACATCCATCAGCAACACGCCGACCTGCTGGCTGGACAGGCCAGCTCCCGGTTCATTACCCAGCGTCTTTTCGTAGATGCGTTTCCACGTAGCACCTCTTCGGAAGGAGTAAAAACACCTACAATGAATACGGCGATTCGCCAGAAGGTTAACGAAGGAACCCTTATTCTGAACTATACCGGTCACGGAGGAGCTTCGGGTTGGGCCGAAGAACAAATACTCACCTTATCCGATATGCTGTCGTTTGGGGGCTATGATAACCTGCCTCTTTTGCTTACTGCTACCTGTGAGTTTGGCCGCTATGATGACCCGGCCGTCGTGTCCGGTGCTGAATTAATGGTACTCAGTCCCCGGGGAGCGGCAATCGGTGCCCTCACCACCACGCGTCCTGTCTTTTCAAGTACGAATTTCACCCTCAATAAAGCCTTTTACGAAGCACTGGCTACCTCCACCTCATCTACCCGTGTGGGAGACCTGATAAAATATACCAAAAACAACAGCCTGAGTGGTAGCCTGAACCGGAACTTCGCCCTTCTCGGCGACCCGTCCATGAAGCTTGCTCAGGCAGAGTACCACGTAACCTGGGATACGGAGCCAGACACCTTGATGGCGTTGAAAAAAACTACCTTACGGGGCAGTATCCGCCAAAAAGGTGACGAAAAAGTGGCGGATTCATTCAGTGGAACGGCCTTTGTGTCCATCTATGATAAGCCCGTGAAGTTCAGAACCAACGGAGAGAACGGCGCAGCGGCCGAATATAGCGAACTCCGCAGTAAGCTATACGAAGGGAAAGTGTCGGTACAAAACGGGCGATTTACGTGTAGTTTCGTGGTTCCCCGGAATATTGACTACCGGACGGGCGTCGGGCGGGTGAGCGTGTATGCCATCCGGAAGGATAGTCTGGCCGATGCCTCGGGCCAATTGGACGTCTGGGTAGGTGGGGCCAGTCGGGTCGTATCCGATCAGAAGCCGCCCAGCCTTACCGCCTTCCTGAACGATAGTACCTTTCGGGACGGGCAAGTTGTACCTTCTACTTCGGTTTTGTGGATACAGGCATTTGATGAGAACGGGATTAATGTCTCCTCTACCGGTCTGGGGCAGGACCTCACGGCTACCTTGAATGATTCGGTTACGTTTGTTCTGAATGAGTATTTTCAAAACCAAACTGACACCTACCAGCGGGGTACGATCCGCTTTCCTTTGGAAAATCTGTCGCCGGGAGCCTATACTCTGCGAATAAAAATTTGGGACACGTATACTAATTCCTCCGAACTCACGTTGCGATTTATAGTCGGATCACAAACTGAAATTTCATTGCATACGGCTGTGCTATTTCCCAACCCTTTTCAGGAACAGCTTGCATTCAAAATAGCCCATAGCCGCCCTGAGGAAGATGTAGAACTTACCATACAGATATTAAATTTATCAGGCCAAATCTTAAGTTCATTCAAAGGAGTATATTATAGTAGTGAGCCGATTATAACCGGCAGGCTCGACTTCGGTACCATTCAGGAAACTCTTAGTTCAAAATCCACCGTATACTTGTACACGATTCAAATACGTTCTATCAAAGATCAAAGCACAGATCGCCGGAGCGGAAAAGTTTTACGTGTTCCTTAGAAATCGTGAAATCATACGAATATTTTGTCAATTCTAGTACTTTCGTTGTAAATTTGAAGCCCACTGTCCGAGAAACCGTAGTTGCTCAATACAGCCAAACCAAGGAAATATGAACCGTTTTTTCGTTAGTTTATCTTCTTTCTTACTCCTCTGCGGCGGCTTTCAAGACGCAAAGGCCCAGCTTGTCACCGGACAAGACACCACTAACCGAATCATCACCACACCGCTTGCTTTTCTTAACTTTTCCCCGGATGCCCGCAGTGCGGCCCTGGGCGATGCCGGAGTAGCGCTAAGCCCCGATGCTAACGCTACCTACTGGAATCCCGCCAAGCTTCCCTACCTTAAGGACGATTACGGGGTGTCGCTCTCGTATACCCCCTGGCTCCGCAACCTGGTAGATGATATGTACCTGACCTACCTGACCGGCTACAAGAAAGTGGCCAAAGGACAGGTAGTAGCGCTTTCGGTAAACTACTTTGACTTGGGAGAACTGGATATGCGAAATAACCAGGGGATCCAAATCGGTACGTTCAACTCCCGGGAGTTTATGGTGGGAGCAACGTATGGTCGTCAGCTGGGTGAGAATTTCTCGGTAGGTCTTACCCTGAAATACATCAATTCCAATCTGGCCAGTACCTCGATCATCAATAGCATTTCCATTCGTCCGGCATCTACGGCCGCCGGCGATGTTAGCCTTTACTACAAAAAGGAGTACCGAAATGATGAAATCGGTAGCAACCTGATCTGGAGCTGGGGTATGTTGATTTCAAACATCGGCGGCAAGGTATCCTACGGTAGTCAGGATAAGTACTTCATACCAACTAACTTCAAGCTGGGAACTGGTATTTCCTACACCGCCGACGGACGCAACCGGTTCAACTTTGTGCTCGACGCCAATAAGCTAATGGTACCTACCCCACCGGTATATACCTTACAGAACGGACAGCCCGTAGTGACAAGTGGCCGTGATCCCCGTAACCTGTCGGCCCTGAGTGGTATTTTCGGGTCTTTTGCCGATGCGCCCGATGGGTTTGGCGAGGAAATGAAAGAAGTGATGGTATCTACCGGCGTAGAATACTGGTACAACGATGTATTTGCCGCCCGCTTTGGCTATTTTAGCGAAAGCCGCATGAAGGGCGATCGCAAGTACTTCACCATTGGCTTTGGTGCCCGTTTTCAGAAAAAATACGGCGTTGATTTTGCCTATCTGATGCCACAGCGTCAGGGAAGCCCGCTGGCCCAAACCCTGCGGATTTCGCTGGCCGTGAATTTGAAGGGCAAAACGGATGCCATAATTGAAGACGAGATAGAGAACTAATAGTATCTGCAAGCTTTTTTTACCGAATGACGTCCCCCAAGGATGTCATTCTTTTTTATAACCTCTTTTTGCTATGACCCTAGACCGAACCATCGCCCCC
The DNA here is from genome assembly GCA_963768025.1 of uncultured Cytophagales bacterium. Classification (GTDB taxonomy): domain Bacteria; phylum Bacteroidota; class Bacteroidia; order Cytophagales; family Spirosomataceae; genus CAVYGM01. Next base: position 388,391 of record CAVYGM010000004.1, read on the forward strand.
CCCTACCGGATAATCGAGCGTATAAACCTTCCACCTATCCAAACGGTATCTTTGGACAATGGTCTTCCGCTGCACTATATCACGAGTGGGGAGCAGCCGGTCGTGAAGCTCGAATGTACCTTTGAGGCCGGTACCTGGTATGAAACCACCCCCGCAGCGTCCTATTTCGCCATAAAAATGCTTTCGGAAGGTACCCGTTCGCGAACTTCTGCCGAAATCAGCGAGGCCTTCGATCGGATCGGGGCTTTTACCGAGCTGAGCCATACCTCCGACCGCCTGGGGGTGGTGGTGTACTGCCTGGCCCGTTTCCTGCCGGTGGTGTTGCCAATAGTGCAGGAATTGATCGCCGAGGCTACTTTTCCGGATAAAGAATGGGACGACCTGCGAAATATTACCCTGCAAAACCACCGGGTCAACTGGGAAAAGACGGCATACCGCGCTACTTCCCACTTCCGGGAAGCCCTGTTCGGGACATCCCACCCCTATGGCCGCAGCCAAACCGAAGAAAACATTACGACACTGGCAAAAGAAGAGGCCATTGCCCATTACAAAACCCATATTCAAAAAGCTCGGTACCGCATCCTGCTGGCCGGCAAAATCGGACCCGAAGAACTAAAAGCGGTGAACGATACGCTTGGACAACGCGTATTTGAGAACAGCCCGTTTGACACCCCGGCTTCGGTAGACTTCCCGCTTGGAAACACCCAGGAAGGTACCCTCATTGAGCGTCCGGAAAGCCTGCAATCGTCCATTCGGTTGGGCAAGCGCCTGTTTACCCGGCATCATCCCGACTACTTCAAAATGCTGGTCACAAACGAAATCCTGGGTGGCTACTTCGGTTCGAGACTTATGAAAAATATTCGGGAGGAGAAAGGGCTTACGTACGGCATTTCTTCCCGGCTCTCCACCTTACGGCACGAGGGGTACTTTATGATCGGAACCGACGTAAAAAAGGAATTTACCCAACAAACCCTGGACGAAATCCGGAAGGAAATCAGCCTACTGCAAACGACCCCCGTGGATAAGGAAGAGCTCCAGAATGTGAAGAATTTTATGGCCGGTGAATTCGCCGGATCTTTAAACACAGCTTTCGATATAGCCGACCGCCAAAAAATTCTGATCCTTGATGGCCTCCCTCCCGATTTTTTTGATCGGTACATCGAACAAATTCATGCGACTACTGCCGAAGATATAATGCACCTGGCGCAGCAGCACCTGGCTCTGGACACCCTGAGCGAAGTGGTAGTAGGGGGCAAATAACCCCCTACCATTCCACCTGAAAAGGAGTGTTATTTTACAAAGAAATCAATCCTAGAAATATAGCGACCAGGGCGGCGCCAATCAGTGGACCCACAACGGGAATCCAGCCGTAGCCCCAGTCCGACGAGCCTTTGCCCGGAATGGGCAGGAGCGCGTGCGCCAGCCGGGGAGCCAAATCCCGCGCCGGGTTGATGGCATAGCCCGTGGTCCCCCCCAGGGACAAACCGATACTCCACACTAGCAGACCGACCAGGTACGGCCCAAGTCCGATCCGGATCCCCTCCGCCTTACTGATGGCCGTTACGCCAATGATAAGAATAATGGTACCGATTATTTCGCTGAGCAGGTTAGGGCCCGTAGACCGAATGGCCGGATCGGTAGCAAAACAGGCCAGTTTGGCGGCAGGGTCGTTGGTTGCTTTCCAGTGGGGAAAGTAATGCAGCCATACCACCACCGCTCCCAGGAAGGACCCGATCATTTGAGCTGTTACATAGCCCGCCATTTTGGAGTAGTTGCCGGTAATGACGGCATCGGCCAGCGTAACGGCCGGGTTGATGTGAGCATCGACGCTCCCGAAGGCATTGGCCGTAAATATCCCCATTGCCACGGCCAGGCTATAGCCGGTGGTGATGACAATCCAGCCACTTTCATGGCCTTTGGTTTTATTGAGGACCACGTTTGAAACTACACCGTTGCCGAGGAGTATAAGTACGAATGACCCGATTAATTCACCGAGAAAAGGAGAGGTTGCCATAGAATCTGAAAAGGGGAGTTAGTAAATTAGATGTACTGGAATTGTGGTAATTTATTTATAAAAAATCCAAAAAATACATTTTCATTGGTATTCCGACGGTGTAGAGGTGTAATTCCTTTAACTTTGCCTTTCTGTAAACAACTACTTGTCACATGAACTTGAATCAACTGACGGCTATCTCACCCGTTGATGGCCGCTATCATAAACAGGTCACCGAGCTTTCCTCTTACTTTTCGGAATACGCCCTTATTTACTATCGGCTTTTGGTAGAGGCGGAATACTTCATTGCCCTCTGTGAATTGCCACTTCCCCAGCTAAAAGAAATAGATAAGTCATTTTACCCGAAGCTACGGGATATTTATAAAAACTTTACGGAAAGTGAAGCGCTGCGAATCAAGGAAATCGAGAAAGAAACCAACCACGACGTAAAGGCTGTGGAGTATTTTCTGAAAGAAAAATTCGAAGGCATGGGCCTGGAAAAGTATATCGAGTTCATTCACTTTGGCCTTACGTCGCAGGATATCAACAACACGGCTATCCCGATGTCGCTCAAAGATGCGCTGGAGCGTCAGGTAAAGCCACTTTTCCGGCAGGTGCTTTTTGTGCTCAAAAGAATGTCCATCGAATGGCGCAATGTACCCATGCTGGCCTTCACCCACGGGCAACCGGCCTCACCTACCCGGGTCGGGAAGGAATTTATGGTATTTGTGGAGCGCCTGGAACGTCAGTTTGAGCTACTGGATCATGTCCCCTACTCCGCTAAGTTCGGAGGGGCAACCGGAAACTTCAATGCCCATTACGTAGCGTATCCCAACATCAACTGGATGGAGTTTGCGCATCATTTCGTGGATAGCCTGGGCCTGAAGCGCAGCCGCCATACCACGCAAATCGAGCATTACGACAACCTAGCAGCCACGTTCGACGGCCTAAAGCGGTTGAACACCATCATGCTCGACCTAAACCGGGACCTGTGGACGTACATTTCGATGCACTACTTCAAGCAAAAAATCAAAGCGGGCGAAACCGGCTCGTCGGCCATGCCGCACAAGGTCAACCCCATTGATTTCGAAAATTCGGAAGGAAATCTGGGAATCGCCAATGCGCTGTTCGATCACTTTTCGTCCAAACTCCCGATATCACGCCTACAACGTGACCTCACCGACTCCACCGTGCTGCGGAACATTGGGGTACCCATCGCCCATCAGGTGATAGCCCTGCACTCGCTGCTCAAAGGGCTTGGCAAACTGGAACTGAACGATCAGGTGATCCGGGCCGAACTGGAAGAAAACTGGGTGGTGGTATCGGAAGGCATTCAGACCGTCCTGCGGCGGGAAGGCTACCCTCAGCCCTACGAAACGCTCAAAGAGCTTACCCGTACCAATCAGCACATCACGCACGAAACGCTATCCCGGTTTATCGAAACCCTGGATGTCTCCGAGTCTGTCCGGAAAGAGCTACGCGAAATCACCCCCTTCAACTACCTGGGGGTAGTAGAGGATTCCCACTGATCTTATCCTTTTGAAAGCTCGGTTGCGCGCTTTTGGGCGGCATGAATGCCTTGCATCAGCGAGTCGGCCATGCCGCCTTCTTCAAATCTTTTCAGGGCTGCTTCCGTGGTGCCCCCTTTGGACGCTACCGCCTTTATTAGCTCGTCGAGCGAGCGGTCGGCGTTGTTGATGAGGTGGTAGGAACCCAGCATGGTCTGCTTCACCAGGAGGGAAGCCACGGACTCCTCGAAGCCCATCTGCTTGCCGGCCTCGATCATGGCTTTCACTACGTAGAAAAAATAGGCTGGGCCACTCCCGCTCAGGGCCGTCACGGCGTCCAGTTGGCTTTCATCTTCCAGAAATACCGAGCGCCCGGTGGCGTTGATCAGGTTTTCCACCTTGCGTAGCTGCGACCGATCTACCTCCGGCGAAGCCGCGTAGGCCGTAATACCCATGCCCAGCATAGCGGGGGTATTGGGCATAGCCCTGATGACGGCCTGATGGTTGAGGCCATCCTGGATAGTTTGGATGGGAATACCGGCCATAATTGAAAATACCACCTGACCGGGCTGGATTACCTCCCGCAATGACTCCTGCACGAGGGCATAATCCTGCGGCTTTACCGAGAGAATCACCAGGTCGTATTCGCCAACCTGTGGGCTTACGATCCCGGTAAGCACGCCGGGCTGGAAACTCCGCAGGCTCTCCATGCGCTCGGGACTTTTCTCGACCAGCAGGAAGTCTTCTTTCTTGACCAGATCAAATTTTAGAAAAGCCCGGGCAAAGGCCATGCCCATGTTTCCGCAGCCGATAATTGCAATTTTCATGATAGATAGTTAGCAAGTAGGGAATTAGCTGTCAGCCTGCTTTCGAAGGATAAACTCCGGCTAACAGACGTTTAAGATGGGCCGCAAGATACGAAGAAAGCCCGACGCGGGGCCGGGCTTTGGGTTTCATTATTCCAAAAAAAGGAGATTATACGTTTAGTTTTCAGCCCCCAGTAATTCGCCTAGCTTGGCTTCTAGCGACTGTCCACGCAGGTTTTTGGCGATTACTTTTCCGTCCTTGTCCAGCAGGTACGTAGCCGGAATGGCACTGACACCGTATAACTGCGCCACCGCCGAACTCCAGAACTTAAGGTCGGAGCCATGCGTCCAGGTGAGGCCGTCTTTCTTGATGGCACCCAACCAGGCGTTCTTGTCCTTGTCCAGCGATACGCCGTAGATGGCAAAGCCTTTGTCTTTGTACTTGTTGTACATTTTCACTACGTTGGGGTTCTCCATGCGGCAGGGGCCACACCAGGAAGCCCAAAAATCAATGAGCACGTACTTACCCCGCAGGGAGGAAAGGGGGACGGGTTGGCCCTCGGGGCTGTCGAGCGTAAACTCCGGGGCATCGTCTCCTACGGCCACGCCTTTGAGGCGTTTGATGTAGCCGAGGTACGCCTGCGCGATTTTGGGAGAGGGGTTTTCGTGCTGCAAATCGCTTGGCGACGGCCTCCATTTCGGCAAAATCACGCTGTGGATTCAAGAGGTTATTGGCCGCGAAGATGGCTACGAGTGAAGTACCCATTTCGGGCAGTAATGCTTTTATTTTGGCCACGTGCTCTACTTCGGCCTGCTGGAAGTTCGTCTGGATCTCCTGCATTTTCTTCGTATCCTTCTTTTCGTTGGCCTTGGCGTACTCGTCGTTCCACTTATTCACCTTCTCTACCATGGCTTGGTTCAGGTCCATCAGCTTGGCGTAATACTCCATATTTTTGGAGCCTTTCACCTCGTACTTCCCGGGAACGCCCTTGGAGTTCTGCTCAAAGCCATCAGCCGTGAGCACAAACTGTTCGCCGCCTTCCACCAGCAGGATGATTTTCTGGCGTTCGGCTATGTTGATAATATAAAAGTTGCCCCCTTCGCGCTCGGTACCTTTCATGGTAAAGGTGCCATCCGCCGCCAAAGTGGTAGAGTCGAGGGTGGTGGGTGGGTTGGTCGAAAATTGCAGATATACCTTTTCCCCCGCCGAGCCATTCTTTACCTTGCCCGAGACAGTAAACTCCTTAGGCGTAATTTCTTGTTGCGCCATTCCGGAAAAACTCCAAAGTAACATGAGGCAAAGGGCGTATGTTATTTTTCTCATTGGTTATGTTTAGTTGTTATTCTCCTTATTCAAGTCTCAATAGTACAAAATCCGGGGACTTAAAGTTTCCCCGCGAGGAGTTGGTTAATCAGTTTAGGATCAGCCGTTCCCTTTGATTTTTTCATTACTTCTCCCACAAAAAGCCCCATCAGGCCCTTTTTACCTTTTCGGTAAGCGGTTACCTTGTCGGGCATGGAACTCAGCACCTCTTCTACCAACGTTTCGAGTTCGCCGGTATTGCGGTTCTGCAGCCAGTTATTCGCTTCGGCTAGTTCGCGGGGCGAGCGGCCGGGTTCCTGTATCAAGGCGGAGAATGCTTTCTGGGTGGCCGTGGAGTGGCTGATTACCTCGGTTTCGACCAACTCGATCAGTTCGGCTAGTGTTTGAGGTACTATTGGAAAAGAGGCAATATCGGTACCGCTTTCATTGAGATAAGACTTCACCGAGCCCATCAACCAATTGGAGGCCGTTTTGTAGTGGGTCGTCAGGCTACACAGCTGTTCGAAGTAGTGAGCCATTTCGCGGGTATCGGTCAGTACTACGGCATCGTAAGCCGGTATGCCATACTGCGTCGTGAACTTCGCCCGCAGCTCGCGGGGCAGGGCGGGCATTTGGCTCCGTATTTCCTCGATTCTTTCTTCGGTCAGCACTACCGGTGCTAGATCCGGATCGGGGAAGTAGCGGTAGTCATTCATGGTCTCTTTGACCCTCATGCCGTAGGTTTCGCCGGTTTCGGGGTCAAACATGCGGGTCTCCTGAAACAATGAATCGCCGTTTTCAAGGGCGGCCACTTGCCGCCGCCGCTCAAACTCCACGGCCCGCATGATGTTGCGGATGGAGTTCATGTTTTTGATCTCAACCTTGGTACCCAGCGTTTCGTCGCCCACTAGCCGTACGGATACGTTTACGTCGCAGCGCAGGGAGCCCTCTTCCATGTTGCCATCGCTGATATGGAGGTAGCGCACCAGGCGACGTACCTCCGTTACGAAAGCCCCAGTTTCTTCGGCGGAGCGAAGATCCGGCTCGGTGACCATCTCCACAAGGGGGGTACCCGCCCGGTTGTAGTCCAGTTGCGTGTCGGTGGTGTCGCCATCGTGTACCGACTTTCCGGCGTCTTCTTCGAGGTGAATGTGGTGAAAGCGAATAGTCCGTTCGATCAGTTCACTTGCCTTTTCCTTTAATCGTAATCGGTACGGTACCTCCTACACAAATAGGCGCTTTGTCCTGCGAAATCTGATAGCCTTTGGGTAGATCGGGGTAGAAGTAATTCTTCCGGTCAAAGATGGTACGCTCACTGATCGAACAGCCACAGGCCAGGCCCAGGCGTACGGCGTACTCCACCGCTTTTTTATTCAGCTTGGGTAAGGTACCTGGTAGCGCCAGCGTCAACGGGCTTATGTGGGTGTTGGGCTCGCCACCAAAAAGATTGGTATCCGACGCAAAAAGTTTAGACTCAGTCAGTAGCTGGCAGTGTACTTCCAGGCCAATGACGGTTTCGTAGGTAGCCAAAAGCTCGTCGGGTACTTCCGCCGGGGATATTTTTGTAGAAATCATGTTAAAATCGGATGCTCCAGACAAAGATAACGGATCAGGTTTAGAAATGGTGAGTAGCACTGGATCGTTCTCCCAAACACCAACCGCATCTCTGATCCTACTAGATAGCCTATCTTAAGGAAGTTGCCAGGCTGGTACACTATTAGTATTGCATACAACTACCTGTAAATTCATCGTTTTATCAGATAGGCCGCTCATTATTCTTTTCACCTATGTCCAATCAACACACCAACTGGCTGGGTAAACTAGGCAACCTTCTGTTACCTTCCCGTCAGGCTGCCCCTAGTGTTCCTATCGTAACCAATACACGTATCCTTGAAGAGCTTGTGGCTTGTTTTCAGGAATCGGTACATAGTGAATCCGTCGGGACGAGCATGCTTTTCAACGCACATTTCCTGATTATCCTCCACCCCGCCACCTACGAGGAACGGCAAAACGCTTTCCCGGTTATCGTCAATGAGGCAGTGGCTGCTTTCCAGGCGATCATAGAAACCCACCGAACGGAGTATGAAAAGATCGCCCCCGTAGCCTCTCACTGGTTTTTTAAGTTTGGGGGAGGACGAGAGTTCAACGGAGAGCCTATCAACCCGCCGGACGTACAGGTGGTAGGTGCCCTGACGGGTATCCTGCCCGGTAGTGACTGGACTGAAGCGCCGGACAAAGTGAATGTGACGCGTCGGGTAAAACAGACCAATCGTTTTGAAAAAGTGGATGTTGACTCAAGCACCTTCCAGAATGTCTCCTTTCGCGAGCCGGGCGCATTTGTGGTAAAACTCGCTATCAATTCGTCGCCTGCCTCCGGTGCCCGCTCTGCTACACAAAGCACCCCCCAGTTGCCCCCAAGCCTTGACGAAGGGCTGGCCCGGATCGAATACCACATTGCGGAACTGAACAGGGAAGACACTTATTTGATGCGCGACCGGGAGATTGTTGTGGCTCGCAAAGAGCCAGACAACCAGCATTTCCCCAACTATCTGCTTCTCGAATCGGCCTATGTATCGAACCCTCACCTCCGGATTCGATACAATGATCATAGTCATTCCTTTCAGATCGCTTCTTTCAGCCGAAACGAAACCCGGGTGGACGAACAACTCATCCCTCGGAGCGAACCTACCAGCCCGCAGTGGCATGCCCTGCCAGACAAGGCACAGATTTTGCTGAACAGTATGGTTACTTTACATTTTCAAGCCAATATTCAATAGCCTATGGTCGATGCGCTGCTTGTCTGCCTTTTGTTTGGGCTTGTGATAGTTCTGGTCATCCAGCATTTTCGGAATTTACCGCGCTAGAAAGCCAACAGCCCATTCGATACTTTATTAGTCATTTTTTGCAGGATGAACACACTGATCATGGCTAGCCTAACCGACGTAGGCCGACGCCGCACCGACAACCAGGATACCTTTATCTGCTCGACTCTATGGTCGGAATCCAGCGCCTTGCTGGCGGTGATTGATGGGGTGGGTGGCTATGCCGGAGGCGATCGGGCGGCGGCCATCGCCAAAGAGTCGATTGAACAGTATATGGCCAAACCCAACGGGGATGCACTCTCGATGCTCCGGGAGGCCGTTGTATATGCCAACAATCAGATTGATGCCCAACGCCGACAGAACCCCCGGCTGGCGCAGATGTGCTGCGTATTGACCGCCGTGGTGGCCGATTGCGAAGCTGGTCAGTTGTATTTCGCCCACGTGGGTGATACCCGGCTGTACCGCTACCGGAAGGGTACCCTCGAAAAACTCACCCACGACCATTCGGCGGTAGGAGCACGGGAGGATGCCAACGAACTCACTGAAAAGGAGGCGATGCGCCACCCGCGCCGCAACGAAATCATGCGTGAAGTGGGCCTTACTGCCCACCGGGTGGATGACCCCGGCTTTCTGGAATCGGGGCAAACGGATTTTAAGCCGGGAGATCAACTCTTGCTATGCAGCGACGGCCTGACGGACATGATCACGCAGCAGCAGATCCTGAACGTTTTGGGCCAGTCCCTCCCGCTTGACGAAGAACTGACTGAGCTTGTCCGGCTGGCTAACGAACAGGGAGGGCATGATAACGTTACGGTAGTACTGGCGCAGAACGGTCAACCTAACGCCGCGATGGCGGTTCCGACAGATCAATCGAGTTTGCCTCAATCGAGAATCTCACTTCCAGCCAATAACGATCCTTCTCCTGGCCCCGCCAAACGGCAGGTAGGGGCATTAATAGGGTGTATCCTGATTGGCTTTTTGGCGGGAGGCCTGTCGGTATTCCTGTGGTACCAGTACCGACCTCCGGGACAATCGAGCCCGGCCCTTACCGACAGTCTTCGGACTGGTGAACGGACAGGGGATGTAGCAATGATTAGGCGTGGGATAAGCGCCTTGACTCGCTGCTACGTTCCGCGTACCGGAGTCAGGATCACCGGCTGGTTCTGCCGGCCGATACATTTTGGCTCGAAACACCGTTGGTTTTGTCTGACTCTTTGAAAAGCATCGTGGGTGATCCCGGCTTGACGGTCCTGATGCCAGCAGACACGATCCGCCAGCAGACAGCTCTACGGGTAACAGGTTCGGGAACGGTACGTATTGAGAACGTTTTGATCAGAGGATTTATAAAGAATTTTGACTTTGCATCCGGGGCCGCCCTCCACTTGATCAACGTATATTTTGCATCCAAAAATTTTCCTATTAATTCCACTTTCCGGAAAAATATTTTTCGCGATAGCATACTAACAAATTCTCGGCAAAACGAGACATGAACCGATCGAGTAAGGCGGCCAAAGAACTGACAGTCACATAAAATTATGTTTCAAGGGGGATAATTTTCATTTATTCGGCACGGACTGGAATCATTTTTTTACATCCTATTTTGGTGGGCACAATTTGGGATACCACTATATACGTTTTTCTTCACACACATAACAGCAGAACAAGCTACGCCATTGATGTCTACAGTTCAATTTGATGCCCGGTTCCCCGGGTATGAGGTGCTAAGCGAATTGGGGCGTAGTAATGCCCGCATCCTCAAGGCACGTCAGGTGTCCACGGGCGACCTGGTGGCCATCAAACATTTTGCCCTAAACACAGATGCCGAAACCCTCCGGAGATTTCAGCGGGAATCGGCTATTATGACCAGTATTGCCCACCCGAATATTGTCAAGGTATTGGAGGTCCGGCTAGAGGCTGAACTACCCTATATTGTGATGGAACTCATCGAGGGGGGGAGCTTGCAGCAACTTATCGTCGGTCGGGAACAACTTGACGTTCCCACTACCGTTCGGTTGGGTTTGCAGATGGCCAGTGCTTTCAAAGTCATCCATATAGAGGGGATCGTTCATCGGGATGTTAAGCCGGAAAACATTCTTTTTCGGCCATTGCCCAGTGGCGAACTCCATTTTTTGCTGACTGATTTTGGGGTGGCCCGGCTGCACGAACAATCCAATACACTGACTGGTCAATCACTGATGACCTACGAATACGCGTCGCCCGAGCAGTTCAACGACCCCAAAGCCGTGGGAGTGGCGAGCGATTATTACTCACTGGGGGTGGTTTTATACCAGTGCCTGCACGGCAGTGTGCCCTTTCCCCTGGGTGAGGATACCGGTATCGTGACATTCATGAACAAAGTGTTGACTGAAGCACCCCCTGCCTTGGTCGTCGATACGTACGATCACTCTCTTGGCGCGTTTACCGATTTGCTGCAGGATTTGTTACAAAAAAAAGTCGAAGACCGGCTGCAGGATCCCGACGAGCTCATCTGGCGCCTCAAACAGGCCGAATTGAACTATCTTCAGTCCGACCTGGGCAAGCCACTCATGGTACAGCCATCCCCTAGTATTGGGGCGCTGAAAACGAAAGCGGCCGAAGCGGTCAGCGTTGACGCGTCTGTTGTTTCACCCCATAAATCACAGAAAAAAAGGGAACTTCCTTTTGGTGTTTCCCGACGGTTTATACTACTGGTAATTGGGCTTTTGCTCGGAGTCGTAGGTTTGTATTATGCTTTTGACCAGTCTGATACCTTCGGGAGTCCCGCATCCGAGAAGGATTCGCCAGCGGACTCCGATAGCGTTGATAGCATAGCCGTTCGTAAAGCGCAGGAAGAAGAGGCCCGGCAGCGACGGGAACAGCTTCGCCAGCAGGCTAGGGCTGCCGCCAATAAGCTCAGCGTAAAGACAACCGATTTTCGGGTGAGGCTGGTAGGCGGGATTCGGGATATAAAACTTCAATTGCGTAATCCCAGCCCGGTCACATTTGCCTCAGTTACGGTACAGGTAAATTATTATAGAGAAAAAGGAGATCTGTTCGACTCGGAGCGGGTGTACTTCGGGCCAGTTGGCCCTAATTCCAGCCTGACCAAAAGTGCCCCCGACAGCAAAAGGGGCACCCGGATTTCCTCCACTATTGTCGATTATAAATTTTCCCGGGAACTGGATTCACTTGTGGCTAATCCAGAAGTAGGGTCATCAAATTAAGCGTTCCGACTCGTTCTATTTTTATTGTACTATGCCTACATGAAATCCACTTTTGGTCAGAATGGACACCTTTACCTGCTAGGGGCAACCGTGGTACTCCTGTTGCTGTTCGGAAGGCTGTACCTGAATATTTTGCCCGGCTTGAACCAAACCAGGCAGGCTATGGTGGAGGGTGAGGCCCTGACGCTGCAGCCTGGTCTGAAAGCCGCCTCTATAAGGCAGCTTCTCAGGAACGGCGACTATTACAGCGATCCAAAAGATATCGCTTTGGTGGCCGATTCGCTGGTCAGCCAAACTTTCACGTATAGGTTCGCCCGATAATCTGGGGGCGATTAACAAACGCGAATTTGCCCTGATCGCCCCCTTGCCCTGGAAAAGTCAGACAGGAGGGGTGGACTTCCAAAGTCGGTTAGAGATTTCCCGTCAGCAAATGGGCTTCGACTCCGCCCTGTACGTCCGCGAACTAAACGATCCCGTGGCCTATCCAAATACGGTTCAGGTCGGGGGCGGAGCACTGGCGATTTCGGGGCAGGTCCGGCAGGAGGAACAGCCCCTGCCGGGCATTCTGATGCAGTTGAAACACCATCCTGCCTCGGCTCAGCCCGATACCTTACCCGATCAATTTACCTACGCCCGAACGGATGCCGACGGTCAGTTCCGGTTTACCGGACTTACGTCCAATCGGGGCTATAGCGTGGTAGCGCTGAAACCCGGCTTCGAGTTTGGTACCCGCCGGGGTACGAGCCGGCTCACCAGCGACCAGGTGTTTGACTTTTCGGCCCGTCCGCACGATCTGCGGTTGATCGGTTCGACGGTATACGGACAACTCAAAGGCGATAACGCACTGCTGGTACGTACCCCCGATGCTTTTTCCTGGCAATTCTGGTTGATCGTGGCTTTGTTCATCCTGGTATTCTGGGTAGTGCAGATTTTTTGGACCATTCGGCGCTTTCATCCCGATCCTTTGCTGTTTTCGATACTGATGCTGCTTTCGGGCTTATCGGTACTAACCCTACTGGCCATTCAGGATCCGTTACAGGATACCCTACACGCCTGGCAGACACTACAAGGGATAGGGGCCGGGCTGGTGGGGATGACAATTATTTCGCAGATGAACATAGGCCGCTTGTACGCTGACTGGCGATTCGACTGGCTTTTCGCATTTTACAGACGTACTTCTGTACGCCTATCCGGCTGGACCTGGCTGGTGCTGGCCGTTGGTCTGGCGGCATCTGACGTTGTTCGTCGGCTCGGGCCCCGAGGGAAGCGGTGTTCGGGTGAACCTATCGTTGCTGGGCATTTCGTTTCAGCCCAGCGAAATCACCAAATACCTATTGCTGGTGTTTTTTGCGGGATTTTTTGCGGCCAACGAACAGCAAATCCGGCAACTCCCCGACTTGCGCTGGCGTTTCAAGGTGAGCTTTGGTGCCCTGGCCGGATCGGGTCTTCTCATGCTGCTCTACCTGCTGCTGGGCGACATGGGCCCCGCTCTGGTCGTGTGCTTTACATTCCTGCTTTTTTACAGCATTGCCCGGGGTAACCTGCTCCTCACGCTGGCTACGGGCATTGGCTATGGGCTAGCGCTGTGGCTGTTGCCCGGCACCATCGCTACGCTGCTCAGTCTGCTGGTGTTGTTAGGCTATATGTTCTGGCAAGGTGAGGCCCGCTCACGTACCGGTTCTGGGGTGGGTGGCTCTACTGACGGAAGCACCGGTACTACTTTTGCTGGTGATGGCGATGTTTGCGTTTGGCGATCAGTTGCCCTTTGTGGGCGATCGGCTGGCCGACCGGAAAGCCATGTGGCTCAATCCCTGGAACAACGATGTGTACGGGGGCGATCACCTCGCGCATGGTTTCTGGACGCTGTCGTCCGGTGGCTGGACCGGGCAGGGATTGGGAAAGGGATTTGCCAAGGCCATGCCAGCCGCCCATACCGACATGATTTTGCCCAGCATCGGCGAAGAGCTGGGCGGTTTGGGATTGATCGCCGTATTTCTGCTCATGGGAATGCTGCTGCACCGGACTTTTCTGCATGCCCGCCGGGCCGGTCAGCCGTTCAGTTTTTTTCTGGTAGCGGGCATTGCCATTGCCACCGGCGTACAGTTCCTGATTATTGCCAGTGGTTCGATCGGTCTGTTACCGCTGACGGGCATCAGCGTTCCTTTTTTGAGTTACGGAAAAATTTCGCTGATCATCAACCTCATGGCCATGGGAATTGTATTCAGCGTGGCGCACCGACCGGGGCAGATCGAGCAGCGCCAGTACCTCGAAAAAATTACGATGCGGTGCTGATGGCGGGTATCACCGGATTTCTGGCGGGCGTCCTGGTGCTGATTGGTCAGTTACTGCCCATTGTAGGCTGGCGGGGCAACGAGCACATTGTGCGCCCCGCGCGCGTAGTGACCCGCAACGGCGATCCTATTTATAGCTACAATCCCAGAATCGAGCGACTCTCGCGGGCGTTGTCCTCCGGCACGATCTATGACCGAAACGGCTTGGTGCTGGCAACCAGTTCGCCGGCGATTGTCACCAAACAAATGAGTCGGTTGCAGCGGAGCGGCCTGAAAGCCGATCAGGTTAAGGCTATTTTGGAAAAAAAACGCAAGACCCGTTTTTATCCCTTTGGGGAGCACATGTTTTTCTGGATCGGAGATCTGAACACCCAACTATTCTGGGGACAAGGCAATGGGTACTATGCTGAGGCTACGCATTTCAGCGAATTGCGCGGTTTCAACAGTCGCCCCCACAAGGATACCCTGCTGGCTACTGACTTCCGCGCCGACCGCTTCAGCCCCGCCGTGCAGACAAACCGAACGCTTGCCAGTTACGACTACCGCGACCTGGCTCCCGCCCTCCGGGCCGGCCTGGACAGCCGTGAAGTAGCCCACCGCAAGGCCCAAAATCGTGATCTGCACCTGAGCGTCAACGCCCGGCTTCAGGTGGCGCTGCAAAAGGCACTGGCTCAATCCGACTATCAGGACAAGCGGCTTTCGGTGGTGGTACTGGATGCGGGTTCGGGCGATGTACTGGCCTCAGCCATGCACCCTTTGCCCAATCTCAAAACTCCCGAGGTAATGGAGTTGTCGGATCGGGAGCGCATGGGACTACCCTACCTGGTGACCGAGCGTGACCTGGGCATGACCTATGCGACCGCCCCCGGCTCGACGGCCAAAATTCTGACCGCCATGGCCTCTTTCAATAAATTGGGCGCTGAGGCTGCATCGGTTCGGTATTTGATTTCGTGCGAGGAAATATTCCGTCGGGGAGCCCGTGAGTCGGAACCCTGCGGTCAGTGGGTCGACATGAGGACGGCCATTGTGCGGTCGAGCAACGTCTATTTCATTCGAACGGCCAACGACCACGCGCTGGACAACGAAATGGCCGATCTGTACCTGGCCACGGGCATGAACATCGACCTCATGGGTGGCTATTCCTTCACGGATACCCACACCGACACCGAACGGGCTCAGATTCGGCAGCACTGGCGCGACTCCTCCTTTGTGGTGCGACGCAACCTATACCAAAGCCGGCGGTACCCAAGACGCTACCGCAGTGAGTTTTCGGGACTGGCCTGGGGACAGGGACAACTGACCTCGACGCCCGCTTCTTTGGGCCGTATGGCCAGTGCCATTGCCAATCAAGGCGTGTTGCAGCCCTCGCGCTACGTGGTCGGTCGGGCCGGCAAGCCCCAACCCGTCGGCCCCGGCAAGCGGGTGGCGCGTCAGGCTGACTATGCCGACCAGCTGGAGCAATTCATGATTGCGCAGTCGAGTCCGGCCGGGGGGCGCAGCAAAATCAGCGGGGCGCGGGTAGCGGGCAAAACGGGTACTCCGCAACGGATCGTGCAGGGCGAGCAGAAGAACGATGGCTGGTATGTATTTTTCGCCCCTACTCCCAACGGTCGGTCGCATACGGTGGTGGTGGTTCGTATCGAGTTGGGCAAGTCTTCGGCCGAAGCCATCCGATTGGCCAATACCACCGTGGCTCCCATCCTGAAAGCACAAGGCTATTTAGGTAGCTTTTAACCAATATTCCATTTCTTATGAGCCTACTGGATAAAGTCAAAAATCTTTTCGGTTTTTCTTCCACGGAAAAACCTGCAACGGCTCAGCCTACGGTCTCCGCCACCCAACCGAATCGGACCGTCGCTCCCTCAACGTCGGGGCCACCGGCGGCCCGGCGGCGGGAGCAAATTATCCATTTTGTGCTCAGCAAACTCAGGGCTTACCAGAACGAACCCGATACGGCTCCCATAGGACTACGGTTAGGCATTTTGTGCGCAAGTCCCGAAGAAGAAGAACTCTACCGGGTAGCTTTGTGGGCCAATCAGCCGGGCAAGTTTCAGGAAGAACTCAACCGTCAGTTAGCCGATAACTACATCGACTTACCCCGCAACTGGCCGTTTGAATACAGTTTTTTCAAAGATGAGTTGCCGACGGCCACGTTCCGGGAAGCGAACCTGAGCCTTACGGTTCTTGATAAGTCCAAACCCGAAATTGTTCCGATCCGTGCCCGGGTGACAACCCTGCTCGGTCAGACGGAACACGGAGAATATCAGCTCGATTCGACGCAGGCTACGACTTTCTACATCGGACGGGGGCACACGACCCAGGCCGCCTCGGGTCGGGTCCGGACCAACCATATTGTTATCCTAAACGAAGAGGATCCCGGGTTCGATCCGGTCAAGGGTGCCGACAATGGAAGGGTCAGCCGAGCGCACGCGACCATCCGCTGCGATGTGGCCCAGAAGCGGTACATGCTCGTGGTCGATCCCGGAGGACTGCCATCCAGCGGTAATAAAACCAAAATCATCCACCCGGACGATAGCATAGAGCGGGCCGATATTCCGGGGGTAGGGTACCCCCTGGCCGATGGCGATCAGATCGAGTTGGGCGGAGGGGTGGTCTTATTGTTTGAGCTGCGGTGAGTTGTTTTGCTCAATATCAGAGAGATGAAGCTGACACAAATGAAGTATGGCTTACTCCCGCGCCGCCGCTACCAGCACCGAAAACCAGGAAGTGAATTCCTGCCCTCCATGGTTCCTCATACGCTGAATCACTTCCCTGTATTTTGGGTCAAAGTAGGACGCCAGCTCAAACATTTCTCTTGACTGTTCGGGCTCATACGGCTGTACCGGGCTGATAATGGGCGATGCCCGCCGCCGCCCGCTGCCGGTCCAGTTCTACTTTGGTATTGACCCATTCGGCGTGGACCTTCTCCCCTTTGGCGTAGGGTACCACGTAGTCCACCGATTTTTTGATGCTTCCGCCCTGCGGGCTTTGGTAGGTAAAGGGGTTGAAGGCGTCGTTGTTTCCTTTCAGCTGCTCCGTCGCAATCGCGTACACCAGCAGCGGGTCCAGGCCCGATACGTGGTAGCTCAGGGCGTCGCGCTGGTGCAGGTCGCGGCTGGTGCCGTCGGCGTAGAGGGCTTTGTCGATGTACTTTTTGAAACTTTCCCGGGCGTACTCTACATAGGAAGGTTTGTCCAGGATCATCCCGATGGTTCCTACCAGCTTGATGTGCTTGGCCTTCCAGTTGTTTTCGGGAATGCGCGGGTAGGCCAGTTCGGCCTCGGCGATGCGCGTCAGCCAGGCCTCTATCCGTTGTTGTTCAGTTTTTGAGAAAGACTTTTTGAGCACCCCGTAGCCATGGATTAGCGGTTCGAGCTTGTTCTCGTTGATGGGGTTGCCGGTGGGTACGTACGCTTCCGCCCAGGCCAGCAGGTAGGTCTTGATTTTTTCGGCGTAGACCTTGTCCTGCGAACCATACCAGGCCGACAGCCACAGGGCTACCTTGTCGAGGTCTTTGAGGCTTTGGGTAGTCACGTATCCGGTCGGGATTCGTATCCAGCAAGCCTTCGTAGTGAATCACCCGCAGCGGGCTGGGCTCATCGGTCAGGTACTGTTTGGCCTCTTGTTCCACGGACTGCCAGAGGGCTCGTACCTCGGAATGGGTTTGGATTAGCTTGCCAAGCTTTTGCTGCTGCGGGGCGGTCAGGGGCAGGGTCTGGCGCACCTGGGCGTTGGCCCAGTGGGTGAGTAGCAGCAAAAAGGCCAGACAAGTGAGCTTCATGGATTGAGTTGGTCATTGATAGTAGGTACTTCATTTCAAAAGGCGGCGGAGGCTGCTTTCTCATGGGGCGTCGTCACTGATGTGCGGTGAAGGTACCCTCACCTTTTTTTATACCAAACCTTACCACTTGATAATATTCTCCTACTTCTCCTTGCAATTCCAAAACCAATCCCTACATTTACAGTGTACTATTATACTAATACACTACAACAATATCCACTATGATCCACTTCGACCACGTTTCTTTTGGGTACAGCCGGCGCAAGCTGGTACTGGAAGACCTGAGCATGCAGCTGCAAGTCCCGGCCACATCTACGGGTTGTTGGGTAAGAATGGCGCCGGGAAATCGAGCTTACTCCGTACAATGGCCGGGCTGCTATTTCCGCTGACCGGGAATATTACGGTAAATGGCTACGAGCCCCGCAAGCGGCAGCCCGCTTTTTTGCAGAGTGTCTTCTTCCTGCCCGAGGAGATCTACCTGCCCTCCGTGACCCTGGATCGGTACCTGAGTACCATGGCCCCCTTTTACCCAAATTTCGACGAAGAGCTCTTCCGTACCTACATCGGGGAGTTTGACATCCCGACGGGCAACAAGCTAACCGACTATGTCGTATGGCCAGAAAAAGAAAGTACTGATTGCTTTTGCGCTGGCCACCAATACCGACGTACTGCTGATGGACGAGCCCACCAACGGGCTGGATATTCCGTCCAAGGGCCAGTTTCGGCGGGTGGTTTCGGCCGCCCTGCACCCCGACCGCCTGCTGCTGATTTCGACCCATCAGGTGCGAGACCTCGACAATCTGATTGATAATGTCATTATTCTGGACGACCGCAAAATCGTTCTGCAACACAGCCTGGAAGAAGTGTCGGAACGGCTGCACTTCGGTACCCGCCCTACTCTTGACGGCAGCGAGCTGTATTCGGAGCCTTCGCTGCACGGCCACAAAACCGTACGGGAGAATCTGACCCAGGAGGAAAGCCGGGTAGAGCTGGAACAGTTGTTCGCGGCCGTAGCCGGTCATCCGGAGCGCATCAAAGCGCTATTCAACAAGACAGTTGCCTATCAACCTAAAAACTAAGCCCCTACCCATGAATCAGACATTCAGTTTTTCCCGCTTTCGGCTGATGCTCCGCTGGGAACTCGCCACCAAGGGCCAAAGCTACCTGCTCACGGCAGTGCCTTTACTTGCTTTTATGCTACTGATGATGCTTCCCATGGCTTTTGCTACTGAATACAATGGCAATTTGTCCGGCTTGCAGTATGCAGCCCTGTTCCTACCTGTACTTCTAGGCGGAAGTCTGTACACCAATCAGGCATTCAGCCAATACAGCGCCCGCGATACGGGCATGGCGGCCCTGATGGTACCCGCTTCCCGGTTGGAAAAGGTGCTGAGTGCGCTGCTGATGAACCTGGGGTTTGTGGTGCCTTTCGTACTGCTGTTTCTGTTTTTGCATGACTGGACGGTCAATGTTGCTAACAGTAAACTCCCAGTAGGAACTAAGCCGTACGAGAAAATAGATCCGGAAATTCTTCGCCCGCTTATTGTCTTGTTTGTCATGATCCAGGGGTTTCTTTTTCTTGGTTCCCTGTATTTCACCAAAGCTTCTTACGTTAAAACCCTGGCCATTTTTATAGTAGTGGCAGGAGTGCTAATACAGGTGAACAATAGTTTTGCAGAGTACCTTATGGGCGGAGACTATTTTTTAAATACTCTCCCCTTTTCCAGCTGGCGGTTTCGTTACGGAAAAGTCCCTATCTATCAAGACTATCAAGAAGTACAACACATTCCCCTGATTCAGGACCTGACCTATCTACTTCCCTTTTTGGTCCTACTAGCCCTATGGTACATTACCTACGTACGGCTGGGCGAGAAAGAAATTTAATCCGACACTTCATGGAATTCAAAGACAAACAAGCCATTTATATACAAATTGCCGACTACGTGTGCGAGCAAATTCTGCTGGAACAGTGGCCTCCGGGCGAGCGTATTCCGTCGGTGCGCGACCTGGCCGCTACCCTGGAAGTAAACCCCAATACCGTCATGCGTGCCTACGATTTTTTGCAAAGCCAGGAGATAATTTTCAACAAGCGCGGTATTGGCTATTCGGCGGCCGATGAGGCCCGAAAGCTTATTCTGGCCTACCGTAGAGAGCGCTTTCTGGAAAGTGAGCTGCCCGAGTTTTTTAAAACGCTGTACTTGCTCAACATCCCTGTGGACGAACTACAAACCCGCTACGAGAAGTTTGTGGCCGCCGAGTACCCAACCACCCCTTAACTACTGACCGTATGAAAACCAGCAATAAACTTCTTTTGGCGCTATTTGCCCTTGTGCTGCTCTCCGCGATGGCGGCCAACATTCCCCTGAAACGAACTTTCGAAACTATGGACCGGAATGATCCCTATCGGGGCTATCTACGGGATACCCTGCCTGCGTTTAAGTACGTAAAACTAACGGGGAATCGCTTTACCGTGGTGCAAATTCAGCCAAGTACTCAGTTTGAAATGAGAACCTTTCACTTAGAACGCAGTGCAGATGGTACCAACCTGAAAAAGGAAGTTCGGGGGGATACGCTTTTTGTCATATTTAGAGAAAAATGAAGGTTCAGAAACGTACCCGTGGACGCCGAACCCTATGAAGCAGAAACCGGCGGTGTACATCATGGCACCTACCTTGGCAGGTGTTAGTACCGAAGGTCTGCTTACTAAAATCACGGGCTGGCGCGGAGGGGTACTTTCTGTTGCGCAAATCGGAAAGAGCCTCTTACTAGCAGACAATCAGTTCGATTCGCTCAGTCTTTCGGCTTATTCGGGTAGCTCCGTAGAGATAGATGGCAATAATGCAGTGGGAGACGGTACCTTACTGGTCCGGGATTCCAGCCGGGTGAATATCCAGAAAAACGTGTTCAAAACCTATCGGATGCAGGTAGATAGCACGGCGCATGTGAGCCTGCCGGGGAGTATGCTGGGTGATAAAAGTAGTTTGTAGGTAGTGTTTTGAGGACCTTAGATTCTAAAACGAAATGCTACAAAAGGTCCATGGAGCACAAACTATGAAACAAGCTAGCCAGGAAGCGCTTTGACTTCACAGATTTTTTCAAAATCAGGGCATATTCTTCTTCGCCACCGTCCATCCTGCGGACTGGGCAAGGCCCGGGGGAGTGCCGGTAAACATTTTTCCAGCTTCCCGATCGCCTTTCAGTTGCCATTGGTACCAGGCCGTAGCGACCCGCGCAAACTCGCCGCCGTGCGGTTTGCTGTAGGTACCTCCGTGCCCCACATCCAGGTTGGCGACAAAAACCGGCACGTGGTTGATCTGCGCGTAATCGTCCATGCCGTTGTTGTAGGCAATGTCCGACGGCCCGCCCAGCAGATAGAGCGTGGGCGTGTGAATTTTCTTTAATTGATCCTTCTTGAGAGCGGGCATTCCGGGCATTTTGCTGCCGGCCGGATCTTTAAAAATCCCGCTGTTCAAAACGACGGTGGTAGTCACCCTCGGATCGCCCGCCATTTCGAGGGTTTGCAAGCCTCCGCACGACATCCCACTGACGGCAATTTTCTTAACGTCAATCTTTTGATAATATGGACTGTTCCGGTCACTGTTTTGCGCGATGGCCCAGTCGATGGCATCCAGCAGTTGGTTCGAGGTGGAACGGTCCTTTACCTGTTCGCCCGTTTCCTTCGGCATCACGCCGATCGCGATGACCAGAAAACCATGAGAAGCCACTTCACTCAAAAAGTTAACGTGCTCAAAGGGTGAATTGAAGCACGCCCCATTGCCCCAGGCAATCACGGGTAGCTTTTCCTTTTTGCCAAACGCGCTGATGTCTTGGGGCCGGAACACCGTGTGCGTCGGTAGGGAAGCTTCCGTCATCATCACCGCGCTGTACTTTCCCGTACCGCCATCTTCCACGATGCGGGAGGTACCTTGCTGCGCCCATACTGTATTGATAGACAGTAAATAAATCAGCGCGATTAGGGTAGATATTGATTTTCTCATGGGTTGAAAGGTTTAGCAGTTATTTGTTTTGAAAGTGGGCCAAGGAATAATAAATAGGTACCCTTTTGCTTGTACTCGCGGCTACGCGCCCCGAACTAGGCGTCCCCGTTACAAACGCGAAGTGATTCAACGCCAGCGGGCGACCGTCCTGATTCCAAACTAAGGTTAGCGGGTTTGGGGACACAGATTACTAATTAAGGTGTAGTTAAAATCTGCTGCTTTGCAAACAGTATGAACATCCAAGTTACTACAATTAACAAAGCAATTCCTGGAATAATGTAGGTTAGAGTCTTACGCGAATCCTTCACAGAGAAGTTAATAGTAAGATAAACCAGTAATGATGGAATAATAATAAAGAGAGAAAAAATTATATAATGTAAGATACTTGGAAAGGATAAAGAAATAAACTCGCGTAAAAAATATAAAAATAACATACCTCCCAAGTTTAAAATTAATAGAGTACGAGAGTTATTTATATTAAAGTAGTTATTCATGATCTTCAAATTAGTATGTTTTTTAATTTGATATTCAAAATCATATAATAGAGTTGTTGCACTGGGATAAGTTTACCAAATGAAGCTATCAACCTGCTCGCCCCGATTGCAAATTGGAGGTAGCGGGGAAAGGCATTTGGCAACGTTGGCCGTTCAACGGGGCCGTCCTTCCGGCAGCCTTTTATTTTGAGTACGCAGTCTCCCTTCGGAAGACATACGCACAACATTCTAGGAGCGGAACACTACGACGAGCTAGGTTTTTTTTCTGCCACGGACTAAGCGAGAATTCCCTTCACCACCTTACCGGCCACATCGGTGAGACGATAACGACGTCCCTGGTGCTTGAAAACTAATTTTTCGTGATCTAGTCCCAACTGATGAAGTATCGTTGCATGGAAGTCGTGTACATGGACAGGGTCCTTCACAATGTTGTATCCAAAGTCGTCGGTTTGACCGTATTCAATACCTGGTTTGATGCCGCCACCAGCCATCCATAGTGTGAAAGCTCTGGGATGATGGTCACGGCCATAATTTTCTTTGGTGAATGCTCCCTGGCAATAATTGGTACGTCCAAACTCCCCGCCCCAAATTACCAAAGTCTCATCAAGCAATCCGCGTTGTTTTAAATCCGTAACCAAGGCAGCAGAGGCCTGATCTACATCCATGCATTGGCCCGCAATCTCCTTAGGCAAACTAGCATGTCCGTCCCAGCCCTGATGATATAGCTGTACAAACCGGACGCCTTGTTCGGATAATTTTCTGGCCAAAAGGCAGTTTGCCGCGTAGGTGCCGGGAATAAGGCATTCCGGGCCGTATAGCTTGACGATAGATTCCGGCTCTTTACTCATGTCGGTAACTTCGGGTACAGAAGTCTGCATTCGTAAAGGCCATTTCATACTGCTGGATTTTAGTAACTACCTCAGGATCTCCAAACTCGGAAAAGGTACCCTCATTCAAAATTGCCAGTTTATCAAGCATCTCACGCCGTTCACTCCGATCCATTCCATCAGGGTCATTAAGGTATAACACCGGATTTTCACCACTGCTAAACTGAACTCCCTGATGGACTGAATCTAAAAAGCCATTGGTCCATAGTTTGGAATAAACCCCCTGACCGTTTCCTTTACCCCTTGGAAAGCAAAACACAAAATCCGGGAAGGTTCTGATTCTCACTACCCAAACCATAACTTAGCCATGAACCCATGCTGGGGCGGCTTCCTACCTGTGCGCCACTTTGAAAAAAAGTAAGGGCCGGATCGTGGTTAATAGCATCCGTGTTCATCGATTTGATGATGCAGATATCATCAACAATCCGCGCCGTATGAGGCAGTAATTCACTCATCCAACTCCCGGATTTACCATGCTGGGCAAAATTAAAAATGGATCCTGCTAGCGGAAACTTCGTCTGATTGGCCGTCATCCCGGTCAACCTTTGCGTGCCCCTGACAGACTCCGGCAGGTCTTCGCCAAACATTTTGTTTAATAAGGGCTTATTGTCAAATAGCTCATACTGAGATGGAGCTCCGTTCTGAAAAAGATAAATGACCCGCTTAGCTTTCGGCGCAAAATGCGGCAGACCAGACATCATATCATGTACACTGCTTGGCCCACTCCCTTTGAACAGATCGGGTATTAATAGTGAACCCAAAGCGGCACTTCCTATTCCCAAACTGAGTTTGGACAAAAAGTGTCTCCGGTTGGCATTCATTCCAAAATCAAAAATTGGCTTTTCCATATTTTAGCGGCATTCGGCTGTCGGCCTTTTTTATACCTACATGATCAATTCTAATTCTTCGCGATTCAGCAAATCGTAACTAATACTCAAAACGAGCAGCAAGAAGCGTATCTCAATAATGCTTTTAGCTTTTGGTAATCGTCTCTTCCATATTGTATATCGTATTGATCACACGCATCAACGCCGCCGCCTGATCTATTTTGACGGCCTTTTCATGAGCATATTCTCCCACATTCAGCACCCTTTCGGCTTTGCTTTTATTCATGGAAAATTTCTTTAATTCCGTTTCATAATAGGCCGTGAGCACACCCACTTCCTTCTCGGTTGGTGCACGGCATACAATCCTTTGAAACAATTCTTTTATCTTATCTTCTGTCGATAATTTCCGTCCCGCCATACGTTCCGCAAGGACGCGGGATGCTTCAAGAACGGCCGGGTCATTGAGCATGATCAGCGCCTGCAACGGTGTATTGGTTTTTTGTCTTTTCACCTCGCAGTGGTCCCTGCTACTGGCATCGAAAACGATCATTGCTGGCGGGGGTAGGGTTACTTTAATAAAAGTGTAAATGCCTCGTCTGTACAGGTTACCGCCAACATCCGGTACATATTTAGTCAGGTCACCCCGGTTAGCGGTACTTCCCTCCCACAATCCTTCCGGCTGATAAGGCTTTACACTCGCTCCGCCAATTTCGGGATTCAACAAACCACTGCTCGACAAAACAACATCACGGATTAGCTCGGCCGGGATGCGGTAGCGTGCGCCCCTCGACAAATAGATATTTTCCGGATCTTTTGCCCTCTTTTTTTCGGTCAATTTAGACGACTGACGGTAGGTAGCCGACATGACTATTTGTTTTACAAGTCGCTTGATGTTCCAGCCGTGCTCCATGAAATCAACAGCCAACCAGTCGAGCAGCGCCGGGTGTGAGGGCAAATCGCCCTGCATTCCAAAATCACCCGTACTCTTCACGAGTCCCCGGCCAAAAAACTCCTGCCAGACCTGATTTACGTAAACCCTTGCCGTCAAAGGATTATTCTTGCTGAACATCCACCTGGCAAGCCCCAGACGATTTCTTGGGTATAGGGCTGTATCATAGTTCATAACAGCCGGTAGCCCGCTTGCTGTCACAACACGTCCGGGCGCATCATAAACGCCCCGGTTCAGTATGTGCGTAGGACGGAGCGTATCATTTTCGCTCATAACCGAAACCCAGATCGTACTGGTGTCTTTGCTGTTAACAAAATTCAGGATAGTCTTTCGCTCTGCATCCGTGATTTCAAGGGCAGGAACGACTGCTGTCCCTTTTATTATCTTGGCCTGTCCCTTTTCCCTGGAATTATTAAAAAAGGCGAATAACCGGTAATAATCTTCGTGCGAAATCGGGTCGTATTTATGATCGTGGCACTGCGCACACTCCACCGTTAGTCCCATCAGGCCGGAGCTGACCGTTTTGGTTTTATCCAGGTTATATTCAATCCTATATTCTTCCAGAATGATACCCGCTTCTTCATTGTATTTATGATTCCTCAAAAATGCCGTGGCCAATATCTGTTCTTTGCTGGCATTGGGCAACAAATCCCCCGCCAGTTGCCAGGTAACAAACCGGTCATAAGGCATGTTTTTGTTCAATGCACTGATCACCCAATCTCTCCATGGCCACTGGGTCCTGGAATGGTCATTCTGATACCCAAAGGAATCGCCATACCTGGCCACATCCATCCATTGCACGGCCATTTTTTCTCCAAACGATTTCTGATTTATCAGTTCGTCTACGATCTTTTCATACGATTTTTCACTTCCTTCCTTGTCGAACTTTTGCTGAAGGGCCAGCGAAGGTGCCAGGCCGGTAAGGTCCAGCGACAATCTTTTTATTAATTGTTCCTGACTTGCTTCCTCACCGGGTTCAAGACCATGCTCCTCCATTTTGGCCAGGGTAAAGTAATCGATTTCATTCCTGGGCCATTCGTCATCCCCGACTTTTGGCAGGGCACTTTTCTTGGGTGTTTCAAAAGCCCAGTGCTTTTCATACGTTCCTCCCTGCTCTATCCATTTTTTTAACAAGCTGATTTCATTCTCGCTCAAAAGGCCCAAATGCGATTCTGGCGTCGGCATCTGATAATCAGGATCAGCAGAAGTGATCCTTTTATACAACTCAGACTCTTCCGGTTTACCTGGAAAAATGGCAACCCCTTTTCCATCTTGCAATTTTGAGTAAGCGCCTTCGGCAACGTCCAGTCTAAGTCCAGCTTCCCGCTTATTTGCGTCCGGTCCGTGGCAGGCAAAGCAGTTGTCGGACAGGATGGGACGGATATCAAAATTATAGCTTACCGGCCCGGTATCAGAAGTTATCCGTAACGTCCCATTCTTTTTAAAGCAGGAAACCACCAGAAGCGCGGCGGCACTCAATGTAATCACTGAAAAAATAACCCGCTTGTTCATGAGGTAAAAATTTTAGCCGTTAACATGTGTCGCGAAGATGAGGCATTACCCGTGATGCTACTGTTAAGGATATGTCCGGTTTGCATCTGTTTTTCTAAAAAAACATCAATTTCGTTGAAATCATTTTGAGCAGATACCCCTTTTGCTAGTATTCGCACGGTCGCCCGCTGGCGTTACAAACGCGAGGTGATTCAACCCTGATTGCAAATCAGGGTTAGTGGGACATTTATATTTAGTACGCAGTCTCCCTTCGGAAGACATACGCACAACAAGGAAGAGGAACACTACGCCGAACTAGGGACTTTTTATTTTTTATTAATCACATACTTATTATGAAAATATTTTAATGAATTATTTTTATCGATAGCTTGTTCCAAGCTATATATTTTTAATATTTCAACTAAAAAGTCAGTCAAAGAATCAAAATTTTTAGGCATTACTTTATTAAACTTCTCCCTTTGTCACAAAATCAGTAGGAGAAGATATTTTGATTTCATAATCAAACTTACTACTTCTACAAATGCCTGCTAAATACCAGCTTTCTATTTCTTCCTTAACAATAATTATTTTTTCTAGTTCGAGTAAACTACTAAACTTATTATTTATTTTTTCTTTTCGATTAGTAATACATATATCTTTATCTCCTCTCGCATCCATATCACAAATGAAGATGTAATCAGATGAAGATTGGTTTTTAATAACAGAAACTAATTTACTGATCTCTGATGGCACCTTGCATGCATACTGTATAATTTTTATAAAATCATAATCTCCGCTCCATTTTGGTAAAAAAACTGAGTTGATAAATCTTTCATCATTTGTTCCTCACAAAAATGAATAGTTGTCTGTAAATACTCATTATTATATATCCAGTAAGTTTTGAACAAAAAGATGATCAATACCCAATTCATTTTTAAGAAATGCTTTCACCATTTCTTGATGTCCTGGCTTATTTATGACAGTTAGACCGTTTGAGTCTCTTGAAACTAAAAATAAATCGTCAAGTTTAGTATATTTTAATATTTCAGGACTATGAGTTGTAATAATTATTTGCTTTTTTCTAGAACTATCATAAAACAAATTCATTAGTTTTGAGATAAGAGCGGGATGAATACCATGCTCAGGCTCTTCAAATGCAGCAAATTGACTATCTTGAAAAAACAAAGCAGTAACTATTGAAGTTACAGAGATTGTGCCATCTGACAAAAGTGAACTTGGGATAGCAGTATCACTATTAAAAATTTCTGTAACCCTGAAAAATAATGAGTTATCTTGTGATTTTTCAGTATCTAATGTTTTAATAAATGGTAGAATATCTGAGAGCAAATTAGCAAATTTCCTTTTTTCTTCTTTATCATTAAGTATATTTTTAAGAACAATAGCCAAATTTTCTCCATTTTCTTCTAGTTGCGCTTTAGATGTAATAGATGCTGGTTTCTTTGAGTTTTTTAAGTCAAAGTCATAAATCTTAAAATCTTCTATACTTCTTGGGATAAGAAAAGAGAATTGTTCTATCAATGTCAGTTTTTTATCATACTCAGATTTAAAAAAATTGAAAGGAACTAAAAATGGGTTTATTCTATCATTGTTCAATTCACACTTTTCGCCATTTTGTAATATTATTTCTGTTGTACCTTTTTTAATTTTAGATTCATGAGAAAGTTTACCTTTAATTGAGGATATTGAAAAAAAATGCTCATCATAGACTATTTCTAAATCAGTATCAGGTGAAACTCCGACAACTTGCGTATTATACTTAATCTCTTCTTTTACTATATCAAACTTATTTTTACTTTTTACAGCTATTTCAAGACTATATTCAAGATTATTTATTTTTAGTCCTAAAAAATTATTATCAGATAATTTATTTAATACATTTCCACCGGGGGGTGATATATTTAAACAAATTCTGATGTTTTTCTTTTCTTTTAGTTTAATGTTACGCAAATATTCTATTCCGCCTTGTAGAGAAACTGCATTTTCTAATCCATATTTTTCAATATCACTAATAAATTTAATGGATTGCAAAAAATTAGATTTTCCGGAAGCATTTGCACCAACAATAATATTGATCTGACCGAGTTCCACCTCTACATTTTCAAAATTTTTGAAATTCGAGAGAGCTATTTTTTTAATAAGCATTTCCTTTAATTTTATATTTGATTTTATATTTTACTTCGCCCGTTATGCGTAGTGTTCTTTATGAACATTGATCCCCCGCTAACCCCAATTTGTAATTGGGACGGTCGCCCGCTGGCGTTGAATCACCTCGCGTTTGCAACGCCAGCAGGCGACTGTGCGAAAACTCACAAAAGAACATAACCTCCCTCATTATAAATTTCGAGCTTTGACTTCCGCTTCCAAGGCTTTGCTCTTTTTTGAATTATTAAAGGCCAAATAGGCAAAAACAAAGGAATTAAGGTAAAGAATCCAATACCATTTTTCCAGGTGCTGTACATGGCAATTCCAATCATCACGCCGAACATTACTGCATTAATTAAAGAAGTTGATTTGTTCTTTTTTATCTCTTGTAACAGTTCCTGGTCGGTTAGTCCGGCTAGTTCATCTTGCGTCATGCTGTACTTTCGTTTAGTTAGTTTTGGATTGTGCGTCGTTCCGTAATTTATTCATCGGGGTCTGGGTGGTATCACAGCCTTACGGCTAAAAAGCATTCACGCCGATTTATATACCCTCTTCAGTCAGTCCAGCGACCTGACAAATCATCCGGAATGAACGTCGCCTCGCTGGTATCGCCGTCGAAAGCTGCTGGGGTTTGATTCATCAGCACGGCCACGGTTTTTTCCTGCGGGTCGCGCTTTGCTCCAGAAGATAAAGTACCTTAAACCACACCTACTTCAAACCGCCTTATACCTGCCAAATCATCCTTTTTGTTGGCCAATTCTTCTTCCAGATCGTAATCATTCTGCAATCCTAGCCAGAATTTCGGGGAGTTTCCAAAATAATAGCTCAAACGCAAAGCGGTATCCGCTGTGATACGCCGGTTTCCTTTCAGTATTTCAGATATACGAGTTTGAGGAATGCTGATGTCTTTGGCAAGTCGGTACGCGGTGATCTGTAAAGGAACCAAAAATTCTTCCTGTAAGACTTCCCCCGGATGTATGTTAGGTAGTTGCTCCATGTACTTTTCCTGTCAATGATAATCGATAATTTCTACTTCGGATGCCTGGCCGTTTTTCCATTGAAAGATAATTCTCCACTGATCATTGATTCTGATACTGTAATACTCTTTCAGATTACCGCCAAGTTTTTCCAATCGGTTAGAAGGCGGGATTCTCAGGTCGGCCATGTTCTGGGAGTTGTTAAGCATTCTCAACTTACGCCGGCCAATCTTTTGAATTTCCTCTGGCAGCTTAGGTACTCGATCTCCACGCCAGATTTTTTCCGTGTCTTTGGAACCGAACGATGTGATCATACTTTCGCGACGCGTTACTAACGCTTAAAGTTAGCAAATAGTCTGATAAAATTACTCTTTCGAACGCCCTATCTTTCCCTATTTTCCATTGGCGGTACCACCTTCCCCTTCATTCATCCAGCACCCCAAAAGAAACTTCTCGCTCCCCCTTTTGATCATTCTTATAGTTCAAGAGCAAAGTACCTCTTTCAAAAAATTGACACCCAATAAAGGACACCCTGGTATTCTGGCTAAGTCTGACGGGTACGTTTTCAAATCGTTTTCCCTGGATCAGGATGGAATCCACCAGAATAGTGTACTGCGTATCGGTAACATTCAGGCCGTTCGCCCCTCCGGTTATTACGACCTGGGGCAAAGGGTTATACTTTTTGAGGAGGTATGCTCCAATGCGGCTTTGCACCGGGAAAGACAGTGCTGTATAGGCCCCTAAGTCAACCGTGGTTTTTTGGCTAGCGTTTCCAATGGATACTTGAAACCACGGAAACTTATTTTGGCCAAATGTATTACGAATATCGCCTTCTCGGGCACGAAATGGAGATTCATCAAAATGGAGGGTTCCCTCTCCGAAATTAATTTTCCAATTATAGTCATTCAGAAAGTCAGTGCCCAGGTACCCCACTTCGAAGGTATTTAGAGCTTTTTGGGATTGACGTAGAAATTTGACGCTTCAAACTGCCCGGCTATGCGTAAGCTATCCAGTAAGCGTAGCCTTTCTTTCTTGCGTTTGTTTTGAAAATCGCGCGTTGTATAGATATAGGGCGTTTTGGGTAGTTTCCAGTTTTTAACCCACGCTTCGGGCAGGCCGGAAAAGAGAGCGTAGGAATCGAGTACCATCGGGAAACTACTACCACGGTAGTAGGCCCTGAGCGCAATTCGATTATCCGTAGTTTTCTCAAATGGAATACTGCCCGAAGAACTCTTTGCCTTTGCGACCATTTCCTGACCGAGGGCTTGGTTCAATACGGCAGTCAACAGGAGGAAGTAAAATACAACAGCCCATTGGGCGTTGATTCGCTGGCTTGTCCAGATGGTAGGGTTGGTATAACTGGGAGTCTGCATTAGGAGTGTGGTTTGGCTAGGATTATGTTCCTGCCAAATTACAAATGAGGCCCTCCTTTACAAATCAAGTAGCAGAAAAATTTTACTATCATCTCTTCCCTATTAGTTGAGTTTGTACTGGTAGAGAGCTCATTTCTAAACTTTTTCAACTAATTTAGGACTCCACTACATCGCAGAGCAAGAGTACCGTAAGCAATAAGCGTGGAAATAATTAAATCTGAATTCGGCATGACACTTACCTCAGCAAACTCCAAACCTACTATTTCTAAGACAGCCTTCTGGGATGTGGATTGGGAATCTATCGACTTTGAGAAGGACAGTGTGTTTGTGATGGGTAAAGTCATGAATTATGGCACCTGGGAGGATATTCTCGAAATGCTACGGTTCTATGGTCTGGAACGCGTACGTAAGGAGATCACTCAGGGAGCTTACTATAAGAAAACAGCCCTCTCATTTCTCTGTCTGATTCTAAAATTAGAAGAGACTGATTTCATTGCTTATCAGCAGCGCCAGGCCCGTCGCCCTGTTTGGAATACTTGAGCTATGCTTTATACTAATACCGTAGTACCAGAAACCCTGTCCCTGTTGAAGGTATTGAACGAAATTCCTCTGTTGGACTCTTTCCCTTTGGTGGGCGGTACCAACCTGTCATTACGATTTGGGCACAGAGTCTCGGTTGATTTGGACCTTTTTACTAATCAGCCTTTTTATCCCGATGAGGTATTCGAATCGATTATAAAGGTATTCCCGCAAACAATTAAGTTGGATCAAAGGAGACAATCAATCTGGTTAACTATCGATGGAGTCAAAGTAGACCTGATTTTGCATGAATATCCCTACATCAATGGGTCGGAGCGTGTAGAGGGTATTCACCTTCTTACTGTTGAGGACATTATCCCCATGAAATTAGAAGCTATGGCAACTCGGGGAGTCAAAAAAGACTTTTGGGATATTGCTGAACTGCTTAACCACTTCTCATTGCATCAGATGTTTCAATTTCATCAGCAAAAATAGGCTTCCCTTGGAAATTACTTTTTAAAAACATTCCTTTCAAAAAATCCACCCAGATACGAGTGGATTTTTTGTTTTCATCTTCATCAGACTTAAAATAATACTATTTGTCTTCAAATCTAAGCGGACGACACTCTCACTTTTAAAATTTAGGCGTGGCTGTCTACCCCTGTGACGTGAGGGTTTGTCGATTTTTCCGGATGATGGGATTGCCTAGGCGGCCCGCAGTATGTCCTTCCTTAGCTTTTCTCTCCTTTTCGAAATCTTCACGGCATTGGCCGTATGGATTCCGAAAAACAGCCAGACTCTTTCTGTTTTGGGATTTCTAGCCTTAATCCTGTGAAGCAGATAGTGCTCTTTCTCCGTACCGAAACTCCCTTCCAAACTCGTACTCCGCTGCTTGTTCAAAATCCCTTTTATTTCCCTGGTCGGCTTGTCATCCTCGCCCGCTCCCTTTCGACAGAAGTTGGTTTGGATTTTGTTTTTGGTGCAGTACCTCCGGTTTTCATTGGTCGCATAAATCCTGTCGGCAGATACATGCGTACACTCACCGAACGTTTTCTTGTGTTTCAATATGCTTATTTTCAGTCGCTTGCATTCGTTAAATGCCTTATAGTCATCGTGCTCGATCATGTTGATCCCCCCCACCTGCACCTTGTGGACTTTGATGCCGAACTCGACGGGCTTGTTCTCCTTCCCCCTGACGATTGGCCTGATGTAAGGCTTGTGAATACTCACGATCCGGTCGGGTATTTTAGCCTTCGGGTTCTCGAAGTGGTGCTTCTGCTGTTGGTAGACCACTTTGATCGTCCTGAATGTCTGGGCGTCTGTCGGGCTTAGATCAACAGCTCTGGTTTGATTGAGGATCCGCTGAAATTCGGTGATCCCTTTCCATAGCAGGCGTAACGTCGCCCGCCTCCTTGCCTTGGTCTTGCGGTGTGATTTCTTGCGGAGCTTACTGTAGGCCAAGTGCTTTTCATACTGTTCCTTGTATTTCGAACGGGGCAGCCTGAGTTTGTTGCTGTGCGAAATGGCCGGTATTTGCCTACCCCACAGCCACTGGCAGGCCTCCCACAATAGCTTCACGTCCGTGGGGAAACGGATGTAGACTTCATAGCAAGTGGCATCTTCCAACAGCACGTTTTGATCGGGTATCTCTCCTTTCCAATTCTCAATTATTTTACGCTGGAACTCTTCCAGATCAACACATCCCCCAAGGTAAGCCCTCACCCTTGACACGAAGGAATTGTCTTTGATCATTTCATTGTCAAGCAGTAAAGTTCCGCAAAACATCT
Source organism: uncultured Cytophagales bacterium (assembly GCA_963768025.1). Lineage (GTDB taxonomy): Bacteria > Bacteroidota > Bacteroidia > Cytophagales > Spirosomataceae > CAVYGM01. The sequence goes on from CAVYGM010000004.1 coordinate 421,563, forward strand.
GCATAGCCCAATCGGTGTTGAATCTTTGCAGCAATTTCTCATCACTCAGTTTGGTGTAATGTTTGAGGAACATCAAGCCGAAATAGCCTTGGGGGGGGAGCCACGATGGAGCTCCCGCCATCGTTTTCTTGGCGGGAAGCAGCTGCACCAGGGAGGCCCAGTCGACGGTTTGGTAAATAGACCCCAAATCTGTCTTATTCTTGAATAAGTACCATTTGGAGAAATTTGAAGATTCCAGATCAAAAAGTGTAAATTGCATCCGTATTTTGGTATGTTGGTTCATTCAAAATACGAAAATCCCCGAAATATGCCAAATTTGGACATTTTCGGGGATTTATTTCAATACAAAGTACTCATTATCAATTCATTAAAGATTTAAAGGGAAGCCTAATTAAGCGGGCCGCGCTACCTGTACATTCAGGGCTGGCTCCACGTCATCGCCTACTACTATTCCACCGGCTTCGGTGATGGCGCTCCAGTTTAGTCCGTATTCTTTCCGGTTTACTTTACCCGTAATTTCAAAACCTGCTTTCAAATTGCCGTAAAAATCGGCCATGGTACCGCCAAACTCGGCTTTCAGTTCGACGGGCTTTGTGATTCCTTTGATGGTTAAATCTCCGGCAATTTTATAGGTATCTTCATCCGTTTTCTCTACACTGATAGATTCGAATGTCATTTTTGGGTATGTTTCAGAGTCGAAAAAATCAGCCGAGCGAAGGTGCTCGTCGCGCTGAGTTGGTTGGTGTCTACGCTAGCCGTATCCGCTGAAAACTTAACGGTTGCAGTTTCAAAATCATCCTCTACGGTTTCCACGGTACCTTCGAAGGTGCGGAAATGTCCGGTCACCGTAGAAATAACCAGGTGCTTTACTTTGAATTGAATTTCTGAGTGAGTAGGATCAATCGTCCAAACGGTTTTGGTTGCAGTTTCCATAGTTTATTGGTCTTGTAAGATAGTTGGTTTATATATGTATTTACATTTAATGTATATACACTTAATTGGGAAAATAAGTTCTTAATTCTTGAAAAAAAACATCCGACCCTATTCAAGCCGGATGTTAAGTGTTTGTAAGCAGTACGTTATCTTTAATTTTCCTCATGCTCCCGGTCTGGTTCGATCGGGCACCCCATCAGGGTCCTCGGATGGTCGGCTGGTGTTAGGTGTGTTTCTGGGAAACGAAGGATACACGGGTGGTTCCAATAGTTCTCTGCCTCCGGTGGAGGGTATTGCGGGTTCTCCTCTTTTACGTGCCATGATTTCTTGTTTTAGTGGTACATTCAATTTACAGTTCAAAACCCGAAAGAACTGTTCCACAGGGTGTTTGCCGGTACTTCCAAAAGTAGAGTGTAGAATATTCTCTATGCCTGTAAAGCATGTGGTACAAAAAAAATCCACTCGCGATCGTGTGAGTGGATTTTTGCCTGGAAGAGAATCTACTCAGTTTTTGGGCATTGCAAAAATGCTCGCATCCACCGTAGGATTCACCTTTACGTCCTTTATCATCATCGTCATGGGCCCCGGAAGAGCCGGTGATTCCAGCTCGGTGGTAAAAGGAAAAGTGACACCGTCAACCTGCTTGAAATTCGAAAAGTTGGACTTCATCTCAATCTCCTGGCCTTGCACGTTCACCTTGATCTGGGACCTCAATATGTAGTAGGTTTCTTTGGAAATAGCGTGCGTAGCAATGGCCCCATTGGCCATGGTTACTTTCACCAGGTACACAGGAGCACCTTCCAGCTTATCTTCCCCGATTAGCTCGGCGGTATGCCCCTTGGCTTTGTAATTAGAAAGCCCGGTCAGGTCGAGCTGGGCAGCCGACATTTTTACGCTTTCCCTCTGGTAGGGCAGTAGCAGTGGTTTGTCCACTCATAGGGTTAATCATCCAGCCGGTGGTGCCGTCGATAGCCTGCACAATGGCCGAGCCCTGAACCATCATTTCGTTTCGGAGTCCGCGTCCCTGCACGACAGTGGTGCTGGAAGGAAGCTCCATTCCCATAACCTGGGAGGTGGTTTCCATTTTTACACTTTTCAAACCCGAGTACTTATCTCCGCCCATGGCGGCTATGTGTTTATCCAGGATTTCTTCCACCGTCTGAGCCTGGACTGCCTGCAAGTGGAAAGCTAAGGTGACTACGCAGAGAGCCAGAATTCTTGACATTGATTGTTTGAGCATACAGAATTTAGGTTTAGAACGGATTGATTTGTGATGATAAAAGTAGATTTGGCTAACGAAATAACAGCCAAATATAGTACGAGCGGTTTGATAAAAGGATCTTCTGTCTCAGTACATTTTGATTACACCCGGGGAGCACAAAAAAACGCGGCTGACCTAAGCCCACCGCGTTTTTGAAATAATATCAGAAAGATGAACCAGTCTAAACCAATGCCTCGGCTCCTCCCACGATTTCCAGGATTTCCTTGGTGATGGCTGCCTGCCGCGTCCGGTTGTACACCAGCCGGAGCTCTTTCAAAAGCTCCTGTGCGTTTTCAGTTGCCTTGTCCATGGCGGTCATCCGGGCTCCGTGTTCGGAGGCGTTGGATTCCAGCACCGCGCGGTACAGCTGAATTTTGAGCGACTTCGGAATCAACTCATTCACGATTTGCTCCTCTTCGGGCTCAAACGTGTAGTTAATCGTCGTACGGTCGGCTTGGTTACTTACCGAGCTGTCGGCAATGGGTAGGTAGTTTTCTAGCACGGATAATTTGCGTAGCCACGTTTTTGAATTCGTTAAAAATCAAATCTACCTTGTCGTGCTTTGTTTCGAAACCCTCCATAGCTGCTTCGGCTGCTTCTTTTACCCCCACGAAGCTGAGCTGGTGAAATATGCTGGAAGGTGGAATCCACTTTGAAGCCTCGTCGAACCATACCTTCGGCGCCTTTTTTACCGATAGCCATTACTTCCACTTTGCCTTGACGTGCCAAATCGACGTAGTTAACCTCAATGTGCGCCATTGCCGCTTTAATTACATTGGTATTAAAAGCTCCGCAAAGTCCGCGATCCGACGTTACCAATATTAACAAAACCCTTTCGACCGGACGTGCTTTCTTGAAAGGACTATCAGTACCGGCCTCGCTTCCCGACGATACGGTAGCCAGCATTTCACCCAATTTTTGAGCATAAGGGCGCATTCGAATAATATTATCCTGAGCCCGTCGCAACTTAGCCGCCGCCACCATTTTCATGGCTTTGGTAATTTGCTGGGTAGAATTAACCGATACGATCCGGTTTCGTACTTCTTTTAAGCTAGCCACTTCGTTGATTTTGAGTGAGTGATTGTATAGAATGAGTGAATGAGTGAATGAGTGAATAAAGTTGTCGAGTGTAAAGTATAAGAGTTCAGCTCGTTATACTTATTCATCCCTCAACTCAAAATATTCAATCATTCTAACATTCAATCATTCTAACATTGTTTCTTACACGTATTTGGCGGCAATTTCTCTTGCTACCTTTTCAAGGACAGCCGTAATGCTGTCGTCGAATTTTCCGGCCTGAAGCGCTTTCAGCGTATCACCGTATTGTCCGTCCAGTACCGTTAGGTAGTCTGACTCAAATTCCTTCACCCGATCCACTGGTACCTTATCAATCAGGCCTTTCGTAGAAGCGTATATGGTGGCCACCTGCTGCTCTACCGACACTGGGCTGTACTGAGGCTGCTTCAAAACTTCCTGGTTGCGGCGTCCCCGGTCAATCGCCAGCTGCGTGGCGGCATCAAGGTCGGACCCGAACTTGGCAAACGCTTCCAGTTCGCGGAACTGCGCCTGATCCAGTTTGAGGGTACCAGCCACTTTTTTCATAGACTTGATCTGAGCATTACCTCCTACGCGTGATACCGAAATACCCACGTTAATCGCAGGGCGGATACCGGAGTTAAACAGGTTTGTTTCAAGGAAGATCTGTCCGTCCGTAATCGAGATTACGTTCGTGGGAGATACGCAGACACGTCGCCAGCCTGGGTTTCGATAATCGGCAACGCCGTCAGCGATCCACCTCCCTTTACCTTGTCTTTCAGCGAGGGGGGAAGATCGTTCATATTTTGGGCAATGGAATCGTCACCCACGATTTTGGCTGCCCGCTCCAACAAACGGCTGTGCAGATAAAATACGTCACCGGGGTAAGCTTCGCGTCCGGGAGGACGACGCAGCAGCAAGGATACTTCGCGGTAGGCTACGGCCTGCTTGGAAAGGTCGTCATAGATAACCAGTGCCGGACGTCCCGTATCGCGGAAGATACTCACCGATGGCCGCTCCGGTGAAGGGAGCAAAAAATTGCATGGGTGAAGGATCCGAAGCACCAGCAGCTACGATGACGGTATACGCCATAGCTCCATACCGGCGCAGAGTGATTTCTACCTGCTTGATGGTAGAGGCCTTCTGACCGCACGCTACGTAGATACAGTATACGGGCTCACCACGGTCGTAAAATTCTTTCTGGTTGATAATGGTATCAATACAAACGGCGGTTTTGCCCGTTTGGCGATCCCCGATAACCAGCTCGCGCTGTCCGCGGCCAATGGGGATCATGGCATCAATAGCCTTAATACCGGTTTGTAGCGGCTCGGTTACGGGCTGCCGGAAGATTACACCGGGGGCTTTGCGTTCCAGGGGCATTTCAAAAAGCTCTCCCTGAATGGGGCCCAGACCATCAATAGGCTCGGCGAGGGTGTTCACCACGCGGCCCACGATCTGATCGCCCACCTGAATCGAAGCGATCTCGTTGGTACGTTTTACCGTATCCCCTTCTTTGATTTCGCTTGATTCACCTAGCAATACCGCTCCTACGTTGTCTTCTTCGAGGTTAAGTGCCAAGGCTTTCAGGCCATTTTCGAACACAAGCAATTCTCCGGCTTGTACCTTTGAAAGCCCATAGATACGCGCCACGCCGTCTCCGACCTGAAGCACGGTGCCTACTTCTTCAAGTTCTGCCTCCGTTTTTGAGCCAGCGAGCTGCTCACGTAGAATGGCTGAAACTTCGTCCGGTCTTACTGATACCATAATATAAGTTACTTATTTGAGTGTAGAAGTTTAGTTTTCCAAAAACTGCCGCAAATTTAGGGTTTTATTTCTTTAAAACAGATATATTGTATTAAAAAAATGCAAGTCTAAAAATTAGATTTTTCCAAGGTTGCCAGAGTCTCTTAATTTTTGTTAAAAATGCCCCCCAATGAACTCTATCGGATTGGTATCCAAACTTTTTTATTGAACAAATGTGTTTATTAAGGGAATGCTTTCGTTTTTTTACCATCTTTCCATAATTT